>JAXWVI010000075.1:0-57166 GCA_037245165.1 bacterium
CCCAGAGAGGATTTGAACCTCCGACCCCACGCTTAGGAGGCGTGTGCTCTATCCAACTGAGCTACTGAGACATTTTTAAGATTTATGCAATTTTCATTGCTCGAAGGAATCGAACAATCTGCCGCTTAGGAGGCGGACGCTCTATCCTGCTGAGCTACGGACGCAAATGATATGCTTGGGGAACGTACTGTGTTATTTTAGCCCAGAACAGCTTGCCTGTCAACGAAAAAAGCGCCGACTGTCCGGGAAAAGCGACCGACTATCCAAAAGGGATAGACAGCGGAGAAGCCGGGCGGTTATACTGAGGGGGAAGGGGGGGAGCGGGCCGTGGAAGTGGAAGTCAGACTGGAAGAGGGCAGGAAGGAGCCCAAGGTGGTGATTCTGGCCGGGGAGGAGACTGAGGAGGTGCGCCGTTTGGCGCGGCAGCTGCTGCAACTGCGTCTGGCTCCCGTTCCGGTACGCCGGGGGGAGGAGCGGCTGCTGCTGCCTCAAGAGGCTTTTCTCCGCTTCTACACGGATGGGAAGGGGGTCTCAGCCCAGACGGAGACGGAAACCTTTGCGATTTCCCTACGGCTCTATGAACTGGAGGAGCAGCTGGACCAAAGTCGGTTTGTGCGCATTTCCAATGGGGAGATCATCAACCTGGACAAGGTGACGGCGGTGGACCTGTCCTTCAGCGGTACCATCCGCATGACCCTGGAGGGAACGGTATATGCCTATGTGTCCCGACGGTATGTGAAGAAGATCAAAGAGACATTAAAGGCGGGGAGGAGGGCCAACCAATGAGGCAAGAAAAACGGACATTTCCCATCCGTATTCTGGTCGGCGGGCTGCTGGGGGCGGTGCTGGCCCCCCTGGTGGTCTGCTTTGGGTGGGGCTCCTGGATCGGCATTGGGGAGGGAAAGCCGGTGGGCGCCTTCAGCATTTCCTTCCTGATGGTATTTTCCGGCATGGCGTCCGCCTTCGGCTCGGCGGAGGTCGCGGCAGTCGTTCAAAGCCTGTTGGGGGCTCTGCTGGGCGGAGTGGCGGCGGTGGCCACCCTTCCCTTTGCCGAGGACAGAAGGACCCTGGCGAAGCGCTCTATGCTCCATTTTCTGGCCACAGAAGGGGCTTTTCTGCTGCTGGTTCTGGTCTGCCGGTGGGCAGACTGGGGGGTGGCCCTCCTTTACGGCGGCCTGCTGGCTCTGCTGTATCTGCTCATCTGGCTGGGCCGGTGGACGGGATGGTATCTGGAAGTGGTGGAGCTGCGGGAACTGCTGGGGCTGGACCCCGGCCCTACCCCTCTGAAGTGGCGGGAGACTCTGCCCTACCTGCCTCTGGTGCTGCTCATGTGCCTGGGCGTCCCGCTGACCCTTCGGGTGCCGGAGTACCTGCTGGGGAATGGTTTCCCCGCCCTCTCCGGCGTGTACTACCCCCTTCTGGTGCTGCCGGTGGTGAGCGTCTGCGTGGGGCTGTCCCTGGGCAAGCGCCGGGGGTTGTGTCCCCTGTACCCCGCGGCCTGTCTTATCTGCTGCCTGCCCATGACCTGGTGGCTGGTGCGCAACTTTTCCACACCGCCCATCTACTGCCTGATGTCAGTCATCCCCGGTGTGCTGGGCAACCTGGCCGGATGGCTGTGGCGGCGGAGAAAGGAAGGTAAAACACCCTGAGAGGAGGTTTCCCCATGGAAAGCGTGACATTTTTCCTGGTCGTCCCTGCCATTTCTGCCCTGGTACAGTTTTTTCTTACCTGGTTTCCCCTGCCCAGCCGGGTGAAGCGGGCCCCGGCTGTTCTGGCCCTGGCTGTGGGGCTGGTGTGCTTTTTGGGAATAGTGGGGAGGCTGCCTTTGCCGGAGACCTATTATTTTGACAGGCACTCCTTTCTGGCTTTTCCCGATTATTGGTATATCGGGCTGTTCTGCGTCCCGGTCCTGGTGGGGCTGGGCATCGGGGCAGTGCTGGGGGTGCTCGTTCCGAAGGAGCGTGACAAGGAGGAGAAACCATGAAACGAGAAGTGCGCCTTTACAATGTGATATTGCCCATCTGGATTTTATGGCTCTTTCCCCAGCTGTTTGTCATCGTAGTCCCTGCCAACCTGCTGGTGGACTGTCTGGTGCTTACCGCCGCACTGGCGGCGCTGAAGCACCAAAACAAGAGAGCGGTGGTGAAAAAGCTGTGGTGGAAGTTCTGGCTGCTGGGCTTTGCGGCCGACTTCATCGGGGTGATTTTCCTGTTTCCATCGGCCTTTCTTCCTTCGCTGCTTTCCGACGCGCCCTGGAGCTATGACGTCAGCACGGCCATGATCGCAAACCCCTTCCGCCACCCGGCGGCTCTTTTGTGGACCCTGGCGGGGATCGCTCTGGCTGGGGTGTGCATCTACTTCTTCGATAAAAGGGCCATGAAGAAGTGTCAGCTGCTCACCGGGCGGGAGAAGCACATTGTGGCTCTCACCATGGCCGTTGTCACTGCGCCCTGGCTGTTTTTGGTTCCAATGTATGTATACTGATCGGAAGACAAAATGTGCCCCCGTCCCATGAGACGGGGGCACATTCTTTGTAAGCCACGAAAAGTTCGCGTCCGCAGGCGGCGAAATCAGGAAAGCTGGAACTGTCCGGTATAGAGCCGGTAGTACCGTCCCTTCTTTTCCAGCAGTTCCTCATGGTCGCCCTTTTCCTCGATCTGCCCGTGCTCAATGACCACAATGCAGTTGGAATTTCGCACAGTGGAGAGCCGGTGGGCAATGACGAACACAGTCCGCCCCTCCATGAGGGTGTCCATGCCCTTCTGGATCAGGGCTTCGGTGCGGGTGTCAATGGAGGAGGTGGCCTCGTCCAGGATCATCACCGGCGGGTCTGCTACGGCGGCCCGGGCGATGGCCAGCAGCTGGCGCTGACCCTGGGAGAGGTTGGCCCCGTCCCCGGTGACCATAGTCTGGTACCCCTCGGGGAGGCGACGGATAAAGGAGTGGGCGTTGGCGCTCTTAGCAGCGGCGATGCACTCCTCGTCGGTGGCGTCCAGACGGCCGTAGCGGATGTTGTCCATGATGGTGCCGGTAAAGAGGTGGGTGTCCTGAAGGACGGCGCCCAGGGACCGGCGCAGATCGTCCTTGCGGATGGAGCGCACATCGATGCCGTCGTAGGTGATCAGGCCGCCCTCAATTTCGTAGAAGCGGTTGATGAGGTTGGTGATGGTAGTCTTGCCCGCGCCGGTAGAGCCTACAAAGGCGATCTTCTGCCCTGGGTTGGCGTAGACGGATACATCCTTCAAAATCCGTTTGCCCGGCACATAGGAGAAGTCCACATGGTTAAAGCGTACGGCTCCCTTGAGCTCGGTGAGGTAGTAGTCCTCCCCGGGCACATTGCGCACCGTGCCCCGGATCAGGTGAAGGGTGGTTTTTCCCGTCTGGTCAGGATACTTCCAGGCCCAGCCGTGGCCGGACAGGGTGGACAGATCTGTCACTTCAGTCAGGCTTCCGCCGGGGGCTACCTTGACCCAGATGCCTTCCTCGGAGTCTACGCTGGGGGGCAGGAGTTTGAGGCCATCCTTTTCACGAACCGCCTGGCCCAACTCCGTAAGGGCATCTTCATCTGCCAGCACGGGAACCAGGGCCATCCCGCTCTGACGGGGGGTCTTCCAGGCCCAGATATGGGTGCGGCCTGCGCCGGTGTGAGGAGACAGAGTACCGTTGGCATCCTTCTCTACCTCCACCAAAGTGACCGTTCCCTCATCTACCTCGGGCTGGGTGTCCATCACTTCGAAAATCCGCTCAGCGCCTGCCAAGGCGGACAAGAGAGTGGTCATCTGCTGAGAGATCTGGTTCATAGGCTGGCCTACCTGCTTGGAATAATTGAGGTAGACCACCAGACCGCCCAGGTCAAAGCCCTGAAGGACGGACAACAGCCCGCCGAAGGCCGCGGTAAGGGCGTAGCTGATGTTCATCAGGTTGCCCGAGACGGGCATGATCATAATGGAATAGAAATTGGCCTTTTGAGCGGCATCCCGATAGGCAGTATTGAGCTTGCGGAATTTCTCCTTGGTCTGTTCCTCATGAGTAAAGGCCTTGACGACCTTCAGACCTTCTATGACCTCTTGAATTTCGCCGTTCACATCGCCCAGGGCGGCCTGCTGTTTTTGATAGAACCTGCGGCTGCTCCCCCCCAAACGTTTGAACAGGAAGATGGTGAGAGCCAGCAGCAGGGCGGTGACAAGAAACAGCTTCCAGTTGATAACCAGCATAAGCAGAACCAGGCCCACGAACATCAGCACGCTGGAGCACAGGGAAACCACGCTCTGCTCCAGGGCCATCTGCACGTTGTCCGCGTCGTTGGTGAAGCGGCTCATCAGTTCCCCGTGGGGATGCTTGTCAAAGTAGCTTAGAGGCAGGGACTGGAGACGGTCAAACAGGTCCTTGCGCAGGCGGTTGACGCCCCGCTGGGCCAGCCGGACCATCAGAGCGGACTGGCAGTAGGTTGCCACACAGCCTACCAGATAAATGCAGACCAGCTTAAGAATGGCGAAGGCCAGCCCGGCAAAGTCGGTGCAGCCGGACCAGATGAAGCGGTTGATAATCCCACGCATCATATACGAGCCGCCCAGATTGCTGCCTACGGACAAAATGAGAAACAGCAGCACTGCCAGCAGGGGCAGTTTGCTCCGGGTGAGGTAGCCCACCAGACGGCGGGCGGTTTTCACCATATTTTTGGGTTTGGCGTAGCCCCCTCTTGGGGCGCCGCGGTTAGGTCCTGGCATTATTCACCCACCCCCTCTTGCTGAGATTGATAGATTTCCTGATAGATGGCATTGCTCTTGAGCAGTTCCTCATGTGTGCCCTGACCGGCAATATGGTCGTCGTCCAGGATAAGGATCTCGTCGGCGTACTGCACCGAGGAGATGCGCTGGGCGATGATGATGACAGTGGTGCCCTTCAGATTTTTCCGGAAAGACTCCCGAATGGCCGCCTCTGTGGCCGAATCCACAGCGGAGGTGGAGTCATCCAGAATCAGAATGGCGGGTTTACGCAGCATGGCGCGGGCGATACAAAGCCGCTGCTTTTGGCCGCCGGACACATTGGTGCCGCCCTGGGTCAGTACGGTGTCAAATCCGTCCGGGAACGACATGATAAAGTCATAGGCCTGGGCGTCCTTGGCGGCTTGAATGATTTCCTCCTCGGTGGCGTCGGGCCGGCCCCAGAGGAGGTTTTCCCGGATGGTGCCGGTAAAGAGTACGTTGGTCTGGAGGACCATTCCGATGCGGGCGCGCAGCTCCTCCAAGGGGTAGTCCCGCACATCCACTCCGTCTACCAGCACCGCTCCGCCGGTTACGTCATAGAATCGTGGAATGAGGTTGACCAGTGAGGATTTGCCGGTGCCGGTTCCGCCTACAATGGCTACAAACTGGCCGGGTTTGACGGTAAAGCTGATGTTGGAGAGCACATCGTCTCCTGTTCCGGTGGCCACATATTTAAAGGAGACATTCCGGAATTCCACCTGCCCTTTGGGCTGAGGAAGAATGTGGTCCTGGTTGGCGTTGGTACCGTCCGGAGCGGCCACATGGTAAATTTCACCTTCCGGTTTGTCTTCCACAGAAGGCTCGGTGCTGAGCACCTCATTGATGCGGTGGGCGCAGGCCTGGGCACGGGTAAGCTGGAGCAGAGCCATGGCCACCATCATCACACTCATGAGAATCTGGAAAATATAGTTGATGAAAGCCTGTAAGTCGCCCAGCAGGAAGCCCTCTGCCATAACCATTTTGCCGCCCAGGTACAGCACCGCCACGGTGGCGCCGTTCATGGCCAGCATCATGATGGGCATGATGGCGATGACCTTGAGTCCGACGTTGAGAGCGGCCTGCATAAGTTCGTCATTGGACTTTTTGAATTTCTCCCGCTCATGGTTTTCCCGGACAAAGGCTTTGACCACCCGGATGGCGATCAGGTTTTCCTGAAGGGTGTTGTTCAGCCCGTCGATTTTTTTCTGCATGACCTCAAACAGACGGGTACAGATCTTCATCAGGATACCGATGGCCAGCATCATCAGCGGGATGACGATAAACAGGACGATGGCCAGCCGGGAATTGATGGAGATGCTGATGGCCAGGGCGGCAATGAGCATAACCGGAGCCCGGACCAACATACGAAGTCCCATGTTCAGCATCATGGTCATGGCATTGATGTCATTTGTCATCCGGGTAATGAGAGATGCGGAAGAAAATCGGTCGATATCGGAAAAAGAGAACTCCTGAACCTTGTCAAACAAGCACTGGCGAAGATTGGCGCCAAAGCCCTGGCTGGCGAAGGTGGAATATTTGGCGGATAGCACGCCGCAGGCCATGGCGATCAGAGAAAGAACCAACATCAGCCCGCCCATTTTGCAGATGTAGCCCAAATCCCCGGCGGGAATGGCCACGTCCACAATCTCCGCCATAACCAGGGGGAGAATAAGTTCACAAATGACTTCCAGGGTAATGAAGATCGGAGACTTAATGGCGTCCCGCTTATATCCCTGAAGGTGGGTCAGAAAGAGGGAAAGCAACTTAAAATTCCTCCTTTACTAAGAATGATTGGGGGGAGTATCCCGCAGATTGTTCAGCATTCTGCGCCGGAAGGAGAGCAGCTGCTCCCGTTCCTCCTGAGAAAAGCCGCTGAGCATACGCTGAGACACTCTGGCAAATGCGTTTTTACACCCGGTTACCGCATCCATTCCTTTCTGGGTCAGAATTACGCGGTTTTTCCGGGCATCCTTGTCCGGTTCCCGACGGATATATCCCCCTTTTTCCAAGGATTTGAGAGAAGTCGCAACTGCCGCCGACGAAATGTGCAGCAGCTGCGCCAAGTCTCGCTGAGCATGGCATTGACAATCCGGGTCATCCGCGCCGGAACTGTGTAAAATGGTCAGAAGCATGGGGTGCCCCACTTCTCCCAGGCCGACTGCGTTCAGCTCGGCTTGTACGGCAGAGCGATGGGCCTGGTTAATTTGCCGGGACAGCATCTCCAACTCCTGAACGGATGAGAGCATGTCAGATCCTCCTTCCAAAATAATTAACATGTTAATGATTAACGTGCTGATTATTTTAACACGGAGGAAAGAAAAGTCAAGGGAAAGGTGTACAGTTTACAATTTATTCACAGAGACCACGGGAGGGACAGGAAAAATCCTGTCCCTCCCGTGAAACATAGGGCTCGATCAGTTCTTATTGGGCAGAACGGAGGCTATGGCCCCAGCCAGCGCACTGATGGGCATAGTCTGAAGGAGGATGCGGCCCGGGCCGGTGACGACGGTATGAAAGACGCCTTCTCCGCCGAAGAGCATGTTCTTTACGCCTTTCACCGCACGGATGTCCAGGGAGCAGGTGGCGTCCATCACGGCCAGATTGCCTGTGTCCACTACCATCTGCTGTCCCGGAGCCAGGGTGTACTCCTCCCCGTAGCCGTCAATCTCCAAAAAGGCCATGCCGTGGCCGGAGAGCTTCTGCATAATAAAGCCCTCACCGCCAAAGAAGCCTGCCCCAATTTTTTTCTGGAAGAACACAGACAGCTCCACGCCGCTTTCGGATGCAAGGAAGGCAGATTTTTGTACAATCAGCGGCCGGTCGGGAGTGATGGGGACGGCGCGAATGGCGCCGGGAAAGCTGGAAGCAAAGGCGATCATTCCCGGGCCTCCCCGGGCGGTGTAGATGTTCTGAAATATATTTTCGCCGGAAAACAGACGGCCAAAGGCTTTTCCCAAGCCCCCGGCAGAGGTTTCCATCTCCATGTTGGGACTCATCCATACCATGGAGCCGCTCTCTGTGATCATGCTCTCGCCGTTTGCCAGCTCGCAGATTACCACCGGAGTGGGTTCGCCTTTAATGGTATACTTCATGGATTCATCTCACCTTTCTTTCTAGATATTGAAATTGGAAAATAGGCTTCTGCTGGCATCAGTATACTATGGAATCTGACCCGTCACAAGGGTAAAGCAATAAAAAAGGTGCCGTCCAGACGGACAGCACCTTGAAAAAGCAATTGGTAAGATCAGCGCTTGCTGAACTGGGGAGCGCGACGGGCAGCCTTGAGGCCGTACTTCTTACGCTCCTTCATACGAGGATCGCGGGTCAGGAACCCAGCGGCCTTCAAAGCGGGGCGGTACTCCTCGTTGGCCAGCAGCAGGGCACGGGCGATGCCGTGGCGGATGGCGCCGGCCTGGCCGGTCACACCGCCGCCGGTGACGGTGGCGACGATGTCTACCTTACCCATCTGCTCGGTGGTGACCAGGGGCTGACGCACGATCAGCTTCAAGGTCTCCAGGCCGAAGTAATCATCGATATCACGGCCGTTGATGGTGATGGCGCCAGTGCCGTTCTGGAACAGGTGAACGCGGGCCACGGAGGACTTCCGGCGGCCGGTCCCATAGAAATAAGGCTTCTTGCTCTTATACATGATTCAAATCCTCCTCTTACTCGGCGTCCCAGACCTGGGGCTTCTGGGCGGCATGGTTGTGCTCGCTGCCGCGATAGATGTGCAGACGAGTCAGGGAGTCCTTGGCGATGGTGTTCTTGGGCAGCATGCCGCGGATGGCCAGCTTCATGGCCAGCTCGGGCTTGGTCTGCATCAGGGTGCGGTACTTGACTTCCTTCAAGCCGCCGACCCAACCGGAGTGGTGACGATAGTACTTCTGATCCAGCTTCTTGCCGGTCAGGACAGCCTTCTCGGCATTGATGACGATGACAAAATCGCCGCAGTCAGCGTTGGGAGTGAACTCGGGCTTCCGCTTGCCGCGCAGCAGGTCCGCGGCCAGAGCGGCGGTCTTGCCCAGGGGCTTCCCGGCGGCATCCAGTACATACCAGGTGCGCGTGATGTTCCCCTTGTTAGCCATAAAAGTGGACATAGGTGAAACCTCCATTTTCCTCAATATCTCAACCATTTGGTCAATGATAAAAAACATTTGCTCCAGCACTGTACAAGCGGAGCGTTTTGTATTATAGTACGGAGGTAACCGGGTGTCAACGGTTTTTTCGAGAAAAAATGATTGATTCCGTATTATCTCTTGTTTTCTTCTGAAATCTCGAAAATACTCTTGAAATCTCGCTTTCGATTTTTGTTTTTACTTGAGAAAAGTAAGCCGGATTATTACCAAAAGCGGCGGTTTTCCCGCCCGTTCTGAACTTTTTAAAGGAGCCAAACCATGAACAAGATACTTTCCCTGGTGCGCCGCTGTGTGGAAGATTACGATATGATACACCCTGGTGACCGGGTGGCGGTAGGAGTTTCCGGGGGAAAAGATTCCCTGATGCTGCTGTGTGCCCTGGCCAAACTGCGGGAATTTTACCCCGTTCCCTTTGAGGTGGAGGCCCTGACCCTGGATATGGGCCACGCCGATGGCCGCCCGGGGATGGATTTTTCCCCCGTCCGGGAGTTTTGTCGGGAGCTGAATGTCCCTTATACCATTATAAACAGTGAAATTCACCACGTAATTTTTGACCTGCGTAAGGAGAAGAATCCCTGCTCCATGTGCGCAAAAATGCGGAGAGGAGCCCTCCATGGGGCCCTCCAGGAGAAGGGGATTACAAAGATTGCGCTGGGACACCACTATGACGATGCGGTGGAGACGCTGTTTATGTCCTTGATTTTTGAAGGAAGGCTGTCCTGTTTTCAGCCTGTGACCTATCTGGACCGCACAGGGATCACCCAGATTCGCCCCATGCTCTACTGTGGAGAAAATCTGATTCGCCATACCGCACAGCGGCTGGAGCTGCCTGTGGTGGACAATCCCTGCCCGGCCAACGGAAATACCAAGCGCCAGGAGATCAAAGAGCTGATTTATGAGCTCCAGGGGCGCTATCCCGGTTTGAAGGCGCGGGCCTTTGGCGCTATGCAGCGCCTGCCTCTGCCGGAGTGGGGGCCGGTACAGCACCGGCGCAGGCCTCTGCCTGAAGAGCTGGGGGATTAAAAATTGAAAAAGTTTCCTGATGAAAGGAACTTTTTTCTGCTCTCTTCGTCTATGATATACAAAGAAAGAAATCGTATACCACTGTGTATTAGGAGGATTCATTATGAAACGCAACGTGATTTCCGGTGTGTTGGCTGCGGTTTTGTCCATCTCCCTGGCGGTTCCGGCGATGGCAGCGGACAATGCCGCTCCCGAGGCAAAGCAATCCCAGACAAGTAGTTCTGCTGAAAATAAGGTCGCGCCCCACAGTGTACTGTACTATGGGAAAGTAGCTGAGATCGGGAAAGATGAGAAGGGGACGATCAACCGTCTGGTGATGGAATCAGAAGCATACGGAGATTATGTTATGATGCTGTCCAAGGATGTGGTATGGATTGACAGCGGGAATCAGTCCGTCTCTGACCCTGCGACCCTGAAAGTGGGAGAGGGGATTTATGTGTTCCACAGCCCTGTTTCCGCTTCCTCCGAGCCGCCTCAATCTTCCGCACTGGCCATTGTGCGCAACATCCCACAGGATATCAGCTGCGCCCATTATCATGTTGTGGAGGGTTTGGAGAAGCAGGCGGATGGCTCGCTGAAAATTTTGACGGACCAGGGTGGACTGTACCTTTCTGTTGACAAAGAAACCGGACTGTCTCGGTACAACAGCAAAGAGCAGCTTGCTTTGGACGATTTGAAGGTGGGCGACCGGGTTATGGTCTGGCATCAGGCTATTTTGGAGAGCTATCCCGCCCAGACACACGCCCAGTATCTGATGCTCCTGCCCGCGCTGAGCACACAGACCGAGTCCGTAAAGGTCGAGCCGAAGGAAGGCGCTCAGCTGACCATGGAACTGGATGGAAAGGTACCCAACATGGTGGGCCGGTACGAAAACGGCACTGCCATGGTGCCTGTGGCAGCCGTCGCTCAGGTGCTGGGATTTCAGGTTACCTACACGCCCAAGGGACACAGCGCGCTGGTGACGGTGGAGAGTGAAGACTTCCAGGTGCGGCTGGATATTGGCAACCCCTCCATTTACGGCGTAACCAAGATAGAAGGCGCTGTGGGAATGACGGCTCCCCAGTCTTATGGAAAGGCGCCCTATATTGTTGCTCCCGGGACTACCTGGGCCCCCGCGCAGCTGTTTGAGATGCTGGGAAAGACGGTGACATTAGAGGGGACCAACCTTGTTATTCAGTAAATAGCAGCAATCGCAGCAAAAATTCCCGGCCGTCGCAAAACGGCCGGGAATTTTTTATAGGAAAGCCCGCTTGTATCCGGGAAAGAGGATTTATCCTCCATTGCCTCTTGCATATGGAGGATAAAACAGATATAATATTTGGGCCAAATGCGAAAAATGATAACGGAAAGAGGAATTGCCGTGAAATTAGGTATCGTGGGACTGCCCAATGTGGGGAAGAGCACCCTGTTTAATGCCATTACCAACGCGGGCGCGGAGAGCGCCAACTATCCGTTTTGTACGATCGATCCTAACGTGGGGATGGTGGCAGTCCCTGACTACCGCCTGGACAAGCTCAGTGAGATGTACCATCCCAAGAAGACAACGCCGGCGGTGATTGAGTTTGTGGATATTGCCGGCTTGGTAAAGGGGGCTTCCCGGGGCGAGGGTCTGGGCAACAAGTTTTTGGGGAATATCCGTATGACAGATGCCATCGTCCATGTGGTGCGCTGTTTTGACGACGACAATGTGATCCATGTGGAGGGCTCTACCGACCCGGTTCGGGATATGGATACCATCGATCTGGAGCTGGTCATGGCCGATCTGGAAATGGTGGACCGGCGGATTGAAAAGGCCAAAAAGGCAGCTAAGGGGGACAAGAAGTTTCTCCAGGAGGTGGCTGACTTTGAGGGGCTGCGGGACTGGCTCAACGATGGAAAGTCTGCCCGGTCCTACGAGGGGGCGGACATTGCCGGGGAATATCCTGACTGTGAGCTGCTGTCCCTGAAGCCGGTCATCTACGCCGCCAATTTGGATGAGGCGGGCTTTTCCGATCCGGAATCCGTTGCCTACTATCGGCAGGTGGAGGAGCGGGCCGCCGCTCAGGGGGCCCAGGTGATCCCCGTATGTGCCAAGCTGGAGGCGGAGATCGCCGAGCTGGACGGGGAAGAGAAGAAGATGTTTCTGGACGATCTTGGGGTGGCGGAGTCCGGCCTGGACCGGCTGGTCAAGGCCAGCTACACCCTGCTGGGCCTGATCTCCTACCTGACTTCCGGTGAGGATGAATGCCGGGCCTGGACCATTAAAAAGGGCACGAAGGCCCCCCAGGCTGCGGGCAAGATCCATTCTGATTTTGAGCGGGGCTTTATCCGGGCAGAAGTCGTGTCCTATGAGGACCTGATGGCCTGCGGCACTATGGCCGTGGCCAGAGAAAAAGGGCTGATCCGCTCGGAAGGAAAGGATTATGTGGTGCAGGACGGGGATATCATCCTGTTCCGGTTCAATGTGTAAGAGGGACCCAAGGTGAATATCTATCTGGATTTGTTTCTGACCTTCGCCAAAATGGGGGCATGCACCTTCGGCGGGGGCTATGCCATGCTCCCCATCCTCCAGCGGGAGGTGGTGGAGAAAAAGGGCTGGGCCACCAATGAGGAACTGACCGATTATTATGCTGTGGGCCAGTGTACCCCGGGAATCATCGCGGTGAATACCGCCACCTTTATTGGCTTTAAGTATAAGGGAATCCTGGGAGGAGTGATCGCCACCCTGGGAGTGGTGTTCCCCTCGGTGGTCATCATTACAATCATTGCCGCGTTCCTCACCCAGTTTGACCAGTACCCGGTGGTACAGCATGCCTTGGTTGGAATCAATGCCGCGGTGGTGGCGCTGATTGCAGCCAGTGCTCTGAAGCTGGGGAAGACCAATTTGAAGGATGCGCTGACGGTGGGGGTCTTTGCGGGTGTGCTCATCCTGGCTCGGGTAAGCGGGCTGTTCAATCTGGATGGGTCCACACTGCTGGGTATGGTGCTTAGCGTCATCCTTTCTCCCGCGGGGCTGATTATCATTGCCGGGATTGTGGGCTACACGGCCCGGCGGCTGTCCAGCCTGGCGAAGGGAGGAGAAGAGAAATGATTCTTCTGCGGCTGTTTTATGAATTTGCCAAGGTGGGGCTGTTTGCAGTAGGCGGAGGTCTGGCTACGGTACCGTTTCTCCAAAGTATGGGAGAAAAGACAGGGTGGTTTACCAATACGGAGCTCTCCACCATGATTGCTGTGTCAGAATCCACCCCCGGCCCGATGGGGGTAAATATGGCCACTTATGTGGGGTACTCTATTTTCGGTATCCCAGGGGCCGTTGTGGCAACCTTGGGACTGATTGCCCCCTCCATCGTGGTCATCATAATTATTGCCGGAATTTTGCAGAAATTTCGCAAGTCAAAGACAGTTGACGCGGTGTTTTATGGCCTGCGCCCCGCGTCAACGGCGTTAATTGCCTCGGCCGGCATATCGGTGGCCATATCAGTGTTCTGGACCGTGAGTGGTACGGGGGAACAGGAAATTACCGTTCACTGGCCTGTCATCATCTTATCGCTGGCAATTTTTTTGGCTATGCAAAACAAGAAGTTGAAGAAAATTCATCCAGTGGCTTTTATTGCTATTGCGGCCGTCATTGGGATCATATTTCAATTCTAAAAAAACGCCTGTTCAGACCGAACAGGCGTTTTTTTATCTAAATATTTAATAGCGACGAATCACCGCCACTACTTTGCCGATAATTTCCGCGTTGCTGCCGTCGATGGGGGAGTAATCCGGATTTTCAGGCATGAGCCAAACGTGGCCGTCTTTGAGCTGATAGGTTTTGACAGTGGCCTCATCCTCAAAGAGTGCCACCACGATGTCTCCGTTGTGAACCTCCTGCTGACGGTGAACCACCACCAGGTCATCAGGCAAAATTCCGGCGTTCAACATGGATTCGCCCCGTACACGCAGAGCAAAATGTTCTCCCGACAGACCCTGGGTATCAAAGGTGAGATAATCCTCAATGCACTCCTGGGCCAGGATGGGGGAACCGGCGGCTACGTTGCCCACAACGGGAATTTGATTGGCGCGAGGCTGCGCTTCTTCCGCCACGGTACGGCGTTGGAGGCCGGGCAGAGAGATGGCCCTGGTCTTGCCCTCCGCCTTGACAATCATGCCGGCTTCCTCCAGCCCCTTCATGTGAAAGTGAACGGTAGAAGGAGATTTCAGGCCCATGGCGGAGCCAATCTCCCGCACAGAGGGAGGGTATCCGTGCTGGGCGGTAAAATCCAGGATAAAATCATAAATCTGCTGCTGTTTTCGGGTCAGGTTAGCCATAGGAACAGCTCCTTTCCGCAAGAGAGAGGGGTGAATACCTAACTTGTTGATGAAATTATACCATATCTTGCGGCAAATGTCAAACGGATGTTCCAAGAGAGGACGACGAAATTAAACATGGCGTACCTGTTCCGGCAGAGAGAGGCTCAGCGGCGGGTTTTCAGCCGGGCCATGGCTCTGGCGAGAGCGGCCTTGGAGTGATAGTACTCGTGGATGCTCTGCTTCTGACGCAAGCGCTCCTCCGCCCGCTTCTTGGCGGCCTCCGCCCGCTTGCGGTCGATCTCCTCGGGGTGCTCGGCAAAGCCCGCCAACAGGACCACATGGTCTGGCTTGACCTCGACAAAACCGGCGCCCACAGCGGCAGGTTCCCATTTGCCATGCGTTTTATAGCGCAGCTGGCCGGGCTCAATGGCGGTGACCACCGGCTCGTGACCGGGATAGACCCCCATCTCTCCGTCCACAGCGGGAAAGATGATAGCCTCGGCGGGGCCGATGTAAAATTGCCGCTCTGGGGTAATGATCTCCAGATAAAAGGTGTTTGGCTCGGCCATTTACACCGCCCCCATTTTTTTAGCCTTGGCAATGACCTCATCCACATTGCCCACATTGCTGAAGGCGGCCTCAGGGTACTTGTCCAGCTCGCCGCCCAGGATGGTCTCGAAGGAACGGAGGGTATCCTCCAGCTTCACATAGCGCCCCTCCAGGCCGGTGAACTGCTCGGCCACAGAGAAGGGCTGGGAGAAGAACTGCTGCACCCGGCGGGCCCGCTCCACGGCCTTCCGGTCATCCTCGCTCAGCTCCTCCATGCCCAGGATGGCGATGATATCCTGCAATTCCCGGTAGCGCTGGAGCAGCTCCTGCACCCCCCGGGCGATCTTGTAGTGGCGCTCTCCCACCACCTCAGGCTCCAGAATCCGTGAGGTGGACTCCAGGGGGTCTACGGCGGGGTAGATGCCCTGCTCCACGATCTTACGGGAGAGGACGGTGGTGGCGTCAAGGTGGGCGAAGGTGGTGGCGGGGGCGGGGTCGGTCAGGTCGTCAGCGGGGACATAGACGGCTTGGACGGAGGTAATTGCCCCGTCCTTGGTGGAGGTAATACGCTCCTGCAAAGCGCCCATCTCATTGGCCAGGGTGGGCTGATAGCCTACGGCAGAGGGCATGCGCCCCATCAGGGCGGACACCTCGGAGCCGGCCTGGACATAGCGGAAAATGTTGTCGATGAAGAGCAGCACGTTCTGCTTCTCCCGGTCCCGGAAATACTCGGCCATGGTCAGGCCGGTGAGAGCCACCCGCATACGGGCTCCCGGGGGCTCGTTCATCTGACCGAAGACCAGGGCGGTCTTGTCAATGACCCCAGACTCAGTCATCTCCCGCCACAGGTCGTTGCCCTCACGGGTACGCTCGCCTACGCCGGTGAAAATGGAGTAGCCGCCGTGCTCGGTGGCAATGTTGTGGATGAGCTCCTGAATCAGCACGGTCTTGCCCACGCCGGCGCCGCCGAACAGGCCGATCTTGCCGCCCTTTGCGTAGGGGGCCAGCAGGTCGATGACCTTGATGCCGGTTTCAAAGACGTCCACCACCGGGCGCTGGTTTTCAAATGCGGGGGGCTGACGGTGGATGGACCACTTCTCCGCGGCCTGCACCGGCCCCTTTTCGTCAATGGCATCGCCCAGGACGTTGAACATGCGTCCAAGAACGCCGTCGCCTACGGGCACGGAGATGGGAGCGCCGGTAGCGGTAACCTCCATGCCACGGCCCAGGCCCTCACTGGGGGAGAGCATGATGCAGCGCACCGTGTCGCCGCCCACATGCTGGGCCACTTCCATTACCTGACGCTTGCCGTTCAGCTCTACCTCCAGAGCTTCCTTGATTTCCGGCAGGACGCCGTTGGTGAAGGCCACATCTACCACAGGTCCCATGACCTGTACAATGGTTCCTTTGTTTTCGTTCATATTGCAATCCCCTTTCGGGCGTTCATACACTTACGTTGAAAAGGCGCTTACAGCGCGGCCTGGGCGCCGCCCACCACCTCGGTGATCTCCTGGGTAATGGCGGCCTGACGGGCCCGGTTAAAGGACAGATTGAGATTGCGCAGCATCTCCCGGGCGCTGTCGCTGGAGGATTTCATGGCGGTCATGCGGGCGTTCTGCTCAGAGCAGTAGGATTCCACCAGCGCTCCGAACAGTTCTCCCTTCGCATATCCGGGGACCAAGCGGTCCATCACCGCCTTCACCGAGGGGACATAGGTCACGTCCCGGTTATAGGTATCCTGGCCCTTTTGATACTTGGGAAAGGCGTCGGGGTCCAGGGGCAGAAGCTTGTGGATGGTGGGCTCCATCTGAAAGGAGGTCACCATCTTGGTGAAAAGGACATAGACCTCATCCAGTTGTCCCTTTGTAAAGAGGTCCAGCATCAGCTCGGACATGTCCCGGGCCCGGGCCATGGTGGGGTTCTGGGCAGTATAGAGAAACTCCACATCGATGGGAATACCGTGCTCGGTAAAGTAGCTGCGGCCCACCTGGCCCACCACAAAGAGGCTGGGATTGGCCGCCTGCTCCAGCTGCTGCTCGGCCAGCTTGAGGATGTTGTGATTATAAGCGCCGGCCAGACCCTTGTCGCCGGTGACCACGATATAGCCCGCCTTCCGCTGCTCCGGGGCGATCTCCGGCCGCTTGTCGAAGAAAGGGTGGGTGATCTCCGGGGAGTTGTGGAGGATGTCAGAAATGGTATCGCTGATCTTGTTGAAATAGGGTTCCACGTCACTCAGCTGTTTGCGGGCCTTGCGCAGATTGGAGGAGGAGATCAGATACATGGCGTTGGTAATCTTCAGGGTCTGTTCCACACTCTTGATGTGGGTGCGAATCTCTTTTATGCTTGCCATGTGGCGCTCCTCCGCTTCTTGGCATCTTCCAGCGCGGCGCGGATGGTTTCCACCGCAGGGCCGCTCAGGTTGCCGGTGGACTGAATTTCCTCCACCACGTCGGCGTGCTCGGTCTCCATCTCATCGGCAAAATCCAGTACAAACTGCCGCACCTTGTCCAGAGGCACGTCGTCCACCAGTCCGGCGGTAGCCACATAGAGGATGACAGCCTGACGACTGACCGGCATGGGGTGGTACAGGGGCTGCTTGAGCAGCTCCAGCAGCCGACGGCCGTGGTCCAGAGCCTGCTGGGTGGCGCTGTCCAGGTCGGAAGCAAACTGGGTAAATACCTCCAGCTCCCGGAACCGGGCCAGGTCGATACGCAGGGTACCGGCGGTCTTCTTGATGGCCCGAGTCTGTGCAGCGCCGCCCACACGGGACACGGACAGGCCCACATTGACGGCGGGGCGCTGGCCGGAGAAGAACAGGTTGGTCTCCAGATAGATTTGGCCGTCGGTGATGGAGATAACGTTGGTGGGGATGTAGGCCGACACATCGCCGGCCTGCGTCTCAATAATGGGCAGAGCGGTCATGGAGCCGCCGCCGTACTCCTTGGTCAGGCGGCAGGCCCGCTCCAGCAGGCGGGAGTGGAGGTAGAACACATCGCCGGGGTAGGCCTCACGGCCGGGGGAACGCTTGAGCAGCAGGGACAGGGTCCGGTAGGCCACCGCGTGCTTACTGAGGTCGTCGTAGACGATGAGCACGTCCTTGCCCTTGCTCATAAAATACTCGCCGATGGCGGCGCCGGAGTAGGGGGCGATGTACTGCAAGGGGGCGGACTCGCTGGCGGTGGAGGAGACGATGATGGAGTAGTCCATGGCCCCGTACTTCTTCAAAATATCCTGGATGCGGGCCACGGTGGACGCCTTTTGGCCGATGGCAACATAGATACAGATGACATTCTGACCCTTCTGGTTCAGAATGGTGTCCACCGCAATGGAGGTCTTGCCCGTTTGGCGGTCGCCGATGATCAGCTCCCGCTGTCCCCGGCCAATGGGCACCATGGCGTCAATGGCCAGAATACCGGTCTGAAGGGGAACCGTCACTGGCTCCCGGCTGACCACGCCGCTGGCCTCGTGCTCAATGGGGCGGGTTTCTGTCGTCTCAATGGGGCCAAGACCGTCAATGGGACGGCCCAGCACGTCCACAACCCGGCCCACCAGGCCGTCGCCCACAGGTACATCGGCGGCGCGGCCGGTGCGGCGCACCACGGTGCCCTCCTTGATCCCGGCCTCGCTGCCCAGCAGAACCACACCCACGCTGTCCCGGGACAGGTTCATCACCATGCCCTTGACGCCGGTGTCCAGCTCTACCAGCTCGCCGTACACCGCCTTGTCCAGTCCGTAGACCGTGGCGATGCCGTCCCCCACTTCCAGGACGGTGCCGGTCTCATCCCGGCGGACTCTGGTGTCGTAATCCGCAATCTCTTCCCGCAGGATGGAGACAATCTCTTCCGGTTTGGTATTCATGCCATTCGCCTCTCTTCCAACTGCCGTTTCAGGTGCTCCAGCGCCCCACGGACGCTCTTGTCATAGGTGACGCCCTCCATGGTCAGGGTAAAGCCGCCCAGCAGAGAGGGGTCGATCCGAATGTCAAACTGGACATCATCCTTATGATGCAGTTTGCACAGGGCAAGGCGCAGTCGTTCCAGCTCCGCCTCGCCGGGGGCATGGACGCAGGTCATCACACACCGGGCACAGCCCCGGTCGGCCAGGGCCACGTCTCGGAACGCGTCCAGAATATCGGGCAGCAGTCTCATGCGCCCCTTCTCCGCCAGAAGGCGGTAAAACCGCAGCAGCAGGCCGTGGCCGTCCAGCACGGGCAGCCGGGACAACACGCGGCTCTTCTCCTCCGGCTGCACCGCGGGGGAAATGAGGGCCTCCCACAGGGCCTCGTCCCCCATCAGGCTTTCGGCGGTTTCCCGCAGGGCGGCCTCGTCGGGGGACACCTCATAGAGGGCCTTGGCGTAGCGCCGGGCCAGCTCGCTCATACCTGTTCACCCACTTCCGCCAGGAATGCGTCCACCAGCGCCTGGTCATCAGCGCTGCTCATGGACTTCTGGGCCACCTTGGCGGCGGCAAGCAGCGCCAGAGAGGCCACCTCGTTGCGGGCGCCCCGGAGCATAGCTTCCCGCTCAGAGGAGATCTGGGCCTCCGCCTCGGCCCGAACCCGCTTGGCGTCTGCCGCGGCGTCGGCCAGCTTGCTCTCATAGGCCCGCTGGGCCCGGTTCTGGGCGTCGGCCACGATCTTGGCCGCCTCCTGGCGGGCATCGGTCAGCTTGCCCTCGTACTCGGCCTGAAGGGCCTGAGCTTGCTGATTTTTCTGCTCGGCGGAGGAGAGCTCCTCCTTCACCAGGGCCGCCCGCTGCTCCAGTACGGCGTTGACCCGTCCGAAGAGCAGCTTGCGCAGGATAAAATAGAGCACCAGCAGGTTAATTATGGTGAAAATAATGGTGGCAGGCTCAAATTCCAGCACTGGGGCCACCCCCCTTAACCCATGAAGATGATCAGCAGCGCGGTGATGAAGCCAAAGATGGCGGTACCTTCAGCCAGAGCGCAGCCCAGAAGCAGGGCGCTGTTGATCTTGCCGGAGGCCTCGGGCTGGCGGGCAATGGCCTCGCTGGCCTTGCCGGTGGCAAAACCGATGCCGATGCCGGCGCCGATGCCGGTGAAGACGGCGATAGCTGCAGCAATGATAGCGATAGACATAGTGATTTCCTCCTCAGATTTCTTTTGTCGGTTTACTCCTCGTCCTTGATGCCCTCGCCGGTGAACAGCGTGGTGAGGAACACAAAGACCACAGTCTGAATCAGACCGTCAAACAGGTCAAAGTAGATGCTGAAAACGGCGGGCAGGATCACCGGCGCCACAAATTTTAGCATCTCCATGATGATGTACGCGCCCAGAATGTTGCCAAACAGACGCATACAAAGGGCCAGAGGTCGGATGGCCACCTCCATCAGGTTGATGGGAAGCAGCAGGGGAATAGGCTCGGCAAACTTTTTCAGCCCCCCCAGCGGTCCGTTGTACCGGAACTGGGAGCCGTAGATCAGCAGCATACTCATAAGCGCCAGAGCGGCGGTGACGCTGATGTCCTTGGTGGGGGGGGTCAGGCCGAAGATGCCGATCAGATTGGAGATGCCGATGTACAGGGCCACCGTACCCAGCCAGGGGGCGAAGGGCCTCCAGTGGGCGCCGATGTTGGTCTTGATGAAGCCGTTGAGGAACTGTACCGCCCACTCCAGGGCGATCTGCACCTTGCCGGGGCTGCGTACACTGAGCTTCCGAGTCAGCAGCAGGGAGAGCACCACCAGTAAGACCATAATGATCCATGTGACCACCACCGAGTCGGCCACCGGGATGCCGCCCAGCACCGGGATGGTAAAGACGGTCTTGTTTCCCAGCTCACTGACCAGCGATTCCTTGAATTCTTCAAGCAAGCACACATCACCTCGTTTTCATGGTGGTTATTTTACGACCGGCACGCCGGTTTTGGGAAGGCTTTTGAAAGTAAAAAAACTTTGAAAAACCGGGCGTGCCCGGAAAGCTCCCGGCTTCAAGAGGCTTGTGAATAAGGCTCCTGCGCGCTATACTAGGGGTGAGATTACTGTAAGGGGGTCTGTCTATGTCCGTCCACCGCAAACGCTCTATCCACGCCCAGCTGCTGCGGCTGAGCCTGTTGATTGTGGCCATCTCCTCGGCGCTGTCTTTGGCGTGCGCCCTCTATGTCACCCTGAGCAGCGAGCAGAGCGCCCTGGACAGGAACCTCATCAACTCCGCGTCCATCCTCTCCCAGTCCCCCCTGGTGCGGCATTCCCTGGAGGGGGAGGCCTCTCCGGCGGAGCTGGCGGCGTATCTGGATGCCGCTACCGCCAGTACCTCCGATATCGACCTGATCCTGGTGGGCGATCTGGAAAACACCCTTTTTTACGCCCCGGACCCCGCTCTGAGGGGGACCTCTTACTCCGGGAATGCCCAGAACCAGGCCCTGGCCGGTGAGGGACCCTACACCTCCAATGAAACCGGTCCCCTGGGCTCGGAGCACTCAGCCTATGCCCCCATCCGCAACAGCGCAGGAGAGGTCATCGGTTTCGTTGTGGTGGGAATCTATCTGCGCAGTCTGGCCCATGTAACGCTGGTCACGGTCCTCCAGGTGGTTCTGCTGAGCCTGCTGGCGATGGTGGTGGCGGTGCTGCTGGCCCAGCGTCTGTCCCAGCGCATCAAAAACGCGCTGCAAGGCTATGAACCAGAGGCCTTGGCCCGCCGCTTTCACCAGCGGGAGGACATCTTGGATGCCCTGGAGGAGGGGGTTCTGGCCATCGACAAGGATGAAACAATCATCTTTTTTAACACTGCCGCCGCCCGGATGCTGTCTCTGCCCTCCGATGCCGTGGGCAGACCCCTCCGGGCCGTCTACCCGGTCTCCACTTTGGGGCGCATCCTGTATACGGGAAAGCCGGAATATAATGTGAGTATGAAGTCTCTGCCCGATGTACGGGTGCTGTCCGACCGGCTGCCCATCTACGAGAACGGCCAGCTGGCCGGGGCGATCGGAATTTTCCGCAACCGAACTGAGGTGACCCGGCTGGCCGACGACCTTACCGGGGTGCGGCACATGGTAGACGCCATGCGGGCCTACACCCATGAATTTATGAACAAGCTCCATGTGATCCTTGGCCTGCTTCAGATCGGCCAGCCGGAGCGGGCCCAGCAGTATATTATGGACACCACCCGCATCCAGCGGGAGGCGGTCAGCCGCATCATGCACCAGATCCAGGAGCTGTCGGTGGCCGCCCTGCTGGTGGGCAAGACCAGCAGAGCCAACGAGCTGGGCATTCGTCTCACCCTGGACCGGGAGAGCAGGCTCAGCGCCGAGAGCCCTTGTCTGCCTCCGGAAGCCTGTATTACCGTCCTGGGCAATCTCATTGAGAATGCCATTGAAAGCCTGAATCAGTCCCGGCGGGGGATCAAAGAGGTGTCGGTCAGCATCCGGGAGGAGGAAAGCGGCCTGCTGCTGTGTGTGGAGGATACCGGCCCGGGCATTTCCGCCGCCCTCCGGCGCACCCTGTTCCAGCGGGGGAGCACCACTAAGGGACGGGGCCGGGGAACAGGCCTGTCTCTGGTACAGGAGGTGGTGGACGCCTATCAGGGAGAAATCCGGGTGGAATCGGAGGCCGGTGTGGGCACATCCTTTTTCGTCAGCTTCCGTCAGCAGCCACAGCCCGGACCGGAGTACAAGGAGGAAAGTTGAATGTATCGAGTGGCCATTGTAGAAGACGACCCCATGGTCTCCCTGATCAACCGCACCTATGTGGAGCGGGATTCCCGCTTCCGGGTGGTACAGACCTTCCAGGATGGCCGGACAGCGCTGAACTGGCTGGAGCAGAACCCGGTGGAACTGGTGGTCCTGGATGTGTATATGCCTTTGCTCACCGGAGAGGAGCTGCTGCGAGCCCTGCGCCACCGGCGAATCGATGTGGACGCCATCATGGTCACCGCCGCCAACGACGGCCCCACAGTGGACGCTTTGCTGAAAATGGGCGTGGTAGACTACCTGATGAAGCCCTTCACCGTGGAGCGGTTCCAACAGGCGCTGGACACCTTCTGCCGCCACCGGGAGGCCCTGGCAGGGGAGGCGGTGGAGCAGAGTGCGCTGGATAAGCTCTTTATTCCCGCCGGTTCCGGCGAGTGGCAGCCACCTAAGGGATTTCAGGAGAACACGTTGGAAAAAGTGCGGACCTGTCTGCGCTCATCCCCCGCCCAAGGCATGCCCAGCGAGGTTATCTCCCGGCAAACGGGCCTGTCAGTGGTGACAGTGCGGCGCTATGTCAACTATCTGGTGCAACGGGGAGAGGCCAGCTCCACCGTTAACTACGATACCGGCGGGCGGCCCTGCCGTCTCTACCGCATCCCATCTCCCTGAGAATGGTGTGGCAGGCCGCCATGTTGGCCAGCTTCATGTTTGGTTTTCACGACCTGGAGGCGGGCGGCCTGTACTCCTTTCAGAAAGCGGAGACGGAGCACATCTGCCGCCGGTTGGAGCTGGAGTAAAAGCGGGAAAGCTGTCAAGTGCCGGTCGGGACAGACCCGGAGCGAGGATATGAGCATATCCGGAAAGCCATCCAGAGGGGATGGAGAGAAACCCAGCAAGGAATACGCACGAAGTACAAAAGAGGCGCCGCTGAAATACAGCGGCGCCTCTTTTTATTCGCTTAGTTATCCACACGTTTCTGAATGGTGGTAGGCTCGAAGGAGCCAATTGCCTGACAGACGTGGCACACATCGGGACGGGTTTCATAGGTAGCGCCGCAAAACATACAGCGGTATCCCTGCACCGTCACCATCTGAGGCGCGGCAGGTGCAGCAGGCTTGGGCGAAGAGTCAGCCGGTGCAGCCGTCTTTTCTCCACCCGAACTGTTCAACTTAGCCAGAGCGGCTAAGAAGCGGAACTCATGATCCTTTTCAATCTTGGAAATCTGATCAAAGAGCAGGCCGACATCTTCAAAGCCCTCTTCCCGGGCAATCTGAGCAAAAGAGGGATACATACTGCTCCACTCGCCATACTCCCCCTGAATGGCCTCCTGAAGATTGGCGGCGCTGCTGCCTACCCCCTTCAAACGCTGATAGAGCAGGCGGCCGTGAACGCCCTCGTTCTGGGCCATCTGCTCAAAGAGCTCGGCCACCTCTGGATGACGTTCTTGTTTAGCCTTCTCGGCAAAAAAAAGATATTTATTGCGTGCCATTGATTCTCCGCTGAACGCAGCCAGCAGATTCTGCTCAGTACGAGAGCCCTTAAAATCCATAATGTAATACCTCCGTTAAAATCAATAATAATTCTTTTTATTGACTTTAATATACTTCTATGTTAAATGTTTGTCAAGATAAAATTGAACGGTTTTATATGAATTATTTTGCCCAGGTACAAAACGTACTCGATTGAATTTATAAAAAAGAAGACAGACCGTCCCCGTGCGGTCTGTCTTCTTTTCTTGGAGATAGTAAACGCTTTTTTGGCTGCACGAGTCCGGGGCCCCGCACAGAGGGGCGGCGCCGGTGCGCCGTACAAGCGTTTTCGCCGCTGGCAAAAACCTTGGCGTAGGAGCGGCTTTGCCGGCCCGAGCATTTCAATCACCGAAGGGTGGAGCCGCCCTTTGGGCGGCGGAACGCAAAAAGAAAGACACGCTTTCCAGCGTGCCTTTCTTTTTGGTGGAGGCGGGGAGAGTTGAACTCCCGTCCGAAAACGTATTCATGGAAACTTCTCCGGGCGCAGACGGTTATTGCGGAAGTCTTGCTCTTCCTGTTCCCGTCACCCCGGGCAAGCCGTCACGCCCAGGGGTCAGGTAAGCTTCATCATGCATGGCCGACGCAAAGCTTTGCCGGCGCACGTCCGCCACTAAACGACGCCTGATCCGGGCTCGTGGCCCTTCCCGGTCAGACGGCCGCCTTTAATTAGGCAGCGTAAGCGTATTCGTTGTTGTTCTTTAATTTATAAAGAATGCCCGTTTTAAGGTGGCCAGGCGCCACCGCCCGCTATTTCCACTGCAGCGTCCCCGTCGAAACCGGTACGCCCCCT
The DNA here is from genome assembly GCA_037245165.1 of bacterium. Classification (GTDB taxonomy): domain Bacteria; phylum Bacillota; class Clostridia; order Oscillospirales; family Oscillospiraceae; genus Lawsonibacter. The sequence continues at coordinate 24,690 of JAXWVI010000075.1, forward strand.
CGTCGTCGGAGCAAGCTCCGTATCGTTCGCTTCCGGCTGACAGCCGAAAGCTCATTCACTGCGCTGCTCCTCCTCTCCAAACCGGACCCGCTGCGCTGGGCTCCGGTTTGGTTGGCGGCTTCGCCGCTGATATGAGAGCATGAAGTGGGACCTTCTCCTCCCCGGTGGGGGAGGAGAAGATTCCATCGTTTGATTAAACCTTCTCAGGCTCGGGATAGTCCACGCCAAAGGTATCGACCGTGACCTTCTTCATCTTCTGCTCCTCACGGGGGCGGTCATTCCAGTCGGTCTTGGCAGAGACAATGGCGTCAGCCACATCCATACCCTCGATCACCTTTCCAAAGGCTGCGTACTGGCCGTCCAGATGGGGAGCCTTTTCTACCATAATAAAAAACTGGCTGCCGGCGGAGTCGGGGTCCATGGCTCTGGCCATGGACAATACGCCCCGGTCGTGAAGCAGGTCATTTTTGACCCCATTCTGGGTAAACTCACCCTTAATGGAATAACCCGGGCCGCCCATGCCGGTACCCTGGGGGCAGCCGCCCTGAATCATAAAGCCGGGAATGCAGCGGTGGAAGATCAACCCGTCGTAAAAGCCCTTCCGGATCAGGCTGATAAAATTGTTGACACTGTTGGGAGCTACGTCGGGATAGAGCTCCGCCTTGATCACGCCGCCGTTTTCCATTTCAATGGTGACGATGGGATTCTGAGACATAGTGAACATCCTTTCTGATGTATGGTATTTATCGGTTCCGGGTCTTCATCACGCGGTCCATCTCCCGCTTGGCGTCCCGCTTGGCCGAGGACTCCCGCTTGTCGTAAAGTTTTTTGCCCTTGGCAAGTCCCAATTCCACCTTGACCCGAGGACCTTTAAAATAAATCGTCAGGGGGATCAGGGCGTAGCCGTCCTGTTTCATTCGACCGAACAAGCGCATGATCTCCCGCTTGTGCATCAGCAGCCGGCGGGGGCGGCGGGGGTCTTTATTAAAGATATTGCCCTTTTCGTAGGGGCTGATATGCATGCCCAGAACGGATAACTGGCCGTCCTTGATTATGCAGAAGGAATCTTTCAGATTCACGTTGCCAAGGCGGATAGATTTTACCTCAGTGCCCGCCAATTCAATGCCGGCCTCATACTTTTCTTCAATAAAATAATCGTGATAGGCCTTGCTGTTTTTGGCGACGATCTTGACTGCCTCACCCAATGACGGGCACCTCCTCTCCCTGGTTTTAGAGGTCAACTATACCATAGGATACCCAAAAAGGCAAGTGCTAAGCCATGAGCGGCTTATTTTGTCCAAAGCTTTGGTACCAGAGAATAGAAGTCGCCCTTATCCTCCCAGATGAGCAGCAGACTGCCCTCCCGCACCGAAACCTGGGCGGGCGCCCCTAAAAACTCATTGCTGACGCCCAGCGGGAAGGAGCCGGTCAGAGTATAGTCCTCCAGAGGATATTTGAGGTTGGTCAGTGTGACCCCTTCGGCGCGGCCGCTGTTACAGAATACAGACAGATACCCGGACATGGTGTCGGGGAAGGTGAGGCTGTCTCCGTCCCGGATGCAGGTGGCGATGGTTTTCTCTCCGGCCAATAAGCCTTGTGCCTGATGGGTGGTCAGCCAGTCCAGCAGCTGAAGGTTGCCCAAGGTGTGCTCCAGACGTCCGCCCACACCGCCCAGCAGAATGAAACGGCGGTATCCCAGCTCCAGACCTTTGCGCAGGGCAAATACCATATCGGTATCGTCCTTTTCCGCAGGCAGCTGGATGACGTTGGGATGGCTTGGGCGGTGCCCGAGAGAATCAAAATCTCCCACCGCCAGATCGGGCATGACTCCATAGGCCAGCAGGGAGTCGAATCCCCGGTCGGCGGCAATGACATAGTCGTCGGGAGAGGGATAGGGGCGAAGATTGGGGGTCAGGGACATGGCGCCCACGATATAGCAGATGCCGGATGATTTGTCCATAGAGCAGCACTTCCTTGCACGTTGTGATTCCATTATATACAGACGACTTTTTATTTGCAAGGGGAACGGGGGAGAATCTGTCGCTTTATGCCGCTTTTCCTTGACTTTCCAGACTGCGCAGAATAGAATGGGTCTGCTACTCATTTTGATTGCTTGGAGGGAAGCGTGTGTTTCATTATTTTGATAACGCCGCTACAACACAGGTCAGGCCCGAGGCCGCCCAGGCCGCTGTGGAGGCGATGACCCAGGAATGGGGAAACCCATCTTCTGTATATGCCTTCGGCGCGAAGGCGGCCGGTATGGTAAAGGGCTGGCGTTCCGATGTAGCCGGGACGCTGGGCTGCCTGCCCGAGGAGATCTTTTTTACCTCCTGCGGGACAGAGAGCGACAACTGGGCTATTCAGGCCGGAGTGGGGATAAACCGGAGAAAAGGAAAGCATATTATTACCACTGCCATTGAGCATGCCGCCGTATTGGAGCCGTGCAGGGCCCTGGAGCAGCAGGGATATGAGGTTACCTACCTCCAGCCCGACCGACAGGGACAGATCCACGTCTCCCAGCTGGAGCAAGCGCTGAGGCCGGATACGGTGCTGGTGTCCATGATGTTGGTGAACAATGAGCTGGGGACAATCCTGCCGGTGGGAGAGGCCGCCCGGGCCATTCAGCGCTCCGGGTGCCCGGCGCTTCTTCATTGTGACGCGGTACAGGGCTTTTTAAAGGTTCCCTTTACGCCCAGACAGCTGGGGGTGGATATGCTGTCTGTCAGCGGACATAAGATTCACGCGCCCAAAGGGATTGGGGCGCTCTATGTAAGAAAAGGACTGAAACTTCCGCCTATGATCCGGGGCGGCGGACAGGAGCTTGGCGAGCGCTCCGGCACGGAGGCCACCAGTCAGATTGCCGCCTTTGCCGCCGCCGCCCGTCTGGGCGCGGAGACTATGGAGGAGGACCTGAAACGGATGGCGGATATGCGGGAGGAGACAGCCCGCCGTCTGACACAGCAGGTGCCCGGGTTGAAGGTGCTGGTGGAGCAGGGGGCCCCCCACATCCTGCCGGTGACTATGCCCGGCTATAAGAGCGAGGTGGTGGTGCGCTATCTCAGCGACAGGGGGGTGTACCTCTCTTCCGGGTCTGCGTGCCACAAAGGAAAACCCAGCCATGTATTTGCGGCGCTGAAGCTGCCAAAGCCGGAATTGGACGGAGCTTTGCGCATTAGTTTTTCTGCGGATACCAGCCAGGAGGATGTGGACGCTCTGATCTCCGCTCTGGCTGCCGCCCAACAAGAGCTGTTTACCACGTTGTCCTGAGAACAGGAAATGAAAAAAGGAGGATGCTTGTGTTTGCCTATATGAAGCAAAAACCGGGGTTTTATCGTCAGGTGGCCGCCCTGGCTGCTCCAATCGTGCTGCAAAATCTGATTACCAGTACCCTAAGCATGGCGGACACATTTATGGTTGGAATATTGGGGGAGGCCCCCATGGCGGCTGTGACTTTGGCGAACATTCCCTTATTTGTAGTCCAGCTGTTTATCTTCGGCGTTCAAAGCGGTTCTTCCGTCCTGATCAGCCAGTATTGGGGAAAGCAGGACATGGAGTCCATCAACCGTGTCATGGGGGTGGCGCTCTGGGTAGTCCTGTTGGTATCGTCTGTCTTCGCGGCTATTTTATTGCTTCGGCCGGTGGAGTTTCTGAGCTTGTTTGGCAATCAGCCGGAGGTCGTGGCCATGGCCGCCCAGTACGGAAGCATCGCCGGTATATCCTATGTGCTCAACGCGTTTACTATGATGTATGTAGCGGCCTATCGAAGCATGGAGCGACCCAAGCTGGGGATGTATATTCTGGCGGCGTCCATGACGGTCAATACCTGTTTGAACTGGGTGTTTATTTTTGGCAATCTGGGAGCGCCGGCTCTGGGCGTGCGGGGCGCGGCTCTGGCTACCCTGATCGCCCGGGGAATTGAAGTGACCATCGTGGCCACCCATATGCTGAAAAACACCTTTTTCCGAATCCGTGGGAAGTTGCTGCTCCGGCCTGGATTTGATATGGTCAAGCGGTTTTTGCGCTATGGCGGCCTTGTGGTGTGCAACGAGACGATGTGGGGGCTTGGGACGTCTATTTTTCCCACCATTATGGGACACATGGCCGGCAGTACTGAAATCCTGGCCGCCTATACGGTGGCGGGCAACGTGGAAAAAATCTGTACGGTCTTTTCCTTTGGCCTGGCGGCTACGGCGGCCATCATTATCGGCCGGGAAATCGGAGCGGGACGAAGCCAGCATGTACACAATATGGGCCTGACCATGAACACCCTTGCGGTGATGTGCGGAGCGATCCTGTGCGCCCTGCTGATATACTTTGCCCAGTGTGTGGCCCCCGATTGGGTGTTCCCCATCTTTAAACTGTCGCCCGGAGCCAGCTCGGTGGCGGCCATGATGATTACGGTGATGGGCATTTTGATGCCGCTGCGGAATTTCAACAGCGTCAACATCGTAGGGGTACTGCGGGGCGGCGGCGATGTGAGAGTTGCTACCCTGATCGACATCAGCCCCCTGTGGGTCTGCGCCATTCCCTACGCTGTGCTGTGCGGAGTGGTACTGAAGACCACGGTGTTCTGGGTGTATCTGGCCTTTGCGGTGGAGCAGGTTGTGAAGTTCGGATTGGGCGTGTGGCGCCTGCGCTCCGGCAAATGGGTACGGGATTTGACCCAGTCATAATCTCCTGATTTTATGTATGGCTGAGACGGCCGCCTGCGTGTTGCAGGCGGCCGTTTTTTAGCACAGCTATGGGCGCTGTGCAAAAATTAGAGAGGAATCATTTGTTTAAAATAAATTCATAAAGTGGCTATTGACAATTCCAAGGGGGAGTGGTACATTATCATTAGCACTCAGGGAATATGAGTGCTAAATCGAAACAAGAGAAAGGCGGCGGCTGGTTTGGAACTGACGGACAGAAAAAAACGTATCCTGCGCGCCATTGTAGAGACCTACATTGCCACCGCCGAGCCGGTAGGCTCAAAGGCAGTGGCAGAGCTGGCCGGACTGGATGTGTCCACCGCCACCATCCGCAATGAGATGGCTGATTTGACGGAGCTTGGGCTGCTGGAGCAGCCCCACACATCAGCGGGCCGGATTCCGTCCCCGGCAGGTTATCGGCTGTATGTGAATGAGCTGATGGACCGCCAGCAGCTTACCATTCAGGAGACGCAGCGGATTAACGATGCGCTGAATCTGAAAATGGAGGAGCTGGACCGGGTCATCGACCGGGCGGGCAAGGTGCTTTCCCAACTGAGTGACTACCCTGTCTTTACCGTATCTACGGCCAGGGAGCGGGTCACCGTGAAGCGGTTTGATCTGCTGATGGTGGAAGAAAACGCCTTTATTGCCGTGGTCATGACGGACAACAGCGTGGTGAAAAACAAGCTCATTCATTTGCCGGATCAATTGTCCGATACCCAGCTGCAGCTTTTGTCCGCAGTCCTCAACAGTTCCTTTGTGGGTCTGTCCCGGGATGAGATGGAAAAGACGCTGGACAAAATGGAGACACATACCGCACCCGGCGCCTTTGAGCTGATCTCCCTTGTGGTTGAGTTTGCCATTCAGGTGCTGGATGATCAGGGCCGGCAGAAGGTCCGCACGGCGGGGATTACCCACCTGCTGGAGCACCCGGAATATCGGAGCCTGGACAAGGCCAAGCCTCTGATGAACTACCTCAGCGAGGAGAATGAATCTTCCAGCCTGCCTGTGAATTTAGACAGCGGAAAGAGCATGAACATCCTCATCGGCCCGGAAAACGTCAGCGATGCGCTGAAGGACACCAGCGTGGTGATGGCCAGTTATGATATTGGAGACAATATGAAGGGGATCATCGGAGTGGTGGGACCCACCCGGATGGACTACGCGAAGGTGACCGCACGGCTGTCGTATTTCGCCGACAGTCTGACCCGGATGTTTGGCAAGGAGTTGCCCGCAGGGGATCAGACAGACAAGGAAGATCCCTGAACAGCCGATGGCCGCCATGGAAATATTGATCAGCGAAGGAGCACAGCATCGTGAGTAAGAAGGATAATAAGAAAGAAAAGCATGAGGTTCCCGTTCAGGACCAGCCTGAAACCGAGCTTGCTCAGGAGCAGGTTGTTCAGAACGAAACCGATTCGGAGCAGGTCCAGTCGGAGCAAGCTCAGCCGGAACAGACGGAGCAGGCCAAGACAAAGCCGGAAGAGCCCTCTGCGAAGGATCAACTGGCCCAGCAGGAGGACAAATTCCTCCGCCTGGCCGCGGAGTACGACAACTACCGGAAACGAACCGCTAAGGAAAAAGAGGCCCTTTGGGCCGAAGCGAAGGCCGACACGGCCATTGCGTTTCTGCCGGTGTACGACAATCTGGAGCGGGCGCTGAAGCAGCCCACCGCCGATGAGGCCTATAAAAAGGGCGTGGAAATGACGATGAACCAGCTCAAGGAGGTCTTCTCCAAGCTGGGAATTACCGAGATCCCCGCTCTGGGCCAGCCCTTTGACCCCAACTTCCACAACGCGGTTATGCATGTGGAGGATGAGAGCCTGGGAGAAAATGTGGTGGCTGAGGTCTTTCAGTCCGGTTTCCAGCTGGGCGACAAGGTGATTCGTTTCGCCATGGTAAAAGTGGCGAATTAACACGAAGCGCGAAGCCGCCGCAGCGTGACAATATAAACCTTATAAAATTTGTTAACAACAATCTTTCATATATTTAGGAGGAAAACATTATGTCTAAAATCATTGGTATCGACTTAGGTACAACAAATAGCTGTGTGGCCGTCATGGAAGGCGGCGACGCCGTGGTCATCCCCAACGCCGAGGGCAACCGTACCACCCCCTCTGTGGTGGCCTTCTCCAAGGACGGCGAACGTATGGTAGGCCAGGTGGCAAAGCGCCAGGCCATCACCAACCCCGATCGGACCATCAGCTCCATCAAGCGTGAGATGGGCACCGACTACAAGGTGGAAATTGACGGCAAGAAGTACACCCCCCAGGAGATCAGCGCCATGATCCTTCAGAAGCTGAAGGCGGACGCCGAGGCCTATCTGGGCTCCCCTGTGACCGAGGCGGTCATTACCGTCCCCGCCTACTTCACCGACGCCCAGCGTCAGGCCACCAAGGACGCTGGCAAGATCGCCGGCCTGGACGTAAAGCGTATCATCAACGAGCCCACCGCCGCGGCTCTCGCCTACGGCGTGGATAAGGAAGAGGCTCAGAAGGTCATGGTCTACGACCTGGGCGGCGGCACCTTTGATGTGTCCATTCTGGACATTGATGAGGGCGTCATTGAAGTGCTGGCCACCGCAGGCAACAACCGTCTGGGCGGCGATGACTTCGATAAGTGCATCATGGACTGGATGGTATCTGAGTTCAAGAAGGCCGAGGGCGTGGACCTCAGCGGCGACAAGGTCGCTATGCAGCGGCTGAAGGAAGCTGCTGAGAAGGCCAAGATCGAGCTGTCCGGCGTCACCTCTACCGCCATTAACCTGCCCTATATCACCGCTGACGCCACCGGGCCCAAGCACCTGGATCTGACCCTGACCCGGGCGAAGTTCGATCAGCTGACCGCTCATCTGGTGGAAGCCACCAGCGGCCCCGTGAAGCAGGCCCTGTCCGACGCCGGCCTGACCGGCAGCCAGCTGTCCAAGGTTCTGATGGTGGGCGGCTCCAGCCGTATCCCCGCCGTGCAGGAGATGGTCAAGAAGCTCACCGGCAAGGAAGGCTTCAAGGGCATCAACCCCGACGAGTGCGTGGCTTTGGGCGCGGCCCTTCAGGGCGGCGTGTTCACCGGCGATGTGAAGGATCTGCTGCTGCTGGACGTTACCCCCCTGTCCCTGGGCATTGAGACCATGGGCGGCGTGATGACTAAGCTGGTAGAGCGCAACACCACCATCCCCAAGAGAGCCAGCCAGATTTTCACCACTGCCGCCGACAATCAGACCTCTGTTGAGGTCCATGTCCTCCAGGGCGAGCGTGAGATGGCTCAGTACAACAAGACTCTGGGCCGCTTCCACCTGGACGGCATTGCTCCTGCCCGCCGCGGTGTGCCTCAGATCGAGGTCACCTTCGACATCGATGCCAACGGCATTGTGAACGTGTCCGCCAAGGATCTGGGCACCGGCAAGGAGCAGCACATCACCATTACCTCCTCCACCAACATGTCCAAGGAGGACATTGACAAGGCCGTCAAGGAGGCCGAGCAGTTTGCCGCTGAGGACGCCAAGCGTAAGGAAGAGGTAGACATCCGCAACAACGGCGACCAGATGGTCTATCAGACCGAGAAGACCCTGGAGGATATGGGCGACAAGATCCCTGCTGAGGACAAGAGCAAGGTGGACAGTGCCCTCAATCACCTGAAGGAAACCCTGAAGGGCAACGACAGCGCCGCCATCAAGAGCGCCACCGAGGCCCTGACCAAGGAGTTCTACGCCGTCAGCGAGAAGCTGTACGGCCAGGCCGGCCAGGCTGCCGGCGGAGCCGGTCCCGACATGGGCGGCGCCAACTTCGGCGGTCAGCAGAGCGGCGGGAACGCCGGTCCTGATGTCGTGGATGCCGACTATGAGGTCGTGGACGACGATAAGAAGTAAGCGCCTGAGCCTGACACACGGTTCAAGCGTTGGAAAAGGCGGGGGGTTCCCCCCGCCGTTTCCCATGTTTTCAACTTCTTTTGTAAAAGTGGTGATAACTTATGCCAGAACAGAAACGAGATTACTACGAGGTCCTGGGCGTTTCCAAGGGGGCTTCGGAGGAAGAAATCAAAAAAGCTTACCGTAAACTCGCCAAGCAGAACCACCCGGACCTCCACCCCGGGGACAAGGAGGCGGAGGAGCGCTTTAAGGAGATCAACGAGGCCTACGGGGTTTTGTCCGATCCGGAGAAAAAGTCCCGGTATGACCAGTTTGGCCACGCCGGCGTAGACCCCAACTTCGGGGCCGGCGGAGGCGGTTTTGGCGGTTTCGATATGGGCGATATCGATCTGGGCGATATCTTTGGCTCCTTCTTTGGGGGCGGTTTTGGCGGCGGCTTCGGCGGTTCCAGCCGGCGCAGCGGTCCCCAGAAGGGGGAGAGCCTGCGGGCCAACATCGCGATCACCTTTGAGGAGGCGGCCTTCGGCTGCACCAAGGAGATCGACCTGAACCGCACGGAGACTTGTGAGGCATGTCATGGCTCGGGCTGTGAGGCGGGTACTACGCCGGAAACCTGCCCTGACTGCCGGGGCACCGGAACTGTGCGGGTACAGCGGGGCGGAGGAGGATTTGCCTTTTCCACCACCACCACCTGCCCCAAGTGCCGGGGCACAGGCAAGCTGATTCACAGCCCCTGTAAGGCCTGCGGCGGCGCGGGCAGCGTACGCAAGAAGAAGCGGGTATCCGTGACCATTCCCGCCGGTATTGATGACGGTCAGGCCGTTTCCCTGCGGGGACAGGGCAACGCCGGCTTAAACGGCGGACCTGCCGGCGACCTGCTGGTGGGAATTCGGATTAAGCCCCACAACCTGTTCCAGAGAGACGGGACTACGGTGCTCTACGAGCAGCCCGTCTCCTTCTACCAGGCGGCGATGGGCGCCGAGTTGGAGATTCCCACCATCGACGGTAAGGTGAAGTGGACCCTGCCCGCCGGCACGCAGCCCGGAACTACATTCCGTCTGCGGGGAAAAGGTATCCCGGAGCTCCGGGGCCGGGGCCGGGGCGACCAGTATGTGACCGTACGGGTGCAGGTTCCCACCTCCCTGAACGCGGAGCAGAAGGAAGCGCTGAACGCCTTCGGTGAGGCAATGGGGGAAAAAGTCCCGGAAGAGGGCGGCATCAAGGGTTTTTTTGAGAAGAAGAAAAAGAAAAGATGACCCCCGCTTATAGAGAAGATACCGCTGCCTGAACAGCCATACAGCCGTCGAAAGACGGCTGTTTTTATTTTAAAAGAGGATTCTTGATCTGATTTTATCTGGTTTTGGGGATACCTGAACGATATTTTAACAATAGGACCTTGACTTTTTTCTCCTGGGGTCATATTCTGAAACGGTTCCAGTCTGTGCCGCCCAGGGCATTGGATGGATAGGAGGTACTGCTTATGGATACATATGAAGTGTTTCGTGACATTGCCATCATCCTGGTGGCGGCAAAGTTTTGCGGGCTGGCAGCCAGACAGCTGCATATGCCCAGCGTAGTGGGCAACATCATCGCCGGCCTTTTGATCGGGCCGTGTGTGCTGAATCTTGTGCAGCCCTCCGACTTTTTAAGCCAGATGGCGGAGATTGGCGTGGTGCTGCTGATGTTTTCCGCAGGTCTGGAATCCGATACCAAGGAGATTATCCGCAGCGGGCCAAAGGCTCTGGCGGTGGCCACCTCCGGTGTGATCGTACCTTTAGCGGCAGGAACCGGCCTGTTTCTCCTTTTCTATGGCCATGCCAGTACCCAAAGAAACCTCTTCTATGAGGCGCTGTTCATCGGCTGTATTTTGACGGCCACCTCTGTCTCCATTACAGTAGAGGCTCTCCGAGAACTGGGGCATCTGAAGGGGAAGGTGGGCACCACCATCATGTCCGCCGCCATCATTGACGATGTGCTGGGCATCATCGTGTTGACTTTGATCAGCGGGTTGAAAGACCCCAACACCTCCCTGCTTGGGGTGGCGGTAAACACGCTGGCATTTTTTGTGTTTTCCGCAGTGGTCGGATACATCATTTACCGCTGCTTCAAGTGGATGGACGCCAGGCACCCGCATACCCGCCGGCTGCCCATTCTGGCCCTGGCGTTCTGTATGGCCATGTCCTATGTGGCGGAGGCCTATTTCGGCATCGCTGATATTACCGGCGCCTATCTGGCCGGTCTGGTGCTCTCTAACCTCCGTGACGCTCCCTATATTGAGCGGAAGATGGACATCAACGCCTATATTATCTTTGGCCCGCTGTTTTTTGCCTCCATCGGCCTGAGCACTGACGTAGGAAACATGGACAGTAAGCTCATGCTCTTTACTCTTGTATTTGTGGTGGTGGCCCTGCTGGCCAAGATCGTGGGCTGCGGCGGCATGGCCCGGCTGTGCGGGTTTAACGGCGGGCAGTCCCTGAAGATCGGCGTGGGCATGATGAACCGGGGCGAGGTAGCCTTGATCGTGGCGCAGAAAGGTCTGGCCCTGGGGCTTTTGAACTCCATGTTCTTCACCAGCGTCATTATGCTGATTCTGATTTCCGCCATTGTGACTCCTATCATTTTGAAGGTCCTCTATCAGAGGGATGAACGCAAAGGAATTGTGGAAGAATAAACACGAAGCGCCCGGACCAGTCTGGTCCGGGCGCTTCGTCGTTCATTAGGATTCTCTGCGGGAGGGGTCGGGGCCTACGATGGGATGGAACTCCGGTTCCGGGTCCATCTTCTCCTTGGTGCCCACGCAGCGATTGATGTGGGTGCCCAGGAGATGAAACTTCTCCTCGTAGTCGGTCATCACGCCGCAGATCCCATTGCCGTGGAGGTCGCGGGTAACTTCCGACAGGGCATAGCCCGCCTTTGGGAACTGGAACAGGGACCACTCAAACAGGTCGTGGTTGTCCGACTTGAAGTGAATCTGCCCCCCCTCCCGAAGGATACCCCGGTAGAGCACCAGAAACTGGGGGTGGGTCAGGCGGCGGCGGGCGTGCTTCAGCCCGGGCCAGGGGTCGCAGAAGTTGATGTACAGCAGGTCCACCTCATCCGGGGCAAAGTAGTCCCGGAGCAGGGCGGCGTCGCCGTCAATAAAGAAAATATTATCCAGGCCCTTCTCCATAGAGCGTTCCATGGCGATGACCATGGCGTCGGGGACCCGCTCCAGGGCGATATATAGAACGTCGGGGTTCTGCTGGGCGGTTTCGGCGGAAAAGCGGCCCTTGCCGCAGCCAATCTCCAGGCGCAGCTCCCGGGCGTCGGGCTTCAGATCACGCCAGTGGCCCCGGTACTGGGCGGGGTCGGAAATCAAATACCGGGCACACCGCTCCATGCGGGGGACCAAGTTGGGCTTTTTTCTCATTCTCATTGGAATTCATACACCTCTCAGGCAAATTGCAAGGGTATCTTACCACAGGGGAAGGCAGGTTGGCAATCCTTGCCCCCGGTTTTTTGGGAAAGTTCCCTTTGACCTTCTCTCAACCTCTGGAAGCTTGGCGGGCGATGAGGTTGGCAATGGTCTGGGAGGCGCCGGAGGGCAGGACGGCCACATGGTCATACCATTGGTCCTTCCACCGCATGAGGGTGAGCACATGGCAGCCGTCCTCCTCCTCCAAAAACAGCAGCTGGTCCCAGGGCTCCTCCCCCCATTGCTGGGGTGGGAGAAGGGAGAGGCGGGCGCTCCAGGCGGGAAGGTGGCCTTCGTGGTAGTAGATGGAGGCCCGGGAGGAGGACTCCCCTTTGCCGAAGAGGGTCCTCAGCTCCTCCAGAAGCTGCGGGTCGGTGAGGGCGGCACTGGGGGTATCGCTGGACAGGGGGCTGGCGGCCAGATAGACGGTGTCCGCCTGGCGCAGCTGCTGCTGAACGTCCTCCAGGGTGAGAAAGCGGACGGCGGTGAGTTCTTCCAGGCGCTGGGCTGTGCCGTCAGGGAAGGCGGCCAGGGACTGCCAGGACTCCGGCCCGGTGCTGATCCACAGTCGGTCCTCCCCGGTGCAGTCGCAGAGGTAAAAGGAGGGGGTCTCCTTCCAATCCTCCACCATCAGCCAGTACAGGGGGCACGCCCCGGCATGATCCGGAGAGGGCTGGAGGGAGTCGGAGGTCTCTTGACCAGAGGAGAGAAGGGTGCGGATTTCTGCCACCCGGTCAGGGCGGTAGACGGGCAGGACCTGCCGGAAATTCTGAATGGTGTCCGAGCGGTCCAAGGCCCGGAGAAAGTCCCGGTAGCTGTGTATCTCCGGCGGCTTCACAAAGGACATCACCGCAGCCAGGGCCAGGGCGGAAGCGGCCAGGAACAGGGCAGTTTTTGCGGTATGAGGCCGCTTCACCAGTCGAAGTACCCGCTGGCGAATGCTGCGGCTTCCCTGGGCCATGGTGGTGGAGCAGGTAAACATATCTCTGGGGCGGGGCCCCCGCTGAGCGACCAGGGACACGAGGGTGCGGCCATAGGGAATGCGCTCGTTCTCTCCTAATCGGCGGATGGCTCCCTCATCACAGGCCAGCTCCCCGTCCTGCCTGGACAGGTAGGCGGCCGCCCAGACCAGGGGATTGTACCAGTGCAGCACCAGCACCAGGCAGCGCAGGGCGGACCAGATGTGATCCCGGTGGCGGAAGTGGGTGTACTCGTGGGCCAGGGCATGGCGGAGGGCCGTTTCATCCTCGGCCACCTCCGGGGGGAGGTAGATGTTGGGCCGCCGCAGGCCAAACAGGCAGGGGGAGGAGAGACCGGGCACCACATAGACGGGGAGCGGACAATCGGCATCCAGCCTTCGGTTCAGGCGCAGGGTGCGGGAAAAACGGCGGTTGGACCAGATCAGCACTGCCCCCAGCCCTCCTGCCCCCAGGACGTAGAGCAGCATCAGGGCCTGGGACAGGGGGAGGTAAAAGGCATAGTGGAACAATCCCTGAGTGGTAATGACGTAGCAATCGGAATAATAGTCCACCGGGATGCCCAGAATGCTGGTGTGAAGGGTGGAGTAGCCGACCACATCTCCAGGCTGAAAGAAGCCCAGCATCGGTTCCACCGATTCCCAGGGGATGTCCACCGGCCCGGTCCGGAAGGCGTATAGGTCCTCACGCTCCACATAGTTGTTCAGCCGCTGGGAGAGAACAGGGGAGGGAGCCTGGGGCACAGGGAACTGAAAGGGGATGAGCAGCCGCAGCAGCACCACCGCCCACAGGGCGTACCGAACACAGGCGGACAGCCGATCCCGGAGCAGCACCCGAAGGGCCAGCACCAGCAGGATCAGCAAAGAGCCGCCCAGAGCCCAGCGAATCAGAAGCTCCATCACGATCCCTCCTCTTCCGCCTGACGGAGGATGGCGTAGAGTTCGTCAATTTCCTCCCGGCTCAGGGCACGGTCCTGGGTCATGGCCGACACCATCAGTCCCACGCTGCCCTGATAGACCCGCTCCAGAAAGGAGCGGGTCTCCTGCCGCCGGGCCTTGTCCTGCTCCAAAACCGGGAAATACCGGCGGGTGCGCCCCGCCATCTCACAGCGGATGAGTCCCTTTTCCTCCATGCGGTGAAGGGTGGTGATGGTGGTGCTTTTGGCCCAGCCGATGCGCTGTTCCAGGGCCGCCGCCAATTCCATCACCGTCATGGGGGCCTGGGCCCAGAGGCAGTCCATCACATACCACTCACTGTTGGTCAGAGCCTTCTCCTCCACAGGTCTTCACCTCCTAATCATCTACATTGTAGACCAATCATAACATGATTGGTCTACAATGTCAACCAAAGAGCAAAAAAACAGCCCTCTCCGTTGGGAGAGGGCCGTAAAATCAGTTGGGCTGGAAGGGCTCCACGCCGCACTGCTCGGGGAAGTACACCTGATACCAGATGAGGAAGGACAGCACCGTGTAGAGCTTGCGGTGGGTCTTGGCCTTGCCGGTGTAGTGCTGCTCCAGCAGGTCCAACAGGTACTTCTGGTCAAAAAACTCGGACACATAGTCCTGGCTCAGCAGGTCCTTGGCCCAGTTGTAGTACTTCTCCTCCCGTAGCCACTGGATGAAGGGGACGGGAAAACCCACCTTGGGTCGCTTAATCCACTCGTCGGGGAGCATGGGCTCGGCGGCCACCCGGAGGGGGTACTTGGTGGTGGATTTGCCCCGCATCTTCTGATTGCTGGGGATGGCCCGGGCCACCTTCCACACCTCCCGGTCCAGATAGGGCACCCGGAGCTCCAGGGAGTTGGCCATGGTCATCCGGTCGGCCTTGCGGAGAATGTCCAGGGGCTGCCACAGATGGAGGTCCAGGTACTGTTTCTTGATGAGGTCATCCTGGTTTTTCACTTTGGCATAGTAGGGGGCGGTGATGTCCCGGAAGGTGCGGTCGCTGCGGTACTTGGGCTTGAGCACCCGTTGGGCCTCCTCGTTGTTGAAAATGAAAGCCTGGCCCACAAAGGTGTCCTCCACCCGCTGAGCGGCGGAGGTGAGGAAGCCCTGGCCGTGGAAGTAGGGGAGCTTGGACACCCCGGCGGCCACCGCCTTGCGGATGGGCATGGGCAGCTTGCGATAGGCCCGGTAGGGCTTGGTGGTGTGGTAGGTGATATAGCCGCCGAAGAGTTCGTCCGATCCCTCGCCGGACAGCACCACCTTCACGTCCCGGGCCGCCAGCTTGGACAGGAAGTACAGGGGGACGGTGGACAGGTTGGCGTTGGGCTCGTCGGCGTAGTACTGGATAGTGGGCAGAATGTCAAAAAACTCCTGGGCGGAGATGGACTTGGAAATATTCTTCAGGCCCAGCTCCTTGCACAGGGCTTTAGCCTCCCCCGTCTCGTCAAAGCCCTCCCGGTCAAAGCCCACGGAGTAGGTCTTGTCGGGGCGGGACAGGGCGGTAATCACGCTGGAGTCGATGCCGCCGGACAGGAAAGCACCTACCTCCACGTCGCTGATCTGGTGGGCCTCCACCGACTCGGTGACCACCTGGCGGATCTGCTCGGCCCGCTGCTCCAGAGGCATGTTTTCCGGCTCAAAGGAGAAGGTGTGGTAGGCGGAGATGTCCAGTACGCCGTTGCGGTAGATAAACTGATGCCCAGGGAGCAGGCGGAACACGCCCTTCAAAAAGGACTCGTCCAGGGCGGAGTACTGGAAGGTGAGATAGAACTTCAGCGCTTCGTTGTTCAGCTCTTTCTTAAAATGGGGGTGGGGAAGAAAGCTCTTCAGCTCAGAGCCGAAGAAAAAGGTGTCCCCCATCTGGGCATAGTAGAAGGGTTTAATGCCGAAGGGGTCCCGGGCGCCGTACAGCTCCTGTTTCTCCTTGTCCCAGATGACAAAGGTAAACATGCCCCGCAGACGCTTGGTAAACTCCGGGCCAAACTGTGCATAGCCCTGGAGGATGACCTCGGTATCGGAGTTGGTCAGAAAGGTGCGCCCGGCGGAGATAAGCTCCTCCCGAAGCTGCTGGTAATTATAGACCTCGCCGTTATAGGCCAGGACCAGCTTCCCGTCCTGGCTGACCATGGGCTGGTGGCCGTTTGCCAGGTCGATGATAGATAAACGGCGGTGGGCGATGGCACAGTGCTCGTCCACAAAAAAACCCTCGTCGTCGGGACCGCGGTGGCGGATCATGTTCGCCATGGCCTTCAGGGCCTGCTGGTCAGGAACGGAGCGGGAGACAAAACCAGTGATGCCGCACATAGAGAAACCTCCAGTTGCTGAATGCAAAAAATCATGATATAGTATAAGCTGAAAACCAAGGGATGTCAATTTTACAAACCGTGAGAAATGAAGAAAGTGCCGGGAAAGTTCCGGCGCTTTTTGGGAAAGCTGTATGAACCGATAATAGAATATGGAGGAAATAAAATGGATCAGAAAGTTATGTACGCGCTGAGCTATGGACTGTTTGTGCTCTCCGCCCGCCAGGGCGAAAAGGACAACGGCTGTATTACCAATACGGCCATCCAGGTGACCGCCGAGCCAAACCGCATCGCGATTGCCGTCAACAAGGCCAACTACACCCATGACATGGTGCTGGAGACGGGAAAGTTTACCTTGTCCGTGCTGTCAGAAGAGGCGAAGTTTGACCTGTTCCAGCGTTTTGGCTTCCAGTCCGGCCGGGATGTGGACAAGCTGAAGGGCTTCCGGGAGCACATTGGCCGGGATCAGAACGGCGTTATCTATGTGACCCAGGGCTGCAACGCCTGGCTGTCCTGTCAGGTGGTGTCCACGATGGACCTGGGCACCCATACGCTGTTTGTGGCCGATGTGCTGGACGGAGGGGTGCTCTCCCAGGCCCCCAGCGCCACCTATTCCTACTACCAGAGCCACATTAAGCCCAAGCCCGCCGCTCCCGCCGGGGAGAGCAGCAAGAAGCGCTGGGTCTGTATCATCTGCGGCTATGTATATGAAGGGGACGAGCTGCCCGCTGATTTTATCTGCCCGCTGTGCAAGCACCCCGCCTCTGATTTTGAACTGCTGAAATAAAAAGAAACGGCGCCGGGGGAAACCTTGGGCGCCGTTTTGCGTCTTGCGTAGGTGAGGGGCGAAACAGTACCCGAACTTCCATGGCGATGGATGAACGATACGTTAGAAAGGAGGGCTTACGGTGGAGGATGGAAAAATTATCGACCTGTACTGGGCCCGATCCCAACAGGCCATTGAGGCCAGTCAGGAAAAATATGGGGCATACTGCCACGCCATTGCCCGGCGGATTTTGGAGCGGGAAGAGGATGCGGAGGAGTGTGTCAACGACACCTGGCTCCACGCCTGGAATGCCATGCCTCCCCAGCGGCCCAATATTTTGTCCGCTTTCTTCGGAAAGCTCACCCGGAACCTCTCCCTGGACCGATGGCGCAGGGCCCGGGCGGCCAAGCGAGGCGGAAGCCGGGTGGAAGTGGCCCTCCACGAGCTGGAGGACTGTCTGCCCGACCGCCATAGCCCGGACGAGGCCCTGGAGGCCGGGGAGACGGCGGCCATTATCTCCGCCTTTCTCCGCGGACAGGAGGAGCGGGATCGGAAGCTCTTTATCCGCAGGTACTTCCATCTGGAGAGCCTGGAGGAGCTGAGAGCGGAGTTCTCCATGACGGAGGGCCAGGTGAAGTCCAGGCTCCACCGTATGCGCAAGAAGCTGAAGGCGGAGCTGGAGCGGGAGGGGGTGGCCGTATGACCCGGGAACATCTGCTGGAGGCCATGGGCCTTTTGGATGATGAGCTCATCAAAGAGGCGGAGGAGCCGGTTGGAAAGAAGAAATGGAACCGGGAGTCCTGGATCTCACTGGCCGCCTGTCTGGCCATTGTGCTGACCATCGGTTATGGTGTAGTCCAGAACGGATGGTGGAGTGCCAACAGCTCCTCGGGAAGTTCCAGTGCGGGCGCGGCGGCCGAGGACTGGTCAGGAGGCACCGGAGGTGACAACGCCGCCTCCTCTGAAACGGCCACGGCCCCCGGAGAAGCGGAGAGCGGGAGTGCTTCCTCCGGAGTGAGCGGTGAGGTGCTGGCTGTGATGGTGCCGGTGGGAGACCAGGTCTATTCCTATCAGCACCGCTATGAGCAGGACCGTGTGCTGGACACCCTGCCCGAGGGCTGCCGCAGCCTGGGCCAGGTGGAGACTTACACCCAGGGGGAGGACGCCCCCTATACCGACGGCGATGTGTTCCTGGGCAGCCGGCTGTGGATTGCCGGAGAGGGCTGGGACGGCCCGGTGTATCTGGAGACGCCGGAGGGAACCTACCTGGAGTGCAGCTTGGCATAAGCAGGCGAAAAAAGGATACAAAACGTATAAAAAGCCGGGACTATACAAAACGTATGGTCCCGGCTTGCTGATGGGAGAAAAATTGTGGACGGACGGTCACAATAGAGGCTGCTTGGTTGTGTTTTAGGTGAAAGGAGGTCGAGGGACGGATGCAGTGGAATACGCCGGCGGAAGCCCATCGGTTTGTGACAGACTACGCAGACCCTATTTTACGCCTGTGCATGACTTACTCCCTCACCCGGGAGGACGCCCAGGACATCTGCCAGGAGATTTTTCTAAAACTTCTGGAACAGGAGAAGGAGTTTACGGACCGGGAGCATGAGAAAGCCTACATTATCAAAATGGCCATCAATGCCTGTAAAAATCTGTTGAAGAGTGCAGGAAGGCGCAGGGTGGTCCCCATGGATCAGGCAGAGCGGGTGCCGGCTCCCGAGGGGGAGTGCAGCGAGCTGATCCAACTGATCCGTACCCTTCCCGAGCACTATGGAGCGGTGGTGTACCTCTTTTATTACGAGGGGTACAGCCTGGATGAGATCGCCAAGCTGTGTTCCTGTACCCCGGCGGCGGCCCGGAAACGGCTGAGCCGGAGCCGGAAACTGCTGGCCAAGAAACTGGAGGTGGGATGATGGATCATATGCGACAGGGATTCGAGAAAGTTCGGTTTACCCAGGAAGAAAAATCGGCGCTGGCCGATCGGCTGCGGAAGGCGGCGGAACAGAGGGAGCATCAAACCGATACGGCCAGGAAAACGGTTCGGAAGCTGAGGCGGGGCCTGATTTTCGGCGTTGCAGCCGCTCTGATTTTGACCGTGGGGGTCCTGGCGGCGGCAGTAAACGGGACCTGGGGCGGACTGTTTTCCTTCCGGTCCTCAGAGGAACAGGCCCTGCTGGAGAAGCTGACCTATGAGATCGGGGAGACAAAGACGGTAGACGGCTGGGAAATTACCCTGAGCCGGTGCGCCGGAGATGACAGGATGCTCTACATCTGGATGGAGATGCGGGCCCCGGACAGCTTTACCTATGAGCCTCCAGAGGACTACCTGCACTTGGAAGCCAGCTGGGACCTAATGATGGACGGGCGCCGGCAGAATGCCGGAACGGCGGAAAGTCAGTTTGACTGGGACGAGGAGACGAGAACACTTACCTATTGGTCTGGCTGGCCCACCGGGAACCCCATCGCAGGGCAGACCGGGAATCTTATTTTGGAGCCTCTGCATTGGTTCGGCTGGGATCCGAAACATTGTGAATTAGTGCGTATCCCATTGTGGGAAGGGGATGTGGCCTTTGAGGATGTGACGCTGTCCTATGAAGATCAGACCATCCGCCTGACCCCCAACGCGGAGATCCCTTACCTGAACGGCACCACTACCCTGACTCGGCTGGAGATCTCCCCCTTCCGGGCTCTGGCCCGGGTGGAGGGCGGCTCCTGCTACCGCCACCACTGGGTCACAGACGGGGATGGTCTGCGTCCCAACTACGACGGCTCTTTGGACTGCCAGGGTGCTTTGACGGTGGAGCTGCACATGAAGGACGGAACGGTTATCACCCCCCGCACTGCGTTGCTCTCCAACTGTCAGGACGGCTTTCAGACAGAAGACCGCTCCTACGCCGGGGAGTGCTATGTGGAGCGGCGAATGGAGTATGAGCACACGCCCATCTCCGGAATACCCGACCGGGTCATCGACCCTAGCCAGGTGGACTATGTGACCGTGTGCGGGGTGGACATCCCGGTGAACGGGTAAAATCAAATACAACAGGTATAAAAAATCCGGGTCCATACAAATCGTATGGACCCGGTCTTATAGTTTGACGTTTATTCGGACTTCTGGTCATCCAGCGTACGTACCTGAATCTCCAGCACCCGGCGGTGTTCCACCTTGGTGACGGTGACGTCCAGACCCTCAGCCTGGAAGTGGTCGCCCACCTCGGGAACCCGGCCCACCTGCTCCATGACCCAGCCGGAGACGGTGGCGGCGTCGCACGCTCCCTTCACCTGGAACAGGTCGTACATATCATCCAGGTCGGCGGAGCAGGCGATCAGGTAGCTGCCGTCGGGCTGTTTGTTGAAGGTTTCGATGACCTCGTCGTGCTCATCCCAGATTTCGCCCACCAGCTCCTCCAGAATGTCCTCCAGCGTGGCGATGCCCTGGGTGCCGCCGTACTCATCCACCACCACGGCCATATGGGCCTTGTTTTTCTGAAGAATCCGCAGAAGCTCGGATACCTGGGTGTTGCCTGTGGTGTAAAATACCGGGGCCTTCAGATTTTTCAACATGGTTTCGCCCCGATAGCGGGCGGCGTAGAAGTCTTTTTCGTGAATGACGCCTACAATGTTGTCGATCGTCTCGTGGTAGATGGGAATACGGGAGTAGCCGCTCTCGGCAAAGAGGGCGGCCATCTGCTCCATGGTGCTGTTCTCCTCAGCGGCCACCAGATCCACCCGGGGGGTGAGGATCTCGGACACCTCCAGATCGGTAAATTCGATGGCGTTGCGGATCAGGTCGCTTTCGTGCTCATCCAGACCGCCCTCAGTCTCTGCCTGGTCCACCATGCCCACCAGTTCCTCTTCGGTGATGCCGTCATCCTCACTGTTGCGGAAAAGGACGCTAAGCAGCCGCTTCCACTGAGAAAAGAGAAAGTTGGCCGGGGTAAGAAGAATCATAAATACTTTGAGCAGGGGGGCTGAAAACATGGCGAACTGTTCCGGATGCTCCTTGGCCAGACTTTTGGGGGATACCTCGCCGAAAATCAGAATGACGATGGTCAGTACCGTAGCGGACACGGCGGGGCCCCGCTGTTCTCCCACCAATTTAATAAACAGCACCGCGCCCACCGTAGTGGCCACATTGTTGACAATATTGTTGCCGATCAGAATGGTGGACAGCAGCTTGTCATATTCCTCTGCCAGAACCAGAGTTTTAGCGGCACGGCGGCTGCCGTTGTCTGCCTTGTTTTTCAGTCGAATCCGGTTTAAAGAGGTAAAAGCGGTTTCGGTAGCGGAAAAGTAGGCGGACATCGCCACCAAAATCACCAGGGCAACTAGCATTCCGATACTGGCACTGTCAAGGTCCATAAGGAAACGATCAACTCCATTTATTCATAATATTTTGGTTTAATTTGGGAAATACTTCATACACCATGTGTATTTTAGTCAGGAGTATAACATACCCGGCGGAGGAATGCAAATCTATTTTCTGTCTTTTAACGGAAATGTAACAATATTAAAAAGAAAATGCTTGACGGGCAGGAAAAGAAGTGATATAGTAGCAGTACCTGTGAAAAGGGGCTTATTTGTCGTGCGCATTTTTACGGTGTTTGACGCGCGATCCCCTGGACCTGATTGGGAACACAGGGAGGCAAACAAAAGCCGAATCGTCACCGTGACCCTGGGCGCCCCAGTGCGCCCGCGGGCGCTGGATTCGGCACAAGACAGGCCGTGTCCGGCGTTTTCTTTTTGTCAAGATGACTTCGGAGACCCTGTAACATTAAAAAGGAGGTGCCGACAAATGGCAGGTAAGGCCGGCGCTCGCATTAAGATCACCCTTCGGTGCTCTGAGTGCAAGCAGAGAAATTACAACACCATGAAGAACAAGAAGAATACCCCCGACCGTTTGGAATTGAACAAGTATTGTCCCTTCTGCAGAAAGCACACGGTTCACAATGAGACGAAGTAATTTGTCCCAGAAGGCTGACATGAAAGAAGGGTAACAATGGCTGAGAACGAAAAGGTAGAGCAGGCCGTCCAGGCCAAGAAGGACAAAAAGGCCGACAAAAAGTCAAAGCCGGGCTTCTTTGCGCGCGCTGCCAAGTGGCTCAAGGACATGAAGAGCGAGCTGAAGAAGGTGCAGTGGCCCACCCGCAAGCAGACCATCAACAATACCCTGATCGTCATTGCCTGCGTAGTCATTGTGGGTGTGTTTATCTGGCTGTTTGACTTTGTGGCTGGACAGGCTATCGAGCTGATCATCACAAAGCTGGGCTAAGGTGAAGCAGATGGCTGACAATGCGAATTGGTATGTGGTACACACCTATTCCGGCTATGAGAATACGGTAAAGGCCACCATTGAAAAGTATGTTGAAAACCGCGGTATGCAGGAACTGATCCATGAGATCAGCATCCCGCTGGAGACTGTCACCGAGATCACCGACAACGGCCCCAAGGAAGTGGAGCGCAAAGTGTTCCCCGGCTATGTGTTGGTGAAAATGGTGATGAACGATGAGACGTGGCATGTGGTGCGCAATATCCGCGGCGTCACCGGATTTTTGGGCGAGGGCAATAAGGCCATCCCCCTGTCCGATGCCGATGTGGCCGCCCTTGGGGTGGAAAAGCGGGAGGTCGTGGTCAGCTATCAGCTGGGCGACACCGTGCGCATCACCGACGGCGCCCTGGAATCCTTCCTGGGCACGGTGGAGGAGATCGACCTGGATCACAACAAGGTCCGCGTGGTGGTGTCCATGTTTGGACGTGAAACCCCCGTGGAGCTGGAGCTGGACCAGGTGGAGCCCGCCAATGAATAAGAAGCGCCGGATTCCCGAGCAGGGGAGCTAACGCCGCAGCGCAGGGCAAAGCCCAGGGCCGGCATTTGCAGGACCGGGTTTGCCCGGAGACGGAGAAGTTAGCGACCCGACCGTGAGGGAACCGAGGCGTGACCAAAAGCGCCCGAGCCGCTTAGAGGGGCGAGGCGCAGCAACAGAAAAACTCTTGCGGCCTTTGCCGCATGAACGTGGGAGGGATCGTTTCGGTCCCGCCAAACGACCACATTTTTCAAATGGAGGTGCTCTTTCGTGGCACAGAAAGTAACTGGATATGTAAAACTGCAGATCCCCGCCGGCAAGGCGACTCCCGCCCCCCCTGTTGGTCCTGCTCTGGGCCAGCACGGTGTGAACATTGCCGCTTTTACCAAGGAGTTCAACGAGCGTACCAAGAATGAGGTGGGTATGATCATCCCCGTCATCATCACCGTTTACGCTGACCGCTCCTTCACCTTTATTACCAAGACTCCCCCCGCTCCCGTGCTGATCAAGAAGGCCTGCGGCCTGGAGAAGGCTTCCGGCGTGCCCAACAAGAACAAGGTTGCCACCATCAGCAAGGAAGACGTCCGCAAGATTGCCGAGACCAAGATGCCCGACCTGAACGCCGCCAGCATCGAGGCCGCTATGAGCATGATTGCCGGCACCGCCCGCTCCATGGGTATCCTGGTGGGCGAGTAAGGAGGGTAGAAGATGTTTAGAGGTAAGAAATATCAGGACAGCGCCAAGAAGATCGACAAGAACGCGCTGTATGACACCGACGAGGCTATGAAGCTGGTCGTCGATACCGCCACCGCCAAGTTTGATGAGACCGTTGAGCTGCATGTGAAGCTGGGTGTTGACTCCCGTCACGCCGACCAGCAGGTCCGCGGCGCCATCGTGCTGCCCCACGGCACCGGCAAGACCCAGCGCGTGCTGGTCTTCGCTAAGGCCGCTAAGGCTGACGAGGCCCGTGCCGCCGGCGCCGACTATGTGGGCGAGATGGACCTGGTGGAGAAGATCCAGAAGGAAAACTGGTTTGACTTTGACGTTGTGGTTGCCACTCCCGACATGATGGGTGTTGTGGGCCGTCTGGGTAAGGTTCTGGGCCCCAAGGGCCTGATGCCCTCCCCCAAGGCCGGCACCGTCACCATGGATGTGACCAAGGCCGTCAACGAGATCAAAGCCGGTAAGGTGGAGTATCGTCTGGACAAGACCAACATCATCCACTGCCCCATCGGCAAGGTTTCCTTCGGCGCTGAGAAGCTCAGCGAGAATTTTAACGCCATCATGGGCGCCATCATCAAGGCCAAGCCCGCCGCTGCCAAGGGTCAGTACATCAAGAGCTGCACCGTGGCCGCCACTATGGGCCCCGGCGTCAAGGTCAACGGCGCCAAGCTGGCCTAATTGATTCCTTGATTCCAAGACGGAAATCTTCGGATTTCCGTCTTTCTTTTTCCTGTTGTACTTGCGGTAAGGACAGCTATTATGGTAAAATAATATGCTTATATCTGAATCTATGTAAGGGAGTGGACCCTTTTGTCGAAATACGAAGCGGAAATCAAGCGCAGAAGAACCTTTGCCATCATCTCTCACCCGGACGCGGGTAAAACCACACTGACGGAAAAGTTCCTCCTCTACGGCGGAGCCATCGCTCAGGCCGGCCAGGTGAAGGGCAAGAAAAATACCAGGGCCGCCACCTCCGACTGGATGGAGATCGAGAAGCAGAGAGGTATTTCCGTCACTTCCTCGGTGATGCAGTTCCAGTATGAGGGCTTTTGCATCAACATTCTGGACACCCCCGGCCACCAGGATTTCTCTGAGGACACCTACCGCACCCTGATGGCCGCCGACTCCGCCGTCATGGTCATTGACGCGGCCAAGGGCGTGGAGGCCCAGACCCGGAAGCTCTTTAAGGTTTGCGCCATGCGGGACATCCCCATCTTTACCTTCATCAACAAGATGGACCGGGAGGCCCGGGACCCCTTCGAGCTGTGCGAGGAGCTGGAACACGAGCTGGGAATTGACACTTATGCCATGAACTGGCCCATTGGCTGCGGGAAAGAGTTTCAGGGCGTCTACGACCGGCAGAACCGGAAGGTCATCCACTTTACCTCCAACACCAACGCCCGGGCGGCCACCGCTACGGTCATTGAGCCCGACGACCCCGCGCTGGCTGACCTCATTGGAGTGAGCAAGCGGGACCAGCTGGTAGACGAAATTGAGCTTTTGGACGGGGCCAGTTGCGACTTTGACCTCAATCGGGTGCGCCACGGCAAGCTGTCCCCAGTGTTTTTTGGCTCCGCCCTCACCAACTTCGGCGTGGAGCCTTTCCTGGAGGAGTTTTTGCGCATGACCACCGCCCCTCTGCCCCGGAAGGCTGGGGATGAGGTGATTGATTCCTTTGACGACGACTTTTCCGCCTTTGTCTTTAAAATTCAGGCCAATATGAACAAGGCCCACCGGGACCGGATCGCCTTCATGCGGGTGGTATCCGGCAAGTTTGAGGCGGATAAGGAAGTGTACCATGTACAGGGCGGTAAGAAAATCCGCCTGTCCCGGCCCCAGCAGCTGATGGCGGCCGAACGGGAGATTATCGAGGAGGCCTACGCCGGGGACATCATCGGCGTGTTTGACCCGGGCATCTTCTCCATCGGCGACACCCTGTGTACCCCCGGCAAGAAGTTCCAGTTTGACCCGATCCCCACCTTTGCCCCCGAGCACTTTGAGCGCATCCGTTCCATTGACACCATGAAACGCAAGCAGTTTTTAAAGGGTGTGGAGCAGATCGCCCAGGAGGGAGCCATCCAGATTTTCAAGACCCCTTACACCGGCATGGAGGAGGTTATCGTTGGTGTGGTGGGCACCCTGCAATTCGACGTGCTGGAGTACCGGCTGCGCAGCGAGTACAACGTGGAGCTCTACAAAGAGGGGCTGCCCTTTGAGTATCTTCGTTGGATTGTGAAGGAGGACGAGGACACACCGCCTCTGAAGGAGGAGGACCTGCTGCTCCCCAATGACGCCAAACTGGTGGAGGACTACAAGGGGAATCAGCTGCTGCTGTTTGCCTCCCAGTGGTCCATCCAGTGGGTTCAGGAGCGGAACAAGGGACTGAAGCTGGCCGAGTTCGGCGGCGCGAAATTTTGAGAAAAAGCGGAGTTGTGTTCACACAATTCCGCTTTTTTTTCTGATCAATCTGTGATATACTTTCCTTTAACACAAAAATTGACTGACGAGAGGAAGGACCTGAATTGGCGCGTGTCAATCGCAGCAGTGAAGAGGCGTTATCCTCGGCACCGATTGGAATACTGATGTTGAAACTGGCTCTGCCCGCGGTGGCGGCACAGATCATCAACATGCTGTATAACATTGTGGACCGAATCTACATTGGTCACATCCCGGTGGTGGGGCGGACTGCCCTGACCGGCCTGGGTATTACCTTTCCCATTCTCATGCTGATTTCCGCTTTTGCCGCCTTTGCCGGCATGGGCGGCGCGCCGCTGGCCTCCATCCGCCTGGGAGCCGGGGACCGGGAGGGAGCGGAAAAAATCTTGGGCAACTCCGCGGCCATGCTCATGGGGACCTCGGTGGTGCTGACGGTGGTGTTTTCCATCGCAAAAGAGCCGCTGCTGATTGCCTTTGGGGCTTCTCAGGACACCATCGGCTACGCGGTGGACTACATCTCCATTTATTTGCTGGGGACGGTTTTTGTCCAATATTCCCTCGGCCTCAATACCTTTATCAGCGCCCAGGGAAAGGCTATGATGGCCATGTGTTCGGTGCTCATTGGAGCGGTTCTGAACATTGTCCTGGACCCGGTTTTTATTTTCGGATTTAACATGGGGGTGCAGGGAGCGGCCATTGCCACGGTCATCTCTCAGGGCGTCAGCGCCTGCTGGGTGGTGGGGTTTCTGTGTTCCGGGCGGTCGGGGCTGCGGATTCGCCCGACCAATCTCCGTCCCCGCTGGAATGTGATAGGCCAGATTGCGGCGCTGGGCGTGGCGCCCTTTATTATGCAGTCTACGGAGAGTCTGGTGGCCGTGGTCTTGAACTCCGGACTGCAATACTATGGCGGCGATCTGTATGTGGGGACCTATACCGTTATGCAGAGCGTCATGCAGATGATTACCATGCCTATGCAGGGGATTACCCAGGGCGTGCAGCCCATTATGAGCTACAACTACGGCGCGGGAAACTATCGCCGTGTCCGCAAGACCTTCGCGCTGCTGCTTCGTACAACTTTGACGGTGACGGTCTGTGCGTTCCTGATTGTTTTGCTGATTCCCGAGCAGTTGGCTATGATATTCAACGACAATGAGGAGCTGGTGGAATTAACCGGAAAGGTGATGCCTATCTTTTTTGGAGGCATCTGGGCGTTTGGCGCACAGACAGCCTGCCAGTCCGCCTTTATGGCCATGGGCCAGGCAAAGACCAGCTTGTTTCTGGCATTGCTTCGAAAGGTGATTCTGCTGGTGCCGCTGGCGCTGGTGCTCCCCTGGGCGATGGGAAATGTCATGGGCATCTACATTGCAGAGCCGGTGGCGGACGCCCTGGCGTCGGCCACAACCTTGACCCTGTTTCTCCATAGAAGGAAAGAACTGCTGCCGGTGGAG
This sequence comes from bacterium, assembly GCA_037245165.1. Classification (GTDB taxonomy): domain Bacteria; phylum Bacillota; class Clostridia; order Oscillospirales; family Oscillospiraceae; genus Lawsonibacter. The sequence goes on from JAXWVI010000075.1 coordinate 52,098, forward strand.
AAGTGACCGGCCTGTCTCCAATCAAACACCCCGCCCAATGAGCAACAAAATCATTGGACGGGGTGTCTGCATCGTTTGGTTAGGAAGCTTGTGCATTGCTGAGCTCAGAGGGGAGGTCTCCCGCCTCCCCCAGGATGGTGTGGCAGTGTTCCAGAGCAGCCTGAAGCTGGGTATAATTCTGAGCGGTGATCAGCTGACTGGTTCCGGCCTCATAGTCGGCCATGGCCTGATGAATGTTGACCAGATGCCGTTTTTGCCCCACGGGAAGGTCATTGCGGTGAAGCATGTAGTAGGGGGTATAGCGCACATCGGTCAAGGCGGTATTCCCGTCCGGGTCTTTGGTCAGCTCCAGGTCCAGAATGACCGTGGTTTTGGTTTCCAGCTCCAGCTGATTGGAGATGAAGTTGCCCAGGGAGTAGATGACAAATCCCTGGCGCTCCCGGCCGTCCCAGCCGGTGGCGGTAATGGTCTCATAGGGCTCCAGTACATGGGGGTGTCCGCCCAGAATCAGGTCGGCGCCTTGCTCCACCAGGAACTGGGCCAGATTGGTCTGGTGGGAATTGGGGGCGTTTTTATACTCATTGCCCCAGTGAATCATGACGGCGATCAGGTCGGTATCCAGGGCGCGGGCGGCGGCAAGGTCCGATTTCAGCAGCTCGTAGTCGGGATTGGCCAGGGTGGTATAGTAGTCCAGATTAAATAAGTTGACTGCGTACATTTTGTCTGAGTCCAGCCGGAAGCCGTTGAGCCCGTATGTATAGCTTAAAAGGGCAACGGATATGCCGCCCACATCGGCCACATAAATGCCGGACGTTTGATCCCGTTCCTCCTGGGAGCGGTAAGTGCCCACATGGGCAAGTCCGGCCTGGTCCAGAATATCCAGGGTGCGGTAAATTCCGTCCATCCCCTGGTCCCGGCTGTGATTGTTGGCGGTGGACACAAGGTCGAAGCCGGCGGCCTTGGTGTCGTAGGCCAGTTCATCGGGAGCGTCAAACACGGGGTATCCCAGATATTCCGGCCCGCCGGCCAAAGGAGTTTCCAGATTGGCAATGGCATAGTCGGCCCCGGCCAGCTGCACGGCCGCGTCTTGGTACATATGGCTGAAATCATAGCGGTCCGTTTCCGCCACATAGGCGTCGTCCACCACAGGGGTGTGGCTCATAATATCCCCGGCCACCATCAGGTGGGAGACGATTGGCTCCGGTTCCGGTTCGGGCTGTGGCTCCGGGGCAGGGAGAGGCTGGGACTGGTCCACGGACTGGGCCGACGTGCCGGAACCTTGGCTGGAGGGCGGGGATGAGGCGCAGCCGTTCAGCAGCAGGACGAGGGACAGAGCCAGAGCGCATAGCCGTTTCATATGACATCATCCTCCATTCTGGCGTAAAGATCTTCCGACAGGTCGGAACACAGGGAGTAAAGACCGTATTCGTCCGTGGACCAGGGCGCCCCGGTGGTGAGCACCACAACGCCGTTTCCCGTTTCGGGGTTGAAGGACATCAGGGCGTAGACCCCGTAGGCGCTGCCGGTGTGGTAGCAGAGAACGTCCTGCCCCAGAAGATTTTCCTGGCGGCGGAGAATCAGGCACTGCTCAAAGACAGAACTTTCTCCCGGGTCTACGGAGAACAGGGGCGTCTCCAGTTCGGCCACAGACTCTTCCGACAGGTACTGTGTATCCTGATAGACCCCTTTGTTGGTCAGGATGGAGATGAGCTTGGCCAAATCCACCGCGCTGATGGTCAGACCGCCGGGATAGTAGGATGCCCCTATGCCGATTTCGGAGGGGACAGATTCGTTGGCCTGGGCCGCAGCGGAGCGGCCGACGCTGCCGGGGTTATATAAAGTGGCCAGCTGCTCCTCGGGAAGGTTGCCTCCGTAGAAGGAGGCCCTCAGGCCCATGGGTTGACAGAAGCGGCTCTGGAAATAGTCGTCCAGCATCTGATCGGCCGCCAACTCCAGCGTGGTACCCAGGATGCACATGCCGAAGTTGCTGTAATACCAGTACCCACTGTCGCCGGGCTCCATATTTCTCCAGGAGGAGCTGCTGTTCATAATGCCCTGCAGCCGGGACAGGCCCCAGGTGATCTCCAGATCCTTCCGGGAGGAGGTGTGGGACATGAGGGTGCGGATGGAGGGCTGAGTCTGGCTGTATGGGTTGACGGCCCCCTCGCCCCAGTAGGCGCTCAGCGGGGCGTCCAGGTCCACCAGGCCGTCTTCCGCCATGGCCATGGCGCACATGGCGATGGCTACCTTGCTGATGGAGGCCACCCGCAGCTTGGTGTCCGCTGTCATTTCCCGCTGGTCCTTGACCGCCCAACCCCAGGCTCCCGCCTGGCTGACCTCACCTTGTTCGATGGTGGCTACCGACACGGCGGTGGCGGTGTAGTCCTCCATCACGGCGGACAGCGCCTCGTCAATGTCCCGCGGCGTCAGCTTGGGCTTTGGTTCCGGAATGGCAGCCACGGGGGCAGCGGACGTATCTTCAGGCAGGGATTCCGTTTGAACGCTGGCCGACCCGGATGAAGCGCCGGAAGTGAGGGAAGAATCTTGGGAGGAAGAGGTAGCGGCGGGGGCACAGGCGCTGAAGGAGATGGTTATCACCATGAGCCACGCAAGTGTGCGAAGCAGACGGCAAGGCATACAAACGGCTCCTTTCGCAGTCGAATTTTGGCAAATTTTGCAGTATACTAATTATAAGAAATTTCGGACAGAATGTAAAGAACCATGTCTCATGCCAGGGAAAGGAAGGCGGATGCTGATGAAGACGTTGTATGTGGGAAAAGTGCTGACCATGGCAGAGCCCTTGTATGCCGATGCAGTTTTGGAAGAGGATGGAATCATTCGTGGGGTGGGAAGAGCGGAGGAGCTGAGAAAAAAAGCGGGGGATTGCCGGGAAGAACATCTGGACGGGGGCGTGCTCTTGCCCGGGTTTATTGACCCCCACAGCCACTTTTCTCAGATGGCTTCCGCCTGCCTCCAGGCATCCCTGGATGGTGCGGAGACTGTGGAAGAGATGGGAGAGAAAATACGGGCATTCCTGAGGGAAACCAAACCTGCCCCCGGAGCGTGGGTGAGCGCACGGGATTACGATAACAACCGGATGCCCGGGTTGAGAAATCCTACTCTGGAAGAGCTGGACGCGCTGGCGCCCGGCCATCCCCTTGTGATTCATCACAAGTCGGGCCATATGGGCCTGATGAATTCCTTGGCGCTGAAAACGCTGGGCATCACCGTGGATACTCCCGTGCCGGAAGGCGGAAAAATTGAGGTCAGAGAGGGGAAGCTGACCGGATACCTGGAGGAAAACGCCTTTTTTACCTACCTGAAAAAGGTCCCCTCCCCCAAACCGGAGCAGCTGCTGCAAGCCTTCATCCGGGCACAGGAGAAGTATGCCGCGCATGGGATTACCACCATGCAGGACGGAATGGTGGTAGGGGAGATGCTTCCCATGTACCGCATGCTGGTGGAAAACGGCGTGCTGAAGCTGGACCTGGTGGCTTACCCTTCCCCTGACACTTATGAGGAAGCGATGAAGGAGTTTGGTTCCCTGCCTCCGTCAGACCGGCTGAGGATCGGCGGGGTCAAGATATTTTTGGACGGTTCCCCCCAGGGGCGTACCGCCTGGATGCGCACCCCCTATGTGGGCGAAGATGATTACCGCGGCTACGGAACCATGACGGATCAGGCGGTACTGGAGGCCATGGAGTTTGCCTGCCAGCACAATACCCAGCTGCTGTGTCACTGTAATGGAGATGGGGCGGCGGAACAGTTTCTGCGCTGTCTGGAACAGACTGAGAAGAAATATCCGGAGATGGCCCGCCTTCGGCCGGTGATCATCCACGGACAGCTGCTGGGACTGGACCAGCTGGAGCGGGTGAAAAAGCTGGGGGCGGTGACCTCCTTCTTTGTGGCCCATGTCTATCACTGGGGGGACGTGCATATCCGAAACTTTGGTCTGGAGCGGGCTTCTCAAATCAGTCCCGTCCGAAGCGCCCTGGAATGGGGCATTCCGGTGACCTTTCATCAGGATGCGCCGGTGATTCAGCCAGATATGCTGGAAACGGTATGGTGCGCGGTCAACCGCCTGACACGTCAGGGGGTGAGGCTGGGTGCGGAGCAGGCCATATCAGTCTTGCAGGCCCTTCGGGCGGTCACGCTGACCGGGGCGTATCAGTATTTCCAGGAGAAGCAGAAGGGCAGCATTGAGGTTGGAAAACAGGCGGATTTTGTCCTGCTGGACCGTGATCCGCTGATAACGCCCAGAGAGGAACTGCGGGAAATTCAGGTATTGGGCACCTATCAGAAAGGCGGACAGATTTTTTCCTGCCAGGATTAAGAAATACGAGTAAAACAACACCGGGAGAGCTCCAAAGGAGCTCTCCCGGTGTTGTATATTGAATCGAAGAGAGGAAATTTCTTAGAAAATGCCCTGAGCCATCATGGCGTCAGCCACTCTCTGGAAGCCTACGATGTTGGCGCCGGCAACCAGGTCATAGCCCAGACCATAGCGCTCAGCAACCTCCACGGAGGAGTGATAGATGTTCTTCATGATGCCCTGCAGCTTCTGGTCCACTTCCTCAGCAGTCCAGTACAGGCGCTCGGCGTTCTGAGCCATCTCCAGCTCGGACACGGACACGCCGCCGGCGTTGACAGCCTTGGAAGGAGCGACGGTGATGTGCTTCTGGCCCTTCAGATACTCCAGAGCGTCGTTGGTGGTGGGCATATTGGCCACCTCAATGTAGTACTTCACACCGGAAGCGGCGATCTTCTCGGCCCACTCCATGTTGACGTCGTTCTGGGTGGCGGCGGGCATGTACACGTCCACGTCCTTGACACCCCAGCACTTCTGACCGGGTACGAACTCGCAGCCGAACTTCTCGGCGTAAGGAGCGCAGTGGGCGGGGTCCTTGGCGCGCATCTCCAGGATGTAGTTCAGCTTCTCCTCGGTGTCCACACCGTCGGGATCGTGGATGTAGCCGTCGGGGCCGGCGAAGTAAGTGACCTTGGCGCCCAGCTGAGCGGCCTTCTTCATGATGCCCCAGCCCACGTTGCCGTAGCCGGAAATGGCGATC
>JAXWVI010000076.1:0-39137 GCA_037245165.1 bacterium
TGGCCTCAAAGCCGATGAAGCGGATGTTGGGCCACTGCACGGCGCAGTGAGCCATAAAGCGATTGTCGCCCACGGAGCGGGGTACCTCCACGGGGGAGCAGTCCATCAGGCCGCTCTCTACGATGGGATGGCAGGAGGGGCAAACCACCCGCTTGGCCAGGGAGGCGCCGATCAGGGGAAGGCCGGTGCCCACGATGACGATCTGATTCTCCTTGATGTTCTTGGCAATGGCATAAGCCTGCATTTCCTGCTTGGTATACTTCGTATAATCAGACATTTCTTTCTTCCTCCCTCGTTCTTAGTGTCTGGTGGAGTAGCCCAGGTGGGGCTCATTCTTCAGGCGCATCAGGCGGGAACCGCCGATCTTATCCAGCAGCTCGTCGTTGTCCTTCACGCTGTAAACCCACTTCTGGAGATAATCCTGGAAGGTCTCGGGAATGGCGGTGCCGGCCTTGGCGTCCTCGGCAGCCTTACGGGCCTTGGCGGCGGCGTCGGCGAGCTTCTCGTCCTCAGGCTTGGCGGCGGCGGCCTTCTCAGCCTTGACGGCGGCCTTCTCCAGCTGGACCTTGGCGTCCTCGGCGTCCTGATACTTGGAGGCCTTGTCGTACTCCTTCAGAGCGTGGGAGTCGTTGTCGTAGTAGTTGTAGCACTGGGAGGGCCAGGCGCCGTAGGGGCAGTGGACAACAGCGCTGACGCACTCGCCGAAGATACGGGTCAGGGTGGGATCGCGGCGGATGTACTCATCGCTGACCAGCTCCTCGCAGGTCACGATGACCTTGCGGGCGGCCACGGCCACGTCCACATCGTGGAACTCGTCGCCCTCGATGATGCAGGTGCCGTCGGGAGAGGCCTTCTGAACGTGAATGATGGCGGTGTCCAGCTTGGGCACGGGGACGGCCACTACCTTCTCGCCGGGGTTGAAGGGATTGTCAATCTCCACACACTTCAGGTCGTCCACTTTCTCCAGGGCCTTGCGCTGCTCCTCACTGATGCCCCAATACTGCATCAGGCCGGAACCCTGCATCAGACGCACGGGCAGGAAGGGCAGGCCCAGGGAAGCGGCGTGAAGCTGAAGCATCAGCACGTCCTGAGAGTAGTCCTCATAGGTCAGCTCCCCCTTCTCGATGGCGGCGCGGAAGCGGCGGGACACGTTGGTATAGCCGGAGTTGGCGGTGTAGCAGTTGATGTAGGCCTTCACACGCCCTTCGCCGATCATCATGTCCCAGTCGCCGCCGGCGGGCCCGGCCCAAACGGTGAAGTCCTTCTGGCCCTGGCGCAGGATCTCGGCCACGGCCGCGTAAGGCTTGCGGTTGGTGGTGAAACCGCCAAAGCAGATACAATCTCCGCTCTCGACGAACTTCGCCACGGCGTCATGCAGGGAATAAACTTTGTTCATGATAAAACCCCCATTACAAAAGTTTTGGTTCTCTCTTTTCACTCAGATTTTCAAGGTACGGTCCACGCGCTATTTTACAGTGCTTATTCTATCATATTTCTCATATTTGGTCTATCTGTAACTTAGCAAAAAGTTTGCATATATTCTCCTGGCGTGGTACAATAGCGAATAGTGACCAACACCGTCGGATTTGGAGGGCTATCATCCTATGACAAACGTGGAATTTCACCTGCAACTCAATCACAACGACACCTGGAACATGAGCCGGCTCCATTTCCACGACCATTACGAGCTTCTTCTCCCCCTGACCAGCCCCGGGAACATTTTTGTCAACGATCAGGTCTACCCTCTGCGCCGGGGGACCCTCTACCTCATCGGGGAAAACACCCTTCACCGCACCATGGCCACCGGCTTTCACGCCCGGTATGTGCTCCACATCAGCCACAAGGCCCTGGCCCAGCTGTCCACCCCCCAGACCGACCTGACCCAGCTGGGTCAGGTCACCTTCCGCCGCTCGGAGCTCAACGCCGGGCAGATGACCGAGATCATTGAGCTCTTCCAGGCCTTGGAGCGCAACAAAAACGACGGCAGCTTCGGCAGCGACATCCGCCAGACGGTGGCCCTTTTGAACCTGCTGCTCCGGCTGGCCCCCACCCTCAACGCCGCCACCGCCGGCGAGGCCATCCGCAACAAGGATTTTCTCCGGGTCTCCCCTATTTTGGACTATATTCGGGACAACCTGTCCGAGCCTCTCTCCCTGGATCAGATCGCCGGACACTTCTACATCAGCAAGCACTACCTGTGCCGGATCTTCAAGTCGGCCACCGGCTTTTCCGTCATGGAGTACATCATATACAGCCGGGTCCTGAAAGCCCGGCAACTGCTCCAGGACGGGGTCAGCGTCCAGCAGGCGGGCGAGCTGTCCGGTTTTTCCGACAACTCCCATTTCATCCGTACCTTCGGCCACCTCACCGGCATCACCCCCGGAAAATACGCCAAAGAGTATCAATCCGGCGATCAGGTCCTTTTGCGGGAGAACTGGAACGGCTGAAAACGTACAATTTTATATCAATATCGGCCAATTCACCCCTCCGGGGCCAGTTGGCTGATCTTTGCGATCTTGATACAAAACGCCGCCCGCCCGGAACCTTTTCCGGGCGGGCGGCGCAATCTATTTCTCTCTCCGTCCCAACGGGCGGAAGAAAGCTTCTTAATCTCTGGGGCGGCGGTAGAACTTGCCTACCACCTTTTCTGTGCGCAGCACATTGACAAAGGCCTTGGGGTCAACCTGACGCACCTGGTGGGACAGGGAACGGACCAGGCTGTCCTCCACCACGGAGTAAATCATGGTGCAGGGGGCGCCGTTGTACATTCCCACCCCGTCCAACAGGGTGGCGGAGTGGTGGGTCTGGCGGATCAGGGCGCAGATCTCCTCCACATGCTCCTTTTCCGCCACAATGAGCAGCGTGGAGCGCCGCCCGTCCGGGTCCATCGTCCGAATCATCTGGGTGGAGGCGTACTGGAACAGGATGGAATATAATGCCTTATCCCAGCCAAACAGCATACCGGCAACCATCAGCATGATCACGTTGCCGCACAAAATGTAGTTCCAGGCGTCAATGTTCTTCCGCTCGGACAGGGCGATGGCGATAAAATCCGTCCCCCCGGAGGTGGCCCGGACAAAGAGGCAAAGGCTGATGGCAAAGCCGTTGATGAGCCCGCCGAAGATGCAGATGAGCAGGGTGTCCTCGGTGATGGCGATGGAGGGGACCAGATCGGTAAAAATACTGGTCAGCACAATGGACAGGCAGGAATAGAGGGTAAAGCGTTTTCCCACCAGGACAAAGCTGATCCCCGCCGGAATGGCGTTGAGCAGTAGGTTGATGGGGGAAAAGGGCAGCTCAATGGAAAAGCTGTCCAGACAGATTCGCTGAATCAGGCGGGTCAGTCCGGTAAAGCCGCCGGGAAACAGGTCCCCGGCCTGGACAAAGCTCTTCAGATTCAGGGCGATGATGAGGGAAGATACCGCGATCACCAGCACCCGGATTGCCACATCCCGCCATACATTTTTCGCTCCAAAGGTATTCATGGAGTTCTCCTTATTTCACTTGAGACAGCACATCCAAATTCTTCATAAAATACTCCACACCGGAGTAGATGGTGGTCAGCACAATGAGGGCGGTGCAGATGCTGTTCACCGCCGGAGGGATGGGCAGCAGCATCAGGACGATACAGACCATGGTGGTGGCGGTCTTCACCTTTCCCGACCAGCCCGCGGCAATGACCCGGCCCTTGTCGGCCGCCACCATGCGCAGACCTGATACGCCGAACTCCCGAACGATGACGATCAGCAGGGCCCAGGCGGGCATCTGCCCCACCTCCACAAACCAAAGCATGGCGGCGGTGACCAGACACTTGTCCGCCAGAGGGTCCATGAACTTGCCGAAGTCAGTGGTCTGATTATAGTGCCGGGCGATATAGCCGTCCAGGGTGTCGGTGATGCTGGCGGCGGCGAAGATGACCAAGGCCCAGTAGTTGGCCCCCGGCACATGCAGATACAGCACCAGCAGGAAGGCCGGGATCATGATCACACGCAGAATGGTCAGTTTATTGGCTGTGTTCATAACAAAATCCCTCGTTTACGTTTATTCCTCAATTTCTCCCGTCAGGTCCCCGTCGGAAACCCCGGTAATGCGCACGTTGACAAACTCCCCGGCGGGGACCAGTCCGGCGGCGGTGAAGAGCACCCGCCCGTCGATGTCCACCGAGTCGGCGTAGGTACGGCCCACATAACAGCCCTCATCGGAGTCAAAGCCCTCGCACAGAACCTCCATGACCGTGCCCAGGCGCTGCTCGTTGTACGCGTCCATGATCCGGGACTGGAGGTCCACCACCAGCTCCACCCGTCTTGCGGCAATTTCCCCGGGCACCTGGTTGTCCATGGCGGCGGCCAGCGTCCCCTCCTCGGGAGAGAACTGGAAGACTCCCACCCGCTGAAGCTTCTGCTCCTTCAGGAACTGGCACAGCTCCTCAAACTCCGCCTCCCCCTCTCCCGGAAGGCCGCAGATGAGGGAGGTGCGGATGACCAGGTCGGGCATGGCACGGCGCAGCTTGGCAAACAGCTCCTCCAGCTCCGCTTTGGTGTTGTGCCGGCGCATGGCCTTTAAAATGGCGTCGTTGCAGTGCTGAATGGGAATGTCCAGGTAGTGGAGGATCTTGGGCTGGGAGGAAATGACCTCGATGAGCTCATCGGTGATGACCTCGGGATAGAGGTAGTGCAGCCTGATCCAGTGGAAGCTCAGCCGGCACAGCTCCCGCAGCAGCTGGGCCAGGGAGCTCTTCTCCTCCAGGTCCAGCCCATAGCGGGTAATGTCCTGGGCGATGACAATGAGTTCCTTCACCCCGGAATCGGCCAGCTTCTTCGCCTCCGCCAGCAGAGCCTCCATGCTCCGGCTGCGGTACTTCCCCCGCAGCTTTGGGATGATACAGAAGGCGCAGCCGTTGCTGCACCCCTCGGCGATTTTCAGATAGGCGGTATAGGGCGGAGTGGTCACAAGGCGCTCCCCATCCTCATAGGTGCGGTGGATGTTGCCGAAGTGCTCGGCCTTCTCCCCCGCCATCAGCTCCTCCACAGCCTGCACCACGTCGGTGTAGCTGCCTGTACCCAGCATACCATCCACCTCAGGCAGTTCCCCACGAATATCGTCGGGATACCGCTGGGTGAGGCAGCCAGCTACCAACAGCTTTTTGAGCCGTCCCGCCTTTTTCAGCTCCCCCAGCTCCAGGATGTTGTCGATGGCCTCGCTCTTGGCCGACTCGATGAAGCCGCAGGTGTTCAGCACCGCCACGTCAGCCCCGTCCGGATCGCCGGTGACAAGGTATCCAGCCTTACGGCAAAGAGCCATCATCTGCTCGGTATTCACAAGGTTCTTGGCGCAGCCAAGGGATACGAACGCTACTTGATATGGCATAGTCTCGCTCCATTTTCAGTCATCAATCTCCGCGCCGTACCGGCGCAGGCCCTCGTTAATTTCGCTCCAGCGATAGCCCCTCCGGGCCAGCGCGTCAGAGGCTTTCTTCAGCTCCTGCCGGTCCGGAGTGCGGCCGGCAAATTTTTTATCCAAAAAGGCGTCAATGGCCTGAGATGAGTCCTGGACCTGGGCCAGGGCATCCTCCCACAATTCCCGGGAAATCCCCCGGCGATAGAACTCATCCCGGAGCTTCCGCTCCCCGTACCCCTTGGCGGAGTAGTGTCGTGCCACCTGGGCGGCATAGGAAGCGTCGTTGAGGTAGCCCAGTTCCTCCAGCCGGCCGCAGATGGCGGCGCTCTCCTCCTGCGAGGCTCCCCACTCCCCCAGCTTTCGCTCCAGTTCCCGCCGGGACTGGGGCTTTCTGGCCAGGAGTGACAAGGCCTTTTCCTTCAAAGAGCTTCCCTTGGCCGCCTTTTGGAGCTCCTCCGCCTCCTGATCGCTGAGCTGTTTGCCGGCGTAGAGGGCAAAGGAAACCACCTCTCCCTCCCCCAGCCGGAGGATGGACCCGTCCTCCAGCACTGCCAGCCAGCGGCCCTCCACACGCTTGGAGGGCTTCAGTTCCTGAATGACCACCGCCGGTTAGTTGGGGTCCTCCGCCCCGTCCTCAAAGTCGTCGGCGGACACGTCCACCGCCCGGCCCGCGGCCCGGGCGGCGATCTGGGCCTGCTTGCTCATCAGCTTGAAGGCGTTGGCCCGGACCTCGGCCTCAATTTTGTCGGCCAGTTCGGGGTTCTCCTTCAAATACTGCTTCACCGCGTCCCGGCCCTGGCCCAGGCGCATCTCCCCCATGGAGAACCAGGAGCCGGACTTCTGCACGATATCCAGCTTCACCGCCAGATCCACCAGCTCACCCCACTTGGAGATGCCCTCGCCGTAGAGGATATCAAACTCCGCCTCCCGGAAGGGGGGCGCCACCTTATTTTTCACAATCTTGGCCCGGGTCCGGTTGCCGATGATCTCGGTGCCGTTTTTCAGCGCCTCAATCCGGCGCACGTCGATGCGCACAGAGGAATAGAACTTCAGCGCCCGGCCGCCGGTGGTCACCTCAGGGTTGCCGTACATGACGCCCACCTTTTCCCGGAGCTGATTGATGAAAATCACCACGCAGTTGGTCTTGGCGATGGAGCCGGCCAGCTTCCGCAGGGCCTGGCTCATCAGGCGGGCCAGCAGACCCACATGGCTGTCCCCCATATCGCCCTCGATCTCGGCCCGGGGGGTCAGGGCGGCCACCGAGTCCACCACTACCACGTCAATGGCGCCGGAGCGGACCAGGGCCTCACAGATCTCCAGGCCCTGTTCCCCGGTATCCGGCTGGGAGATGAGCATGGAGTCGATGTCCACGCCCAGCGCCCTGGCATACCCCGGGTCCAGAGCGTGCTCAGCGTCAATAAAGGCCACCTCGCCCCCCCGCTTCTGGGCCTCGGCCACAATGTGGAGAGCCAAGGTGGTCTTACCGGAGGACTCAGGGCCGTAAATTTCGATGATACGGCCTCTGGGTACACCGCCGATCCCCAGGGCGATGTCCAGAGACAAGGAGCCGGTGGGAATGGCGTCCACGACGATGCCGGTGTTCTCTCCCAGGCGCATGATGGAGCCCTTTCCATAAGTGCGCTCGATCTGGGCCATAGCGGTTTCCAGCGCCTTTTTCTTATCAGAGGCGGGCGTCGCCGCCTCGATTACAGGTTTCTTTGCTGCCATGCTGCTCAATCCTTTCTCTTCCGTTTCGGCCCAGAAAAGAATGGGCCGGGCCGCCCCGTGCGGCCTGTTCCGTCTTATAGGATAGGACTTTTCCTGTCCTATAAACCGGACTTCTATGGACGCTCCGGCCGCGGTCGGAGCTTTGCTTTTAGTCCTAGCTGTTGATGGTGCCCTCCACCACCCGCCAGATTCCCTGGGTATCGGCAGTGGTTTTAATATCCTCAAAGCCGTTTTGGGCCAAAATCTCCTCCACAGCGGGAGCCTGGCCAATGCCTACCTCAAAAATCAGGGTTCCGCCCAGGCGAAGGGCCGACTTCCATTTGGCGGAGATAAAACGGTAAAAATCCAAACCGTCCTCTCCCCCGTCCAGAGCCATATGGGGCTCGTAGTCCCGGACGGACACGTCCAGCTTATCAATTTCCCCAGTGGGGATGTAGGGGGGGTTGCAGACGATCACGTCAAAGTCCCACAGGGCGGAGCTGGGCGGCTCCATGGCGTTGACGGACAGGCAGGTGACCCGGGCATTGAGCTCATTGCGGCGCACATTTTGCTTGCATACCCGCAGAGCTCCCTCCGACAGCTCTCCCAGCACCACCCGGCACTGGGGGGCGTTGGCGGCCACAGCCAGGCCCACACAGCCGCTGCCCGCGCACAGGTCCAGCACCCGGGCGCCCTCGCCCGACTCACGGGTCTTCAAAATCCCCCGCTCGGCCAGCACCTCTGTGTCCATCCGGGGGATGAGCACGTCGTGGGACACATCCATGGGCAGGCCGTAAAATTCCCACTCTCCAATGATGTAGGCCACCGGTTCTCCGGCCAGGCGGCACTGGACCAGCTCGTCCACCCGGTGCTCCAGTTCAGCGGAGACGTATAGGGACATATCCCGATAAAGCTGCTCCCGGCTCTTGTCCGCGGCGTAGCATACGATCTCCCTGGCCTCCAGCTGGGCGTTCTCCACCCCCGCTTTCCGTAGCCGGGTCCTGGTGTCCAGGAACAGGTTATTATAGGTGGTCGCCATTTCCCTTCACCTTCTCCAACATTCTCTCTAACTCTCACAGACGGGGCAGCGCTGCTCCCCACGCCCATCCCCACGCTTCTTATTGTCACGCTGCGGGCTGGGCACACGGCCGGGTCGCCCTGCCCTCTGCCCTTCTTATTACCAGGCGTCTTCTCCCTCTCGCTCCGGCAAAACCAGCTCCAGGGCCTTAATCCCCACCTCGATCATGGAGTCGTCCGGCTCAAAGGTGGTAAAATTCTGAAGCCACAGTCCGGGGGCGGTCAGAATCTTGGTCACGAACCCGTCGTGCCGTCCGGCCCAGCGGTTAAACTCATAACTGATGCCAACGATCAGGGGCAGCATGGCCAGATGGGCCAGGAAGCGCAGAATCGCGTTGTGTACCGGCCAGATGGCAAAGACTGCCGTGGACACCAGAATGGAGATGGCAATGACCATGAACAAAAAGCTGGTGCCGCACCGGGGATGGTGCCGGGGCTGCTTGCGCACGTTTTCCACGGTGAGGGGCAGGCCGGCCTCATAGCAAAAGATGGTCTTGTGCTCCGCTCCGTGGTAGGAAAAGACCCGCTTCATCTCCTTCATGTGGGAGCACAGGGCCAGGTAGCTCACAAAGATCAAAATTTTTAAAACGCTCTCCGCCAGATTCCGGGCCAGCATGGAGTCGGTAACCAGGGTAATGGCGGTGCCCAGCAGGGTGGGCAGCAGGAAAAACAGGCCGATGGACATACCCAGGCCCAAAATCACCGCCAGAGTGGTGAAGAAAGCGGTGGCCTTTTCGCTGCCCAGCTTATTGTTCAGCCAGGATTCAAATTTAGAGGGCTCCTCTTCCTCCTCCCCCTCCTCGGGGACAAATTCCGCCGAGAACATCAGGGCGGTGACTCCGTTATACATGGAGTCGCAGAAGGTGACCACCCCCCGGATCAGGGGAAGGCCAAGAATGGGGTAGCGGTCCTTGATGAGCTTCAGCTCCTTCTCCTGGATTTCCAGCTCCCCATCCGGTTTGCGCACCACGATGGACTGCTTTTTAGGGCCTCGCATCATAATGCCCTCGATGAGGGCCTGTCCCCCGCACATGGTCTTAAAGCCCTTCCGGCCGGGGCACACGGGACAGCCCGTTTGAATCTGTTCTTGTTTCTCTTCCATGAAAATGGGTACTCCTTAATTGAAATGGCAGCGCTGTTATCTCCAGTGTGAAAAGACCCCCTATGGTTTCGGCGCCAAAGCTCCATTCTGCTATTGCCGCTCGATGGGCAGGTGGATTTCCACCACAAAACCTCCGTCCTCGGCATTGCCGATGTCCAGGCGGCCCTCGTGGCGGGTCACGATCTCCTCACACACCGCCAGCCCAATGCCCGAGCCCCGGGCCTTGGAGCTGCCTTTATAAAACTTGTTCTTGATGAAGGGCAATTCCTCCTCCGGCACACCGGGCCCGTAGTCCCGGATGCGGATGATCGCGTCGTCCCCCTCCACCCGAATGGAGACGTCGATTTTCTTCCCTGACCCGCCGTGCTTGGCGGCGTTGTCCAGCAGGTTGCAGAACACCTGACGCAGCCGCTCCGGATCCCCGGAGATGGGAATCATCTCCTCCGGGCAGTCGGTATACCGAAGCTCGATGCCCTCCTTCCGGAAAAACTCCGTGTAGGTATACACCGCGTCCTCCAGCTCCGCCTTCAGATCCAGGGGCTCCACAGACAGGGTGAACCGGCCGTCCTCAATGCGGGAAAACTCCAGCAGCTCCTCCACCATGTTGGTCAGCCGCCTGGCCTCAGAGACGATAATTCCCATGGCCTTGCGCAGGTCCTCCGCATTGCGCAGTTCCCCGTTCTGGATCGTCTCAGCCCAACCGGTAATGGCGGTAAGGGGCGTACGCAGCTCATGGGAGATGGAGGAAATAAACTCCGTCTGGGTCTTCTCCGACTGGCGGATTTTCAGAGACATATCGTTGATGGCATCGGTCAGCTCCCCGATCTCATCGTCATATTTCTTCTCGATCTGTACTCCGTAGCTCCCGTCGGCAATGACCCGGGCAATCTCCGTGATGCCCGCCAGAGGCTCCACAATGGAGCGGACAAAATACAAATTGGAAAAATACACCATGGCAAAGATGGCCAAGGCAATGGTAATGATCACAGCCACGGAGAAGACAAACTGACGGTCGATTCCGGACAGTGAGGTCACATAACGGATTACGCCCACGATCTCCCCCTGGTAAATGACCGGACAGGAGGCGGCCAGAATCCGCTCTCCGGTGGCAGGGTCTTTTCCTTGCCAGGAGGCGGCACTCTTGCTTTCCACGGCATTTTGGATATCCGGCGTATTGGGGGTCGAGCCGGCGGTCAGATCGTTGCCGGAGAAGAGCACCGCGCCTCCAGCGTCCAGAAACTGAAGCTCCAGCCGGCTTTTGTCCTCATAGCTGATTACCGTCTGCTGTGCGGCAGTCCGGTAATCAGAACGGGTGTAAAGGCGAAATCCATTCGCAGTAGAGCTGGCCTTCCGCTCCAGGGAGTCAGCCGTCTCCGTATAATAGTAGTTCACCAGAGAGGCGGTGAAGGCGGACACGGCCAGGATGATAATCAAAGCCACAATGCCCACGCTGTTGAGCAGCCACCTGCGGCGGATGCCCCGAATTTTTACCTTATCCTGAATTTGAGTCGTCTTGGCCATATCCGGTCACCTCCTTTTCCGTTTTCTCACCGGGACATTTAATATAGGATCAATTTCTCCACTTGTACCCATAGCCCCACACAGTGTTCACATAGGTCGGCTTCTGGGCGTTGTCTTCGATCTTGATCCGCAGACGGCGGATGTTCACGTCCACAATCTTCAGCTCGCCAAAGTAGTCCTTGCCCCACACCGTATCCAAAATTTCTTCCCGGGAGAGAGCCTTTCCGGGATTTTCCATAAACAGCTTGATGATGGCGTACTCCACCTGGGTCAGCTTCACCCACTGTCCGTTCTTCTCCAGAGTCCGATTTCTGGTATTCAGCAGGAAGGGCGGATCGCTGATCTCGTCGGCGGATACCGGCACGGAATCTCCGCCGGTACGGCGGAAGAGAGCGTCTACCCGTGCGGTCAGTTCGGCAGGAGAAAAGGGCTTGGTCACATAGTCGTCCGCCCCGGTCATCAGCCCCGTCACCTTGTCCATCTCCTGGGCCCGGGCGGTGAGCATGATAATACCGATCTTGTTGTCCATAGCCCGAATACGCCGGCAGACCTCAAAGCCGTCAATTCCCGGCAGCATAATGTCCAGCAGCGCGACCTTGATGTCCGGGTTTTCTTTCAGGGCCACAAGGGCATCTTCCCCTGTCGCCGCCTCGATGGTCTGATAACCCGCCCGCTTCAGGTTGATCACCACAAAGCTGCGGATGTTTTCCTCGTCCTCCAGCACCAATACCTTTCGCATGAAATGTTCCTCTTTCCTCTGCTTTTCCAGCACTGAATTCTTCTTGGCTGCGTTTACTCGTAATACCAGCTGGTCTGAATGGTCTTGACTCTGTCCCGCAGCCCCTGCTCGTCCAGGCCGCAGTCCCAGGTACCGTGGAACTGAGCGGCATAGATGACGTTCTCCTCCTCCCGCAGGAGGAACCAGCCGTTTTCCGTCACCCGGGCGCTCTGGCTGCTGGACAGGCGGTAAATGCTCAGGAAGGGCTCCGGCTGCTGATCTTCTCCCATCCACCGGGAGAAGATCACCTCCCGCTGGCCGGTCACCTGGTCGTTGCGGGAAATGGTAATTTCGTTGCGCCAGCTCTCCGGAATTTCCAGATACCAGCCGTCCGAAATATTGTGGTAGGTCGTCATCACATGGTTGCGGTGGGCCTTTTCATCATACTGACACCAGTCGATCAGCCAGAAATCCGTGGAATAGCCCTCACCATACGAGGGCAGCGGGTTGGGGGACGGAATTTCCAGAATGTAGTCCCCGTTGATGTCGGTGGGCGCCACCTCGGTGTAGCCCTGGAGAATTTCCCGGCTGATTCCGGCGTCATCCAGCGTCAGGTCCTTTAATGCGCCGTCCATCCAGGCTACCACATCCATGGCCTTGCAGCCATTGGCCAGGGTGCTGGTGATATAGAGGGCCGGCGGCTCCGACTGTCCGGCCAGGTAATTCAGCCGCACGCGGCTCAGCTCCGTAATCCCCTTGGACAGATTCACTGTGCCCAGAGAGGCCATCGCCCCATTTCGCCAGCCAAACAGCTCCACATAGCTGTTCATCCCGCTGGAGTCCACCCGAACCAGCGCCAGCTCCGTCCGGGTATCCTGGTCGATATCCGTCAGCCTGGCTCCGCTGCTTCCGTCACTGGCCACACTGCACCAGGTCAGCAACAGCTCGCTGCCGGTCAGTTTGGAAAAATCTACCTGGGCAGAGTCGGCCTGCGTCTCATCATAGACCTGCTCCTCTACCGGAGCCAGCTCGTCCAGGGTATACACGCCTAACTGATAGGCGCCGGTACTGATCTGCCAGTTGACCACCAATTCTTTCTGCCCCACTCCGTTGAGCTGGCGGTACTCAATGCTGTATACATAGTTTCCTTCTCCCTCTACCAGTCCGGCGACCTCATAGTTCTCCCCAAGCTGGGTAAAAACTACGATTTTTAAGGGCTTTGCCACTCCGGGAACCCGCAGAAAGGTCAACGCGCTCTCCCGGTTGCCGTCGCCGTCCAGGTCCTGAAGCTGAATATTAGCGGTATTGTCCCCCGCCACAATGCCGGCGTCCTCCACCGTCACGCCATAGTTCAGCTCCAGGGCGGTGCGCACCTTTCGGATGGCCTCATTCAATTTTTCATACCCCGCCGATTTCTCCGGCTGACGGTAGAGGTCCTCAGGTGAGCGGAACAGACAGCCGCTCAAGGTCAGGACCACGCTCAATGTCAGCGCCAGGGCAATCCATCTTCTCTTCACAGCCTTTGCTCCGCTCCTTCCCTTCCGGTTGGTACCCACTCCATAGTGGTGCTGTTTATCATCATAACACAAGTTGCTGAAAAAGAACATAGTTTTTTCGTAAATTTCCCGTCCCCAAACAGGCAGAAGGCGCCCGTCCTCCCAAAGGAGAACGGGCGCGCGTCAAATATTTAATTGGCCTGAGGCAGGGTCACGCTGGCCTTGAACAGGTCCCCGTCCACCGCCAGCTCAAACTGCCCTCCCTGGAGCTCAGTCAGGCTCCGGGCAATGGACAGCCCCAGTCCCGAGCCCTCGGTGGTCCGGGACTCGTCCCCCCGAACAAAGCGCTCCATCAGCCGCTCCGCCGGCACATTGAGGGCCTCCCGGGAGACGTTTTTCACCGCCAAGGTCACCTGTCCCTTCCCCCGGCTCAGGTCCAGATAGACCCGTGTGCCCTCCATGGCGTATTTGGCGCAGTTGGACAACAGGTTGTCAATGACCCGCCACAGGTGCCTGCCGTCGGCGTACACCCAAGTCTCCCCTTCGGGCAGATTGGTCACCACTGTCAGCTTCCGGTCCTGAAGCCTCTCCTCCCACTCCCCCATGGCCTGGTCAATCAGCTGAACCATGCCGATCTTCTCCCGGTTCACTGACAGCACTCCCGTAGAGGCCTTACTGGCCTCCACCAGATCTTCAGTGAGCTTCTTCAGCCGTTGGGACTTCCGGTCCAGCACCTCGATGTATTCCTGAGCGGTGGGATCGGTCTGTTGGGTGGTTTTCAAGAGGTTAACATAATTTATAATAGAGGTCAACGGAGTTTTCAGGTCATGGGACACATTGGTGATCAGCTCCGCCTTGAAGCGTTCGCTTTTCATCTTCTCATCCAGCGCCCCGGCCAGACCTACGGAGATGTTGTTCAGATCCTCCGCCTGAAGCTTCAAGTCCCGGGGCATATGGGCCGTATCCACCCGGTGCTCCATATCTCCGGCGGCAATGGCCTGGGTTCCCTTGCGCAGCTTGCCCAGATTCACAGTCCACCAGCCCAGAAAAACCAGCGCCATCAGGTTGACAAGGCCCCAGATACTCATAGCCAGGGCGCTGTACCGGGCCGCCAGCAGCAGGTAAGAGCTGACCGCCATGTACCCCGCAAAGAGCCCCACAGCCCGCCAGGTAACGGGCAGCGAGCGGATGAAATCCCGCATCACCCGCCCCAGCCATATCAGCACCCTGCACAGCAGGGTGCTCCGGGCCAGGGCCCGGGCCTTCAGCCGCACGGCCAGGGTGCGGATCAGCAACGTGACTGTCCCCACCAGCAAAGCCGCCAGCACAGGCAGCAGCCAGTCCCGCACCAGAGGAACAAACTCCGCGCTGGCCACTGCGTATGAGCTGCCGTAAACCAGATAGTCCGCTGAAGACAGGCCCAGCAAAAACAGGCCCACTGACGCCAGGACCGCAGCGGGCAGATAGAGGTCAAAAAAGATGTGCTCCTGCCAGGTCAGGACAATCTCCTCCTCCCCTTCTTTGTGGCCGGCGGTCCACAGGATATAGAGGAAGCTCACCAGACACAGCAGGGCAAATATCTCGGCCCGGATAAGGTTGGGCTGAAAATTGGCCCGGTTCTCTCCATGGTTCTTCCACAATTCATAAAACTCATCCGGAATGGACTCATCCACCGTATTGGGTACGCCGCACTGGATAATCAGCTGATCCCCTTCCGCCGGTATGATACCCTCCGACAAGGAAGGCCCGTTGTCATACTCCTCATATGCTCCGCCGTCCGCAGCCGCCTCTCCATAGACGGCGCTGCCAGTCTGGGTGTCCATACTGGAAGTGACTCGGTGCTCCCCGGCTATGAAGGTAGCATAGTAGATCTTCTCCACCGCCTGGCTCAGTCCCACCTGGTCCAGGTTAGAGTAGAGAACGTTTTGTCCGTCAGCGTCAAAAACCTGCCAGCGAAACCAAGTGGCGTCCGATTGCAGCTCTTTCCTCAGCTGTGACAGGCTCTGGAGCGTCTGCTGCTGCTGGGCGAAGGGCAGTTCCTCTGCCAGTTGCATGTCCAGGCTGCACAGCTGGGCCAGCTGATCCTGCCGCTCCACGAGCAGATTATAAAACTTCGTGGTCGTCTGCCAGTCTTCTACCAGCACATCCGGGAGATTGAGCAACCCCTTGACCGCAAACAGCCCCGCTCCAAAGGCGGTGACCAACAGCAACACCACAGCCAAAAGCTTGCCCCAGGGATTCCCCTGTATTTTTTTCACTCAGTTGGCCCCCTTTTCCATCTTGTAGCCCAGGCCCCAGACCACCTTTAAATACCGTGGCTCCGCGGGGTTAATTTCAATTTTCTCCCGGAGATGCCGGATGTGAACCGCCACAGTATTTTCCGAGCCAAACGCGGGGTCATTCCATACCTGCTCATAAATCTGGGCGGAGGAAAGCACCTGGCCGGGATGGGAGAGGAGCAGCTTCAGGATGTTGTACTCAATGGGGGTCAGAGAGATGGGTTCCCCGTCCACCGTCACCACTTTGGCCCCGTCGTCCATGGAAATGGGACCCACGGTAATAAGCCCCGTCCCCTTGTCAGCGCCTCCCAAAGAGGTATACCGCCGCAGCTGGGACTTGACCCGGGCGATGACCTCCAGGGGGTTGAAGGGCTTGGTGATATAGTCGTCCGCCCCGATGTTGAGCCCCAGAATCTTGTCCGTGTCCTCACTCTTGGCGGTCAGAAGGATGATGGGCACGTTGCTCCCCTCCCGCAGCTTGGCGGTGGCCCGGATGCCGTCCAGCTCGGGCATCATCACGTCCATCAGGATCAGGTGAACCTCGTGGGTCGCGGCCGCCTGGATGGCTTCCTTTCCGTTGTAGGTTTTAATCGTCTCATACCCCTCGCTGGTGAGGTAAATATCCAAAGCTGAGACAATGTCCCGGTCGTCATCACAGATCAGAATGGTGTACATACTCGTTCCCCCATATTATATTCTTGCTCATAGCATACCACAGACTGTTTAAGTTGTAAGGCATATTTTCTTAAGAACTTTTTAAATTCCCTCGCTTTAAAAAATGCCGCCCAGCGGCTGGGCGGCGTAAAAATCAAAGGGGCTCTTTTCCGAATTCTTTCAGGAAATAGTGCAGCATAATGCTTCCCGAAACCAGAAAC
Source organism: bacterium (assembly GCA_037245165.1). Taxonomy (GTDB): domain Bacteria; phylum Bacillota; class Clostridia; order Oscillospirales; family Oscillospiraceae; genus Lawsonibacter. Next base: position 16,173 of record JAXWVI010000076.1, read on the forward strand.
GCCACCAAATCAGCGGCGGCCTGTGTCACTTCCAATCCGGGCAGCCCAAACTGCCAGGGCAGGATAAAGACCATGGGAATAATGACCCCCTGACGGCAGATGGCCAGCACGGTGGCACGCACCGACTTGCCTAAAGACTGGAAAAACATATTGGCAAAGGTCAGCACCGCGCCCAGGGGCAAGGTAAAGCACTGATAGCGGAAGGCCCGGGTCCCGATGTCAATAACAAGAGGGTCGTCCCGGAACAAAGCGATAATCTGCTTGGAGAAAATAAATCCGATCACCGCCGCGACGGTCAAAATGATGGTACAGGTTTTGATGGAAAAAACAACCGCCTGCTTCACCCTGTCCAGCCGCCCCGCACCGTAGTTGTAGCCCAGCACCGGCTGAAAGCCCTGCCCAAATCCGATGGTGACGGACTGGATGAAGGAAAAGACCTTCGTTACGATGGCCAGGGCTGCCACAGCCGCATCTCCGAATACCCGCGCGTTCCAGTTGACCGCCATGGTGGACATGGACATCAGTCCCTGCCGGAAGAAAGAGGGCATCCCCTGCTTCAAAATCGCGGCATAGGTCCTGGGGGAACGGGAAACACAGGCCAGACTGACCCTCAGATCGCTCTTTTTTAAGACAAAAAAGGAGGCCAGAATGGTCATGCTGACACATTGACTGAGCAAAGTGGCAATGGCCGCTCCGGCGATTCCCATATCAAATCCAAAAATAAACAGAGGGTCCAGGACGATATTCAATAAGCCGCCGGTGCCAAGGCCGATCACGGACAGGCTGGCCTTGCCCTGCCACCGCAGCAGATTGTTCATGGTAAAGGCAAGAATCATCACCGGGCAGCCCAAAATAATGTACTTGGCGTAGTCCAGCGCAAAGGGGTAGATCGTTTCGGTACTGCCTAAAAGCCAGATAATCTGATCAATATTCAAAATGCCCAGTACCGTCAGCAGCGTGCCCAATACCAGTGCGGTCAATACCGCGCTGGAAGCAATCCGATCCGCTTCCTTTCTTTTCCCCTGCCCCAGCATTCTGGAGGCAATGGAGCCGGAACCCATTCCCACAGTAAACCCAACCGCCTGAATCACCGCCATGACGGAAAAAACAATGCCGACCGCCGCCGATGCGCTGGTGCTGATCTGGGATACAAAATAAGTATCCGCCATATTGTACACCGACGTCACCATCATACTGATGATCGTAGGCACCGCCAGGGTCGGGATCAGCTGGTTAACAGGCGTCTCCAGCATCTTCTTTCGCTGATCGGAGTGTTCCTTCGGTTGGTGCTCATGAAAATGGACCCAATGCATATTCCTCACTTCTCTTTCTTTCACCGCCCTCCGTCCGGCGCCGCCACGCCCCGGGACGAAGTAAAAACCTCATCTCTTCATATTTTTTATTTTATACCCGTTCAACCACCTGCGCAAGAGTAAAACCGCCCCTTCCGGGGCGGTTTTGCACATTTTTGCCATAAATTAGCTCAGAAGGGCAGGCCAAGCCCGCCGGTGATGCTCTGCATAGTGCTGGCTGCGTCGCTGTCTGCGGCCCGCATGGCCTCGTTCACGGCGGCCACAATCATGTCCTGAAGCATCTCCACGTCTTCGGGGTCCACAGCTTCCGGATTAATGGTGAGGCTCTTCAGCTCATGCTTGCCGTTGACTGTGGCGGAAACCACTCCGCCTCCCGCCGCGGCCTGGTACTCCTTCTCCTGAAGCTCCTGCTGCATGCGCATCATATCCTGCTGCATCTTCTGGGCCTGCTTGAGCATGTTCATATTCATGCCGCCGCCCATACCGGGCATTCCCCGGCTGCCAAAGCCTTTTGCCATTGTGTCTATCTCCTTTCCTTTTGGATCATTGAATAATGATATTGTCAAACTGTTCGCCAAAGGCCAACAGCTCATCCAAAGCGTCCTTCTCCCCCGCCATTTCTGCGGGCTGGTCCTTGTTTTTCCCTGGAGCCGGGGCCTCCTCCGGTCCGTCCGCAGGGGGCACCCCCACCACGACGCTGACCGTAGGCTTCTCTCCGCCGAAGGCGGCCTTCGCCGCCTGGGCCATCCCCTCCAGGATGGCCGGCTTGTTGAGCATGGAGCGGGTAAATTCTCCGTCCACCCAAAGGGTAAGGCGCCCGTTTTGCCACACGCCCTTTACCTTGTCGGGATTATTCAGATAGGGTATCACCGTTGGGCTGACCTTCCCCCTGAGCCCGGCGGCAAAGGAGGGCCAGAAGGAACGGTTTCCCGCTCCGGTTTGGGGCTGGTGTGCAGAAACGGCCTGCTCCCGCTGTTGCTCGGGTGCGGGTGCCTGCGCCTGCGCGGGTACGTCCATCGTGTAGTCCTGTTCTTCCTCCGGCTCCTCCGGCAGGGGCGGACGCTCCTCCTCCCAGGGGGGCAGGTCCTGGACAGATACCGGCTTTCTCTCCCTGGGCCGTTGCGCTTCAAGGCTGGGCTGGGCGGGCATGCCGGATTCCAAGCCGGTCAGCCGTTCCTCCAGCCGGGCTACCCGTGCGGCAAGCCCCGCAAGAGATTCATCCAGCTCCTCATCACTCAGCCGAATGAGGCAAAGCTCCGCATCGGTGCGGCGGTTACTGCTCCGGGGCAGCTCCGCCAAAGCGGACTGGAGCCGGGTGAGCATCTGCAAAAGGCGCTGGGCGGACAGCTGTTCTCCAAGTGCTCGCATGGTGGCCTCATCATAGCCACCCGCCAGCAGCGCGGCGCTTCCTCGGGGAGCGGTTTTGCGAAGCAACAGGTCCCGGGTCAGGGAGGCTAGCTCCCCCAGTACAGAACCCACGTCCTTTCCGTCGGCATACAATCTTCCCAAGCTCTCCAAGGCCCCGGCGGTATCGTGGGCGGCCAAGCGCCCCATCAGAGCGGCGGTTTCCAGATTCCCGGCCAGCCCCAAGGTGTCAAGGATGGACTGCTCACTGACCGGCCCGCCCGCGCCGGAGCACTGATCCAGCAAAGACAAGGCATCCCGCAGCCCCCCGTCCGCCAGCCTGGCCAGCAGGGCGGCGCCGCCGTCTGTCAATTCAATTCCTTCCTGCCCTGCCACATAGCTCAGCCGCTGGGCGATCTGCCCGGGCAGAATCCGCTTGAAGGAAAACTGCTGGCAGCGGCTTTTGATGGTTGCCGGCACCTTGTGCAGCTCCGTGGTTGCCAGAATGAACAGCAAATGGGCCGGAGGCTCCTCCAGAATCTTCAGCAGCGCGTTGAAGGCCGGGGTGGAGAGCATGTGGACCTCGTCCACAATGTACACCCGCTTTTGAACCGCGGCGGGCGTGTAAACCGCCTCGTCCCGAAGAGCACGGACCTGATCCACCCCGTTGTTGGAGGCGGCATCCAATTCCAATACGTCCAAAATGGAGCCGTTTTCAATGCCCAGACAGGCAGGACACTGGTTACAGGGATTGCCGTTCTGAGGATTCTGGCAGTTCACCGCTCGGGCCAAAATTTTGGCGCAGGTAGTCTTTCCCGTTCCCCGGGTCCCGGTAAACAGATACGCGTGGGACAGCCGGCCGGCGGCCACCTGACGTTTCAGAGTTTCTGTGATGTGGGCCTGGCCCACCACATCGTCAAAGGTGCGGGGCCGCCACTTGCGGTATAGGGCCTGGTACATCTGCTCACCTCGTTGTCTCTATCATCTTATTCTTTCAATTCAAATCAAATTCGGCGCGGAACAAGACCGCACACCGGCCTTTGAAGCGCGGGATATACCCGTTACCTGGACAGCCAGCTCAAGAACAGTAACCCCGCGGCACACACGGCGGGCCGCTTAGTGCTGCTCGGTTCCCCGCCTGACACGGTTCACGGAGCCGCGTTGCGCGGGACCGGTCTATCATCACTACTTATCCAGGGCAGACGGCACATCACGCGTCCGGGGGCCGGGATTCATCCCCGCTGTAGCGGATTGCGGGTACAGGGCACCGCTATCTCCCCGACTAGTGCGGCCTTGCTCCACGCCGAAGCAGGAACAAAAGCTGTATGGTATTGTACTATATTTCTTGAAATTTAGCAATGATAATTTTTCCTCACCGGAAAGTTTTTAAAATTCCTCTTTACATTTCCAGAAAATTTGATATAATGATAAAGCTGTTCGGGATTGTTCCCATCGGAGCAGCAAAAATCGGGCCTGTAGCGCAGTTGGGAGCGCATCACATTCGCATTGTGGGGGTCGTCGGTTCGAATCCGATCAGGTCCACCAAAACTGGAAATCGCCGCAGTGAAAACTGCGGCGATTTCTCATTTGACCACAGAAATACCACAGACGGATTTCTATTTTGACCACTTGACGGGCACCCCCTTTCGGGAGTGCCCGTCTTTTTTGTTTTCTGTGGCGCAGTTTTTGAAATGAAACCGCGGGTAATCTCGCCTGGATTACTCATCTCTTTTGAAAACTGGTGCGGATGTGTTATAATGACAAAAATATGTTTCAGCGGGAGGTGGGCCCTTGTTACGACAGGTTCGATATTTTCAAGCCGTTGTGCGCAACAACAGCTTTTCAGAGGCGGCGGAGGAATGCCACATTTCCCAGTCTGCCATCTCTCAGCAGATCAAGGCACTGGAGCAGGAACTGGGCTTTTCTCTGCTGGAACGGCAGAATCGGAAATTTGTGCTGACTCCTGCGGGAGAGCATTTTTACAAAAAGAGCCTGATATTGATTGCGGATTATGAGCAGATGTGCAGCGAAGCCGCTAAGATCGCCCGTGGAGATGAAGCGATTCTAAAAATAGGATACCTCCGCAACCATAACAGCCCGGAAGTTCATCAGGCGTTGGAGGAATTTTCAGAAAAGTACCCTCGTGTTGACCTTCAACTGCTGTACGGCAACCATGAAGATTTATTTGACCTGCTGCGCACCGGCGGCGCGGATTTGGTAGTCAACGATCAGCGCCGGGCATTTTCCGACGAATATGTCAATGTGATTTTAGCCACCAACAAAATGTATATTGAGTTGGCGGCCCGAAACCCTGTGGCGGAACTTTCTTCTGTTACTGTACAGGAATTGAAAAACATTCCCTGTATTCTGGTGGCGTCCAAAGAACAGCAAGCCACTGAAAAAGAGTTTTACCAGACCATCATCGGTATACAGAGTGAGATCCTCTTTGCAGAGAATCTGGAGGAGGCCCGGATGATGGTCATCAGCGGTCAGGTTTTTTTACCGGTGGAGGGCAACGGCCCGGTGATGACCTTCGGCACTTCCATTCGCCGTGTTCCACTTTGTCGCGGAGAGGAGCAGATTGCCCGTAACTACTGCCTATTCTGGAAGAAGGACAACTCCGGCTATTATGTGGAGGAATTTGCAGATATTTTGAAAAGTAAGTTTGAATAGTCACCAGTTTCCTTTACGGCTGCCCTCGCTTTGCGAGGGCAGCTTTTTCATATAAGCTAAACTTATCAAATGCGGCGGAAACTCAAATTGATGGACCGCGCAGGGATTTTTATAATAAAAGCAGACCAACCCAAAGGAGAGTCTGCTATGAAGGTCCTGATTGTCAGTTCCAGCCCCCGGAAGGGAGGCAATTCCGATGTACTGTGTGACCAGTTTGCCAAAGGTGCGGCGGCGGCTGGACATGAGGTAGAAAGCGTGAGTCTGAGAGAAAAGAAGCTGTCTCCCTGCCGGGCCTGCTACACCTGTATGGAGAACCACATCTGCGCCATCAACGATGATATGGCGGAGATTTTTTCCAAGCTGGTGGCTGCCGATGTCATTGTGATGGCATCCCCGGTGTACTTTTATTCCGTATGCAGCCAGATGAAGATGCTGATCGACCGCTGCCTGGTCAATCACAAGGCCATTGCAAACAAGCGGTTTTATTTTATCATCACGGCTGCCGATCCCCAGCACAAAGCCGGGGATGGAACGCTGGCCGGATTCCGGGGCTTTCTGCGCTGCCTGCCGGACGCGAAGGAAGCGGGCGTGATCTACGGCACCGGCACCTGGGACAAGGGGGATGTCTATCAGCACCCGGCCTATACCCAGGCTTATGAGATGGGGAAACAGATGTAAGGAGGAGCACAGCATGGAACACATCAAAAAGAATTTTGGCTTTGGATGTATGCGCTTGCCCATGAAATACGGCGAGGTGGATATTGAGCAGACCTGCCGGATGGTGGACGCTTTTCTGGAAAACGGCTTCAACTACTTTGATACGGCCCATGGCTATCTGAACGGCAAGAGCGAGGGCGCTTTGAAAACCTGCCTGACCAGCCGTTACCCCCGTGACCGATATATCCTCACAGATAAGCTCACCAACTTTTTCTTCAAAAAGCAGGAGGACATCTGTCCTCTGTTTCAGAGCCAGTTGGAAGCCTATGGCGTGGATTATTTTGACTTCTATCTGATGCACGCTCAGGGAGCCGCCACCTTTGCCTACTTCAAGCAGTGCCAGGCCTATGAGACGGCGCTGGAACTAAAGGCCGAGGGTAAAATCCGGCACTTTGGCATCTCGTTCCATGACCGGGCGGAGGTACTGGAGCAGATTCTGACCGAGTACCCTCAGGTGGAGGTGGTTCAGATCCAGTTCAACTATCTGGACTATGAGGACCCCGCCGTGGAGAGCCGGAAATGCTATGAGGTCTGCCGCAAATACGGCAAGCCGGTCATTGTTATGGAGCCGGTGAAAGGCGGCACTCTGGCAAACCTGCCGGAGCAGGCGCAAGTTATTTTGGATGAACTGGGTGGCGGTTCCGCCGCGAGCTACGCCATCCGCTATGCTGCCGGGTTTGATGGCATGATGATGGTGCTCTCCGGCATGAGCAGCATGGAGCAGATGGAGGAAAACATCCGCTTTATGAAGGACTTCCGCCCGCTGGACACCAAAGAGCTGGAGGCTATTGATCAGGTACGGGAAATCTACCACTCCATGAATTTGATTCCCTGCACCGCCTGCCGCTACTGCGTGGCCGGATGTCCCAAACACATCTCCATTCCTGATCTGTTGGCAGTCATGAACACCAAGCAGCTTCATCACGACTGGAACGCCGATTATTATTACAACGTTGTCCATACCGCCGGCGGAAAAGGCAAGGCGTCCGACTGCATCCAGTGCGGAAAATGTGAAAAGGCCTGCCCCCAACATCTGCCCATCCGGAAACTGTTGGTGGATGTGGCAAAGGAATTTGAAAAGTAAGGAGAATCCCGAATGGCAAAACTTGTTGTGTTTTATTCCCGGGCCGATGAGAATTACTTCGGCGGTCAATACCGCTTTGTTGAGGTCGGCAATACGGAAAAGGTAGCGCAGATGATCGGAGAGGCAACGGGGGCGGAGTTGTTCAAAATCCAGCAGAAGGAACCGTACTCCCCCAACTATAAACGCTGCATCGATCAGGCAATGGCCGACAAACGGGCAAATACCCGTCCGGAGCTGGTAGAGTTGCCGGAGAACCTGGATGGCTATGATGAGATATACTTGGGATACCCCAACTATTGGGGCGATTTGCCCATGGCAGTCTATACCTTTCTGGAAGCCTTTGACTGGACCGGCAAAACCATTCACCCCTTCTGTACCCACGAGGGCAGCGGTCTGAGCGGGACAGAGCGGAATATCACCCGCACCTGTAAAGGGGCCCGTGTGGCGGAGGGGCTGGCAATTTGCGGTTCCCGAGTAGACCAGAGCGGTGACACTATTTTACAGTGGCTTCGGAAATAACAGAGAGGGCGAACATGATGGTGAAACAAAATGTGATGCTTTTGATCGGCGCGGGCCAGATCGGCATGGCCATTGCCCGCCGGATGGGATATGGAATGAAGATCGTGATTGGCGACAAAAAGCCGGAGAACGCCCAGGCTATTGCTAAGATTCTGAACGATGCCGGGTTTGATGCGGTGCCGGTGGAAATGGACCTCTCCAGCCGGGCATCCATCCAGAATATTATCGCCCAGGCGCAGAAGTACGGCGACATCACCATGCTGGTGAACGCCGCCGGTGTCTCTCCCAGCCAGGCCCCTATCGAGGCGATTTTGAAGGTGGATTTATATGGGACTGCCGTTCTGCTGGAAGAGGTGGGCAAGGTCATCGCCCCCGGCGGCGTGGGCGTAACCATTTCCAGCCAGTCCGGCCATCGGATGAAGCAGCTCACCCCGGAGGAAGATGAGCAGTTGGCCTGCACCCCCACTGAGGAACTTCTGAAATTACCGCTGCTTCAGCCTGAGAATATCCGGGATACGCTGCACGCTTACCAGCTGGCCAAGCGGTGCAATGAAAAGCGTGTCATGGCAGAGTCCGTCAAGTGGGGAGCAAAGGGTGCCCGGATCAATTCTATCTCTCCGGGAATCATTGTCACGCCTTTGGCCATCGATGAGTTTAACGGCCCCCGCGGAGACTTCTACAAGAATATGTTTGCCAAATGCCCTGCCGGACGCCCCGGTACGGCGGATGAGGTAGCCAATGTGGCGGAACTGCTGATGAGCGGAAAAGGAGCCTTTATCACCGGCGCCGATTTCCTCATTGACGGCGGAGCGACTGCCTCTTATTTCTATGGGCCGCTGAAGCCTTAAATGGTTAAGGGCAACGCGGCAGATAAAATTGATTCTGAACAAGGTACCGGAAAGATCGTGTTTTCTATTCGCACGACCTTCCCGGTATTTTTTACCCTCGCTCTCGGAACTCCGCCCGGATCTCGTCATAGTACCGATGCACCGTGGAGCGGTCCATCTGCAATTCCCTGGCAATCAAGGACTTGCTGGTCACACCGGGGAATAGCGCCCCTCCCAGAGATGTTCCCGCAGCTGGCTGACGCACCCAGTTCCCGGCCTTCGCCGGGGCGGTTCCACTGGCACAAAGTCCTGCTTTGGGGGTTCGTCTGTCTGTTCCAGCAACAGCTCCACTTCCGCCTTGGCGATGCCCTGGTCGATGCTCAGCGCCGCTTTCCTCCGCATCTCATCGGTGATATGGGTATAGGTGTTCAGCGTGGTCGCCGAGGAAACATGGCCGATAATGGTGGAGAGAGTTTTTACATCCATCCTGTTCTCCAGGGACAGTGTGGCAAATGTGTGCCGGAGATCATGAAAGCGGATGCTGGGCAGCCCTGCCCGTTTCAGCAGCGTTTTAAGTGATTGTAGGCGGTGCCGGGACTGGCGGGCTGCTCCGGCCGGAGCGGATTTGGGAAGATCCACTGGGAGTAGGAGTGCTTCTTCCGCTGGGCCAGCAGTTGGGCGGTGCTGGGCGGCAGGGTGATGGTTCGTTTTCCTGTGCCCGTCTTGGTCTCACCGGCAACCAGCCTGCCGCCTTTCTGGATATGGAGTGTCCTGCGGACGGAGAGCGTTCCATGTGCCTCGTCGAAGTCACTCCACATAAGGCCGCATATCTCACCCTGCCGCAAGCCGGTGGTCAATTCGGTGTAGAAGAAGTCATGCCAGACACTGTCCGCCCGGATCACCTCCAGGAATCGCTCTAACTGGGCGTCGTTTAGAATCTGCTTGGGAGCCGTTTTCTTCTTGGGCAGAGTGATTCCCTCGGTGGGGTTTCGGGCGATGAGGTTTTCCTGCACCGCCGCATCCATGGCCTGGTGGAATACCCCGTGGATGCGGCGGATTGTCGCGCCGGACAACTGGTATCCATACTCTGAGTGGAGTTCTTTCCGCCCGTTTTTCTGGAGTCCCCGGTACAGCTTCTGGACATCCTCTCGGGTGACCTTTCCCACCGGCTTGTCTCCCAGGTAGGGCTTGATATTGCGCTCGACATATCCCCGGTAGCCCTCCAGAGTGGAGGGTCGCACCGAGGGGGCGGCGTACTCCTCCAGCCAGCGGTCCAGCCACTGACCCAGGGGCATTTTGCTGTTCTCGCTCAGATCCACATCCCGGTATTCCTCGATGTTCTGATGGAGCTTTTTCAGCAGCTCCTTCTGCGTCTTGGCGGACAGATAGCGGAAGATGGGCTCGCCGTTCTCCTTGTGACCAATGACGATGCGCCCTTCCAAGCGGCCATCTTCCCGCTTGCGGACCATGCCGTCCCCGGACGGTCTGCGCTTTCCCATACTCTCACCTCTCCTCCTCTGTCTCCATGTGACGGCAGGCCCGCTCTGTCTCCTCCTCATCGAAGGAGTACAGGCCGTCCGACTCCAGTTCTTTGCTCAATCCCCAGGCCAATTTGAATCCTGCTGTGAAGCTGGCCAGGGAAGTCTCCTCCCGCAGCAGATTCTGAGTATCCACCAAGTGCATGAGCCTGCGGCGCTGCATCTTAATCTAAGAAGTCTCGGACCTCCTGGCGGGTGTTCTCAATGTCCTCTTCCAACTCACTGAAATCCGGCTCCCGGTAGAACCGCTGGTGCAGGGCTCTCATGTAGTCGTTCATGTGTACCGCCTCCTGTCAGCGACACACAATACCACAAGGTTTGGTCAATAGCCATCCCAATCCCAGCGAGTTATCAATTTGTTATCAATTGCCCGGCGCCTATTTTTGTTTTATGTGGCGCAAGTTTAGATGGGAGCATCACATCCCGCCCATCGTCATGCCGCCCATGTTCTGCTCCTCATGGTCATCCGGCTTGTGGCCCATGGCGATCTTCTTCTGACGGATCTTCTGGCGCAGTTTGCAATCTGCCCTCTGACTGCCCGGCGGGCAAGGCGGAACGGAGTTGTCCTGAAAGATACGGCCCATGTGGTGGAGGAGTTTGGTGGCAGAGAGGAGCACATTGGGGCTGCGGTTGTCATAGAAGTGATCCAGAAAGAACTGGGCATACTCGTTTCCCTGAGATGCGGATTCCCAGAACCAGCTATACGCCTGCTCCCGATCTTGGGTTACATCCTGGCCGGTGAGGTACAGCTTGCCCAAAGTGTACTGGGCATACTGGTTGCCCGCCTGCGCGGCATCGGTCAGATACTCCACCGCTCTGGCTGCATTTTTCGAGACATCCTTTCCCTCCAGATACAGTTTCCCCAGCCGGTAGGCGGCCCAGAGATTGCCCTGCTCCGCCGCTTTCTCATACCAGGACACCGCCTCCTCCATCCGCTTTTGACTTTGCAGCAGCTTACCAAGGGCGTACTGTGAGAAGTCATGACCGGCTTCAGCGCCGCGGCGGAACCACAGCTCCGCCTTCTCGTCATCCGGAAGGACGCCAAGTCCATCCCGCCAACACTTGCCCAGCAGGTGAGCTGCCACGGTGAAGCCAGCGTCCCAGAGCTGCTCCAGTATCCGCACCTGTTCCGCTTTTTCTTCCTCTGTGTTTTCATATACCGACAGGATTTCTTTCGCGTTTTGGTAGGCCTCTGCCATCTCCCAGCGGGAGGACCAGGCGTAGTACACCTCCTCCTGGTCCTCATCCACTTCGTCTTTCATGGCCGTATCTTCGAAGGTGAAGGTACCTAAGCGCAGTTCCTCCGCCTCCCGGATGACCATGTTCTTGATGGCCTTGAATTCTTGTTGCTGCGACAATGGCTTGTGTTCTCTTGGCGTGTCTTTGTAGTACCGCTCCAACTCATCCCGCAGCCGGTTCCATTGTTCGTAGCACTCTGCTACCTCCGGGAGCCTGGCCAGCTCATCCACGATGGTATCCACCTGAGTCTTCACTGGCTTTTTCAGATAGCCGTACACCTTTTTACCTTTGACCTCCGCCAGCATTTCGGCCAGCGTTTCCATCTGCCCGGCGATGACAGGACTGTCACAGAGTCCGGACTTCATCTCCCGAATGAGACGGCCCATAGCTTCCATAGCCGCGTCCCGCACCTGTTGATAGGACAGATCCTTCTCTTGATAGAGGGACAACAGCTCGTCCTGGAAGATATCGTTGGACAGCTGGGAGCGCATCTGCTCGATGCCTTTCTCTGTCAGATAGCCCTGTTTGGGATCGGTAGACCAGGCCATCATGTGGATGTGCGGATGGTGCTTTTCATCGTGGAAGGCGGCGCACCATCGAAAGCTGCTGGGCGGAATTTTCATCGCCGCCGCCAGTTCTGTCTGATGGGCCAGCAGCAATCTGCGCCAGCTCTCACCGTTTTCGTAGCCCAGCCGTGCGGCATCCTCCCGCTTCAGGGAGTAGATGAAGGTCCACACCGGACCGGCATGTGCGTTGATCTCCTCCATGGTTTGCTCCAGGTCGGCAGAACCGTCCGCCGAAAACAATCCGTGAGAGCGGGGACGCTCTGCAATGTACTCCAGGTAACCACCGCCTGCTGTGGGTTCCATCAGTTCCACACCATCTCGGGTGGCGATGTACTCAGCGTAGTGTCCGCCGCCGCTTCCCGGCTTGATGTAGCCCGACTTTTGAATGAGACCCTTCATTCCTCAATCCTCTTCTGAAACCGAAACGCATCCTGGAAATCAATTTCCCCGTTGGTCTCTTTCACATTTTTCACGCAGCGCACCCGGAGTTTTTGCAGCGTATCCAGGTCGACATTGGTATCGCTGGCAAGCAGATTCGCCATCAGATCCTGGTCCACTGCCTGCTTGAAGAGCAGATGCCCCATGCGTTTTCCGAAGGCGCCCAGCTTTCCCTCCAACACATCCGAGAGGACACGAGGCAGATATTCCTCCGCGTGTTCCGTGTCCAGGTAGCCGGAATAAAACTGGATCGCCTTTTCGATGTACTCATTTTTGGTTGAGCAGTTGTCCGCCTGGTAGTGATGTTCTACATCGGCCCAGGCCGATTCGCTCAGCCACACCGAGTGTTTCTTCTTTACCTCTTTCATCTCCAAAATCGCCTCCTTTTCTCATCAGCGCCGCCTGAAATCCCGCAACGGCGGGGATTCAGGCGGCTTTTCACAAGAACAGCGCCAATCCCAAAGCCTACTGGCCGAAACAGCGCCAACTCCAAATCCCCGAAACCGCCCGCACTGCGGGCGGATGTGACTGCCCGGGCGCACAAAAGCGCCAAGGTTTTCTCCTGCTCTTCGTCTCCCCGTGGCCCTCGTCCTGAAGCCTGGCCCGAAATTGGGCCAAATCCGCCTTGAAAGCCCCAGGTGGGGCAGGGACTCTGCCCTGCCCCGAAGGAGGGCACACAGCGCCTCACAGTGGGGCACACGGGGTGTTTTTGGTTTGCTGCTCCAGGAGTTGTTGTACCCGCTGGTGCTCCACTGTCAGTTCCAGTTCCGCCAACTTTTCTTCGTAGTGTCGGGTGATCACATTCTGAGGCGGAAGCAAAGTGAACTGCAAGGTCCCATTGCGTGTCACACCAGCCTTGGTCGTAACTTTGGTAGGTTCTACAGCGATGAGCCCACGCTCCTCCAGTTTTCTCACATACCGGCTCACGGTGTTTGCGCACATCCCCACCGCCTCCCCAATGGTCTTGTAACTGGGCCAGCACTGGTGTGTCTTTTGGTTTTCGCACCGGCGCAGATAACAGTACACTGCCAACTCGCCGGGGCTCAGGCCCAGTAAGAAGATCTCATTAGGCAGAGAGAAAAAGTTACCCATGTACTTCATCCCGCACCTCCCGTATGCGCCTCCACCCACTGTATGAACTTTTCCTTTGGTACCACCATACGGCTGCCCACACGCAGTACCGGGAAGTCCGGTTGGTGCATCAGTTCATACCCGCTGGAGGGCGACACTCCAAGCACCTTTGCCACCAATTCCGAATTGAGAAACAGCGGCAGGTCATCATAACTTTTATACTCAGATATTTTCATTCGCTGCCTCCTCTGCGTCATCCGGATGGACCAACCGTAGGAACTCATCCACGGTGTTGACCACTCCTGCCTTTTTCATTTGCTGATACCGGAGCAGATCACAGGTAGTCCGGAAATTCACCTCCGCACATTCCAGCAGTTTATCCATTGCCACTATCTGTTGATCTGTGCTGAGTGTGGTAGGCTCATCCGGTGACTGGAGATAGGCGCGCACCTGCTCCGCATCCGGCTGTTCCTCTCCCAGCACTTCTTCCATCTCCCGGAGAACATAGTCCATCGTTTCGCGTTCACATTTGATTCTTAAGAGCTGATAGAAAAATTTGCTGTCCATCTGAAATGCTTCCATAGTTCACACACTCCTTCTCTGAAATCAGTTGAGGCAGATCCGGCTGCGGCCATTCAACCGTGTTTTCGGAAATCGAAAACTTTGTCCCCACTGATAAGGACACTCACAAGGGTTTTGTAAACCAGAAAAATAAAAAAAGTTGAGGAGCCCTGTCATGTGACAGAGCTCCTCAGCTTTTCGTGGAGCTTTTTCAGCCGCTTTGATACCGCCATCTTGGACACGCCATAGATCTTACCGATCTCCTCCATGGTCAGACCACTGCCATATCGGAGTCGGATTAGATCCCGGCCCTGGTCATCCAGGTCATCCACGGCTTTTCGCAGAGTTTCAAGCCGGAGGTTCCGGAGCGCCGCATCCTCCACGGGACGCCTGACACAAGACCACCAGGACAGCAGCGTTTCAAACTCACTTTTACTCAGATGCCTTTCGTCCCGTTTATCCTGTGCCTGTTCCCGTTTCCGATCCTGCTCCAGGAAGTCTGCGACCTCCTTTGGCACCGATACTGGCTCCCCATTATAGATAATAACGACAGTGTCGCTCATTTGCGTCCTTTCCGCTTTCTACGGAAAGATACACACCCGCGCTGCCGGCACAGCACCAAATACTGAAGACCTTCATGGAAGTTTCCTTCGTACAGGGATGGTTATGGTGCCCTACGAGGCCCATGAACGTCTGAGGTCCCACCGGGGTGTGGACCTCACCGGAAAGCTGTGAGTTTTGGCTTTCGCCTGATTACAGTTTAGAACATTTGTTCGTATTTGTCAATACCTGGCTTTGCATTTTCTTAGTCGCGGCTTGAACAGCGCAAATCAACTCTGGGTAGAGAAAAGGATCGAGGCACATCCGTACCTCGACCCTTTTTGTTTACAGCGTACTAAAATATATTACACAGTCGAGGCGGGGCATTTTGAGGTGCCCCGCCTCGACTGTGCTGTCATGCCGTATTAACAATTCTCAAACAATTTACAAACAATAAGGAAATATAAAATGGCTACAATAATTTTATCTTTATGTTTCCCCAAGATTGCTTAAAAGGGAAAGCATATTATATAATGACAAAAAACAGATTTGAAAGCGAGGGGGATATATGGTTCACATTCTTGTACTGGAAGATGATGCAAAACTGAATCAGACGGTCTGCACCTATCTTAATGACAGTGGATTTTCTGCCAAAGGCTGTCTGTCTGCCAATGCTGCATACGACGAACTCTGTAACCATTTGTACGATGTAATCGTATCCGATATTATGATGCCGGAAGTGGATGGCTTTGAATTTGCGGAGACTGTACGGAGAGTAAATAAGACAATTCCAATTCTGTTTATGTCGGTCAAAGACGATCTGCCGTCCAAGCAAAAGGGATTTCTGCTGGGCATTGACGATTACATGGTGAAGCCTATTGAGCTGGACGAGCTGCTGCTGCGGATTCGGGCGCTGCTGCGGCGGGCCAATATCGAAATGGAACGCAAACTGACCGTAGGAAATTTGACGCTGGACGCAGATGCAGTAGCTGCGGCTGTGGACGGAAAAGATATTCCGGTGACTACAAGGGAGTTTAACATTCTCTATAAACTGCTGTCTTACCCTAACAAGACCTTCTCCAGAGCGCAGTTGATGGACGAATTTTGGGGAGTTGAATCGGAAACCAGCCTGCGGGCAGTAGATGTATACATTACCAAGCTGCGGGACAAATTCTCCAGCTGCAACGGGTTTGAAATCAAAACCGTTCGCGGACTTGGTTACAAGGCGGTGCTGTTATGAAAGCCGTCGGCAAATTCTCCGATAAGCGTGTAAAAAAAGGGCTTTTCCCGCTTTCAACATTTGTCTTGTTCTTTTTCATGTTCGCTTTGCTGACAACCATGCAGATGTTCATGATCGGGCAGGCGATTGATTACAAAAACTTACCAGTCAAAAACAGTATTGCGGTCATTGTGTTCTGGGGACTGGCGTCCGTTTGTTCCACCCTTATCACAGGCCTAACTATTAAACGGCATTATCAAAAACCCATTGAAGAATTTTCCGAGGCAGCACGCAAGGTAGCCTCTGGCGATTTTTCCGTTTATCTTCCCCCAAAGCATCCTATGGATAAGACTACGCACCTGGACGTCCTGTTTATGGACTTCAATAAGATGGTGGAGGAGCTGGGCAGCATTGAGACACTAAAAACAGATTTTTTCTCCAATGTATCTCATGAGATCAAAACTCCGCTGGCTGTTATCCAAAACAATGCGGAACTATTGCAGAAAAAGCAGTTGACGGAAGAACAGCGTCAGGAATGTACCGCAACGATTCTCCAGGCAACTAAACGGCTGTCCAATCTGATTACTAATATGCTCAAGCTCAACAAGCTGGAAAAGCAGGTAATCAAGCCACTCCCACAGGTATATGATGTCTGCAATCAGCTCTGTATGTGTGCATTGCAGTTTGAGGATACATGGGAGAAAAAGCATATTGAATTTGAAGCAGAGATTGAGGATCGTGTCATGATTTGCGCTGACGAAGGGCTGTTGGAAATCGTATGGACCAATCTCTTATCCAATGCACTGAAATTCACCCCGGACGGGGGCCGAGTCAAGCTGGCACAAACTTCAGATTCCCATGAGATTACCGTTGTGGTATCTGACACCGGCTGCGGCATGGATGAAAACACCAGGAAGAAAATCTTTGATAAATTTTATCAGGGGGATACCTCTCATGCTACCGAGGGCAATGGACTTGGACTTGCCCTGGTGCAGAGAATTCTGGAACTGTCCGATGGCACCATCGCCGTGACCAGCGTCCCTGGGAACGGCAGCACCTTTACTGTGAAGCTCCCGGTATCTATTCCCAATGAGGAGCTGCAAACATGAATCAAGAGCCTGGAAATACATATATTGGTTATGAATATAAAGAAATCTCGGTCCCGAGTAAAGACGTTTCTTTGTTTTTAGATTGCTATGAAAACTTTGGATGGATACCGGATGAAAAGCATCCAACGGATCATAGCGGAGGAATCACAACAATTCACCTGAAGCGGAATCGAAAAATCATCAATAAAATGGAACTGACACGCTTGCAGCGGAATTTTGAATCGTGTATGCAGGAGATTCAGCAGATGGAGCGTTCCAAAAAGCAGACTGCAACCGTGTGGGCTATGATTGTAGGGGTTATTGGAACGGTTTTTATGGCGGGTTCTGTTTTTGCAGTCACAAGCGAATCGCCGCACTATGTTCTGATGATTTTGCTGGCCATTCCGGCGTTTGCTGGTTGGATACTTCCTGTGTTTATTTACCGCTACAAACTTCAGAAGCAAAGCCGCAAGGTTCAGCCTTTTATCGAAGCTAAGTACGAAGAAATTTACCAGTTGTGTGAAAAAGGACATTCTCTACTGTGAACTTGAAGCTGGTGGTGTTTTTAGACGCCACCAGCTTTTTAATATTTCACAAACAAAATTGAAGCAGTGGATAAACAAATCGCTCCTATAATAAAGGCACACCAACGGGAAAGGAGGAATCGTGATGAAGAAAGCTGCATTGGCAGTCGGCGGCGTTCTCGGCGTTCTGGCTGGCGGCGTCCTGATTTGGACACTGGTACTTCCGTTTATCGGCATGGTATTTCAGAGTATGTGGTCCTGTGTCACATCCCTGCTGTAAGATAAAGCGTCAATATAGTCAATATAGATTCAAATATGGAGGTTATCGTATGAGTGAATACAAAATGAAACCCGGAAAAATCGGTGAGAAGGTGATCGGTGCCTATAAGAGCGTCGAAGAAAAGTTTGTGGGCACTTTTCTGGAAGAGGACGGCAGCATGAAAACTGGCGGCATGGCCGAGAAAGTCACCGGTGCCTACAAAAAGGTAGACGACTCCGTTGTCGGCGGCTACAAGAAGGTGGAAGACGCTTTTGTGGATGCCTTCCTGGAAAAATCGGATGAAGAAGATCCGGCGGACACCGAACATACCAAAGAGTAATCGGGTGCAAGATAAAAAGCGGTCTCCTGCCAGAGCACTCCCTACTTCATATCACCATTTCAAAAAACAGCACGGCTGGCGTATAGAAATGCGTCAGCTGCGCTGTTTTTTAATGTAACAGAAACAAAACAAAAGCAATTGGTAAACATACCGCCCGTACAATACAAGAAATAGTTTGGTAAGGAGCAAGGGGTATGAAAGCAATGGAAAAATATATTTACAGTCAATCAAGTCCGAAAAAGAAACATCACTTTATTCCTGTTCGCTACTACCTTGCGTTCCTTCTGCTTGTACTGGAGACCGTGATGGTAATCGGCATCGTCTACCTGCTGGATCATTATGTACCTTACTTTTCCATTCTGGTGTGGGCAACACAGATCGGGTGCGTGGTGCAGATCATTGCCTCCAACGACAACCCGGATTACAAGATTCCTTGGTTGCTCCTGATGCTGGTGGTTCCCGTCGCGGGGTTTATGCTGTATTTCCTGTTCTATTCCCGAACCTTGAAAAAGAAGTTTGTCCGGCGCATGGATAACATGAAGAAAGACTCCTATCACATGGACGATTCTGCTGTATTTGAACAGCTTGCTGCTGAAAACCCTACCGCCCACAATCAAGCCAAATTTCTGTGCAAGATCGCAGAATCTCATTTATTTACTGACACCAGGCAGACTTACTTTCCATTGGGGGAATGTATGCACCAGGCCATGCTGAAGGATTTGCGGCAAGCGGAGCGCTTCATCTTTCTGGAGTATTTTATCATCGAGGAAGGGGTGTTCTGGAATTCCATTCTGGAAATTTTGACAGAAAAGGCCGCGCTGGGGCTGGAGGTTAAGGTCGTATATGACGATATTGGTTGTATCAATACCCTGCCCGGTGATTACTTCCGGACACTTGGCAGCTATGGGATCGAAGCCGTCCCCTTTTCAATTGTAAGAGGAAATGCCGATAGTGAATTCAACAACCGAAGCCACCGAAAAATTATGGTCATCGACGGGAAGGTCGGTTACACAGGTGGTGTGAATCTGGCGGACGAATATATCAACCAGGTCGTAAAGTTCGGACATTGGAAGGACATCGGTATCCGGCTGGAGGGAGAGGCCGTCAAAGAGCTGACCAAGCTATTTTTGATTGACTATGGGATGAATTCACGAAAAGCACCGGAGATTTCAAGCAAGCACTTCCCCAAAAGTCCAACTTTCGGGGAATCCGGGTATATGGTTCCCTTCGGGGATGGCCCCAGCCCGATCTATCAGTACCGGGTTGGAAAGTGTGTCATTCAAAATATAGTTTCCCAGGCGGTTCGCTATGTGAATATCATGACGCCCTACCTGATTATTGACAATGAACTGTGCCAGACCATTGAAAATGCAGCTCGGCGAGGCGTCCTTGTGAAAATCATTGTACCCTATGTTCCAGACAAGAAAATCATATTTGAGATGACGAAGAGTTATTTTCAGCGGCTCTTGGATGCCGGAGTGGAAATTTATGAGTACACACCGGGGTTTGTCCACGCAAAATTCTATTTGGCCGATGATACAGTGGCCATGATCGGGACCATCAATCTCGACTATCGAAGCCTCGTCCATCATTTTGAGAATGGCGTCTGGATGTATGGCTGCGGCTGTATCTCGGAAATGAAAAAAGACTTTGATACTACGCTCCCAAAATGTCTGAAAATTGATAACCGGATGCTTCACCCATCCCTTCCGCAGCGCGCTCTTTGCTCTGTGATCAAAATCATATCCCCGCTGCTGTAAACCTGATGCCGGAAATGGATCAAATAAAAGGGAAATTAATATTACACAAACATATTTGAAGTAATAGCAAAACAAACGAAGATTAAGATGTTTCCAGAAACACATCAACCAAGCAATTTTATGGAGGTTAAGCATGAGTGATTGTAAAGTGACGGAGCAAGACCAAAAACAAGCGGAGCAGATCCGCCGTCAGTATATTCCGCATAAAGAGAACAAAATGGAGCAGCTTCAGGAACTGGACCGCCGTGTAAAGTTTCCCGGAAAGATGGTCGCAGGTGGTTTGGGCCTTGTGGGTTCGCTGATTATGGGCGCCGGTATGGCGAAAATCATGGTAAATGACAGTCCTTCGGTGGGGAGCGATCTCAAAAAAGGCCTTGCCATGAGTATTCCTGGCATGATCCTTACCCTTTTGTCCTATCCGGCCTACAAGCTGGTTACCGAAAAGCGCAAAGAAGAATACGCCGACGAGGTTCTGCATCTGTCCGGTGAATTGACGGAGCAATAAGGGGGAGGATCATCGTGGAGCAAATCAAACGACCGTTCGTTGGGTATGAATACCTGGATGTGACGGTAAAACGAAATATGGCACACCTGTATGCGGACAGCTATGAAAATTTCGGCTGGGAGCTGGAAGGAACCGGCGAGCAGATCGGAAAAGTGGATTCCATTGCCATGAAGTTCCGGCGGGATCGTAAAATCCTCAACAAAGTAGAACTAACCAGGCTTCAGCGCAACTTTGATGCCTGTGTGTCCGAGATCACGGCCCTGGAAACACAGAAATATATCAAGGCATCGGCGGTTGCCTATGCGATTGGCGTGATTGGAACCGCATTTATGGCCGGGGCCGTATTTGCAGTCACATCTGAGCATATTGTGGCGTGTATTCTGCTGGCAATTCCGGCCTTCCTCGGTTGGATAGCTCCCTACTTTCTGTACCGTTCCATTGTGAGAGCTAAGACCAAGGAAATCACCCCGTTGATCGATCAGAAGTACGAGGATATCTACACTGTCTGCGAAAAGGCAAATGCCCTGTTGAATCACACAGGAATCTAATCTCATCCAGGAATCAGCCATTTAGGTTGATTATATTACAATCCTATGTTAGGAGGTGAAGGTGTGCAGTACGAGGTAAAAACTCTGAAGAAGGTTGGCGTGAACGCCTATGAGAACGATCTGAACAGTCTGATCAAGGACAAGGCGAACGATGGATGGAAGGTTCAGCAGCTTCTCGGAAACCCTGACCAGGGCTTTGTGGTCCTGTTTGTCAAAGAAAACTGAATGATGCAGAGCCTGCCTGCAAAAATTGCGGGCAGGCTCTACTTTTGCAAATTAACAATTCAAAAATATAACTTAAGCGATTTGCAAACAAAGCATCGCTATTCTATACATATAAAAAGCAGAAAGGACTGATCTTATGGATGCAATACAGACAATCGGTCTGTGTAAGCGGTATGGCAATAAAAATGCCGTCAACAATCTGAGTATTCAGGTGCCCAAGGGTTCCGTATACGGCTTTATTGGCAGAAACGGAGCTGGAAAATCGACAACGCAGCGCATGATCTGCGGCTTGGCCAGCCCGACCGCAGGTGAAATCAAGCTGTTTGAGAGGCCCGTCACCGACCCTGCTGTACGGCGCAAAATCGGAACGCTGATCGAGCAGCCGGGGATTTATCCCGGAATGTCCGCTTTGGAAAATGTGATTCTTCAAGGATACAGCATTGGTTTGGAGAATCCCAAAAAGAGCGCGCTGGAAGCGCTGGATGCGGTGGGACTTTCCAAGGCCGTGAAGAAGAAGGCGAAGCACCTGTCTTTGGGCATGAAGCAGCGTCTGGGGCTTGCCATTGCGATGCTGGGAAATCCGGAATTGCTCATTCTGGACGAACCGATCAACGGCCTTGATCCAGAAGGTATCGTGCAGCTACGCGAGGTAATCGCTAATCTCCATCGAGATCGTGGCGTCACTATTTTTATCAGCTCCCATATTTTGGGCGAGCTTTCCAAGATCGCCACCCATTACGGCATTATCAAATACGGAGAATTGATTGAGCAGACCAGTGCAGAGGAACTTGCCAACAAGCGAAAAGACTATCTGACCGTGAAGGTGGAAGATGCCCAAAAGGCCGCACAGTTGCTCTCCAAAGAGCTTCATATCCCGGCTATGGAGGTTGTATCGTCTCGTGAAATCCATCTTCCCGGCTTTAAGGATACTGCCGCAGTCAACCGGATTCTTTACAGCAACAACTACAACGTTGAAGAAGTGTTCCTGCATCAGCAAGATCTGGAAGAATACTTTATTGAGTTGATGGGAGGAACAGACCATGAATAACATTTTCAAGATGAATATGCACCGGCTTCTTCACTCCAAGGTTTTCTATGTTTCGATTGCATTTTTGCTGGCGATGGCGGTCGTCCAAATTATGGGCGGCATGAGTACGACGATGGATGCCCTGATGGGTGTGGCTTTGACCGGCGATGCGGGTACGGATTTTATGAGTTCCGCTATGGGAGCCGGTGTCATTTACATTCTGATTAGTATTATCATTGCCATTTTTGTATGCGGGGACTATGCAGGTGGATTTGCGAAGAATCTCTTTGCTGTCCATGCAGATCCCAAAGAGTATGTGGGTGGAAAAATGCTGTCGATGGCAGTTGTCAGCGCCCTCATGCTGGTCCTTTATGCAATTATCTGCCTGATTGCCCTGCCAGTTCTGGGTTATGATGTGGTCTTATCCGGCGGCGTTTTGGGATTGATTGTATTTTTACTGGAAAAGTGGATGGTAGGCTGCGCCATGAGTGCAGTGGTACTGCTGGTGTCCTTTTTTACGCGCAATATGGCATGGACCATGTTTGTCGGCTTTCTCATTGCAACCGGTGGCCTCACGATGGGGATTTCCCTCTTTGCACAAGCCTTTGGGCTGGAGTGGATCGAAACTGTTTTTTCCGTCCTGATTTCCGGGGCGGCCAAACTTTGCTCCATGCAGTTTGATCCGATCATCCTTTTGCGGGTATTGGTCACCTGCGGAGTTTGGACTGTTGCTGCGTATGTGTGCGGGAAAAAGGTGCTTTTGAAAAAAGATATTTGATGCCTCGATACCCATATTGATACGAGCAGTCCCACAAGCCATGAGCTTGTGGGACTGCTTTTTTTCACCCAACGCCGATTTACTACGCTCATTTCCCACTTAAAGTCGATTTTTCCAGATTAATATTACAAAAACACTTTTGAATTACTTTTACAACAAACCTCATGTAATATACAGCCATCCTGATTGAAGCAAACCACTTCATTCCGAAAGTCTGCAAATAAAAAGTCAATAGAAAAATGAAGAAAAATTGAGGAAAGAA
>JAXWVI010000077.1:0-40747 GCA_037245165.1 bacterium
AGACAGCGGAATCCTTCATCCCGATAACTCCGGCCCAGCCAAAACATGGAACTGTCCCGGTCTGTGGGAAATACCACCACGCCGGTCAGCCGCAGCAGCCCATAGATGGTCACAGCACCAAGAACCGCTATGGCCAGGATGACCGGAATTGTCCACCGGCGCTCCAGACACCAGTGTGCCGCACCGAAGCCAACCATGGCGGGTATGGTGGCCACCGCCGAGAGCATCACAACCACAAATGCCAGTTCCATGGTTTCCTCCGTTCCATCCGTCTCCCGGAGCTCGGCCGCGCCGGGAAAGCCCCGCTGATCAGGTGCGGTAGTCCCCGTTGATCTTTACATAATCATAGGTCAGGTCGCAGCCCCAGCACTCGGCGCTCTCCTCCCCCTCATGGAGGTCCACGGCAATGATAACCTCTTTCTGGGACAGGATTTCCTTGGCCTTATCCTCGTCAAAGACGATGCCGTCCCCCTGCTTGCACACCAGGATTTCCCCGGCGCAGGACTGGAAGGACACGTCCACATGCTCCGGGCGGAAGGGCGCCTTGGAATAGCCCATAGCGCACAATACCCGGCCCCAGTTGGCGTCGGAGCCGAACATGGCAGCCTTCACCAGGGCGGAGCCCACCACGGCCTTGCTCAGCCGCTCGGCGCTCTCCTCGCTGCGGGCCCCGGTCACCTTGCAGGTGACCAGCTTGCTGGCTCCCTCGCCGTCCCCGGCAATGGCCCGGGACAGGTGGCGGCACACATACTCCAAAGCTTCCTTGAAGGCTTCGTAGTTCTCATCCTTCCACTCGATGAGAGGGTTGCCCGCCATACCGTTGGCCAGAACCGCACAGGTATCGTTGGTGGAGGTATCCCCGTCCACAGTGACCCGGTTGAAGGTCTTGCTCACCACCTCGTGCAGGGCGTCGGAGAGCATCTCCTGGGTGATGGCGCAGTCCGTGGTGATAAAAGCCAGCATGGTGCCCATATTGGGGTGAATCATACCGGAGCCCTTGGCAATGGCGCCCATCTTGACCTCTTTCCCGGCTACCGGAAAGGAAACCGCAATTTCCTTTTTCACCGTATCCGTGGTCATAATGGCGGTAGCGGCGGCGTCAGAGCCATCAGAGCTGAGGGCCGCGGCCACCTTGGGCATCCCGGCCTGGATGGCGGAGATGTTGATGGTCTGGCCGATAACGCCGGTGGAGGCCACCACAAAATCCTCCGGCTCATGTCCGGTGGCCTGGGCGGCAGCCAGGGACATGGCCTGGGCGTTCTCATGGCTCATGGGGCAGCAGGCGTTGGCGTTGCCGCTGTTGGCCACCACGCCCCAGGCCACCCCGTTTTCCAGATGGTCCATGGTCACATAGATGGGGGCGGCCTTGACCCGGTTCAGAGTATAGGTCGCCGCGGCGGTACACTCCTTCTCCGACAGGATCAGAGCCAGGTCATTCTTGTCGGGGTTGCTGTTGGCCTTGACGCCGCAGTGGATGCCGGCGGCCCGGAAGCCCTGGGCGGCACATACGCCGCCGGAAATCTCTTTCAACATTGATTGCTCACCTTTTTCTCAAAATTTTTAGAGCACGGGATAACCTTTACTCCAGATTCAGTCCGGCAGTCTCCTCAAAGCCCAGCATAAGGTTCATGTTCTGAACCGCGGCGCCGCTGGCTCCCTTGCCCAGATTGTCAAACTGGGCGCTGAGCAGGGTCTGGTCCCCGCTGCCCGAAACTGTGATCTCCAGATAATCCTTCCCCGCCAGCTCGTTGGTGTACAGCCGGGGGCCGCTCCCGCCAAACGGAGCAACCCGGACCAGCTTCTGATCCTGGTAGTAGTTGCACAGCAGATCTCCGATGTCCTCGGCGCTGGGATTTCCCTTCAAAAGGCTGTTTTGCAGCATTATGCAGGTGGTCATTCCCTTATAGATATCCCCCAGCACCGGCAGAAAATTGGGCGGAAAGGCCAGGCCGGCCATGGCCTGCATCTCGGGCAGGTGCTTGTGCTGAAGATTCAGGGCGTAGGGGGCCGGAGAAGCCAGCCTGGGGTCCCGATCGGGGGCCTCATACTCCGCGATCAGCTTTTTCCCTCCCCCGGAGTAGCCCGTCAGGGAGTAGCAGGAAATGGGATAGTCCTTGGGCAGGATATCCAGATTGACCAGGGGCGCCACAGTGGACAAAAATCCCGTGGCGTGGCAGCCGGGGTTGGCCACCCGGCTGGAGAATTTAATCCGCTGGCGCTGTCCGGGCAGCAGCTCGGCAAAGCCGTAGACCCAGCCCGGAGCGGTGCGGTGGGCGGTGGAGGCGTCAATCACCTTGGTCTTGGGATTTTCAATGAGGGAAACCGCCTCCACGGCGGCGGCGTCGGGCAGGCAAAGGAACACCAGATCAGCGGCGTTGAGAAACTTCTTCCGCTCCTCCACATCCTTGCGCTTGTCCTCGTCAATGAGCAGCAGTTCGATGTCCTCCCGGCCGCCCAGCCGCTCGTAGATTTGAAGGCCGGTTGTGCCCTCCTTGCCGTCGATATATACCTTGGGTTTGCTCATGTGTTCCACCCTTTTCTTCCTATCATACTGTCACTCAGACAAAATCAGGTTCTGGAGTTGACAAAGTCCTCAATGAGACTGATCTGCTTCTCCACGCTTTCACGGGCGGGGCCGCCGTAGACCTTGCGCTCATTGACGCAGGTCTTCAGGGCCAGCGCCTCGTACACATCCTCGTCAAACAGGGAGGAGATGGCCCGGAAGTCTTTCAGGGCCAGGGTATCCAGGGTGTCCCCCGTCTTAATGCACATATTGACCAGCCGGCCCACGATCATATAGGCCTCCCGGAAGGGCAGGCCCTTCTTGGTCAGATAGTCGGCGCAGTCGGTAGCGTTGATAAATCCGCCGGCGGCCGCCTTGGCCATGTTCTTGGGCCGGACGGTGAGGGTATCCAGCATGGCCCCGAAGACGGGCAGACACAGCTCCACCGTGTCGATGGCGTCAAAGAGGGCCTCCTTATCCTCCTGCATATCCTTGTTGTAGGCCAGGGGCAGGGACTTCATCACGGTCAGCAGGGTGACCAGAGAGCCATACACCCGCCCCGTCTTGCCCCGGACCAGCTCGGCCACGTCGGGGTTCTTCTTCTGGGGCATGATGGAGGAGCCGGTGGAGTAGGCATCGTCCAGGTCCACATATTTAAACTCCCAGGAACACCACAGCACAATCTCCTCAGAGAACCGGGACAGGTGCATCATCAAAATGGACAGACAGCTGAGCAGTTCGATGGCGTAGTCCCGGTCGGACACGGAGTCCATGGAGTTGTCGGTAGGCTTTTTGAAGCCCAGGGCCTGGGCGGTGGCAAATCGGTCCAGGGGATAGGTGGAGGCGGCCAGGGCGCCTGCGCCCAGAGGGCACTCGTCCAGCCGCTCCAGACAGTCCTCCAGCCGGGTGACGTCCCGCTTGAACATATTGGCGTAGGCCATCATATAGTGGGCAAAGGTGGTGGGTTGGGCCCGCTGGAGGTGGGTATAGCCGGGCATGACCGTGTCCAGGTTGGCCTTGGCCTTCTTAATGAGCACCTGCTCCAGGTCCAGCACCTGCTTGATGATGACGGGGATTTCCTCCTTCACATACAGGCGGGTGTCCACGGCCACCTGGTCGTTGCGGCTGCGGCCGGTGTGCAGGCGTTTGCCCGCATCCCCAATGCGCTGGGTGAGCAGGGCCTCGATGTTCATGTGGATGTCCTCGTTGTCCAGGGAGAACTCCACCTTGTCCGCCTCAATGTCGGCCAGAATGGCCTTCAGGCCCTCGATGATCTTCTCGGCCTCGTGCTCCTCAATGATGCCCTGCTTGCCCAGCATGGCGGCGTGGGCGATAGAGCCGGCAATATCCTGCTTATAAAGCCGGGCGTCAAAGCCGATGGATGAATTAAAGTCGTTTACCAGGGTATCGGTTTCCTTTTGAAACCGTCCAGCCCATAATTTCATAGTGTTTGCTCCTTTAATATGCGAAGGGCGAATGACCTGGGGCCATTCGCCTCGCAGAATTTCCGCTTGGTGGAAATGGATGTCGCGTCTTTGTGGGATTAGAGCTTGCCCTGCTCCCGCAGCGCCTGGACAGTGTCGGGCAGGCCCCAGAGGTTAATGAAGCCGGTGGCGTCATCCTGGTTGTAATCGCTCTCCTCGAAGGTGACCAGGTTCTCAGAGTAGAGGGTCTCGGGAGAGGTGACGCCGGCGGTAATGATGTTGCCCTTGTAGAGCTTGAGCTTCACGGTGCCGGTGACGTGCTTCTGGGTGTCCACGGCGAAGGCCTGGAGGGCCTCCCGCAGGGGGGTAAACCACTTGCCGTTGTAGACGAGGTCGGCAAAGTCCACAGCCAGCTTCTGCTTCATGTGCTTGGTGTCCTTGTCGATGGTGATCATCTCCAGCACCTCATGGGCCCGATAGAGGATAGTGCCGCCCGGAGTCTCATAGACGCCCCGGTCCTTCATGCCCACCAGCCGGTTCTCCACAATGTCCAAAAGGCCAATGCCGTTCTGACCGCCCAGCTCGTTGAGTTTGCGGATGATATCGCTGGCCTTCATCTTCTCGCCGTCGATGGCCACGGGCCAGCCCTTCTCAAAGTCCAAGGTCACATAGGTGGCCTTGTCGGGGGCCATGGCGGGGGACACGCCCATCTCCAAAAAGCCCGGCTTGTCATACTGAGGCTCGTTGGCGGGGTCCTCCAGGTCCAGGCCCTCATGGGAGAGGTGCCACAGGTTCTTATCCTTGGAGTAGTTGGTCTCCCGGGAGATCTTCAGGGGCACATTGTGGGCCTCGGCGTAGTCGATTTCCTCATCCCGGCCCTTGATATCCCACTCACGCCAGGGGGCAATGATCTTCATCTCAGGAGCAAAGCGCTTGATGGCCAGCTCAAACCGGACCTGGTCGTTGCCCTTGCCGGTGCAGCCGTGGCAAATGGCGTCGGCTCCTTCCTTCTTGGCGATCTCTACCAGGCGCTTAGCAATGATGGGCCGGGCAAAGGCGGTGCCAAGCAGGTAGTCCTCATACTTGGCCCCCATCATCATCGAGGGGATAATGACCTCGTCCACCATCTCGTCGGTAAGGTCTTCGATGTAAAGCTTGGCAGCGCCGGTCTTGATGGCCTTCTCCTCCAGGCCGTCCAGCTCGTCGCCCTGCCCCACATCGGCAGAGACGGCGATAATCTCGGGGTTATTATAGTTTTCCTTCAGCCAGGGGATGATGATGGACGTATCCAAACCGCCGGAATAGGCCAGCACAACTTTTTTGATCTGAGACATTGTTTTTCCCTCCAAAATTCAGTGCGGACACACACTCTTCTCTCCAATACGAGATCCTATACATTGCCCGCCCTTGATTCGATGGAAACAGTCTACCACGCCTGTCCTGGAATTGCAAGAGGTTTATTCGCATGATTATTCAGAGCTTCCCCCGTCTTTTCCGTATATTTTCACTAAAAATGTAAATAATTATGCATATCCAATGTGAATATGCATTTTTTATTCATGCTCAATAAAAGCCGCTCCCGACCAAACAGGCCGGGAGCGGCTTGGGACAGCACAGTATTACAATCTGGAAAACCCATAGCTGTTGGCAAGGGCGTCAATTTTCTGCCCCCGCTGACACATGGGGCACTGCTTTGGCTCATAGCTGCTGTAACCAGAAATATCTTTCGGGGTAAAAATGCTGTACACAGGGATATCTTCCACCTGCTCCAGCATGGTAAAGACGGAGGCAATGCCCTGGACCCGCCCGCCGTAGTACTGAACACACTCAAGGCTGCGGGAGACGGTCTTTCCGGAATTGACAGTGGAGATGAGGATCAACACATCCTTCTCGGCCACCATGGGAACCAGGTTATCCCGGAAGATCAGCTGCCCGTTGGAATCATACTCCGGCGTAATCACGTTGATATTCTTATCCTGATTGACGCTGAACAAGTCCCGTTTCGCCAGGTGACGGGCCAGGAACGCACCGATGACCTCACTTCCGTCCAGGCAGACAATGGTATCCACGCCCTTCTCATAGGTGTACCCCTGGGCAAGCCACATAGCCGCTTCCCGGGCCATGGTATGCTCGTGCTTCATACGGGTGATGTCAATGTAGTGGGTGTTATGGGAATGACGGGTGGCAAAGTGCCCGTCGTAGACGGTCACCTCCATCTTCGGGTTGCTCGGATGACGGATATGCACTGCGTTCATGGTCAGACCTCCTATCAGATTCAAATAATGGTTGTATGTATTATAGCATACTTGTTGATAAATAACAATCTAGGTTGGAAAATCTTTTCTTTTTTTGGCAATATTTCTCTATTGCAAAAAAATTCCGGACCCTGCCAACAGACAGTGTCCGGAATTCGCATTTTGATCGTGAGGCTCAGCCCTCCTGGATGGCGGCGGCAATGGCATCAAACACCGTGTCCTGATTCTCACACATCACCATCAGAACGGTGCCATCCTCCAAAGTCTCCAACTTGGCATTGCTGGCTACCTCATACTGGTCCACCAGGTACTGCTCAAAGCTGGCTTTCTGGTTGTCGATATACCCCTGGAGGGCCTGTGTGACCGTATCGGCCTTCCCCTCCGCAGGCATGACCGCGGCAATGCCATAGGCCTTTACATTCATGGCGGAGGCGCTGATGCCGAACGCCTTCATATCATCCACCAGCAGCCCCAGGTTCTCAAGAATCATGGAAGACATATCATCCTCCTTGATCTCAGTAAACACAGGGTTGTACTCCACCATCTCTCCGCCGTTCTCAGTAATGGCGTCGGAATAAAGCTGGGAGAGTTCCTCCGGGGTCTTATCAGAGCCGGTGCCCCCGTTCTTTCCGGCACAGCCAACCAGGGCGGTTGCCGTCAGAGCCAGCGCCAGGGCCAAAGTCAAAATCTTTTTCATAGATTCCATTCTCCTTTTCGTTTTGGAAATGTCAAGGGGTTTTCTTGCTTCCTCTGTTTTGGACGGCGGTTTCTCAAAAAAGTTCCCGCCCGGTCAACATTTTATAGTTCCCAGTTTGGAAGCCATTATCCCACTTTCACCAAAACAAGCCCCCGGAAAGAAATTTTTTCAAATGATACGGGGCGGCCTGCTCCGGCCAGCCCCGTTAGGATGGTTATTTGGGAAACTTGATCCGAACCGTCGTCCCCTGCCCGGGAACGCTGTCCAGCTCCACTTGTGCGTTATGCAGCGCGGCTCCATGTTTGACAATGGACAGTCCCAGGCCGGTACCGCCGATCTCCTTGGAGTGGCTCTTGTCCACCCGATAAAACCGTTCAAACACCCGCGCCTGATCCGCCGCCGGAATTCCAATTCCATTGTCTGCCACAGTCAAGGTTACCAGTTCCGGCTCTCCGGCTACCGTCACTGTGACCTTTCCTCCCGGATGATTATACTTGATCCCGTTGTCACAGAGGTTATAGATCATTTCCTCCACCACTGAAGCAATCCCGCAGATTGTCTGGTGGTCACCTGTCAGCTCCAGCGTGACCTCATTTTGCTTGGCTGTGGGCAGCAGCCTGTCTCGGACGGTATTGGCCAACTGCAGCAGGTCAAGCTCCTGCTTCTCCAAATCTGCCCCGCCCTCGTCCAGGCGGGAGAGATGGATGATATCCTCTACCAAACGGATCAGCCGCTGGCTCTCTTTATAGATATCGGCGGCAAAACCGGGAATATCCTCCTGGCGTACCAGGCCGTCCTTCATGATCTCAGCCATGCCGGAAATAGAAGTGAGGGGCGTCTTCAGCTCATGGGAGACGTTGGCGGTAAATTCCCTGCGCATCTGCTCCCCCTGTTCCTTCTCTGTCACGTCCAGCAGCACCAGCACCGCGCCGGCACACTCCCCGTCCCGGAACACCGGGTCGGCCAGCACCTGGAGGCTGCGGCCGTTTCGCTCCAGCCGCCCCTGACAGCGCAGACCCTCCAGCACCTGGCTCACCACCTGGCGGAAGGGGTCGGAGCGGTCCAGGGTCAGGACGTTGGCCTCCTCCTGGGGCGCCGAGGCCCCCAGCAGCTTCAACGCGCCAGTATTATACGACAGCACCCTGCCCTTGCTGTCCAGCAGCAAAAAGCCCTCGGACATATTTTCTGTCAAAGCGGTGAACTCCTGCCGCCGCTGGCGCAGCAGCTCAATCTGATCGCGAATGGTATCATTCTGGCGGCGAATCCGGGTCAGCAGCGGAGACAGCTCGTCGTACACGCCGCTCTCCTCCGGGTGTTCCAGGTCAAGCTCCAGGATCGGCCGGATGATGCTCTTGCTCAGCCGGGAAGACAGCACCGCCGCGAAGCCCAGGGTCACCAGCAAAATAATGATGATCGGCTGCACCATGGACAGCAGCAGCCGGACAACCGTGTGCTGCTGGGCCGCCAGTCGGATCACAGTGCCGTCTTCCAGCCGCTGTGCCACATAGATAGTGCGCTGGGACAGGGTGGCGGACTCCCGCCGGGCGGTGCCCTGACTGCCCAGAATGGCCTGTTTGATCTCTTCTCTGTCCCCGTGGTTTTCCATCGTGGAGGCATCCACGGTATTGTCGTAGAGCACCGTTCCGTCCCGATCCACCCAGGTAATCCGGTTGGTGGAGTGAAGCCCATTCAAATAATCCATGCCCATGGTCTCCACACCCTGGGCCACCAGCCAGGTCTCCGTCTCCAGTTCGTCGGCCAGCCGGTCGGTAAAGTATTGATACAGCATCCCCATAAACAGGGCGACGGACAGCAGAAACACCCAGATGCCCACCGCCAGACAGTTGCGGAAAATCTTCTTCGTCATTTCCTACTCCTCACATTCATGCCGGCTGCCCCCACGGCCTCCCGCCCTCTTCGGGCGCACGGCTGCGGACAGCCCAGGCCCCAGGTCTAGTCCCCGGCAATCTTATACCCCACGCCCCGCACCGTCTCGATGTAGCTGCCGCATTCCCCGAGCTTTTGTCTTAACGTCCGGATATGCACATCCACCGTCCGGCTGGCTCCGTCAAATTCATAGCCCCAGATGGTGTTGAGCAGCTGGTCCCGGGTAAACACCGTCCCACGCCGCTCCATGAGCAGAGCCAACAGCTGAAACTCCTTCAGCGTCAGGGTGACCTCCCGGTCCCCCGCGCGGACGATATGCCGCTGGGTATCTACAAACAGCTTCCCTACCTGACAGGTACCTTTTTCCTCCTCCGGGTAGGCGTGGCGCAGGGCGGCCCGAATCCGGGCCATCAGCTCCATCATCCCAAAGGGCTTTGCGATGTAGTCGTCCGCCCCCTGGTCAAGCCCCAGTACCTTGTCGTACTCCGTGCTCTTGGCGGTCAGCATCAGAACAGGCAGCTTCCGGGTAGCGGGATCGCTCCGCAGGCGCGAGAGCACCTGAAGTCCGTCCTCCTCGGGCAGCATAATATCCAGTAAAAGCAGGTCCGGCTTTTTTTCTCCAAGGGCGCGCCAGAATTGAGAGGGCCGCTCAAAGCCCTCCGCCTCCATTCCCTGGCTGTTCAGGGTGTATACCACCAGTTTCCGGATACTGGCGTCATCCTCCAGAATATATACCAACGTTCATTCCCCGCTTTCCCTGGGTGTTCAGTCGTCCTCATATTCCCCGGTGATGGCGTACTCCACCCACTGGGCAATGTTGCAGGCGTGATCCCCAATACGCTCAAAATACTTGGCAATCATCAGCAGGTCCAGGCACATCCCCCCGTCCTTCCCCTGGGCGATCAGATCGGTCAGCTCCCTGCGTACACTCAGGAACAGCTGATCCACCTGGTCGTCCCTGGCAATGACACAGTGGGCCAGATTCAGGTCTCCCCGCACAAAGGAATCCACGCTGTCGGTCACCATTCCGACGGCCTCCCGGGCCATATCGCCCAGAGGCACCTGCTTGCGGATGGGGGTCTGCTCCATATCCCGGGCAATCTCCGCAATATCGGAGGCCTGGTCCCCAATACGCTCCATATCGGAAATCATCCGCATGGCGGCGGACACGGTGCGCAGGTCGCTGGCCACCGGCTGCTGGCGCAGCAGCAGCTTCATGCACTGGCCCTCAATGTCCCGCTCCTTGTGGTCGATCTCCTGCTCCAGGGCCGCGGCCCGCTCGCCCAGCTCCCGGTCCCCGTCCAGATAGGCCTTGGTGGCGGCGGAAATGGCCTCCTCGCACAAAGCGCCCATCTTGATCAGCTCTACATTGAGCTGTTCCATCTGTTCATGAAAGCGTTCTCTCATCTCAGCCGAACCTCCCGGTGATGTAGTCTTCCGTCCGTTTGTCCTTGGGCATGGAGAAGATCTGCTCCGTCTCGCCGAACTCCACCAGCTCGCCCAACAGGAAGAAGGCCGTATTATCAGAAATACGGGCGGCCTGCTGCATATTGTGGGTTACCATGATGATAGTATAATCTTTTTTCAGTTCGGCGGCAAGGTCCTCAATCTTGGAGGTAGAGATGGGGTCCAGGGCGGAGGTGGACTCATCCATCAGCAGCACATCCGGCTTCACAGCCAGCGCCCGGGCGATGCACAGCCGCTGCTGCTGGCCGCCCGACAGGCCCAGGGCGGACTTTTTCAGCCGGTCCTTCACCTCGTCCCAGATGGCCGCGCCCCGGAGGGACTGCTCCACAATCTCATCCAGTTTTACCTTGTTGCGGATGCCGTGGGTACGGGGACCGTAGGCCACGTTGTCATAAATGGACATGGGAAAGGGATTGGCCTTCTGAAACACCATGCCGATGCGCTTGCGCAGATCGGTCACATCCTGATCCTTCCCGTAAATTTCCTGTCCCCGGTAGGTCAGTGAGCCGGTGATCTTCACCCCGGGGATCAGGTCGTTCATCCGGTTGATGGTACGCAAAAACGTGGACTTTCCGCAGCCGGAGGGGCCGATAAGAGCGGTAATCTCATGCTCCGGAATGTCGATCATAATATCTTTCAGGGCGTGGTTTTCCCCATAATATAAGTTCAGCGCTCGGGCGGACAGAATGGTATTGTCCATAGGTCTGTACTCCTTTTACTTCTGTTTCAGCTTTTTCCCGGCCAGACTGGCGGACAGGTTGATGATCAGGGTCAGGATCATCAAAATTGCGGCGATGGCGAAGGCGATATCCGTCTCGCCCCGCTCATTGGCGTAGAGATAGAGGGCCACGGTGAGGGTAGCGGACGAGTTGGTCATGGCCTCGGTAAAACTGTAAAGCACGGTGCCGAACCCGGCGGTGAACAGCAGGGCGGCGGATTCCCCCACAATACGCCCCACCGCCAGAATACATCCGGTGACGATACCGTCAATGGCGTTTGGCAGCACCACCGTGCGGATCATGTGCCACTTCCCCGCTCCAAGCCCCAGGGCGCCCTCCCGGTAGCTCTGGGGCACCGTCTTCAGCGACTCCTGTGTAGTCCGGATAATGGTGGGCAAAATCATCACCACCAACGTCAGGCCGCCGGCCAGAATGCCCGCGTTCAGACCCAGCAGCTGGTTAAAGACCATCATACCCACCAGGCCGAAAATGATGGAAGGGATGCCGGTGAGGGTTTCGGCGGCAAATTCAATGATTTCAGCCAACCGCCGGTTGGTGGCGTATTCTGTCAGGTAGATGGCCGCCCCTACCCCAAGAGGCAGCACGATCACCATAGACAGGATAATGATGTACACCGTGCTTGCAATGTGGGGAAGAATTCCCACCGTCCCCTTGAGCATGCTGCTCTGGGTGGACAACAGCTCCCAGGTGATATGAGGCAGGCCCCTGGCGAAGATATATCCAATCAGGAAGATCAGCAGGGCACACACCAGGACACCGCACAGGTAAAGCAGCACCCGCAGGCCCCGGTCATAGAGCCATCTTCTTGTAGACAGGTGTCCCATGCCTTACCCCTCCTTTTTATTTTTAATAAAGACATTCAGAATCACATTGATAATCATAATAAACAGGAACAAAACCAGCCCCACGGAATAAAGGGCCTGCCGCCACAGCGACCCAACTGCGGCGTAAGACATCTCGGAAGCCACGGCTGTGGTCAAAAAGCGCACCGGGGTAAAGAGGCTCTCCGGCATGTTGGGCACGTTGCCCGACACCATGATAATGGCCATGGCCTCTCCAATGGCCCGGCCTACTCCCAGCACAACAGCGGTGGCCACACCGGACCGGGCAGCGGGAAGGGTGACCCGGAAGATGGTTTCGATATAAGTGGCCCCCAGAGCCAGGCTGGCCTCCTCATATTCCCGGGGTACTGCCCGCAGAGAGGTCTCCGCCACATTGACGATGGAGGGCAGGATCATAATAGCCAGAACCACAATGGCCGCCAGCAGCGTAGCGCCGGAGGACAGCTGGAAGGCCTTCTGAATGGCGGGGACCAACACGATCATACCCACCAGGCCATAGACGATGGAAGGAATTCCCGCCAGCAGCTCCACAGCCGTGCGAATGACCTTGGCCGCCTTAGGAGGCGCTACCTTGGCCAGAAACATGGCGGTCATCAGCCCCACCGGCACGCCGATGAGCACAGCCCCGGCGGTACCGGCGACTGAGGTGAGGATGAAGGGCAGAATACCAAACTCTCCCTCCTTGCCGTTCCATGTCTCGCCAAACAGGAAGTCAATCGGGCCAATCTCCAAAATAGCGGGCAGGCCCGCAATAATTAGATAAATACAAATAAAGAGCACACAGCCTACGGCCACAAAGCCGCACAGCAGAAAGATCATCTGCACCGCAAACTCCGCCGCATCCTTACCCCGTTTGGAGGCGAAAGGCGGCTTTTTTTTCGTTTCCCGGCCGTCAGACCACTCCAGGATCTTTTCGCTTTCCATGGAAAAACTCCTTTCCGTGACATACAACGGCCCCCGCCCAATGGGCGGGAGCTGTTATCAATGGGGCTTTTGATCTTACGCCACAGGCACAGCGCCGGCGGAGCGGATCAAATCGGAGGCGTCAGCGGAGATTGCCCAGTCGAAGTAGGCCTGAGCGGCGGGGCTCAGCTCCTGGCCTTCCTTGGTCACCAGAACGAAGGGACGCTGGATCTCATAGGTGCCGTCCAAAACGGTCTCCTCTGTGCAGGCAATGCCGTTGACGGTGATGGCCTTAATGCCGTCCTTGCCCTCCACAGCGGACAGGGAGGCGTAGCCGATGGCCTGGGGATTGTTCTTCACAGCCTCAATAACCGCGCCGGTGGAGGTCAGCTCCTGAGCCAGAACACAGGTTCCCTCGGTGCCGGTGATGGACTCAAAGCCGTCCCGGGTGCCGGAGCCGCCCTCACGGCCAATGCAGGCGATTTCGCCGTCAGCGCCGCCCACCTCAGACCAGTTGGTGATCTTGCCAGTGAAGATCTGAGCGATCTGGTCCACAGTCAGGTCGGCCACAGCGGAATCGGCATTTACAATGATGGCAATCCCATCCAGAGCCAGGGTGGTACCCTTCAGCCCCTCGGCCGTCTCCTCGTCCTTCAGGGCGCGGGAGGAAAGGCCGATATCGGTGGTGCCGTTCTTCACAGCCTCAATGCCGGTGCCGGAGCCGGTGGGATCGTAGGAAACCTTCACATCGGGGTTGTTAATGCCAAACTGTTCGTTCAGCGTCAGGATTACCTTCTCCATAGAGGTGGAGCCGTTGGTGGAGACGGTGCCGCTGAGCGTTTCGCTATCGCCAGCGTTGTTGGCGCTCTGGCTGGCGCTCACGTTGGCGTCACCATTGGAATTATTGGAGCCAGTGCTGGTTGTTCCGTTGCCGCCGCAGCCGGCCAGCAGAGACAGGGCCATAACGATGGACAGGCCCAGGCAAGTCAGTTTTTTCATTGTTAAGTACTCCTTTTTGTTTTACATTTTGTATTCGCTTGGCTTACGGTGCCCAGTATA
Source organism: bacterium (assembly GCA_037245165.1). Classification (GTDB taxonomy): domain Bacteria; phylum Bacillota; class Clostridia; order Oscillospirales; family Oscillospiraceae; genus Lawsonibacter. The sequence goes on from JAXWVI010000077.1 coordinate 13,778, forward strand.
AAAAAGAAATGTAAAATTCGAAACCGCAGTTTTGTTAAATCCAGGTAAAATCAAAACAGAGGCCCGGAGCTGACCGCTCCAAGCCTCTGTTTTTGCCGGAACATGTTAAATATGGCGTCAGTGCCGCTCTTCCACCGGGTCTTTATCCCGAAACAGCAGCGTCACGCACCAGACGGCGGACAGACCCACCAGAGTATAGATCACCCGGCTGATCATGCTTCCGGAACCTCCGCAGGCAAAGGCCACCAGATCAAATTGGAACAGACCTACGCTGCCCCAGTTCAAGCCGCCGATGATCAGCAGCGTCAGGGCGATTTTGTCCATAATCATGTCAGACCACCTCCTTCAATCGGGTTCCGCAGGTAGTTTGACCCTTCTTTTAAATTTTATACTCGAAAATTTAAAATGAGTTCAGAGATTTGGGCCCAAACCCATGGGGCAGCAGCCGGGAGAGTTCCTCCTCCACATACTGCCCGTCTCCCCGGGCCGCCAGCACACGCAGCTCCGGGGCAAACTCATAGAGCATCTGCCGGCAGGCTCCGCAGGGCCAGCAGTAGTCCTCCCCCGTCCCGGCAATGGCGATGGCGGTCCAGCCCTCCCGGCACCCTTCGCTGATGGCCTTTAACAGGGCGGTGCGCTCAGCGCAGATGGTGGAGCCAAAGGCGGCGTTTTCCACGTTGCAGCCGGTAAAAACACGGCCGTCCTCACACAGAAGCGCCGCTCCCACCGGAAAATGGGAGTACGGCACATAAGAAAATCGGTGCATCTCAAACGCTCTTTTCACCAGGTCCTGATCTGTCATAAGATTCCCTCCTTTTTCTCTATCATACCCAGAACAGAAAAAGCTTGCAATCCCATTTTTTTGTGCTATAATGAGGGCCAAAGCCGTGGGACAATGGCTGGACAAAAAGGGAGCTCGCAAACGGGCTGAGAGGAAGTTGTACGCTTCGACCTGTGACCTGATTTGGGTAATGCCAACGTAGGGAGATCGTTTTTTCCGGTGTATACCGTGGGACCGTCTTTCTAAAGAAGGATTATCCCACGGTTATTTTTTATTTCGGAGGAATGATCTATGCTTGGAACCTGTCTGGAGCAGGTGCGCCGGGGCGCTCCCCTGGTGCACAACATCACCAACTATGTCACCGTCAACGACGTGGCCAATGTACTGCTGGCCTGCGGAGGCAGCCCCATTATGTCTGACGACATCCAGGATGTGGAGGACATCACGTCCATCTGCGGGGGGCTGAACATCAACATCGGTACGCTGAACCAGAACACCATCCCCTCCATGTTTGCCGCCGGGAAAAAAGCCAACGCCCTGGGCCACCCCGTCCTTCTGGACCCGGTGGGGGCGGGCGCCAGCGCCCTGCGCACCCAGACCGCCCTGAAGCTGATGGAGGAGGTCAAATTTGCCGTCATCCGGGGCAATATCTCGGAGATCAAGACCCTGGCCGCCGGCTCGGGCAAGACCCGCGGCGTGGACGCCGACGTGGCCGACGCGGTGACGGAGGAAAATCTGGACTCCTCCGTGTCCTTTGCCAAAGCCATGGCCGACAAAACCGGGTCCATCATTGCCATTACCGGGGCCATCGATCTGGTGGCCGACGGAAAACAGTGCTACGTCATCCGCAACGGCCGGCCTGAAATGGGCCGGATCACCGGCACCGGCTGTCAACTGTCCGGTCTGGCCACCGCCTATGTGGTGGCAAACCCCGAAAACCAGCTGGAGGCCGTGGCCGCAGCCGTGGCTTCCATGGGGCTGGCCGGGGAGATCGGCTGGGCTAACATGGCCCCCTCCGACGGCAACGCCACCTACCGCAATCGGATCATCGACGCAATCTTCCACATGGACGGTGCGACCCTGGACAAGGGGGCAAAGTATGAGGTGCGATAAAAAGGACTTGCTCCTGTACGCCGTTACCGACCGCTCCTGGCTGGGCGGCCGGACGCTCCAGGAACAGACGCAGGCCGCCCTCAAGGGTGGGGTCACCATGATTCAGCTTCGGGAAAAGCACCTGGACCACGCGTCCTTTTTGGCGCTGGCTCAGGACATCAAGGCGCTTTGTAAGCAGTATGGGGTCCCCTTTCTGATCAACGACGACGTGGAGCTGGCCATTGAAGTGGGGGCGGACGGAGTCCATGTGGGTCAGCACGACATGGAAGCGGGACAAGTCCGCTCCAAAATCGGCCCGGACATGATCCTGGGCGTCTCCGCTCAGACCGTGGAGCAGGCCCTTCGGGCTCAGCAGGCCGGGGCCGATTATCTGGGCGTGGGCGCCGTGTTTCCCACCGGGACCAAGGATGACGCCGATGCGGTGAGCTATGACACGCTTCAAGCTATCTGCCGGGCGGTGGATATTCCCGTTGTGGCCATCGGCGGAATCAGCAAAAACAACGTCATGCAGCTGTCCGGCAGCGGCATCTGCGGCATCGCCGTCGTCTCCGCCATCTACGCCCAGCCGGATGGGGAAGGGGCCGCCCGGGACCTGCTGTCCCTGTCCAGGGAGATGATCGCCAAATGAAATTCCAGGGCGCTATTTTTGACCTGGACGGCACCCTTGTGGACTCCATGTACATCTGGGGCTGGGTCCCCGGCGCGCTCATCCGTCAGCTGGGCCAGGAGCCCCCGGATGACCTGGGCCAGGCTCTCGCGGAGCTGAGCCTCCGGGAGGCGGCGGACTATCTGATCCGCCGTTTCCACCTCTCCCAAACCCAGGAACAGGTTTTGCAGGCGGTCAGCGATCTGGTCAGCGGCGAGTACCGGGACAGGGTCCCCATGAAGCCGGGAGCGGACGTTTTGCTGGCGCGGCTGGCTCAGGCCGGCGTGCCATGCGGCATCGCTACCGCCAGCCAGACCTTTCAGGCCCAGGAAGCCATGGAACGGCTCGGGCTGTGGCACTATTTTCAGTTTGCCGTCAGCTCCACTCAGTACGGCTCTAAGACCAGGCCCGATCTCTACCTGGAGGCCGCCCGGCGTCTGCACGGGCAGCCCGGCGGGATCGTGGTCTTCGAGGACGCCCTCCACGCCGCCCGGACCGCGAAGGAAGCGGGATTTCTGGTGGCCGGGGTCTATGATGCCTCCGCCCGGGAGGATCAGGAGGAGCTGAAACGCATCTGCCGCTGGTACCTGCCCACCCTGGACGACCCTGACTTTCTTGGGCAAATTACTTAACCACCGCTGTCACGCTCCGACCGGCAAGACTTGAAGCGTTTTTGTCCCTGCGGAGCGGCGAAATGAGTGCGTTTTCCCACTTGCGGGGAAACAAACGATATGCAGCCCGCGACGGCTTGGGGGCACCACCTGCCGCCGCGCTATAAAACTTCAATGCGTTTAAAAGAAAGGAGTTTTAAGATGAAAACCGCATTGACGATCGCTGGAAGCGACCCCAGCGGAGGCGCCGGAATTCAGGCCGATCTCAAAACCATGACCGTCAACGGCGTATACGCCATGAGCGCGGTCACCGCTCTGACGGCTCAGAACACCACCGGCGTCTACGGCATCCTGGAATCCACCCCGGACTTTCTGGCTCAGCAGCTGGATTGTGTCTTCACCGACATCTTCCCTGACGCGGTGAAAATCGGGATGGTATCCTCCACCCCGCTCATTGAAGTGATTGGGGAAAAGCTTCGGACCTACGCAGCCAAAAACATTGTGGTAGACCCCGTCATGGTGGCCACCAGCGGCTCCCGGCTCATCTCTCCGGATGCCGTCCAGGCGCTCAAACGCGTCCTCCTCCCGCTGGCCACGGTACTGACCCCCAACCTCCCCGAGGCGGAGGTCCTGTCCGGCCTGACCATCTCCTCCCCTGAGGATATGGAGCGGGCAGCGAAAACCATCGGGGAGCAGTATGGCTACGCCGTACTCTGCAAAGGCGGCCACGCTTCGGGCCAAGCCAACGACCTGCTGTGGTGTGAGGGCCGTTCCCGCTGGTTTGCCGGCCGCCGCATTCACAATCCCAACACCCACGGCACCGGCTGCACCCTCTCCTCGGCCATCGCCGCCAATCTGGCCAAGGGCTATTCCCTGGAACAGTCGGTAGAGCGGGCCAAGGACTATGTCTCCGGCGCTCTGGAGGCCATGCTGGACCTGGGAAAGGGCAGCGGTCCATTGGACCACACCTTCTGCCTCGCCAATCCCTATACCGCTTATCCACAGGAAATGTAAAGGAGGATGCATGCAATGGAACGCACTTATACCACTCAGATGGACGCCGCCCGCCGTGGGATTGTCACGCCCCAGATGGAAACAGTAGCCCGCAAGGAACACATGAGCTTGGAGGAGCTTATCCCCCTGGTCGCCGCCGGCAAGGTGGCCATCCCCGCCAACCGCCTGCACACCTGCCTGGACGCGGAGGGAATCGGCTCCATGCTCCGCACCAAAATTAACGTGAACCTGGGGGTCTCCCGTGACTGCAAGGACTACGACGTGGAGATGCAGAAGGTTATGTCCGCCGTGAACATGGGGGCCGAAGCCATTATGGACCTGTCCAGCCACGGAAACACCCAGCCCTTCCGCCGCAAGCTCACCAGCGAATGCCCCGTGATGATCGGTACCGTCCCCGTCTATGACAGTGTGATCCACTACCAGCGGGACCTGGCCACCCTCTCCGCCAAGGACTTTATTGATGTGGTCCGTCTCCACGCCCAGGACGGGGTGGATTTTCTGACTCTTCACTGCGGCATTACCAGAAAGACCATCGACCAGATCCGCAAACACAAGCGGAAGATGAACATTGTCTCCCGGGGCGGCTCCCTGGTGTTTGCCTGGATGTGTATGACCGGAGAGGAGAACCCCTTCTATGAATACTACGACGAAATTCTGGATATTTGCCGGGAGTACGACGTGACCATCTCCCTGGGTGACGCCTGCCGGCCCGGCTGCCTGGCCGACGCCACCGACGTGTGCCAGATCGAGGAGCTGGTACGTCTGGGTGAGCTGACCAAACGGGCCTGGGAGAAGGATGTTCAGGTGATGGTAGAGGGGCCGGGTCATGTACCCATGGACCAGATTGCCGCCAATATGAAGGTCCAGCAGACCATCTGCATGGGGGCCCCCTTCTATGTTCTGGGTCCTCTGGTCACCGACATCGCCCCCGGCTATGACCACATCACCGCCGCCATTGGGGGGGCCATCGCCGCCATGAGCGGGGCCGCGTTTTTGTGCTACGTCACCCCCGCCGAGCATCTGGCCCTGCCCAACCTGGAAGACGTCAAGCAGGGCATCATCGCCAGTAAGATCGCCGCCCACGCCGCCGACATCGCCAAGGGCGTGCGGGGAGCCCGGGACATTGACGACAAAATGGGGGACGCCCGCCGGGCGCTGGACTGGGAGGCCCAGTGGGCCTGTGCCCTGGACCCGGAGACGGCCAAGGCTATCCGGGCCGACCGCTCCCCGGAGCACGACGACACCTGCTCCATGTGCGGAAAATTCTGCGCGGTACGCTCCATGAACAAGGCGCTGAGCGGGGAATACATTGACATCCTATAACGAAAAAAGGGGCGCGGCCATGCAGCCGCGCCCCTTTCATTTTTATTTCCCCGCCAGTCTGGCCCGAAGGCCGGAGTAGCGGCGGGTCTGTCGGTTGTTGGCCACCATCCGGGCCACCACCTCCTGGTCCCCCACCACGATAAACAGCTCTTTGGCCCGGGTCACAGCGGTATACAATACCCCCCTGGTCATCAGCATGGACGCGCCCTCCAGGGCGGCCAGAATCACCGCCCGATATTCGCTGCCCTGGGCCTTATGTACGGTAACGGCAAAGGCGGGTTCCAGCTCTCCCAGCATATCCGGGGAGTATTCCACGATCTTCCCGTCAAAGTCCACGGTGATGACCTCCCGCTCAATGGAGCGGATAATCCCAATGTCCCCGTTGAACATCCCCATGCCGGAGTCCACGCCGCCCTCCTCCCGCCACAAAATGTCGTAGTTGTTGCGCACCTGCATCACCCGGTCCCCCTCCCGGAAAACCCAGTCACCGAACCGGCGCTCTCCCTTTCCCTCCAAAGGGGGGTTCAGGGCCTGCTGAAGGGCCTGATTCAAAGCCCTGGTGCCGGTGCTGCGCCGTCTGGTGGGCGAGAGCACCTGGATTTGGTCGGGAGGAATCCCCATCCGTTCCGGCAGTCTCCGGCGGCACAGGTCTACAATGGTGTCCAGCGCGGACTGCCCGTCCCGGCGGCTGAGAAAGAAGAAGTCCCCGTCGTTTCTGCGCAGATCGGGGAGCTGCCCATGGTTAATCATGTGGGCGTTGCGAACAATGGCGCTCTGGGCGGCCTGTCGGAAAATCTCCGTCAGACGGATGGTGGGAACCACCCCGCTGCGGATCAGATCGGAAAACAGATTGCCCGGCCCCACCGAAGGCAGCTGGTCCGGGTCCCCCACCAGCACCAGGCGGCAGTCATCCCGGAGCGCGTCCAACAGGGCGGCCATCAGCGGTACATCCACCATGGAAGTCTCGTCCACAATGACGGCGTCCGCCTTCAGGGGATCATAGGAGTTTTTGGTGAAGACCAGCCTGCCAGTGTGGGGGTCAAAGCCCGTCTCCAGCAGCCGGTGGATGGTGGATGCGTCGGTACCGCACAGCTCCCCCAGCCGTTTGGCGGCCCGGCCCGTGGGCGCGGCCAGGGCCGTCTCCAGCCCCATGGACTCAAACAGGGCCAGCACCCCCCGCAGACAGGTGGTCTTTCCGGTGCCCGGCCCCCCGGTGAGGAGCATCACCTGTCTCCCGGCGGCCAAAGCCACAGCCTGCCTCTGTTGGGGCGCATAGGTAATATGCTGCCGGTTCTGAATCCGGTCGATCAGTCTCTCCAGTCCCTGAGGAGGCAGCAGCTCACTCGTGCTCATTTCCCCAATCCGCTGGGCCACAAAGGTCTCCGCCTCATAGAGGGCGGGCAGGTACACAGCCTCCTGGCCCGCCACCAACTCCTGCTCCACCTCTCCCCGGGTCAGGAGCTGGTCCAGCCGGTCCTCCAACAGTTCTCCCGACACATTCAGCAAAATGCCCGTGGCCTCCACCAGCTTACGCCTTGGCAAAAAGGTATGGCCGTTATTCAGATTGTTGTGGGCAATTTCAAACAGCAGCCCCGCTTCCAGCCGCAGCGCATCCTCCGGCCCGATACCCAGGTCCAGAGCCAGAGCATCCGCCTGGGCAAATTCCACTTCAAATTCTTCGCCCACCAGAAGATAGGGGTTATTTTTCACCACATCCAGCGCAACATCTCCATAGGTACGGTGGAGATGCGCCGCCAGTTCCAATGGAAGCCCATGTTCGTTCAAAAACTCCATCAGCCGCCGCATGCCCATCTGACGGCGGAAGGTATCTCCGATCTGCCGGGCCCGTTTCAGGGTGATACCCTTAATCCGGGTCAGCTGATCCGGGTCATCCTCAATCACGGCCAGGGCATCCTCCCCAAACTCTTCCATAATCCGGCGGGCGGTGGCTTTGCCCACTCCCTTGACCGCGCCTGAGGAGAGATAATGGAAAATCTCCTTCAGACCCTGGGGCAGGCGGCGCTCCACCACCTCCGCCCGCATTTGGGAGCCATAGGTGGGGTGGCGGGTCCATCTGCCCCGAACGGACAGGTACTCTCCCGGCGCCACGCCGGGCATGGCTCCCACCACGGTGATCTCCTCACCCCCCACATCCATGCGGAGGATGGTATAACCATTTTCCTCGTTTTGATAAATAAGAGAGGAGACGGTGCCCTCCAACAGTTCCAGTTCCTGTTCTTCCACGGGCTCCACCTCCTCATTTCGCTATGTTCCCTTTTCAGGACCGGCCTAGGTCCGACTCAAATAATCCGGCAGATCGCTGACCGGCCAGAGGATGACCCCCGGCCACCGGGCAGCCAGCCGCAGAGCCAGCTCTCTGCCCCCGGGGGTCAGGTCAATATCCACGATCACCACCGGGCAGCGCACCAAGCCAAGCCCCCGCAGCCAGATAAAGGAGCGCACCTGCTGTTCCAGACGTTCTCCCTCTCCCCGGCCGGGTAAAACTACTCTCACATCCCATCCGGGCAGCGGCCGCAGCAGCAGCCCAAACAGCCACCAGACCGCCAGGGCAAGCCCCAGCGCGCAGACAGCGGCCAGCACTCCATCCCAAAACACGCCCACAGCGCAACACCTCCAGGCCATTCTATGTGCCCTTCGGTCCCGGGGTTCGCTCCGTCTTACACAGAGCCGGAAAACAGGTTGATGCCCACATGGGTCAGAGTTAACATAATGCAGCCAGCTGTCAGCACGCCCATGACCACCGCAGGCAGGGCATGCTTCAGGCGCATGCCCAAAAAAGCCGCCGCCAAAGACCCTGTCCAGGCCCCGGTGCCGGGCAAGGGGATGGCCACAAAGATCCACAGCCCCAGATACTGATATTTCTGTACCTTTTGACCCTTCAGATGAGCTTTCTGCTCCATCTTGTCCACCAGACCGTTCAGCCGGGGCATATATTTCCGCATAAGCTCAAAAATCCGGCGGATATACACAATGATGAACGGGGCGGGGATCAGGTTGCCGATTACCGCTGCGGGGAACGCCAAATAGTACGGCAGCCCCAGAGCCACGCCGAAGGGAAGCCCGCCCCGCAGCTCAATAATGGGGATCATGGACACCAGCATAGTAAACACTACTTTGCCCGGGGTTGTGTGGGTCAAAAAGTCAAAAATTTCCATACATACTCCTCGCGGGGAAATCCCCCATTTTCTCTCTCTCCGTTCAGCCCAGTAGCTTTTTCAGCTTCTGCCCATGTAGCTCTCCAGACCGGATGCCATCTCCCCTTGGCCTCCGGTCTGGGTTTTCTCAGTCTTGGTTCAGCAGCTTCTTCAAATACTGCCCCGTGTAGCTTGCGGGGCAAGCGGCCACCTCCTCGGGGGTGCCCGCACACACGATGGTGCCGCCGCCGTCGCCCCCTTCGGGGCCCAGGTCAATCACATGGTCGGCGGTCTTGATCACATCCAGATTGTGCTCGATGACCACCACGGTGTTGCCCGCGTCCACCAGCTTCTGAAGCACCTCAATGAGCCGGTGGACGTCGTAGCTGTGAAGTCCGGTGGTGGGCTCGTCCAGGATATAGATGGTCTTGCCGGTGGAGCGCTTGCTCAGTTCAGTGGCCAGCTTCACCCGCTGGGCCTCGCCCCCGGACAGCTCGGTTGAGGGCTGTCCCAGCTTCACATAGCCAAGGCCCACCTCCTCCAGGGTTTTCAGACGGTTATAGATCCGGGGCAGGTTTTCAAAGAAGGGCATGGCCTCGTCCACGGTCATCTCCAGCACTTCATAGATATTCTTGCCCTTGTAGCGCACCTCCAGGGTCTCCCGGTTGTAGCGCTTGCCCTTACAGACCTCACAGGGCACATAAATGTCGGGCAGAAAGTGCATCTCGATCTTCAAAAGTCCGTCGCCGGTACAGGCCTCGCACCGGCCGCCCCGGGTGTTGAAGGAGAACCGGCCCGGGCCGTAGCCCCGGCTCTTGGCGTCGGGGGTGGAGGCAAACAGCTCCCGGATATCGTTAAAGAGCCCCGTGTAGGTGGCGGGATTGCTCCGGGGCGTGCGGCCGATGGGGCTCTGGTCGATGTTGATGACCTTATCCAGAAACTCCTCGCCCTCAATCCGATCGTGCTTGCCCGCCCGGGTCTTGGTCCGGTTTAAGTCCGCCCCCAGCTTTTTAAAGAGAATCTCGTTGACCAGGGAGGACTTGCCGCTCCCGGACACGCCGGTGACACAGGTGAAGGTGCCCAGTGGGAAGATCACGTCCACATGGCGCAGATTGTGCTCCGCCGCCCCAAAGACCTTCAGATATTTTCCGTTCCCCTTCCGCCGCTCCTTGGGCACGGGGATTTTCCGCCGTCCGGTGAGGTAGTCGGCGGTGAGCGAGTTCTTGCAGGCCATGACCTCCTCGGGAGTGCCGCAGGCCACAATCTCGCCCCCGTGGACGCCGGCCCCGGGACCCACGTCCACGATATAGTCCGCCGCGCGCATGGTGTCCTCATCGTGCTCCACCACCAGAAGGGTGTTGCCCAGGTCCCGCAGGTCCTTCATGGTCTTCAGGAGCATGTCGTTATCCCGCTGATGAAGGCCGATGGAGGGCTCGTCCAGGATATAGAGCACCCCCATCAACGAGGAGCCGATCTGGGTGGCCAGACGGATGCGCTGGCTCTCCCCGCCGGACAGAGACCCCGCCTCCCGGCTGAGGGTCAGGTACTGAAGGCCCACCGACCGAAGGAAGCCCAGGCGGTTTTTGATCTCCTTCAAAATCCGCTCAGCGATCATGGTCTGGGTGGGATTCAGCTCCAGATGGTCCATAAAGTCCAAGGCCTCATTGACGCTCTTATGACAGTAGGAATCGATGTCCAGCCCCCCCACGGTGACGGCCAGGGACTCCTTTTTCAGCCGCTTGCCCTGGCAGGTGGGGCAGGGACACTGGGACATGCACTCCTCCAGCTCCCGCTTCATGGCGTCGGACTGCGTCTCCCGGTAGCGCCGCTCCAGGTTGTTGACAATGCCCTCAAAGGCCTGGTACAGCGTCCCCTGGCCCCGTGGCTGGTCGTAGTGAAGGGTCAGCTTCTCCCCGCCTGTGCCGTACAAAATTACGTCCAGCACTTCCTTAGGCAGGTCCTTCACCGGGGTATTCAGCTTAAACTTATACTTCTTGGCCAGCGCGTCAAAGTACATCCGGGAGATGCCGTCGGACTTGATGTTGTTCCAGCCCGTGGCGGTGATGGCCCCCTCCACAATGGAGAGATTTTTGTTGGGGATAATGAGGTCCGGGTCAATTTTCATCTGAGATCCCAGGCCGGTGCAGGTGGGGCAGGCCCCGAAGGGGTTGTTGAAGGAGAACATCCGGGGGGACAGCTCCTCAATGGACACGCCGCAGTCCTCACAGGCGTAGTTCTGGGAAAACAGGATGTCCCGGTCCTCCCCCACGATATTGATGACCACCAGACCGCCGGCCAGGTTGGAGGCCACCTCCACCGAGTCGGTCAGACGGCGGTTGATGTCCTCCCGAATGACCAGGCGGTCCACCACAATCTCGATGTCGTGTTTCTTATTTTTTTCCAGCTTGATCTCCTCGCTGAGATCATAGGCGATGCCGTCCACCCGGCAGCGGACATAGCCCGACTTCCGGGCATCCTCAAAAATTTTGGCGTGCTCGCCCTTCTTCCCCCGGATCACCGGGGCCATAACCTGGATGCGGGTGGCTTCGGGCAGAGCCAGCACCTGGTCGATGATCTGGTCGATGGTCTGCTGCTTGATCTCCTTGCCGCAGATAGGACAGTGGGGGGTGCCCACCCGGGCCCACAGCAGACGGAGATAGTCGTAAATTTCCGTCACAGTGCCCACGGTGGAACGGGGGTTTTTGCTGGTGGTCTTCTGGTCGATGGAGATGGCGGGGCTGAGGCCGTCAATATAGTCCACGTCCGGCTTCTCCATCTGGCCCAGAAACATCCGGGCATAGGAGGAGAGGGACTCCACATACCGCCGCTGTCCCTCGGCATAGATGGTGTCAAAGGCCAGGGACGACTTGCCAGACCCGGACAGGCCGGTGAGCACCACCAGCTTGTCCCGGGGGATGGCCACGTCGATGTTTTTCAAATTGTTCACCCGGGCGCCTTTTACATAAATGTGACTGTGCATTGGGGTTTCTCCTTCTCAGACGGTCAAATCCGCGGTGGTCGCTCCCACCAGCTCGATCAGGTCAGCGGGCTTCAGCTCCACCTGATAGCCGATCTTTCCCGCGGAGACGGTGATGGTGTCGATGATCTCCGCCGTCTCGTGGAACACGGTGGGATACTGTTTTTTCATGCCCACCGGGGAACAGCCCCCGTGGACATAGCCGGTGAGGGGGAGCAGCTCCTTCTGGTGGAGCATGGCGATGGACTTCTCCCCCACCGCCTTGGCCGCCTTTTTCAGGTCCAGACTGTCCCCCACAGGGATATCAAAGACATACAGAGTGCCCGACGCCCCCCGGGCCACCAGCGTCTTGAACACAGTTTCCGGGTCCTGGCCCATGGACCGGGCCACAGTCACCCCGTCCACCGCCACTCCCTCCTCATGGGGGTAGGTGTGTGGGGTATAGGCGATCTCCTTCTGTTCCAGGACCCGCATTACGTTGGTCTTTTCTTCTTTCTGCTTTGCCATGATCATTTGCCTCTCAACTCGATAATCTGATCTCGCAGCGCCGCTGCCAGTTCGAACTCCAGCATCTTGGCCGCCGCCCCACGGGCCCCGCCCGCGGGGGCCCCTTCCTTTTCTATCCTCGGCGGAAATGAATTCCGCCTGCGGCAAACGTTTGACACATCAAACGTTTGTACGCGCCACTCGGCGCGCCCGCGCCGTGCGCGGGTCAAAGAGGCGGCGTTCATTTTCCCCGCAGCTCGATAATCTGATCTCTTAACGCGGCCGCCAGCTCGAACTCCAGCATCTTGGCCGCCTCTTTCATTTCCTTTTCCAGCTTGGCGATGCGTTCGGCCCGCTGCTGCTTGGTCAGGCTCTTCACTTCGCCCTGGCGCTCGGCCTCGCTGCTCTCGGACACGCCGATCTCCAGCAGGTTGCGCACCGACTTGATGACCGTCTTGGGCACAATGCCGTGCTCCTTGTTGAAGGCGTCCTGCTTCTGACGGCGGCGCTCCGTCTCATCAATGGCCCGGCGCATGGAGGGCGTAATGGTGTCGGCGTACATGATGACCATGCCGTCGGCGTTTCGGGCCGCCCGGCCGATGGTCTGGATGAGAGAGGTCTCCGAGCGGAGAAAGCCCTCCTTGTCCGCGTCCAGAATGGCCACCAGACTGACCTCGGGCAGGTCCAGGCCCTCCCGGAGGAGGTTAATGCCTACCAGCACGTCAAAGGTGCCCAGTCGGAGGTCCCGGATGATCTCCATGCGCTCCATGGCGTCAATATCGTGGTGCATATACCGCACCTTGATTCCAGCCCCCTGGAGGTAGGTGGTCAAATCCTCGGCCATACGCTTGGTGAGGGTGGTAACCAGCACCCGCTCATTCCGGGCAGTGCGGGTGTTGATCTCCCCAATCAGGTCGTCAATCTGCCCCTCCACCGAACGCACTTCAATTTTGGGGTCCAGCAGCCCCGTGGGCCGGATCACCTGCTCCACGATCTGCCCCGACCGGCTGCGCTCATACTCCCCGGGGGTGGCCGAGACGTAGACCACCTGATTAAGGCGCTTTTCAAACTCCTCAAATTTCAGCGGCCGGTTGTCGTAGGCGCAGGGCAGGCGGAATCCGTAGTCCACCAGGGTGGTTTTCCGGGCCCGGTCCCCGTTGTACATGGCCCGCACCTGGGGCAATGTCACATGGCTCTCGTCAATAAACAGGACAAAGTCCTTGGGAAAGTAGTCCAGCAGCGTGTGGGGCGGGGAGCCCGCAGGCCGCCCCTCGATGACCCGGGAGTAGTTCTCAATGCCGGAGCAGTAGCCCAGCTCCTGCATCATCTCCACGTCGTACATGGTGCGCTGTTTGATCCGCTGGGCTTCGATGAGCTTATTCTCCTTTTCAAAGAAGGCCACCCGCTCCTCCAGCTCCTTGTAGATCTCCTGGATGGCGGCATCCATCTTCTCTTTTGGGGTCACATAGTGGGTGGCGGGCCAGATGGGGATGTTGGTCAGGCGGCGGATGGGGGAGCCGGTGACCACATTGATTTCCGAGATGCGGTCAATCTCGTCCCCGAAAAACTCCACCCGGATGGCGGTGTCCTTCCAGTAGGCAGGCCAGACCTCCACCGTGTCCCCCCGGACCCGGAACATGTTGCGCTCGAAGGCGATGTCGTTGCGCTCATATCGGATGGCCACCAGCCGCTTCAAAAGCTCGTCCCGCTCCATCTGGGCCCCCACCCGGAGGGAGACCATCATCTTCTCAAAATCCTCCGGCTCGCCCAGGCCGTAGATGCAGGACACCGAGGACACCACGATCACGTCCCGCCGCTCCAGAAGGGAGGCGGTGGCAGAAAGACGCAGCCGGTCGATCTCCTCATTGATGGAGGAGTCCTTTTCAATAAAGGTGTCGGTGTGGGGGATATAGGCCTCGGGCTGGTAGTAGTCGTAGTAGGAGACAAAATACTCCACGGCATTGTTGGGGAAAAACTCCTTAAACTCCGCGCACAGCTGGGCGGCCAGGGTCTTGTTGTGGGCCAGCACCAGGGTGGGCCGCTGGACCTGTTCAATAATCTTGGCCATGGTGAAGGTCTTGCCTGAGCCGGTCACGCCCAGCAGCGTCTGTTCATCCAGCCCCATTTCAATCCCTTCAGACAGGGCGGCAATGGCCTCCGGCTGGTCACCGGAGGGCGTATATTCGGAAACCACTTCAAACTTTGGCATGGGCCCGCCTCCTCCAATCAATGCCCCCATTATATCAGAACTAATGTTCCATTTCAAGAGGCCCGCTTTACCACGGCTCTGGTCCCAGCAGCTGGAGCACCTTCCTGCCGCCACTGCGCTCTGATTCCCGCATGGAAACCACGTCCCCCTCCACAAAGATCAGGTGATCCACCAGGGACACGCCTAATGGGGCCAGCGCGCACTTAATCACGTCGGTACACTGCCAATCCTCCGCGGAAGGGAAGGCCAGGTGGCTTGTGTGGTTGTGGGCCATGTAGAAATAGCTGGCCCCCAGCGCCATACAAATTTCCGCGATGCGCCGGATGTTCACATCGGAGTTGCGGACATTCCCCTCGGAAACCTTCCGCACGCCCAGCATCTTCCCCTTACCGTCCAGACACAGGACATAGACCATCTCGTTTACCGCCCCGTAAAAATAGGGCGTCAGAAGCCCGGCCGCCTCCTGAGCGGTGTGGACCAGGGTGCCCGGCCCGCTGCGCTGGGCCACATACCGCCCGCTCACCGCCGGAAACATCTGAAGCAGGGCGATGGAGTGCTCTCCCAATCCCGGCACTTTCTTCAACTCATCGGGAGAGGCATCCAGAACCTTAGCCAGCGAACCAAATCGGTCAATCAGCTCATGGGCCAGGGGGTTGACGTCCCCCTGAGGGATGGCGTAAAACAGAATGAGCTCCAAAACCCGATGATCGGGCCATCCCTCAAGCCCCCGGGACAAAAATTCCGTTTTTACCCGCTGACGGTGGCCAGTATGGACGGACACAGCTCTCACTCCCTCCTCAACTCGGTTTTCTGAACTACGAGTCTATTTTTGGGGATCGTCCACACACACGCTCCCCCACCGTATGTTCAGAGAAAAACCCGTTTTCCCCTCTGAACGCTCTCTCTATGCCTTCCAAGGGGAGGGATGTTTACTGCTTTGCCCCGTACTGTTCCAGATAGGCCTCCATTTTCCCTTTCATGTCGTCATCAATGTAGACCTTGCCGTCCACCGGGTTGTTGTGGAGGAAGGAGATAACCTCCCGCACGGTCACAATGGGGAAGACCTGAATCCCGTAATCCTCCCGCAGCTCGTCCAGGGTGGAGCAATCCCGGGTCCCCCGCTCCATCCGGTCCACAGAGACGAACAGGGCCTTCATATTCACCTTGGCCACATGCTTAAATAGCTCAATGGACTCCCGCACGGCGGTACCGGCGGTGACCACGTCCTCAATGATGGCCACATCGTCCCCGTCCTGAGGCTTATACCCCACCATGGAGCCCCCTTCGCCGTGGTCCTTGGCCTCCTTGCGGTTGAAGCAGTAGGGCAGGTCCCGGCCATAGTTGCGGTACAGGGAGGCAGCGGCGGACACCGCCAGAGGAATTCCCTTATAGGCCGGGCCGAAGAGACAGGTGATGCCTTCGGGCATATGCTCCTGGATGCAGGCGGCGTAGTAGTCCCCCAGCTTGGCGGCCTGGGCCCCGGTCTTATAGTTTCCCGTATTGACGAAATAGGGGGTCTTCCGTCCGGACTTGGTGGTAAAGTCGCCAAATGTCAAAACGCCGGAACGTACCATAAAGGTGATGAACTCTTCTTTATATGTCATATCACAAAGCCTCACTCTCTGTTTATTCGGCATTGGCCGGAAATCGTTCTATTATACCACCTTCCCCCATGAGATACAAGTATAGGGCCGAATAAGAAAAGTGTAAAAATTTGCGGCTCTCTTTACGCCCAGACGCTTTTTTGGTATAATTGCCGGGAAGGGAGGCGAAAGCCCGTGGTCCGGTTCCAGCACTTGAAGGAACGATCGTCTCAAATATACCACTATCTGGAGGTACAGTTTCACCGTCTTCCCCGGGTCCCCAGAAACCTGATGGTTATGGCGGTGTTCCTCTTCGGCGCCTACTGGGCCAGCAGCATCCTGATTACTCACACCGGAGGAGAAAATAACTCCGCGCTGGTCTTTGTGTTGGCGGTGGTGCTCATCTCCCTGCTGACCAGCGGGTATTTTTACGGCATTGCCGCCTCTATTGTGGGGGCGCTGTGCATCAACATCTATTTTATGGCTCCCTACGCTCAGTTTTCCCTGACCCGAGCCGGTTATCCCGTGGCTATGCTGTCCATGGTGACAATCTCCTGTGTGGTTTGCGCTCTGACCGCCCGGGTGAAAAAACAGGCCATTGAAGCCGCGCGCCGAGAAAAAAATACCAAGGCTCTGTATGAGATGAATGAAAAGCTCAATGCGGAAAAAGCGGCCATCCAGCTCCAGTCCGAGCGCGAGGCCATTCGGGGCAATATTTTGCGGGCAGTGTCCCATGACCTGCGTACCCCCCTTACCGCAATCTCCGGAGCCGTATCCGTTCTGCTCAGCAGCCCGGATGTGTCGCCAAAAAATCTGAGCATGCTCACCGACGTCAAGCAGGACGCGGATTCCCTGATTACTATGGTGGAAAACCTGCTGTCCGTCACCCGGCTTCAGGACGGCACCATCCCTCTGAAAAAACAGGAGGAGATGCTGGAGGAGGTGGCGGGGGATGCGCTGCTGGCCACCCGGCGGCACTTCCCAGACTGCCATATCGCCATGGACCTGTCTGAGGACATCCTGTACCTGCCTATGGACCCCCTGCTCATCAAGCAGGTGATTGTCAATCTGCTGGAGAACGCCATCCGCCACTCCGGCGATTTGGAGCACATCCGTCTGAGCCTGTTCCGACAGGACGACTACGCCGTGGTGGAGGTTCGGGACGGAGGACGGGGTCTGATGCCTGAGGTGTGCCAGGCCATCCAGGCGGGCAAGCCGGTCCCCCAGTCCCTTTCGGGAGACACCACCCGGGGCATGGGGATTGGGTTATCGGTGTGTCAGCGTATCATCAAGGCCCACGGCGGGTTCTTTGCCGCGGGCAACGATCCCAAAGGCGGTGCGGTATTCCGCTTCGGCCTTCCCATGGAGGAAAACAGTCATGAGTGAAAAGCAGACCATTCTGGTAATTGAAGACGAACGGTCCATCAGCAACTTTATCTGCCGGGCCCTGACAGCCAACGACTATAAGGCAATCCCCGCCTTTCGCGGGAAAGAAGGCATGTCCCTTTTCTTTTCTCACAGCCCGGACCTGGTGCTTCTGGACCTGGGTTTGCCCGACACGGATGGTCTGGACATCCTCGCCCAGCTTCGCGGCCTGCCCCGGGAGGTCCCCGTCATCATCATCTCCGCCCGGGACCGGGAATCCGAGAAGGTGAAAGCCCTTGACATGGGGGCGGACGACTATGTGGTCAAGCCCTTCGGCGTATCCGAGCTGCTGGCCCGAATCCGCTCCGCCCTGCGCCGCTCCGACCGGCTGAAGCTGAGCCAGGGAATTCAGCGGGATGTTTATCAAATCAAAGATCTGACCGTAGATTTGGCCAAACATCTGGTCATGCTGGGGGACGAGGAAATCCACTTCACGCAAAACGAATTCAAAATCATCGAGCTGCTGGCCATCCACGCCGGCAAGGTGCTTACTTATGATTTTATTTTGGAGCATGTATGGGGCCCATACAGCGGCAGCGGAAGCAATCAGATCCTCCGGGTCAATATGGCCAATATCCGCCGCAAGCTGAAGGAAAATCCATCCGACCCCAAATACATCCATACAGAGCTGGGAATCGGCTACCGCATGCTGGATGATTAACAGGAATATGGCCCAAGCAGTCCGAAATCAGACTGCTTGGGCCATTATTTTAACAGCTTTTTTATGAAATATTTTCCTTCATTTATACCCATTTTATCTGTACATCAGTATAATAGGCAGTGAAAAGGGAACACTCTCTCCACGAACCCTTTCCAAAATATTTGCTTCGGCAGTCTCTCTCACTTCCTCCGAAGCAGAAAACGCGGCATTGACTGGTCAGCTCTTTCTCTCTCCTGAGCTCTCCTTCTCTCCCCTTGCCGTGTCAAGTCAGCCCCCCTTCCGCCAAAGGGGGGCTTATTTTTTTGCTATGCGCTCTTTAAAATCATGTCAGTTCCTTCCGAAGCCGTTCCAGCGCGCGCCGCTCCAGACGGGAAACCTGGACCTGGGACACCCCCAGTACCCGGGCGGTATTCACTTGAGTCATGCCCCGATAATAGCGCAGCAGAAGTACCTGCTGCTCCCGCTCCGGCAGAGATGAAATGGCCGAGCGCAGGGTGAGCCGCTCCACCAGCCCATCCTCCTCCTGACCCACCGACAGCATCCCTTCAAGGGTGAGTCCTCCGTCTCCCGTCTCCGCTTGCAGGGAGATCACCGGCTCTGTGGCCGTCTCGGCGGCGGCGATTTCCTCCGGGGTCAGTCCTGTCTCATCCGCCAGCTCAGACAGGGTCGGCTCCCGCCCCAACTGAGCACACAGGCGGCCTCTGGCCGCCCGGATGCTGGCCCCCCGCTCCTTCACCCCCCGGCTCACCTTCACCGGGCCGTCATCTCTCAGGAAGCGGCGGATCTCCCCGGCAATTTTCGGCACCGCATAGGTGGAAAACTGCGTGCCGTACTCCGGATCAAAGCCCTGTACCGCCTTCAGAAAGCCCAGACAGCCCAGCTGGTACAGGTCGTCGGGCTCCACCCCCCGGCCGTAGTACCGGCGGACCACACTCCAGATCAGGCCGTTATTCTCCAATAAAACCTGTTCACAGGCCTGGGCATCCCCTTCTCGTGCCGCCTGAAGGAGCGCGGAGCCGGATAAAGCCCCGCTCACCGGCCCGCCCGGCGGGCAATTTTCCGTGACATGGTGACGGTTGTACCCTTGCCGGGGGCGGAGCGGACCTTCAAAGTATCCATGAAGCTCTCCATAATGGTAAAGCCCATCCCGGAACGTTCCTCGCTTCCGGTGGTAAACAGGGGGGTTCTGGCCCGGTCAATGTCCTCAATGCCCACACCCCAGTCCTTTACCACAATTTCCAGGGAGTGGTCCTCCTTGATCCGCAGCTTGACCACCACCTTCCCAATGGTATTGGGATAGGCGTGTACAATGGCATTGGTCACCGCTTCACTGACGGCGGTCTTGACGTCGTTAACCTCCTCCAGAGTAGGGTCCAGCTGGGCGGCAAAGCAGGCCGCCGCCGTCCGGGCAAAGCCCTCATTGGCCGAGCGGCTTGGAAATTCCAGCGTCACTTGATTTTCTACTTTCATAAGTATCGGTTCCTTTCCCCTCTATGTTGCGCCCGGCGCACAAAGCTATGCCGGGATGTTACCCGGCTTCACTCAAAACGGATCATCCGCCCCAGCCCGGCGGCCTGGAACACCTTTTCGGCCTGAAGCGGGGTGTGAATCACCCGCATGGCCCCCTGAATCTGCGTCATCCTTTTGTACGCGCGGATGAGCACGGCGATCCCGGAGCTGTCGGTAAAGGTGAGTCCTCCAAGGTCTATGGTAAGCTCCCGGGGCTGGGCCGCATCAATCCGGCGGTCCAACTCCTCCATAACCTCCCGGGCCCGGTGGTGATCCAGCTCTCCCTCCACTCTGGCGGTCAGCTGCCGCTGCTCCTCTTTGCATTTCACAGGCATATGGTCTCCTCCTCGTTCAAGCACCGCTCCAAGCTCGCTTTCCCGTTCATTATAGGACAGGCCCTCCGTCGAATCAGGTTGCTTTCTGACCCAGTGCACATCATTTCTTGTTTTTCAATCATAAAAGAAATATTTTACAAAACCGCTGTTTTCCCGTATAGTAGAAGGGCAAGTATTTTATGATGACAGGAGGCCCTTCTGTGTCCCGTCAACTTCATCTGACCTCCGGCAGCATCATGCCCCAGCTGATGGGATTGGCCCTGCCCCTGCTGGGCGCCAATGTGCTCCAGCAGCTCTACAACATCGCCAACTCCCTGGTCGTCACCTGGTATCTGGGAGAGCAGTCCTTAGCGGCCCTGGGCATTGCGGAAAGCGTGATGAACCTCTATATCTATGTGATCACCGGCGCGTGTATGGGAGCAGGGGTGCTGGTGGCCCGGTTTTACGGGGAGCAGAACTTTGCCCGCCTTCGCCGGCAGCTCTATGTCTCCGCCGTTCTCATCGGGGGCAGCGTGCTCACAGCGGTCGTGCTGGGCCAGCTGCTTCTCCCCCAAATTTTAACCTTGATTCAAACTCCCGACGAGGTGCGCGCCGATGTGGCCGCTTATCTGCGCATCATACTGGTGGGCATGATATTTACCTTCCTCTACAATTATCTGGCTGCCGCCCTGCGCTCCATCGGCGATACCCGTGCGGCCCTGGGCTTTCTCTTTCTCTCTCTGGGCTACAACCTGATTGCCGCCTGGCTTTTGGTGGCGGTATTGAAGCTGGGAATTGTGGGCACCGCCCTGGCTACCGCCTCCGCCCAGCTCCTCTCCGCCTCCCTGTGCTTCCTCTATATCCGGAAACGGAGGCCCTTCCTCCTCTTCCGCCAGGAGGACATGGTGATGGAACCCTCCCTCATCCGCCTCACCATCAGCTACTGCGCCGTGGCCGCCCTCCAGCAATCCAGCCTATATTTGGGTAAGCTGATGATTCAGGGGGCCGTCAATGGCATCAGCGCCACCAGCACCGCCGCCATCTCCGCCTTTACCGCCGCCGGGCGGGTGGAAAACTTTACCCAGGCCTTTGGACTCAGCGGCTGCGAGGCTATGGCCATCTTTATTGCCCAGAACCACGGCGCCGGAGAGGACCGCCGGGCCCTGCGGGGCTTTCTGATGGGCAGCGCCGCCACAATCGGTGTAGGCGTGCTCTTCTCCGCGTCCATGGGAATTTTTGCCCAGCCGCTGGCCTACCTCTTCCTGGGAGGCGGAACGGGCATGGCCCCCTGCATCTCCTATCTGCGCCTGATCAGCTGGTTCTACCTGCTCTCTTTCTTCGGCAACTCCTTCGTGGGCTGGTTCCGGGGGACCGGGCGGATGAATATCACCTTTTTCGGCACGACCCTCCAGATCGCCATCCGGGTCATCGGCACCTACCTTCTGGTCAAAACCATGGGGCTGGACGCTGTGGCGCTGGCCACAGGACTGGGCTGGGTAGCCATCGTTACCTTCCAGACTACCGTTTTCCTTCTGCAGCTCAAAAACACCCGTTCTCTCCCTCCCCCGGCATAAAAAAAACACAGAGGATCGCATTTGCGATCCTCTGTGCTTTTTTCAAACCGTTTGTGCAACCATCGGACGTCCCGCTTCCGGATGGGCCCGCCGGTCAGCCTGGCGGGTGATCCAGTGGCGGCGGTTCCAGTAGACCAGAGCACTGATCATCGGGGGAATCAGGTCGGAAGCCGCCTGGGCAAAGAAGGCTGCCATGGCTCCGCCCGCCAGAGGCAGCAAAAACAGGGCCGTGAAATAGAACCCTTTCCGCATAAGGGACAGGGGCAGCGCGTACTGCATCATGCCCATGCCGGTAAACCCGTCCACCACCACATATTGCAGCGACAGGGGAACAATCCCCAGGGTGGTAAGGCGGACAGCCCGGGCGGCCAGAGCGGCCACCTGGGGATCGGGGGTAAAGAGCTGGGCAAAAAGGGCCGCTCCCCCCTGACCCAGCAGCATAAGTACGCTGGTGAAAACCAGGCTCAGCGCCAGGATGTACTTCTCAGCTTCCCAAATCCGGTCCGGGCGGCCCGCTCCGAAGTTAAAGCCCAGGATGGAGCTGGTCCCTCCGGTAATCCCCTCCAGAGGCAGCGTGACCAGCAGCAGGAAGGACTGGGAAATCGTGGCCGCGGCCACCAGCTGGTCCCCCTGGGCCTGCCCGCCATAGCGCTGGAGGACAGTATTCAGGGCGATGACCATCAGGCTGTCAATGGCGTACATCAGGAAGGGAGCCAGGCCCATGACCAGCACCCGGCGGATGATCTTCCACTCATATCCCCCAAGGCGGATGCGCACCTGGGGAACCGGCCCGGCCAGAAAGGCCAGAACAAACAGGCAGCTGGCCAGCTGGCTGATGACCGTGGCGATGGCCGCCCCTCGCACTCCCATATTCAGCCCAAAAATGAACAATGGGTCCAGCAGGATGTTCAGCACCGCCCCCAGCATCACCGACACCATACCTTTTTTGGCAAAACCCTGGCAGATGATGAACTGGTTCATCCCCGTAGACAGCAGGGCAAAGAGGGTTCCGCACACATAAATCGTATAGTAATCCAGCGCGTAGGGCAGGGTGCTCTCGCTGGCTCCGAACAGCAGCAGCAGAGGCCGGCGTACCAGAAGGGCCAGGGCGGTGAGAGACAAGGCGAACACGGTCAGCAGCATAAAGCAGTTGCCCATGATCTTCCGGGCCTCCTCCAGCTTCCCCTCCCCCATGCGGATGCTCATCAGCGGAGAGCCGCCGATGCCAATCCAGAAGGCAAAGGCCGCCACCAAGGTCAGAATGGGGCCGCACACCCCCGCCCCCGCCAGGGCCAGACTACCCACTTCCGGAATATTGCCGATATACACCCGGTCCACAATGCCGTACAGCACACTGACCACCTGGGCCAGCATACTGGGGATGGCAATTCGAAATACCAGCTTCCGAACCGGGTCCTTCCCCAAATCATTTTCCAGCTTCACGCCTTTACGCCCTTCCATGCCGCTCATTCCTTCCACCCATTTTGCGCTGGTCATTATAGCACCGGGTTTTCCCCTTGTAAATTGGGCAAAACCATGGCATTTTGTATTTTTTTCCTGGAAAAGTCGCCAAAATGCCAAGGGTCGCCCCTTTGAATCCGTTCCCCTCGGGCTTCTTCTGAGAAAAATTTTTCTTCTGCTATTGACAAGCGCTTTTTATGTGTTATACTGTGCATATGGTATATATACAGTATTTCCAACATAACAGTCAGGAGCGCGCCGGCGCCCGACCCGCGCGCAAGGCGGGCAGCCCACACGTTCCCCTGTTAGAGGGGGCGCAAAATGGACATCATTTTAAGCAATTCCAGCGGAAAACCCATTTATGAGCAGATCGTGGATCAAATCAAGGAGCAGATCATGACCGGGACCCTGGCGGCGGGGGACGCCCTGCCTTCCATGCGGCTGCTGGCCAAAGATCTGCGCATCTCGGTGATTACTACCAAACGGGCCTACGAGGAGCTGGAGCGGGAGGGCTTTTTGGATAACGTCCCCGGAAAGGGCTGTTTTGTGGCCCCTCAGAACCGGGAGCTGCTTCGGGAAGCCCAGCTGCGGAAGGTAGAAGAAAAGCTCTCCCAGGCGGTGGAGGAGGCCCGGAAGGGGGGATTTCCCCTGGAGGAGCTCCACGAACTGCTGGACATTTTATATAAAGGTGACGAACTATGACAAACGCCATTGAGATTCGGGGACTGTGCAAATCCTACGGGGACTTTGCCCTTCAAAATGTGGATCTAACCCTGCCCGGCGGCTCCATTATGGGGCTGATCGGGGAAAACGGAGCCGGAAAGACCACCACCATCAAGTGCATTCTCAATTTGATCCGCCGGGATGCCGGCCGAATCACCCTTTTGGGACAGGACAATATTTCCGGGGAAAAGCTGGCCAAGGCCGATGTCGGTGTGGTACTGGATGAATGCTACTTCCACGATACCCTCCGCCCTCTTGACATCGACCGAATCCTTTCCCGTGTATTCAGAACCTGGGACAGCGGACTGTTCAGCGACTATCTGGACAAATTCCAGCTGCCGGAGCACAAGTATGTGAAGGAATTCTCCCGGGGCATGAAGATGAAGCTGTCCCTGGCCGCCGCCCTGGCCCACCGGCCGAAGCTGCTCATCCTGGACGAGGCCACCGCTGGGCTGGACCCGGTGGTCCGGGACGAGATTTTGGACGAATTTCTGGCCTTCATTCAGGATGAGGAGCACTCCATTCTCATCTCCAGCCACATCACCAGCGACCTGGAGAAGGCTGCCGACTACATTACCTACCTCCACCAGGGCCGGGTGGTGCTGTCCGAGGCCAAGGATGTGATTCTGGACAGCTATGGCCGACTGGCCTGCACAGCTCAGCAGCTTGGGCGTGTGGACCCAGGGGACCTGGTGCGGGTACGGAAAGGCTCCTTCGGCTGTGAGGCCCTGGTTCGGGACAGGGCCGCCTTCCAGCGGAAATATCGGGACCTGCTGGTGGAAAAGACCACGCTGGAGGACATCATGCTCTTTGTGGGAAAGGGGGAAGCGGTATGATCGGACTGGTCATCAAGGATATATTGGTCATGCGGAAGACCATTCGGACCTACGCCCTGTTTTTGATTTTCTATCTCATTATGACGGTGCTGGGGCTGTTTACCATCTCCTTTACCACCGCCATTTTGCAGCTGATTGTCATGCTGCTGCCCATGAGCGCCTTCTCCTTTGACGAGATGGCCAAGTGGGACCGATACGCCCTCACCTTCCCCCTGGGCCGCCGGGCATTGGTGACGGGGCGGTATCTCTTCGCCCTTATCATGACCCTGGTCGCCGGGCTGTGCGGTCTTCTCTCCTGTGTGCTGGTTTCCATCTTTGACAGCCAGGAGATCATCCTGGAAAATATGATGACGGTGATGGTCTGCCTCAGTTTGGGACTTTTGTACGCCGATATTCTTCTTCCCCTGTGCTACAAGCTGGGGCCGGACCGGGCCCGCCCCTATTTCTATCTGGTGATCTTCGCCCCCATTGTGCTGATTTTCGGAGCCTATCAGCTGGGCGTCTTCGGAGCGGACAGCCTGTCCTTCTTGTCCTCCGCTCCCGACAGCACCATGGTACAGCTCAGCTTCCTGTTCCCCATCCTCCCTCTGGCCGGAATGTGGGTATCCTATCTCATCTCCTGCCGGGTCATGGAGCAAAAGGAGTTCTGAAGATGGGGGCGGTCCTTCTGCTTTGGTGCGGCTGCGCATTGTCCATCACCCTGTCCCTGCTCCATTTCGCCTGGATCGCCACCCCGGCGGAGCGAATTCTCTGTCTGGCTCTGCTGGTCCTGGCTGGGGCTTTCGCCCTCAAAGGGCGGCGGTGATTTTCCGTTTACTTTTTCACGCTTCTGTGTTAAAATACAGCTATGTTAAGAAAGGAGCGTGGGAGTTATGACAGCCAAAGAGGCCATTCGGGAGCTGGAGCTTCTGAAACAGTATTGTACGGCCAAAGCCATCCCCGCCGTGGACTATGCCATCAAGGTATTGATGGAAAAGGCGGAATCGGAGAAGGCATAAAAATTCAAAAAGATACCGCCCTTCCGGGCGGTATCTTTTATGTTTCCTTCAAAATTTTGACCAGATGCCGGGTAATCCGGGCGGTGAGCCCCCAGATGGGGTGCCCCTCCCAGAGGTAGACGGGCACATTCTCCCGCCCAGGCCGCCAGGGATATTTTGGCGAGATCCCCATCAGCTCATAGGGGAAATCCTCCCCGGGGCTGGGCACCAATGGGTACTCAAACTCCTGGGGCGGGTGGTCCATCAGGTAGGACAGGGGGACCAGAAAGGTTTCATCCACCTCCGCCGGATTGAGCCTCATATCCTTCAGGGCCTGTTCCTCCACCACGGCCAGCACAGGCTGCATGAGGAAGTTAGCCCGGTGGGCAATGAAATCCAGCCTCCCCAGAATCTGAACCCTATCTTCCGGGACGGCCAACTCCTCCCAGGTTTCCCGTAGGGCGCACTGTTCCGCGTTTTCCCCCGGCTCCATCTTCCCCCCTGGAAAGCATACCTCCCCGGGCTGACTTTTCATGGTCCGGGCGCGGACCTCATAGAGGAGGTACCACTC
This sequence comes from bacterium, assembly GCA_037245165.1. Taxonomy (GTDB): domain Bacteria; phylum Bacillota; class Clostridia; order Oscillospirales; family Oscillospiraceae; genus Lawsonibacter. Next base: position 39,727 of record JAXWVI010000077.1, read on the forward strand.
CTCTTCCCGCTTCACCAGAGGAACCAGCACCGCAAAAAACCGCCGGCAATCCATCAGTCCAGGGGTACGTCCCTCCAGATTGTCCTTCAGCCTTTGTAGATCCATCTCTTACACCCCCAGGTTGGTATAGAGCATGAAGTAGAGCATGACCACACCGAAAACCGCCCCCGCCAGATATAAAATCTCTCTGGGCCGTTTCCAGAAAAGAGCGGTGAACAGGGCGATAATGGCAAAATGGAGCCCCACCATCAGTTCCCTGGACCGTGGAACCGCGTTGGCGGCATCCGGATTGACGCTCACCGTCTCCGGCAGCAGGACAAGTCCCACCATGCTGCCCAGAACTCCCAGCACAGCCAGGACATAGAGAATCATATTTCGGTGCCGCTGGGTCCAGTCCCGCTGCCGGGGAAGCCACTCCCGCTTTGCCATACAGGTTCCTCCTTTTGGAAAAGGACACGCCTAAGGCGTGTCCTTGCGATTGGAACATAGGGCAGGCAAGCCGGGCAGCAATTCCCTTTGGAACACCGGCCCACCTCGCGCAAACCCCATCTCCTTATTTATTACATCTTCTCCGGCGCCGACACGCCCAGCAGTCCCAGGCCGTTGGCCAATACAGAGCGTACAGTATCGGCCAATTTCAACCGGGCGGACAGGACAGTGTGCTCCTCTCCCTTGATGCGGCAGGCGTTATAGAAGCGGTGGAAGTCCCCGGCCAGGGCCACCAGGTAACGGTTGATGCGGCTGGGGTCGTAGTCCCGAGCGGCCAGGTGGAGCTCTTCGGGGAACTGGGCCAGGGATTTAATGAGGGCCAGCTCCTCCGGGGAGGTCATCACAGCAGCATCCACGCCGGAAGCGCTGGGTACCTTCTCCCCCTCCTCACTCAGCCGGGCGATGAGGGAACAAATCCGGGCATGGGCATACTGGACATAGTACACCGGGTTTTCGCTGTCCTGACGCACCGCCAGATCCAGGTCAAAGTCCAGGGGGCTGGTAGAGGCCCGGGAGTTAAAGAAGTACCGGG
>JAXWVI010000078.1:0-56118 GCA_037245165.1 bacterium
GCTTCGGCTTTGAGATGGAAAAAGACGCGGCTGGCTGCCGCGCCTTAAACCGTAACTTTATTGTAGGAGAATGTGATATGTTCCACGCCGACACACTCTTTGACAACGAGGAAAGCTTCGGCCTGCCGGAAATCGAGGAGCGGGATCTGTCCGCCTCCCTGACGCTCCGGTGGAGCCGGAAGCGCAAGCGGTGGGAGTGCCGCAACGCTTTCTTCTGGCAGGATACCAAGAACAAGTGGAGCTGCCGCAGCCAAGACGGCAGATATTACTATGGCTTCCGCAGCCTGCGGGCCCTGCTGAAAAGCTATGTGGGCGGCCTGCTGTGCGAGAAGTCCCACTGCTACAGCGCCAAGAATGCCAGGGCAAAATACTGGTTCAGCCAGAACCCCAGGCGGGTGACCTGCTGTGTCACCATGCGCTGTACCGGCTTTTTCCCGCCCAGCTTTCCCCAAGGAGGAATGAAACTATGAACAGAAAGAAAAAAGAGAATGCCGCTCAATCGACCCGGCAGCTCATGGGGATCGACAGCATCAAGGACTATTGCATCGCCACTCGCATGGGCGACTTGGTCTTTTTCATCATCAAGCCTACCAACATCAGCGTCCTGTCCGATTCCAGCATCAGCGCCAGGATCTACGCCCTGCTGAATGTGGTCAAGGGGCAGGCGGAAATTGAGATGCTGGCCCTCAACTCCAAGGAGTCCTTCGAGCGGAACAAAAACTTCTATCAGGAGCGCATGGGCAGCGAGGAGCTTCCTGCTATCCGGCGGCTTCTGGAGCAGGACAGTAAGCATTTGGATCGCATCCAGGTGCTGATGGCCTCCAGCCGGGAGTTTTATATCATCATCCGTCTCCGAAGTGAAAAGGAAACGGATGTGTTCCCGTATCTCAGCCGCATCGAGCAGAGCATCAATGACAATGGGTTCACCACCCGCCGCGCCACCGAGCAGGATCTCAAGCGGATGCTGGGCGTCTACTTCGAGCAGAATGTGACTACCGAGAAGTTTGAGGACTACGACGGCGACCGCTGGGTCATCGTGGGCGAGTAAATCAATTCATCACAGGCCGTGGAGGTGTTCCACTCCATGGCCGGGATGCCTCCACGGAGAATAGGAGGCATCCATTTTGGCAAAGAAAGCGAAAAGAACTGTTCCGCAGGGCCGCGAGGAGGCATCCATCAAATCCTTTTTGGATATGATCGCCCCCTCTGTGGTCAGCTTCATGCCGGATCATTTCATCTGCGGTAACACCTACCGCTGCGTCTGGGCGCTCCGCGAATATCCGACCAGCACGGATGAGCAGGCTATCCTCCGCCATCTGGGAGAAAAGGATGGCGTCACCCTCCGCATCTACACCAGACAGGTCACCCCGGCTGAGGAAAAGCGCATCATTCAGAACGCCGCAAACAAAAACCGCCTGAACAGCTCTAACACCAACGACCTGCAGCAGACGGTCACCGCCGAGAGCAACCTGCAGGATGTGGCCACTCTGGTGGCCACCATGCACCGAAACCGTGAGCCTCTGCTCCACTGCGCCGTGTACATCGAGCTGACCGCCTCGGACTACAACAACCTCAAGCTGCTCCAGACCGATGTACTGACGGAGCTGGTGCGGAGCAAGCTGAATGTGGATAAGCTCCTGCTCCGTCAGCAGCAGGGCTTCCGCTGCGTCAATCCCTGCGGTCACAACACATTCGGCATCCAGTTTGAACGGGTGCTGCCCGCCTCCAGCGTGGCGAATCTCTATCCCTTCAACTACTCCGGCAAGCTGGATTCCAAGGGCTTCTACATCGGCAAAGACAAATACGGCAGCAACATTCTGGTGGACTTCGACCAGCGGGACGAGGACAAGACCTCTGCCAACATCCTGATCCTGGGCAACTCCGGTCAGGGCAAGTCCTACCTGATGAAGCTGCTGATCCTGAATCTGCTGGAGTCCGGCAAGTCCGTCATCAGCCTGGACGCCGAACATGAACAGCAGGAGATGTGCGAGGCGGTGGGCGGCTGCTTCGCAGACCTGATGGCCGGGCAGTACATCATCAATGTGCTGGAACCCAAGTGCTGGGATGACGGCGGAGACCCCAACGCCACCGACGCGCCGGAGGCGTTTCGCAAAAGCACCCTGCTGGCGCAGCACATCTCCTTCCTCAAGGACTTTTTCCGGGCCTACAAGGATTTCAGCGACGCGCACATCGACACCATCGAGATCATGCTGTCCAAGCTGTATCGCAAGTTCGGCATCACCGAGAGAACCAACTTCAGCCGGATGTGCCCGGAGGACTATCCCATCCTCTCCGACCTCTACGATCTCATTGAGGAGGAATTCAAGACCTACGACGCCGACCGTCACCAGCTCTACACCCAAAAGCTCCTGCAAGAGGTGCTGCTGGGGCTGCACTCCATGTGCAAGGGCGCTGACGCCCAGTTCTTCAACGGGCATACCAACATTACCTCCAGCCGCTTCCTGGTGTTCGGCGTCAAGGGAATGCTCAGCGCCGCCAAAAATGTCCGCAACGCCATGCTCTTCAATGTGCTGTCCTTCATGTCCGATAAGCTCCTGACCGTGGGCAATACCGTGGCAGCTCTGGACGAGCTGTATATCTGGCTGTCCAACCCCACCGCCATCGAGTACATCCGAAACTGTCTGAAGCGTGTGCGAAAGAAGGAATCGGCGATGCTGTTGGCCAGTCAGAATCTGGAGGACTTCGATCAGGAGGGCGTCCGTGAGATGACCAAGCCCTTGTTCAGCATCCCGCCTCATCAGTTTCTATTCAACGCCGGCTCCATCGATAAGCGGTCCTACATGGATATGCTCCAGCTGGAGGAGTCGGAATATAACCTCATCAAGTTCCCCCAGCGCGGTGTCTGCCTGTACAAGTGCGGCAATGAACGATATCTGCTGGAGGTTCACGCCCCGGCCTATAAGGAGAAGCTCTTCGGAACAGCGGGCGGACGATAAAAGAGCAGAGACTTCAAACGAAGCCTCTGCTCTTTATGGTGAGACGGTGGGGCATTGAACCCCAAGGGAGATCCAACCCTACACTCTCGTGCTGCGGTATCCCCACCTATTCAGATACCCAGAACTTGGCCGCTCCGTCCCGCAGATCCCCTGGCTCACCGCATTAATTCTGCTGCTCATATTAGTTTCCCCCTTGTCGATGTAACATAACACGCAACCTGCAAATGCAAGCATGAGAGAAACGGCATTGAGCGGATACCAAAACGCAATGGACGCAACAACGAAAGATGCAAGCGATATTACTTAGATAGTATATCATAGCATCATTGAGCTGTAAAGAACAGGAGGTGGAATACATGGCTATACCCGCTGCCGCAGTGGCCAAGGCCGCTGCCATGCTGCTTACCAACGAAAAGACCCGGAAAGGTTTGGGCTGGATTCTGGTAGCAATCTTTTCACCAGTCATTCTTTTGATTGCCCTGCTCTGCTCCCTTGGCTCAGGCGGGGCGGAGCATAACAACTACTCGGTGGAGGCGTGTTTCTACGGAGCGGAATTCTCCGCAGAAGTTCCGGCGGAGTTCCGATATCACATCGAGGAGATGCGCTCGGCCTTTTCTCTTCTGGATTCGGCGGTGTCCTCTGCCAACGGGCAGATGGACAGCGGCAACAGCCTTGACCCAATCAGAGTCAAGGCTGTTTTTTATGCCCTCTGCTTTGGGGACGACGCCCCGTCCACACGGGCGGCGAACAGCTTCGTGGGGTGCTTCTACACCACCGAAACCCGAACACGAACCGTGGAAGTGACCCTGGAGGACGGGACTACAAGTACAGAGGAAGAAGAATACACCGTCGCGGTGCCGGTCTCTCTGTCCCAGGCCTACGCCAACCTGGAAGCCCATCTGGGCAGAGAGATCACGGAAGATGACAAGAGCAACATCGACCATATCTATACCATGATCGCAGGGAGCGCCGGGGGCGGCAGCTACAGCGGCGAGTATCTCAGAGGGGATGGGAGCAGCATAGAGCTGGACATCTCCGCCTTCACCGATCCAACCACCAAGAACGCCGCAGACCTTGTGACCTACGCCATCCACGCCTGGGAATCCGGCTGGGGCTATGTCTGGGGAACATACGGCAGTGTCCTCACCGATTCGCTCTTCGCCTACAAGCTGGAGCAGTACCCTGATGGCGTCGGCAGCTATGCAGACTTCATCCGTGCCAACTGGCTGGGCGGCAGAACCACAGACTGCGTGGGCCTGATCAAAGGGTACGGATGGCTCAATCCCGACACCATGACCATCGAGTATGGAACCAACGGGATGCCGGATCTTGGCGCCAACCAGATGTACTATAACGCCTCAGTATCCGGAACCATCGACACCATGCCGGATATCCCCGGTCTCGCTGTCTGGCATGACGGTCACATCGGCGTGTACATCGGTGACGGTTATGTGATTGAAGCTATGAATACCAAAAAAGGTGTGGTGAAAACAAAGCTGGAGGGTCGGGGCTGGACCCACTGGCTGCAGATCGAATACATCAACTACGACTGAGAAAGGAAGTGCCAATGAAGCAAGTGAACCTGACCATCACCTTCGACGAGGAGAAGCTCTCTGCGCTCAAACGCTATATGGGCAAGAAGGAGCTTGACCTGGACCGTGAGATGACGGATGCGCTGGTGAAGCTCTATGAAAAATATGTGCCCGCCCCTGTGCGGGAGTATATCGATGAGAGCGATGTAAGCGCCGCCGCTCCGAGCAAGCCCCGGCGCAGCCCGAGAGCCGCCGTACCGAAGCCTGACCAGGAACCGGAGGTGATCCAGTGAACAAAGATGAGATCGCCTTGGATTACAAGAAAGAGCTGAAGAAGCGGATCAGCGCAGACTATGAGCGCCGGGTCAAGCAGTGGATGGCAGCCGATCCCTCTCAGCTGATCGATACCGCTGAGGAGATCACCGCCGCACGGTTGATCCGTGACAATATCGAGGACGCCATCAATGAGGAGGACGCCAGATTTCTGCTGGGGCTGGACGAGCCGCTGGATGAGCTGGCAGACCGCTGGATTGCGGAGAATGGTCTGGATGCCTCCCATGGTGAGGAGCTGCTCCACTGCGTCTGGACGCTTCGGGAGGAACTGTCTGATAACGCAGGCCCACGCACGGTTCGTGATTTCCTGGCAGCCCATGTTGGCGGCGTCTTTTCCCTGATGACCCCGTGCGGCTTTGTGCCTCTGACCGCAGCCCAGGCGGAAGGACTGATGAGCGGCCAGAGTGCCGCGGCGCATCCCGGCGTGCCCGGTATCACGATGTCGCTCTCTGCCGACGATCTTCTCAGTCAGACGGTCAACAGCGCCAACTACGCAAACGGCGTGTGGCATCTCCTGACCGAGTACCCTGAGATGAAGCAGTGCGGACCGGAAATGGGAGGAATGCAATGAGGGGCCGTGAGATCACACTCTGGCTCGACGAGCGGTGGTACGACGCTCTGAGCAAACAACTGAAGGGGGAAACGCTGGAGGAGCATCTGGAGAATATCCTTGATGAAATGTGCAACCAGCTTCCTCAGCGGGAGTACGAGCGCATCAGCCATGAGCTCTGGGCAGAGCAGCAGGCGGAGGAGGAGGCTCGGGAGGCCGCACGGCGGTTCGCCGTCTTTCATGTCACGGAGAACGGCAGCTCCGATTATATTCTGGCCGAAGAAAAACTTGAGCTGCTCTCGACCGCCCGCCGTCTGCGCAGCTACATCCGCAAACCGCCCGACGAAGCGCCCCACCACTTTGTCGAAACGCTGCTGCACACCCAGCGGATCTCTCAGGAGGAGTTCAACTCCTACGTGTCGGAGCGGCTGGACAACACGGGCCGGGTGGTGGGTGCCTACGACATCGACCTCGACAGCGGCGATATGGAAGCCATCAGCATCATGGATGGCTGGAAGCGGTTCAAAATCCGGGATGTGAGCACCGCCGCCTACTTCGCCATGAAGAAGGGCAACGCTGCGCCGGACGAAAGGTGGCGGATCTTCCTGGACCGGCTGGAGGAGAGGGCGCTCAACCAGGAGCCGGAACCGGAATACCTCACTGGCAGTCGGCGGCTCTGCGCCGAGGACATCTCCTTCGCCGAGGACATTATTCAGAACGACAACCTGCTGGAGTTCTACATGGAAGTATCGTTCAATGCGGATCAAGTGTTCGGAACTGATGTCTGCACCTCCGAGAATGACGACTGGCTGAACATCTATGCCAACTACGATCTGGATGCCCGTCGTGTCTGTGACACGCTGGAGGTGTATCTGCAGCGTGGCAACGGCGACGAGGAGGCATTCAAGTACCGGCTCAGCGCCGAGGAGCAGGCTTTGCTCCTCCCCAAGATGAACACCTACTGTCAGGAGCACTGGGGCCAGAGTCTGGAGGAGTGCAATGCAGACTATCTGGCGGAGCAGAGCCAGGAACTCCCAGAGATGCAGATGTAGCCCCCGTTGCCCCCTGTGAGCCGCTGTGTGCGGCTTTCAGCGGCCAGTCGACCGTGTACCCCTCCAGAGGGAAACGGGCGGAATTTGGGGCGCTTTCCAAGGGAGCGGGAAGCTGACGAAAGCAAAGCAGGAGAAAGAGCCGGGGACAATGCCGCCCCCGGCTCTCCCACTTCTGCCCGCAGTGCGGGCAGTTTCCGGCTTTTTGCAGCGGGGACAATCCGGCGGGTGGAAAGAGCTGTTGGACCCTATGATGCGGGGAAGTCCCGCTGTAGCAAGGGTTCTCAGCGGGGACTTGACGAAAAAAAGGAGTGGTTTTACTGAAGTCCGAAAGCAGAAAAACGAAGAAGGGGTTCTGGATCTCCGAGGATCTGGATGAGAAGGTAGACATCTACCTGCGCCTGGACAACTGCGCCAGCCGGAGCGAATTCGTGGAGAATGCGCTCCGGTTTTACATTGGCTACCTGAATACGAAGAACGCCGGCGGCTTCCTGCCCGAAGCACTCTCCGCCATGCTCACCGGCACCCTGGACAATTTCGCCGGACGCATGGGCTCGCTCCTGTTCAAGCAGGGCGTGGATCTCAATGTGCTGGGGCAGATCATCGCCTACGACACCGACATCGACGAAGGCGAATACCAGCGCCTGCGGGGACGCGCCATTCGGGATATGAAGCGCACCAACGGACGCACCTCGTTCAAGGACGCCCTGGACTTCCAGAGGTCGGTGTAACCCATGGCGAAACTCGTACAGAAAAGCGGCTACATCAAATCCGAAAAGGCCGGCGGGTACATGAAGTACATCGCCACCCGCGAGGGTGTGGAGAAGCTGACCGGAAATGGTCCCGTCACCAAGGGCCAGCAGGAGCTGATCCAAAAGCTCCTGCATGATTTCCCTGATGCCGTGGAGCTGTTCGAGTATGAGGATTACCGCAAGGCACCTACCCTTGGTACCGCATCAGCTTTCATCACCATGGCGCTGGATGCAAACCTCCATGAGATAAATTCAGAGAGCGGATATATGTCCTACATCGCCACCCGCCCCCGTGTGGAGCGCCGCGGCACCCACGGCCTGTTCAGCTCCGCCGCCGCGGTAGACCTCGACGCAGCCATGTCCGAGCTGGAAGCCCATGACGGAAATGTGTGGACCATCATCTACTCCCTGCGCCGTGAGGATGCTGCCCGACTGGGGTACGACAATGCGGAAGCATGGCGTGCCCTGCTCATGATGCACGCACAGGATCTGGCCAAGGCCATGAAGATACCGGCTGATCACTTCCGCTGGTATGCGGCTTTCCACAATGAGGGGCATCACCCCCACATCCACATGATGGTCTGGTCAGACGATCCGAAAGAGGGCTTCCTGACCAGGGAAGGCATTGCGGCCATGCGCTCCAAGCTGACCAACACCATCTTCCGTGATGAGATGATCCAGATCTACGAGCGGAAGGATGTTGCCTATAAAGAGCTGATTGAAGCGGCGCAGGATACCATGCGGGAGCTGATTCAGAAGATGGAGCATCGGCTCTGCGACAACCCCGTCATCGAGGAACAGATGCGCCAGTTGGTGCAGGCCCTGGAAACCACCACCGGGAAAAAGCAGTATGGCTATCTGAAGAAACCGCTCAAAGCATTGGTGGACACCATCGTGGACGAGCTGGCCCGGCAACCGGAAGTGGCGAAGTGCTATGAAACATGGAACCAGATCCGGGATGAGCTGAACGAGTGCTATGGCAGCCGCACACCGCGGGAGCAGCTCCCACTCTCGCAGCAGAAAGAGTTTCGCCGGATCAAAAACGATATCATCCGGGAGGCCGAGAACATCCGCCTCGGCCTCCCGACTTTTGAAGATGAGAAGATGCAAGATGAGCCAGAGCCGGAGGCGGCACATGAGGAGCAGCGATCCAACAGCGTATATGAACAGGCTCGACGCTATCGCGCCGCCAAAACGGTCCTGCAGGATGTCTATGCGCTGGACGAGGAACACGCTGAAGCCGTCCGGGTTCTGGAACAGCTCTGGGCGGAAGGATACACGGTGGCGGCGCATCAGCTGGGAAAGTTCTACCGGGATGACCTCTCCACCATGCGAGATCATGAAAAAGCGGAGCGGTGGTTTCGCTTGTCCGCAGAGGCCGGAAATGACTTTTCGGAATACGCACTCGGGAAGCTTCTGCTCTCTCAAAAGCGTACCGGGGAGGCAGTGCGCTGGCTGGATAAGGCCACCCGGCACGGGAATCCGTTTGCCCAATACCGCCTTGGAAAGCTCTGTCTCACCGGCGAGTCCGTAAAGAAGGATGTGAGAAAAGCTCTGGAGTACCTGACTGCCGCCGCCAGACAAGGAAACCCGTTTGCTCAGTACACACTTGGCAAGCTGTATCTCCTGGGCCGGGATGTGGAACAGGATCGGGAGCAGGCCAGGGATTGGTTCACCCGCTCCGCTGCCCAGGGCAATGCGTATGCCCAATTCTTCCTTGACCGCTTTGACCAGTTCCGAGATCCGTCCGTCATGCTGGCGGCAACCAAGCTGCTCCATCACATGAGCCGGATCTTCCGGGACAATTCCATGCCGCCTCGCAATCCGGCAGGGATTCGCATCGATTCCAAACGGCGCAAGCGGCTGACGGAAAAGCGGATGGCCATGGGCCACAAGGCGGATGATCATGAGGAGCAGGTATCCTATCAGCAGACCATGTAACAGGAGGAACCTATGTCGACCTATATTCATTTCACAGATGAACAAAAGCAGCGAGCCGCCTCCGTTGATCTGGAGGAGTTTCTTCGCTGCCGCGGCGAAAAGCTCCTTACCTCCGGCAGAGAGAAACGGCTTGCCCGAGACCATAGCGTCACCATCCACGGCAACGAGTGGTACGATCATGCCGAGGAGCGGGGCGGTCACGCTGTCAGCTTCGTGCAGCGGTTTTATCACCTCAGCTATCCAGAGGCGGTGACCATGCTTCTGGGGGGTGAGATGGGAACGGTCTATCCCTCTGCCCAAGAACGGGTTGAGGAGCCGCCGAAACCCTTTGTCCTTCCGCCGGCCAATTCCAATATGCGCCGGGTCTATGCCTATCTGGTCAAGCACCGGAATATCGACCGGAGCGTTGTGGCGCACTTTGCCAGAGAGAAGCTGCTGTATGAAGATGCCGATTACCACAATGCGGTTTTCGTGGGTACGGATGAAGATGGCGTCCCCCGCCATGCCCACAAGCGCAGCGCCAACAGCTTCGGCAAAGCCTTCCGGCTCAATGTGGAGGGCTGCGATCCCCGCCACAGCTTCCACCATATCGGCACAGATGGGAGCCTCTATGTGTTCGAAGCTCCCATCGATATGCTCTCCTACATCACGCTCCATCCGGAGAACTGGCAAAGCCACAGCTATGTGGCCTGCTGCGGCACCTCCATTCAGCCAGTGCTGAAGCTGCTGGAGCGGCAGCCGCAAATCAATACGGTCCTGCTCTGCCTCGACAATGACGAGGCTGGTCACCTGGCCAGCCGGCGCATGAAGGAACAGCTGGCAGAGAGGTACACGGTGGGAAGGCTCATTCCCGCACACAAAGATTGGAATGATGATCTGACCGCTGAGGAACCGTCCTTCACACAAGTCATGCAGTAAATAACAACAACGCACACCACTTCCTGTTCGCCCGAAGTAGGCCGTAATAAGAGTGATGTGCGCATTCAGAAGTATGGAACCGAGCAGGAAGTGGTGTGCCCTGAAAGGGGTTAACCATGCCACACCAAGTCCTGATTTTGTTAGCGGCCGGCGGGCTGATGTTCCTGGTCATCGGCTGCCTGGCAGCCTTGTCTCACTACTATACCCTAAGCGGGATCAAATCCAAAACGGTCGGCGACGGCCAGCACGGCACCGCGAGATGGGCCACAGCCAAAGAGATCCGGCAGACCTATGCCCATGTCCCCTTCGAGGTGAAGAAATGGCGCAGCGGCCAGAACCTGCCCACGGAGCAGGGGCTGGTGCTGGGGTGCAAGGGTAAGAAAGGCGAACTAACCGCCCTCGTGGACAGCGATGACATCCACTGCCTGATGATCGGCGCTTCCGGTATCGGCAAGACCGCCTATTTTCTCTATCCCAATTTGGAGTACGCCTGCGCCAGCGGCATGAGCTGGCTGGCGTTGGACAGCAAGGGCGACCTCGCCCGCAACTACGGTGCCATCGCTAAGAACTGCTATGGGTATCAGAATGTGGCCGTGATCGACCTGCGAAATCCCACCCGCTCCGACGGAAACAATCTGCTGACGCTGGTCAACCGGTATATGGACATTGCCCGGAATGACCCGAACAATCTTGCGGCCCGGGCCAAGGCCGAGAAATACGCCAAAATCCTGTCCAAGACCATCGTCAATCCAGACGGCGATGACAGCAACCGCGGCCAGAACGCTTTCTTCTACGATGCGGCGGAAGGGCTTCTCACCTCAGTCATCCTGATGCTGGCCGAGTTCCTGCCGCCTGATAAAGACCACCCCCAGGAGCGCCGCCATATCGTATCCGTATTCAAGCTGGTACAGGATCTTCTGGAGCCCAGCCGGGTCAAGGGCAAGAGCCACTTCCAGCTCCTGATGGCAAAACTGCCGCCGGATCACAAGGCGCGGTGGTTTGCCGGCGCCGCCCTCAACAGCGCCGAGCAGGCCATGGCCTCCGTCATGTCCACCGTGCTGTCCCGCTTGAATGCCTTTCTGGACAGCGAGCTGGAGCAGATCCTGTGCTTCGACAGCGCCATTGACGCTGAGAAGTTTGCTTCGGAGAAGTCTGCCATCTTCCTGATTCTGCCGGAAGAAGACACGACCAAGAACTTCATGGCCGGTCTCATGATCCAGAACCTGAGCCGGGAGCTGTTCGCTGTGGCCGATGAAAATGGCGGCAAGCTGAAGAACCGGGTGGTGCTATTTTGTGATGAGTTCGGTACCATGCCGCCCTTTGATATTCTGCCGCTGTTCTCCGCAGGCCGTTCCCGCCGATTGACACTGGTTCCCATCATTCAGTCGCTGGCGCAGCTCGAAAAAAATTACGGAAAAGAGGGCTGCGAGATCATTCAGGACAACTGCCAGGACACCATCTTCGGCGGCTTCGCCCCCAACAGCCAGACTGCGGAGGTGCTGTCCAAAGCCCTGGGCAGCCGCACCGTCCTCTCCGGCTCGGTGAGCCGGGGCAAGAACGATCCCAGCCAGAGCCTCCAGATGATGGAGCGCGCCCTGCTGACGCCCGACGAGCTGAAATCCATTCCCAAGGGCAGCTTTATCGTCATGAAAACCGGCACCCATCCCATGCGGACCCGGCTCCAACTCTTCTTGAACTGGGGCATTACCTTCGGGGAGCCGTATGTGGTGCCGGAGAGAGCCAATCGAGCGGTGGCCTATGCCAACCGGGTGGATCTGGAGCGGAATCTCCCGCAGCTCAGTGAACCGGAGGAGATGGATGAAAGCCGTGGCTATGCGGTATCCAGCCGGGGTGGAATCGCCCATACCCCGGCCCAGGAGAGAGCTGTAAAGCGAGGGAAGCAGATGAAGACATTCGGAGAGGAGGAACGATGAGTTACTTCGGAACGATTTACGCCGACACTGAGCTTCCCTCCAGAGCGAAGGCAGTCTATATGTACCTGCGGGATCGCTCCGATGCCGAGGGAAGGTGTTGGCCGGGCATTCAGACCATTGCCTCGGACATGAAGCTGTCCCGCTCCACAGTCAAGCGGGCGCTGCACGATCTGGAGCAGCACGGCTATATCCAAAAGGATTTCCGGCACAGGTCGAATGGGAGCAATACCTCCAATCTCTATACCGTGAAATAAAAGGGAGAGTGGTTTGTACCACAATGCAGTACAAACCACTCTCTGAATCAATGGCAATTTCAAAATCTTCCGCCAAGGGAGAACTGCACCCATTCGCTGGACCCAGGGGCGGTTCATTGTGAACCACCCAGAAGGACTCACTCTAACGGAGATTTAGAGCAGAGAAAAGACATCTATAGTATAGGGAATGGTGGTGGAATTATGGTTCATCGACATCCAGGCAGTATCCAACCTCTCGCACAGAGCGAATGTAGAACGGTGCATCTGGATTAGCCCGATATAGCTTCTCGCACAGGTTGCAGATATGAAAGCCTATTGTATTGTTCTCATTTCCTGTGGTGAAATCACCCCAGATCTGTTCGTAAATCTGTGCATAGGTCAGCACACGGCCTTTGTTGGCGGCCAGCAGCAGGAGAATCCGATATTCCTTGGCGGTAAGCTGAATCTCCTGGCGAGCCTGAAAGACCTTTCATCTGCTTGAAAAAATCTCAAGACCGGGGAGCGATACCATCGGTTCCTCGTCTACCTCGATTTTTTCTATCTCAGGGTGGTTTTTGAGGATAGACAGAATCTGCTCCAAAACTTCCGTATATCTTTCGTGCAGCTCCAAAATCATGACTCGTCCGATGATATCACCGCTTTCTCACTCAGTTTACGAGCTGCTTTCAGTCGCTTAAAGGTTTCCTTACTGATTACATGCTCAATCCGGCAGGCGTCCCGCTCGGCAGTAACAGGATCGACACCAGCTGCTACAAGCATCTCTGTAAAAAAGCGATGCTTTTCGTAGGTATCCTCGGCAACCTCACGGCCAAGGTCAGTCAGGTGCAGGAAGTGATCTCCATCCATGAGCAGGAAACCGCCCTTTTTCAGTGTAGCCACCGCATGGCACACGCTGGGCTTGGACACATCCATGTGCCGAGCCACATCCACGGAGCGTACCACGCCTCTTTGCTTTTGGAGAACAAGAATCGCTTCCAGGTAATCTTCACCCGATTTGTGTAAAGGCATAGTCAGTCCCCCTTCCGTTATATAGGTGGCTATTTCCAGGACACTTCATTGCCGCTTGTCATTTGGCAGCCAATCTGCAGTCCAGGCCCCGCTCTCCCGCAGGAATTCGCCGTCATGGGTGATGACCACCACGCATAGTCCCTGCGCCGCCAACTCTCGGAGACGCTGGCTCACCTCCAGCATATGGGCGTAGTCCAGACCGCTGGTAGGCTCATCAAAGATCAGCAGCTCCTTTCCGCTGAGGCAGCCGTCAGCAACGGCCAGTCTCTGCTTCTGCCCGCCGGATAGAGCCATGGGGTGAGTATCCGCATACTGAGCCAGATCCATTCGGTCCAAGGCGGTCAAAGCATCCTGTTCTGCGGCCGTATTTCCCAGCCGGACTTCCGCCAGCACACTGTCTCCAAAAAGCTGGAGGTTCACATCCTGCATGATAAGAAACGCCTTCCGCCTTCTTTCCGTTCGGCGCAGAGGCTTTCCGTCCCAAAAAATCGTACCGCTTTGTTCTTTCATCAAACCGCACAGACACCGGGCCAGGGTGGTCTTGCCCGCCCCGTTGTGGCCGGTAATGGCGGTAATTTTCCCCCTGGGCGCATGGAAGGATACGCCCTCCCATACAGTCGCACCGTTATAAGCCGCGCACAGCTCCCGCACCGTCAAGCCGTCTGCTTCCATCGCTGAGCTTGACTCAGGTGAGGACACCGGTATCTCCGCAATGCTTCGCAGTCCCATGGAGCGGCGTTCTTCCTCGGGCAGAGCGAGGAAATCTTTCCCGTAATATTCCCGTTCCAGCTGCCCGCTCCGCAGATAGAACACCCGATCAGCCAGATCGGCAGCGTACCACAGGCGGTGCTCTGCCATCAGCACGGTCTTCCCGGCCTTTTTCAGCTGATTCAGAATCTCCCGGAGCTGGCGGATACCCTCCCCATCCAGATTGGAGGAAGGCTCGTCCAGTACAAACAGCTCCGGCCCCATGGCCCAGGCGCTGGCGCAGGCAATGCGCTGTTTCTCTCCACCGGACAGAGCAAAAATGCTCCGCTCCAGCAGCGGCCCCACTCCGCAGACTTGGGCGGCGGATTCCAGAGCCTGTGCCATTTCATCGTGGGACGCTCCACGACTCTCCAGCCCAAAAAGCACCTCGCTGGTGGTGTCCAGATTGAAGAACTGGGACTTGGGGTTCTGAAACACCGAGCCCACCGTCCGCGCCAGTTCCCACAGCGGGGTCCGTGCCACATCCTGGCTGCCGACCATAACAGTTCCCGCCAGCGTCCCACCTCCAGTATGCTGGAGCAGACCATTGACCAGCTTGATGATTGTGGTCTTGCCGCAGCCGCTCTCACCGGTGAGCAGGATAAGTTCCCCCGGTTTCACAGAAAAGGTGCAGTCCCGAAGGCTTGGCGTCTCCTTGCCCTCATAAGTATAGGTCACATGGTCAAAGCTAATCATGGCAGCACCCCCTTGCAGCAGATCCCACCCACGCAGAGGGCCAGAAACAGTAGTGTGACCACCACATCCTGGATGTGAAATCCGATGGGCCGCCAGGAGGACATCTTTCCTGGGTACTCGATGCCCCGAGCGGTGGCGGATTCGCTGAGTTCTTCTGCTGTCTGGGCTGCCCCCATGAGCATTGGTACATAAATGCACTCCAGTTTCTCCTCAAAGCCACGGATATTTCGAAGATCCATTGCATCCCGGATATGACGCAAATCCTGCCGAAGCGCAGGCAGAAAGCGCAGCGTCACCGCAAGGGTAATAGAAAAACTCCGGGGAGCGCCCATCCTCTCCAAAGCAGCCATGAACTGGCTGACGCTGGTGGTGGCAATCAGATAGGCACCGCCGGCAATACAGGGGAACACCAGAATGAAGTAGGTCACCGTAGCAAAGACCGTAGCCAAAGAGCCGGGCAACAGCGGCAACAGCCAGTATTGTATCGCCAGGATAGCCAGATATGTCGCCAGCAGCCCTGCCAGCATGGTACCTTTCCGTTCTACCAGAAAGAGAATCAAATAGGCTACCATGACACCGAGCTGGAAAACCGCAGAGCTCCAGGTGAACACCACCACATTGGCCAACAGCCAGATTAGAATCTTGGTCCGAGGATCAAGAAAAGAAGGGTAAATATTCTTCGTCCTCATTGGGCCAGCCCGGCCTTGACAAAATGCTTACGCATGAGCTTCATACCCAGCAAGGACCCCAGAACAGAACCCACCAGAATGCTCAGTACAATGACCCCGAACACCGGCCAGGTCAGCAAGCCCTCCATGGTGGCCATATAGCCAGCGTCCATCATCTGGGCGGCATACTCCAAATAGCTCTCTTTGGTAAACCAGAGGGGCAGAAAGTCACCGATAAAGCCCAGATTGAAGCAGAAAAAGCCCAGCATCAGCCAGCTTTTCCGCCGGAACTGTCCAGCTCGCAGGCACAGCTCACACAGGATTCCTCCCACCAGTCCCGTGATGGGGAACATCCAGGTTGCAGCCACCAGCACCACGCCGGTGATCAGGCTGGTGAGAAGAAAGGGGCCGTTTTTCCGCACTTTGGCCACCATCAGCATGAACACCGGTCCGATCAGAATGGCATCAATAAAGTGAGTAGCAAACCATACATAGGGGCTGACACCGCCCACCAGCATAAAAAGAAAGCGGATTGCTATGCATACCGCCCCCAGTGCGCCGGCGGTGATGGCATCTTTGGCAGTCAGTTTGCGTTTTCCCTGTTCCAATGATTGAGACATATTTCATTTCCTCCTGTCAGTAATCGTTAGACATTGCTAACCATAAGACAGGATAGCATAGCTGCTTGTCTGCCACCAACTCCATACAGGCGTTTTGGCTCCAAACAGCACTCAGATTCAGAGCATTCATTGACGGCTCGTCGCCGGTCCGGTACAATCAAAACCAGATCAAGCAACGGAGGCACTGCTCATGTCCAATATGACACAACTGTTTGATGCCAGCCGTTTCCCGGGCAATGTGAAGGTTCGATCCGCCGGCAAGTCTGCGGTGATGACCCTCAGCGGCCCGGAAAACGGAAGCCTGCGACTGTTCTCCCTGTGGGATGGTGCGGTTCTTTCTTTCAACCGGATCTATACCCAGGTCTGGCCTCTGGCGCAGAACGAGGCAGCCAACATCCTGCTGCTGAACTTCTGCCAGAAGGGGCGCTGTGAGGTGGTGCTGGAGGATGGGCAGTTTGCTTTCCTCGCTCAAGGGCACATGGCCGTAGGAACCCAGCAGGCTCAGGAGGAGTATCGCTACCCCAGCGGTCTCTATGAGGGTATCGAGTTGTTTTTGGATCTGGATCTGTTGGCCCATCGTCCCTATCCACTGTTTCAGGAGGGGGAAGTAAGCCTGGAGGGGATCGTAGAGCACCTGCATACCTCCCGCCGCCTGTATTTGGGACCCACGCCTGCCTGTGTGCAGACATTGCTGGACGACCTGTGGCGGCTGCGGGATTCGGAGGAAGCGGGATTGATGAAACTCCTCTCCGCCCAGCTGCTTTGGAAGGTAGAACGCCAGCCTATTGAGACCAGTCCTATGGTTCGCTATTTTACCAGCTCTCAGGTGGCCATTGCCAGGGAGACACGGAACATCCTGTGCGCAGATCTGAGCCAGAACCACACAGCACGGGAGCTGGCAGAGCGGTTCCAGGTTGCCGAAACCAGTCTCAAGAATTACTTCCGCGGTGTGTTTGGAGAAAACCTCTCCACATTTTTGCGAGAGGCGAGGATGCGCCGGGCAGCAGAATTACTGCAGAGCAGCGAATTACGAGTAGCAGAGATCGCAGCACAGGTAGGCTACGAAAATCAGAGCAAATTTGCGGCGGTCTTTGTCCGGCGCTTTGGCTGCCCGCCGCTGGAGTATCGCCGCAGGGCACGGCTTTCGTTTCCCGATGGCGGTTAAAGCAGACTTTCAGTTCAGAAAGAAGCCCACAGTTCTTTGTATCGGGAACTGTGGGCTTCTCTCATTTCTATTGCACAAAGAATTATGGCCTTGCCCCATTCAACTGCCACTGGGCGCTTTCACTCTGGAGCTCCACCATGTGCCGGAACAGGCCGCCCTCCGCCATCAGCTCCTGCGGGGAGCCTTGCTGCGCCACTTTTCCGTCCTTCAGCACCACGATATGATCCGCCCCGGCCACGGTGCGCATCCGATGGGCGATGACCAGTACCGTTTTGCCTGCCAGAAGCCGAGAAAGCGCCCCCTGCACCTTGGTTTCGTTTTCCACATCCAGAGAGGCGGTGGCCTCATCCAGCAACACGATGGGCGCATCCTTGAGCAACGCCCGGGCGATGGAGATGCGCTGCCGCTCGCCGCCGGAAAGCTTGGCGCCGTTTTCTCCGATGGGCGTCTGATAGCCCTGTGGCAGTTTACTGACAAACTCCTCGCAGTTGGCGGCCCTGGCCGCAGCCATCACCTCCGCGTCGGAGGCACCTCGCCTGCCCAGGCGGATATTCTCCATCACCGTGTCGTCAAACAGCACCACATCCTGAAAAACCATGGAGTAATCGGTCAGCAGCACCTCCGGGTCCACCGTGGCGATATCCACCCCGCCCACTTTAATCGTACCCCCGGTGATATCCCACAGGCGGGCGGCCAGCCGGGCGCAGGTGCTTTTGCCGGAGCCGGAGGGCCCCACCAGCGCAGTGATCTCGCCTTCTTTGGCGGTAAAGCTGACATCATGCAGGACGGCGTCTTTATCATAGGCGAACTCCACATGGTCAAAGACAATGTCGTGTCCCTTGGGCCGGAAGGTTTCCGCCCCTTCGGCGATGGGCGTGTCGAACAGAGCGTTCATCCGGTCTGCCGACACCTGGGAGACAAACAGCTCGGCGATCAGTGCCAAGCTCTGATCGAAGGGCGCATAGATCCGGGTGATGACCATCAGGAACAGAAACAGCAGCATGAAGTCGATCTGTCCGGACAAAATCAGCCCCGCGCCCACAAGGATCGTGGTGGCCACACCCAGCCGCATGATGACGCTGGCCCCGTTGACAAACAGGCCGGTGACCAGCTCGCCGCGGATCATGATCCGTTCATGCTCGTCGATCTTCCGGTACAGCCCGGCAAGGTAACGCTCCTCCTGATTGGTGGCACGGATCTCCCGCACATTTTCCAGCGCCTCCTGCATCCCGTCCGAGACCCGCACAGCGGCGCGCTTGGTCCGCTCCGCCTGGCGCTCAGTGAGCTTCCGGCTCCCAAACAGCAGGCCGAAGGCCACCGGCACCCCCCAGAGGCAGGCAAGGGCCAGCCGCCAGTCATACCAGAGCAGGCACACCGCGATCACGGCGGTGGATATATAGGAGCCGTACAAGTAGCCCAGCACGTGGCTCCAGACATGCTCCATGCGGTTGACATCGCCCATCAGGGTCTCCGTCAGGTCGGCCAGATCCCGCTTGCCGAAAAAGCCGAGAGGCAGCTTGCGAAGCCGCTCCGCCAGACGCAGGCGGGTGGCCTTGACCTCACCGTACACCAGGCCGTAGGTGGCCTTGTACTGCTGGAGATGCGTGAGAAAGGAGAGAAGTACAAATATCACGAGGCCAGCCAGCACCGGCAAAGCCGCAGGCAGGACACCGCCGGCCAAAGTTTCCATCAGGCCGGACATCACAAGGTACAAAATGCTGACTCCGCCCATGACTACCAGATTGACGATTACCGTCCAGAAGGTTCCCTTTTTGGTGTTCTGTACACCCTGATCCGTCAGGGCATATTTCCGTTGAAAGCTTGCTCCGAACATTACCGTTCCTCCTTGCCACTTTCCATTTTCCACTGGATTGCCCGATTGTAGTCGGCCCACATCCGTGTGTACAATCCTCCTGCCGCGATCAGTTCCTCATGGGTGCCTTGCTCCGTCACCCTGCCGCCCTCCAGAACCAGGATCTTGTCCGCGCCCACCACCGTGGAGAGCCGATGGGCGATCATGATGACGGTGCGGTCCTTTGTCAGCCGTGCGAAGGCTTTCTGAATCAGCGCCTCATTTTCCGGGTCGGCAAAGGCCGTGGCCTCATCCAGCACTACGATAGGTGCGTCCTTCAAAATGGCCCGGGCCAGGGCGATGCGCTGGGCCTCGCCGCCGGAGAGATAGGTTCCCTCGGTGCCGATCACGGTGTCCAGTCCCTGGGGCAGCTTTTCCAGAATGTCGCCGCACTGGGCGGCCTCCAGGGCGGCCAGCACCTGCTCCCGGCTGGCGTCGGGCCGGGCGGCCCGAACATTTTCCAGAATGCTGGCTTTGAACAGCCGGTTGTTCTGGAACACGAAAGCCACCTGCTCCATCAGAACATGGGGATCGAGCTGGCGCACATCCACGCCGCCCACCTCTACCGTGCCAGTATCCGCATCCCAGAACCGGGGGATCAGGCTGGCGGCAGTGGTCTTGCCGCCGCCCGAAGGCCCCACCAGCGCCACCGTCTCTCCGGGCTCGGCGGTGAAGGAGACATGGGACAGGGCGGGGGACTGCGCGCCGTCGTAGGTAAAACTCACATCCCGGAAAACCACCCGATTGTCCTTGGGCGTCTGGGGATGCTCCGGTACCGCCAGTGTCGGCGCGTCCATGACCGGCTGGATGCGGCCCAGAGCGGTGTCGGCCAACATCATGCCGGAGGCCGCAAACATGATTTTGGCCAGCGCGGTGGAAATGATAGCGGAGAACACGGCGTAAAAAGCAAAGTTCGTTACAAATCCCGCATAATCACCGGAAGCCAGCGCACCGGGAGCCAGGAACAGCACCACCGGCACCAGAAACAGAAAGGCACCCTCGGTGAATGTCAGGTTGATGGACTGGGGCACACGGCACACATCGCCCTGATAGTGCTCCGCCTTGGCGCTGTAGTCCTCGATGGCCTGCTGAAAGGCCTTGAAGGAGTAGACGGTCTGCTGAAAAATTTTGACTACCGGGATGCCGCGCACATACTCGGTGCCGGATTTGGTCATGCGGTCCTGAGCCGCCTGGTACTCTGCCATCAATGCGGCATTCTTGCCGCCCATCATGCTGCACATGGCGAGTATGGAAATCACCGCCGCCAGCAGGCAGGCCGCGCCCATGCGCCAGTCAAACACGAACATCAGCACCAGCATGGCGAGAAACAATGTAATCGTGCCTACAATGTCCGCCAGATTGTGGGCCAGCAGCGTTTCCGTGTCGGCGGCCGCCGCATCCAGCCGGCTGCGGATCAGACCGGAGGCATTGGCGTCAAAATAACCCAACGGTGCCTGCATCACATGGGCCATGCCCTGCTTGCGGATGTTGGCTGCCGTGCGGAACGCAGCCAAGTGGGTACACATCAGGCCAAGGAAGTAGATGAGGATACCGCCTACCGCAAAAGCGAAGGCGATCCAACCGTAGTCCGTCACACTCTGGGCCTGAGTCCAGTCCGGCGCCACAGCGATCAGATCCCGTGCTGCCAGCCAGATGCAGAGGTACGGGATCATGCTGCACACCATGGACACCGCCGACAGTCCCAACCCCAGAAGGGTGAGCCGCCGATGGCTGCCTGCGTATCCCAGCAGCACAGACAGCGCATTTTGCTTCTTTTGCTTCACAAATACTCCTCCTTTTAAGGTTAGCTCTCGCTAACCGATTGTGTAAAAAGAAAGGGGCGAAGCCCCGATCTTACAAAAAGATTGGCGTTATGTTACTGGCCGATCAGCTTCAGCCATCCGGCGGTATAGAAATCCCGCAGCTGGTCCACATAGCGCATGGCCTGCTCCTTGGGCATATCGTGGACGACGATCTCAAAGATGCCGTTGAACATCCCGCTGGCGATGATGTGACACAGCTGTGCATCCAGTTGGGGGCATTCATGCCCCAGACGGTGGAGCACCTCCAGGTATTGGAGGGTGTATTCCACTTCGACCTCCACCATATTGTGAACGAAATGCTCGTAGCTGGTGCCCTCTGCCTTGCACAGCAGCAGCTTCACCGGCTCCCGATGGTCACAGATGTAGTCCACCATCCAGTGGACACACTGACTGGACTCCAGCCCCATGCGCTCCGGCTGCTCCTGTTCCGGCAGCTCGGCAAAGGAGGTCTGGGCCTCCATAAACCGGCCCATCAGCGCGGCGGCGTGGGGTTCCACGATGGAGGCAAAGAGCGCCTCTTTGCTGGAAAAATAACCGTAAAATGCGCCGGTGGTGACACCGGCCTGCTTCACAATCTGCCGTAACGAGGCACCCTGAAAGCCTTTCTCTGAAAACTCCTCCATGGCGGCCTGCTGGATCTTTTCCAGCGTGGCAGTCGATTTCTCTTCCATATGCGCACCCCATATAACAGTGTTATATATAACACTGTTATAATAGAGCAACCAGTATTGTTTGTCAAGAGCCAGTGAATAAAGTATTAAAAAAAGGGGTTGCTGTATAAAAACCACAGCAACCCCTATATATCACTCTGCAATCACTTCCAAGCTATAGCCGACTTCCCGCACGGAGCGAATGTAGAACGGTGCATCTGGATTAGCCCGATATAGCTTCTCGCGCAGGTTGCAGATATGAAAGCCTATTGTATTGTTCTCATTTCCTGTGGTGAAATCACCCCAGATCTGTTCGTAAATCTGTGCATAGGTCAGCACACGGCCTTTGTTGGCGGCCAGCAGCAGGAGAATCCGATATTCCTTGGCGGTAAGCTGAATCTCCTGGCGAGCCTGAAAGACCTTTCATCTGCTTGAAAAAATCTCAAGACCGGGGAGCGATACCATCGGTTCCTCGTCTACCTCGATTTTTTCTATCTCAGGGTGGTTTTTGAGGATAGACAGAATCTGCTCCAAAACTTCCGTATCTCTTTCATGCAGCTCTAAAATCATAACTCGTCCGATGATATCACCGCTTTCTTACTCAGGTTACGAGCTGCTTTCAGCCGCTCAAAGGTTTCCGCGCTGATCACATGCTCAATTCGGCAAGCATCCCGTTCCGCTGATTCCGGATCTACGCCGGCTTCAATCAGCCGGTCAGTGAAGAAGCGATGCTTTTCGTAGGTGGTCTCGGCGACCTCACGGCCAATGTCGGTCAAGTGCAGGAAGTGATTCTCATCCATGAGCAGGAAGCCGCCCTTTTTCAGCGTAGCTACTGCATGGCACACGCTGGGCTTGGATACCTCCATGTGTCGGGCAACATCCACGGAGCGCACCATGCCCATCTTCTTATGGAGAACCAAAATGGCCTCCAGGTAATCTTCACCAGACGCATGAAGTTTCATAAAGACCTCCCTTCGCTACTATGCCATGCTCCATCCGGCAGCATTCTTTCGGATATTAACAAAGTCCTGATAGATACCGGGCTGCTCCAAAAGTTCCTCATGGGTGCCTTGTTGTGCGATTTGGCCGTTGTTAATGACCAAAATCTGATCGGCGTTCTGGATGGTATTCAGCCGGTGAGCGATAACCAACAGTGTTTTGCCCTTTACCAGCTCAGAGATGGCATCCTGAATATAGCTTTCATTGTCGGTATCAACACTTGCGGTAGCTTCGTCCAAAATGACGATGGGTGCATCCTTCAGGATGCAGCGGGCAATCGAAATACGCTGTTTCTCGCCGCCAGAAAGCGTAGCACCGCCTTCTCCAACCACAGTCTGGAAGCCGTCCGGCAAAGCCATGATAAAATCATAGCAGCGGGCTTTTTTTGCCGCCTCATAGACTTCTTCCTCCGTGGCATCCGGTTTCCCCATGCTGATGTTGTTATAGATAGTATTCTGAAACAGATACACTCGCTGGAATACCATGCTGATCTGATCCATCAGCTCCGACAGAGGTACATTCCGAATATCCACACCTCTAATTGTCACACTGCCGGATTTCACATCCCAAAGCCGAGCCAGTAAGTTTGCGATGGTAGATTTGCCGCCCCCAGAAGGCCCTACCAAAGCCGTCATGGAATTTTTCTTCATATCAAAGCTAATGTGATGCAGCACTTCTTTATCCTGATAAGCGAAAGCAACATCATGGAACTGGACCTCCGGCTGTCCCGGCTGTGCCTGGACCGGAAGATGTTGTTTACCTGTGTCTGGAAGTTCCGGTTCCTCCAATACAGCCTCAATGCGATCCAGTGCGGCGTTCATCACGGTCAGGCGGGACGCCTCGCCATAGAGCGCCTTGAGCGGCCCGAACAGGTCAAAGACGAACAGAAGGACACCAAGTACATAAGCCAGAGAGAGCGCATCGCTCCGCTCCAGAAATACTGCCAAGCCAAAAATCGCGGCAATCCCGATTCCATAAAGGATATTTAGCCCCATGGTCCACGGAGTCATCTTCCGTTCAAAAGCGAGGGAAGTATTCCTGGAACGCTTAAAATTCCCGGTCAGTTCTTCCGACTTCTCGCCCAGCAGGTTATAGCTCTTAATAACGCCAATGCCCTCCACAAAGGACAACACGGCATCAGTCAACCGTTCACTCTGTTCCTGTCGGCCCGCTGCTTCCTGAAGGGATACTTTGTTCATTCCTCTGGATACCAGCCATGCCAAAACCGTTACGATGGCAGCAATCAGGCCAAGCTGCCAGTTCAGATAAAACATAAAAGCCAGCAGAACCAGAGAGGACAGCAGATAGCTCATCATGTTGCCCAGCGTACTCATGGCAACTTCCTCAATAAACACCATATCGGTGCTAAGGACTGAACTAATTCTGCCGATGTTACCGGAAGTGAAGTAACCCATGGGCAGTTTACGCAGATGTCCGCCCAGCTCAATGCGCTTCTCGGCAAACATCAGATAGCCTGCGGCACTCTGGAGACTGTCGCTGAGATAGTGGACAATCATCTGCGCCAGCACAGCTGCAACAAGGCCAAGCCCCACATAGAGACAGGTCTGTTCAGTCAGTGTCCCAGCAGCAAATCCGCCCAAAACTACAAAGGCCAGAAAAATTGGCATTTTAGACAGGATGGACTCCAAAAATGCACAGACAAATGCTCCCTGGATTCGGCTCTTATAGTGACCGGAGAGTTTCAAAATTCTTGAAAACAGTGCATACATTTAGTTTCCCTCCTTTGCAGTATGTACTTTCCATTCGGCGCTATCCTGGGCCGCCTTCCACAGTTTTTGATATTCCGGGCAAGACTGTATCAAGTCCTGATGCTTTCCTGTTGCAAGCAGCTTGCCTTGGTCTATGACACAGATCTGATCGGCGTTCATAATAGCGGGCAGCTTATGAGCGATAACTACCAGGGTTTTATCCTTCACCAGTTCCGCAATCGCTGCCTCCATCTTCTCCTCGTTTTCGGGATCAGCGTAGGCGGTGGCCTCGTCGAGTACTACAATGGGGGCGTCTTTCAAAATGGCTCGTGCCAGAGAAATACGCTGACGTTGACCGCCGGATAGCATCTTACCTGCGTCACCCGCCATGGAATGGATACCTTGAGGCAATTTCTCCAGAAATTCCATACACTGAGCCTTTCGCGCCGCCTCCAATACTTCCTCATCGGTGGCGTCCAACCGCCCAATGCGGATATTCTCCATCAAAGAAGTGTTGAACAGGTATTGATCCTGCGCCACATAGGAAATGTGGCTGTTCAGAGCCTCCAAACTCATATCACAAAGTTTCTGCCCGCCAATGGAAATACTGCCTTTTTGCGGATCATAGTAGTGGATCAGCAATTTTGCCAGAGTGCTCTTGCCCGAACCGGACTCTCCTACCAGGGCTGTTTTCTGTCCAGCCTTGGCCGTAAAACTGATGTCGTGGAGCACTTCTTCCTCCACCACCATGGGCTTTCCGTCCGGGCCGGGTTGTGTCTTGGTGTAACCAAAAGAAACATGGTCATAAACGATGGTATCGTCTTTTCCGTGGAAGCTGTCAGGCGTCTGCTGAAGCTCCGGTGAATCTAAAACCTGCTCCAATGCAGAAATCTTGTAGTTGAGCTGGGGCATGGTGGGCAGGAAGCCCAGGGATTTTAGGAGCGGCATCCCGATGCTCAGGGAGAGACACAGCACCAAAATAAGGTCCGGCAGGGCCGACCAGCCCGAAAGAACAAACCATGATCCCAATGGCAGAGTGAGGATGATCGTGCAGGGTAATAGACTGCTGTAAATCGCCATCCAGGGCCATGCTGCCTTATACCACGCCAAGGTATAATCCCGATAATCTGAAACATCTTTACGAAACCGTTCATAGGAGTCCGCATCCTTGTTGAATACCTTGACAACTTCCATGCCGTTGATGTACTCGATGATGGTGTTGTTCATCTTCTGGCCGGCCATATAATAGGGCCCCATTTTTTTCATGCCCACCGAGTACATGATCATCATGGCGATCAGGCTGATGGGGATGGAAGCCAAGGACAGCAGTGCCAACTTCCAGTCCACGAAAAACATCGCCACATAAACCGCAAGCGGGATCATCAGGTTTGCAATTCCCTCCGGCATGGAGTGCGCCAACAGGACCTCCAAACTGTCCACATCATCAACAAACAGTTTTTTGACCGTTCCGGTGCCTTTATCCTGGATCACTCCCAGTGGCAGTTTCTCAAACCGCTTTTGAAGGGCAGTTCGCAGACGAAGCAAAGTGTCATAGGCTGCCTTGTGTGAGATATTCAGTCCCCAGCCGTAAAAAATGGCTTGCAAAACCAGGCACAGCAATACTAAAACCACTCGCAGGATAATGAACGCAGCGTCGATTGTTTTTCCCATGACCAACGGCGCAATCACCTGGTAAGCCAGAATGAAGGGGATCACCCCCATAAGAACGCTGACCAGCACAACCGCCGTCGCCGTATAAAGCCCCTTTTTATGAGGTCCTGCATATTCAAATACTTTTTGGAACATAAGTCTAACCTCCCATCAGTTAAAATATTTCTCGGAAAGAGTTTTCAGGATTTCCGGCGAAAGCCTATGATTTTGAATGGCTCCGTGATCATCTAACTGAACCACCTCCGTACAGGTGCGGACGATAAACTCAAAGTCATGCGATACCACAAAAACAATTACCCCGGAATTTGAAAGCTGCTCAATTAGATTGCTGACGCGCACCATCGAATCATAATCCAAACCGCTGGTAGGCTCGTCAAAGTAGATCACCGGGCTGCCCTTTACGATTGCCGCACCAATGGTTACACGCTGCTTTTGGCCACCCGAAAGAGAGGCCGGGTGGCGCTCCCGGTATTCTGATAGCTCCAAAGCGTCTAATGCGGCATCCACTTTTTCTTTGCAATCTTCCTTCATTCCCAGGGACAGTTCTTCTTCCACACTACTGGCAAAGAGCTGATAATCTGTATCCTGCATAACAAGATAGGAAAGCGACCGCCTCTGCCGTGGAGTGAGTTTTTTCCCGTCCAAGCTGACTTCCCCATGCCGCTGCTTTAATAGACCAGTCAAGATGGATAAGAGCGTTGTCTTTCCAGCCCCGTTGTGTCCAAGGATGCCAATCACATCTCCCGCATGGGCTTCAAAACTGACATTTTGAAACACATCCGGGCCTTTCTTATAGGAAAAACCTAAATTGTGGACTTCCATCAGATGTGTTCCGCTATGCGGGCGCGGTTTTTCCTGATAATGCTCCGCATCACGCTCCGGGTATGCTGTCCGCAAACCGTAGGGAATGCGTATTTCTTCCGGCAGTGAGCAAAATTCTTCTCTCGTAAACTCGCGCTCAATTTTCCCTTCCTGTATAAGAAAAACCCTGTCAATCAAATCACGAAGATAGTAAAAGCGATGTTCTACCACAAAAATGGTATATCCAGCGTGTTTAAGTTTCCCCATGATTTCGGCAAGCCGTTTTGTGGCTGCATAATCTAAATTGGCCGATGGCTCATCAAAAATATAAACTTTTGGAGCGAGCGCATATACAGAGCCGATTGCAATCTGTTGCTTTTCGCCGCTGGACAAAGCAAAAATGCTTCTGTTCAAATAGTCCACCAATTCCAGTTCTTTTGCAGCTTTTGCAATTCGCTCAATCGTTTCCTCACGGGCAAGACCAAGATTTTCGCAGCCAAAAGCCAGTTCCCGTGTCGTATCTGTCATAAAGAATTGAGAACGTGGGTCTTGAAATACCGTCCCGATTTGTCCAGCCAGCTCGGAAGGTTTCATCTCCAATAATGATTGACCATCCATCAGCAGATCACCTTTGATTTCTCCAGGATAAAAGTGTGGAATAAGGCCATTGAGGGAACGGATCAGTGTTGTTTTGCCGCAGCCGCTTCTTCCAGTCAGGAGGATAAATTCTCCGGTCTGTACGGTCATATCAATACCACGGAGAGTAAAATCCTGACTTTCTTCATAGCGAAAGCTAAAATTTTGAAATGAGATCATCGTCATACCCTCCACAAAATGATTTCCCCGATTTGAGTTTGGTCGATAAGAAGCAAACCAGCCAAAAAGAGGACACCCAGCAGAGATACCACGATTTCCGGCCATGTAAAACGGATCGGCCTCAGCGCGTACCGTTTGCATTCCAGCTCTAATCCGCGTGTTGTGCCGGACGCTGCCAGTTCGTCCGTGACCTTCAGACACCGCATAAGCAGCGGTATCAAAATATACTCTATTGTCGCCAGAGGATGGGATACCCGTTTCCAGAGGGTATCGCTGATACCCCGAATGTCCATCGTGCTCCGGATTTGGCGGTATTCAATTCGTAAAGTAGGGATATAGCGAAACATAACCACAAGAGGGATCGTGACTGCCTGTGGCAACCGCATCCTCTGGAGAGCCACCATCAGATCGTCCATATAGGTGGTCTGCAATATCCAGAGTCCCATCATTACAATGGGGATCAGTTTCAGGACCGTCACGCCGAACACACTCATAATCACACTCAAAACCGGCACCTGCACATAACGGAGTAGAGCATTGAGATAGGCGACAATGATATAGGTCACTATCATCTTTACAGCCCATTTCCCGCCATTACCCAGGGCAATGAACAATCCGTAAACCAGCATGAGTACAAGACTGACAACTTCTCCGGCCAGGAAATAGCTGACAAAGCCGATGCAGACCAAGAGAAGGATCTTGCAGCGTGGGTCCAGGAGTGCAGACCCATGAAGGGGCTGCCGCTCGATAATCTGTTTGATTTGTGCTTCTTCCATTCCAATGCCTCCCTATAAAATTAAAGCGCGGGACCATATTCAGCCCCGCGCTCTAAAATCAGGCAGCCCGCTTGCCTGCGTTTGTCTGATAAATTTTCAGGGGGCTGATCCTGTTATTTTACCGAAACGAGTCCAGCCTTGATAAAGTGTTTCTGCAACGCTTTCTGGCCGATAAAGCCGCCAATTAGACCACCGATTAGGCCAGCGGCGACAATGACTACCAGCATGGGAACGGAAGTAATATTCAGCATTCCATCGATGTACTCCTGTGCGATGTTGTTTTTCTCCATAGCCCCGACAAAGGCACTCTGAAGGAATTTGATGGGGCAGATGGCACTGAAAGCGAAAATGGCGCTGAACAACGCATAGGCCACCATCATAGATTTCATTGTAATCTCTTTCCGACCCATAACCAGGAAGTCGCAGATGACTCCACCAAGAACCAAGCCGATAGGGATAAACCAAAAAGCACCAACCAGCAGGAACAGGATGGCCTGAATTACAGCGCAGATGGTAAACACGCCCTTCTTTGGTACCTTGGCCAGAAGGAGCATCATCACGATACCATTGGGGATCGCAACAACAGACGGATAAAACACATTGGTCACCGGGCCAGCCACGCTCATAATGGTGCTGATAATCATGCAAATGATCCACATGAGAGCAGTCAGAACACCGATGAGAATGAAGTCTTTCGCATTCAACTTTTGTTTCATGCTTATGTAGCCTCCTCACTTTATAGAAAAACTAAAATGTGGTGTGGTTAGCATTACCTAACCACACCACATAGAATATCAGTTATCGCAGACTAATCCAACCCAAAACCTACCCGTTTTGACCCAAAAACAGTCAGGCTTTATTTTATGTTCTATCGAACCGGCTTCCTCGGTAATTTTTGGGTGCTACTCCATATCTCTTTTTGAAGGCGGCTGCAAAATTGCTGGCTTTCCCATATCCAACTATTGTAGCGACCTCACTTACATTCCAGTCTCCTTCTAAAAGCAGTTGTGCCGCCTGTGTCAAACGCTGCTCAATAATATATTGATGGATCGGCATACCGTAGAATGTTGAGAACCCGCGTGTCAGTTTCGTCATACTCAAATGCACCATACGAGATAGTTCCTCACATGAAGGGGCGAATGCAAGCTGACCGTCTATAATTCTTTTGGCTTCCATAATGGCGGTCCTTTCCGTCCGGGACATAGAGATGCTTTTTCCCATCAGGATGTCCAATTCAAGCACTTCTCCCAAATAAATTGACAACAGCTCCAGTAACTTACCATCTAAGTATAGATAACCCAAACCTCCGCGATATTGCGTGAATTGGCTTGTCTCTGCTAAAATCTGCTCCATAATGGGTGTTACCGGAACTTTAGAAATCCCGCCCAGAAGTTTCTTTTCATAAGCAGTTACTTCCTGCCCGTCAAAGTAATCTGCAAGAAGGTGGGAAAAATAAGAAACGGGGATTTTTATGCTCTTGAATAAGAAATTGCTGTCTTTTTTGTAGCAAATGTATTCTGTACCTCCGTGCCCAGCATAAATACAGGACTCATTCTTTTGAATAGAGACAGAACGCCGTTCATCCATGATGCCCCAGGAAATTCCGTCATTCAGACAGAAAATAATTTGCATATACTCCTTGCTGACACATCCCTGCACATTCATATCAGAGCGGTAGTTTAATTCCCAATCAGAAAGAATCACCCCATGCTTAATTTTTGTTTGAGTAATACGTCCGCTCCCTAATTCATTGGGGAGATCCAAAGCAATAGTTTGCGGAGAATTGCAAATCAAATCATTATAAAGTTGATTGAGGTAACAATTATTATAAGTCACGGCAGGATTTCACCTCTTTTCACATAAAAGTTTCTATAGTTTTAACTGCACCATCTTCACCATACCGAACCGGTCCGAAACCGCCATGCTGATCTTTGTGGACAGCTTCAGGCCGTTTCGGGGGATATGGCAAAAGTATGGCTCCTCAGCCAGCACCCTGACCCCACTGCCGATTTTTCCGGCCAGCTCCGATGCGGAATCCACATAGAAGAACATCTGCGCATCCCCGTGACCCATCTGCTTCATGTACTTTTTCTGCATCATGGCCACGCCGCTTTTACTCAAGGCATCAAAAACCGCTTCAATCTCTCCAAACCCCGTGAGCATTCGCAGGAGTCCGACAACCTTGCTTTCCTCAAAATAGTGGAACAGACCGCCAGCTGTGACCAGGATGGGAGTCTCAGGCACATCCGCACGGATCTTCCTGATCCAGTCCCCGGCAAAGGCATCCCCGGCGAGGTAAGTCTCCCGCTCCGGCTCCGGCAGCAGCTCTCGCCGGTACTCCACCACATGTGGCAGATCCACGGCATACCAGTGCGACTTTCCATTGTCGCAGCGGTAATAGACCATCTCCAGGCCACAGCCGAGCTGGACGATTACACCGTCCGGCCTGCGCTCCAGAAAGGTCCGGATGATCCGGTCCATATTGGCAGACCGAGCGGCGGAGGCCAGCAGGGTATACTGACTCAGGCGGCCCTGCGACAGCAACTCGGGCGGCAGCTTCTCCTTCAGCTCCAGCACCTTCCCATCGTATAAGATCTGCGGGCAGTGCTCGCTGGCATAGAGCCTGCCCAGCATGGGGATAAACAATGTGTCCTCCACAACGCCCAAGCGGGACATTTCAATTCCTCCTTCCAAGTCGCCTGCCTCAGCCCAGCGCCACATCCAGCGTCATCATAAGGGTAAAACCGACTGCAAACAGAATGGTTCCCACATTGGAGTGTTTCCCCACGGACATCTCCGGGATCAGTTCCTCTACTACCACATAGACCATCGCTCCGGCGGCAAAGCTCAGGGCGTAAGGCAGTACCGGAACCAAAATTCCCGCCAGAAGGATGGTCAGAATCGCACCTATGGGCTCCACTGCACCGGAAAGCGTCCCGTACAGAAAGGATCGGGATTTGGAGAATCCCTCCGCTTTCAAGGGCATGGATATGATCGCACCTTCTGGGAAGTTCTGAATGGCGATCCCCAGAGAAAGGGCCAGAGCCCCCGCCAGAGTGATACCGCTGTCTCCATAGAACCACCCAGCATAGACTGCCCCGACCGCCATTCCTTCCGGAATATTGTGCAGTGCCACAGCCAGAGTCAGCATGGTCGTCTTTCCAAAATTGCTTTTGATGCCCTCGGCCTCCGCGCTGCCACGATGCAGATGCGGGATCAGCCGATCCAATCCCAGCAAGAAAAGGATGCCAACCCAGAAACCTGCAACGGCGGGGACAAAGGACCACCGCCCCATGTCCGCCGCCTGTTCCATTGCGGGCAGCAGCAGACTCCAGATGGAAGCTGCCACCATGACCCCCGCTGCAAAGCCGGTCAGGGCGCGCTGAACCAGCTCGCTCAAGTTGTTCCGCATAAAAAAGACACAGGCCGCTCCCAGCGTCGTCCCGGCAAAGGGAATCAGCAGTCCTTGCCATAGTTCAATGGACATATTCTCCTCCAATCTGGTCACAGTAGTTTTCTGCAAAGTCTATCCGGATACTCCGGAGGTGCATAGGTCTGTCGGCCAGCTTTGCCTGCGGCTGACGTATGCAACTGAGCACCGTATAAGAATCTCCTGCGCAGAGTTCTCATCAATTTAGCATTTTTCCAAAGTCACTCTTTGATAGGTGTGATACTCTATGCTTGATTATAGTTAGCTATCGCTAACCAGTCAAGCCATTTTCCAATTGGACAGTTAATTTTCCTATCAACTGTAGTAGAACACCACAAAAATTTTTTTTGCAAACATTTACCTGGAACCTTCAAAGTGTGCGAGATTTAGGTTTTCTTTTTTCTTTCTCTGGGCATAACGCAGAGTTTGATATGCTCCGCCGCTGGAATGATCCACATAGAACACCACAAGGTCGCTTCGATCCACCATCTGCCGGTTGCGAGTCTGAATGGCACCCTTTGGATGACTGTCGGCGGCGGCACTGCACAGTTCAATTTCATCATAGTATGCTTCAAAACTCTCCAGATTGTCCCGCAACTCTGCCGTTGGATACGGAAGTACCCAGATCAGGGCGCTATTGTCGTCCCGCACACGGCGCTGCAGCCGCTTGACAGTGGAGGAAACGATCTGGTCAAAGTCCCCATTGCGGCCGACCAAGAACTCCACATATTCTTTTTCCAAAAGCAACGTGTGGATCAGCGACTCCACACGCTCTTCTACTTCCCAAAATTTCGGAACAATTCGATGTCCAAAGAAACTGACAGTAAATAAATCCATGGCGTTCTCGTTGGCATTTTCTATCCAACAACTTCCTCAAATAAATAATTCATCTCTCATTATATATAAACATTTACTTTAAGTAAATAATTATCTAATTTGTTTCAATTATATTTTGCCTGTTCTGTTGGTAGCATAATGTCAGGAGGTGGTGTGATGCAGACAGAGTTTCCGGAACGATACATTACTCTTGGCTTAAAGATAGCCTATTACAGAAAAAAAGCGGGCTTGACGCAGGAGGTTCTTGCCGAACGGATCGGAAAAAGCGTCAATTTCGTCGGCCAGGTAGAAGGAACAGGAACAATTCGGGGCGTATCCTTGGAGACCCTGTTTAAAATCGCCCAGGTACTGAAAATCCAACCCTCCAAGTTGCTGGAGGATGACTAAGCAACACCATTAGAAAAAACACAGATGCCGTCACCAGAATACATCTGGTGACGGCGTCTTATTGTTGCTAAGGGAACGGGCCAAACTGAATAATAGTTTCGTGCTGAGCATACGTGCTGGGTATACTTACAATCTGCCGGCAAAAGACATGATTGTAGCATCTTGCAATTTCATGCGACAAAGAGTATGATGTGGTTAGCAGAAACTAACCGTTATTGAGGTGACCATATTTAATGGATGACAACAAACAATTTTGGGATCGGTTTTCAATACGCTATTCCGGCTTCATGCGCCGCTCTCGGGCAACCTATCAGCAGATATGCAAAGCAATGCGTCCTTTTCTGAAACGGGACATGGATGTGCTGGAGTTGGCCTGCGGAACAGGTCAGCTGTCCGTGCCGCTGTCTCCATGTGTCCGGAGCTGGGAGGCAACCGACTTTTCAGCTGAAATGATCCGTCAGGCCAAAAAGCAGGTGCATTCGTCCCGGCTCCACTTTTCCGTCCAGGACGCCACCAAGCTGCCCTACGGCCCGGAGAGCTTCGATGCGGTCGTGATCTCCAACGCCCTCCATATCATGCCTCACCCGGAAAAAGCTCTGACGGAAGCCTGGCGGGTTCTGAAGCCGGGGGGATTGCTGTTCGCCCCCACCTTTGTCTGGGGCAAAAGCCGAAGCGCCAGACTCCGGCTCTGGTTCATGGGGCTGTCAGGCTTTCGGGTGTACCACGTCTGGACTGCCGGGGAGCTGATGGCATACCTGTCCGAGCGGAGATATTCCATCGTTCGCCATCAGCTTCTCGGAAGTTCGTTGGCGCCGATGTGCTGTCTGATGGCCAGGAAGATCCCGGATGAACGGACTGCGGCATGGCAGACCACCGTCCGGTCCGCGCAGCTCGATCATACAAAAGCCAAGGAGGAATGAGAAATTATGTGGAAGTACACAGTGGAAGTCAATGGAATGATGTGCGGGATGTGCGAGGCTCATGTCAATGACGCCATACGCAAAGCCTTCCCGGTCAAAAATGTGAATTCTTCCCGCAGCAAAAACCAGACTGTGATTCTCTCTGAAACAGAGTTGGACACGGCGACTCTTATGAATGCCATTCGCAGCACGGGATATGAGGTCGGAGCGATCCAGAAGGAGCCGTACAAAAAAAGAGGATTATTTGGATGAGTTTCTTGACGGCAGCGGTCAGAAAAGAGGTGTGAACATGAACGCGGCAATACAGTCGTTTGGATATGGATTAGCAGCCTTGCTGTTTTGCATCGCTATTCTTGGCGTGTGCCATAACATCAAAAAAACTGCCCGCAAGGTTTTGAAAAGCCAGCAGCCACATAAGGGCGATCTATCGCAAAAGTTTTGATTTATGGCACAAGATTGCTTAGTTGTGAACTTACCCCTATCAAAAAATAAGCGGTGGATGCGTTGTTGCATCCGCCGCTTTATATGTTGCTTATCATCCTTCCCGGTGGTGTTACCCACGCACTTGCGGGATGTTGCATTGCTACTATTATCATTCCAGTAACTCCAACGGTACCACGCAAAGTTAAAAAGCCGCCTTTGATCAATCTGTTCCATGGTTGGTCCCCTGATTAAAACATGATCGGTATCGAATGTCATTTCAACGCAGAGGACAAGCAGCCCTTTCCACAGTTTAATCGGCACAGGTTCCCCCAGTCGAATGGTTGGTATATTCTTTTTTGAGCCGCTTTAATCTCTCAAAAGATTCCGTGCTGATTGCGTGTTCGATGCGACAGGCTTCCTTTTCCGCGCTTTTGGGGTCAACACCAGCCTCCATCAGCATCGCAGAAAAGAATTGGTGCTTTTCCAGTGTGATTTCGGCGATAGAACGGCCAGCTTCTGTCAAAATCAGGAAACGACGCTGATCCATTCGCAAGAATCCTTTCGCACGCAGAGAGGCAACCGCGTGGCATACACTTGGCTTCGATACCTCCAGATGCTGTGCTACATCCACAGAACGTACCACCCCCATTCTCCTCTGAAGGAGTAGGATAGCTTCCAGATAATCTTCCGCTGACGCACGCACTTCCAATCCCATCACTCCTTGTCTATCCGGCAACCACTATGGTTTTGAGCCAAGTCCAGACCATCTTTTCATGGGAGACTGTTGTCTGAGTTCAATTAAGCAAAAGAATCCAAGTGGTTAGCGAAAGCTAACCACTTGGATTCTATCATACCCCGATACTGTTGTCAATATGTGTATCTCGTCAGCAACCCCTTGCCCTCTCGGCAGGGGGCGGCCTGTACCCTGAGCGCTCGGATCTCCTGTCAGCGGTGTAGCTTTCTGAAGATCAGTCCTGTGCTCCTAAGGACTCGACATCTGATGTTTTTGCCTGATTCAGGTGAGCCTGCATGGCGGCGAAGGATTTTTCGCTGATCACATGCTCGATCCTGCAGGCATCCTCCGCGGCCGTTTTTTCATCCACGCCAAGACTCTTGAGCATTTCTGTCAGTACCGTATGCCGGGTATACATGGTCTCAGCAATGGCGAGACCTTTTGGCGTCAGGGTGATTGCTCCCTCTCCGTCCACCTCCACATAGCCGTCTTTTTTCAGAATAGACAAGGCACGGCTGACACTGGGCTTGGTATAGCCCATTTGTTCTCCTACATCAATAGCCCGCACAAAGGATTTTGTTTGCCTTAAAATATAAATGGTCTCCAAATACATCTGACCAGATTCATGGATTGCCATATAAGACCTCCATTGGATAAAGCATTTTGATTATTATAGCACAGTCCGGAAAAATGAACCAGCCTGTTTATCGGAAACGGAGATTTCTTTGCTGAATATAGGTTCCCGCTTGACAATTGATTAGGCATGGTATATTATAGCAGAGGGTTAGATGTTGCTAACCTAATTTTTTCGCGGTCTGGTTTCCTATTGCTAACCAGACTGCGAGCAATGCGAGCAAATAATTGAATCAACTCTGAAAAGGTGATGGATATGACATTGTTGGATGCTCTGGACGGTCAGGAATATATCATCAAGCAAATCAATACGGATGATGAGGAGCTGAATGCGTTCCTTTTTTCTTTGGGTTGCTATGTGGGAGAGCCGGTGACCGTGGTGTCCCACCTCAAGGGTGGCTGCGTGGTTTCCATCAAGGATGGCCGCTATAATATCGATAACCAGCTGGCCTCAGCCGTTGAGATATAAGATCTGGAGCCTTAGTGCGCCCCGGAGCCCCAGATCTAAGGTATTCATTCATGTTTATTCTGCTCGACGGTTAGCATAGGGCAACCGCTGAGTTGTGAATAAAGTACATCGCACACATAGAGAAGGAGGAAATGTCATGCGTATTGCCTTGACTGGCAACCCGAACTCCGGCAAAACCACCATGTACAACGCCCTCACCGGGCGAAATGAGAAGGTGGGCAACTGGGCCGGCGTGACGGTTGAAAAAAAGGAGCACCACATTAAGAAAGCCTACTGCAGTGGGACGGAAGATTTGATCGCCGTGGATTTGCCCGGCGCCTACTCCATGTCCCCGTTCACATCGGAGGAGAGCATCACCAGTTCCTATGTAAAGCACGAACACCCCGATGCCATCATCAACATTGTGGATGCCACCAACCTGAGCCGCAGTTTGTTCTTCACGACTCAGCTGCTGGAATTGGGCATCCCCGTGGTGGTCGCCCTGAACAAGAGCGATATCAATGCAAAAAAGCAGACCGTCATTGATGTAGCGTCTCTCTCCGCCAAACTGGGCTGTCCCGTGGTGGAAACCGTCTCCACCGCCGCGGAAGGGCTGAAGGCCGTAGTGGATGCCGCTGTTGCACAAAGCGGTAAAATCCAAAGAGCTCCTTATGTCCAGGGCGACATTGATCTGACTGACAAGAAGGTTGTGGAGGAAGCCGACCGTAAGCGTTTCGCGTTTGTCAATTCCCTGGTCTCCCAGGTGGAGAAGCGGAAGGTCCTCACCAAGGACAAGGGCACGGGGGACGCCATTGACGCCGTGCTGACCAACAAGTTCCTGGGCATTCCCATCTTTGCCGTGGTCATGTTCCTGGTGTTCCAGATCTCGCAGGTCTGGGTGGGTCCGCTGATTGCGGACACGCTGGTGGCCTGGATCGAGACCTTCCAGGGCTACGTCGGCGAGGTGCTGCTGGCTGACGCCAACCCTCTGCTGACCGCGCTGCTGGCCGACGGCATCATCGGCGGCGTGGGCGCCGTGGTTGGTTTCCTGCCCCTGGTGATGATCATGTATTTCCTCATCGCCCTGCTGGAGGACTGCGGCTATATGTCCCGCGTGTCCGTAGTGCTGGACCCCATCTTCAAAAAGGTTGGCCTGTCCGGTAAGTCTGTGATTCCTTTCGTCATCGGCACCGGCTGTGCCATCCCCGGCGTCATGGCCAGCCGCACCATCCGCAACGAGCGGGAGCGCCGGGCCACCGCCATGCTGACCCCCTTCATGCCCTGTGGCGCCAAGATCCCCGTCATCGCCCTGTTTGCCGGTGCTTTCTTTGACGATGCCGGCTGGGTAAGCTTCCTCATGTACTTCACCGGCATCGTGCTTATTTTCCTGGGCGCCCTGCTGGTCAACAAGATCGCCGGCTACAAGAACCGCAAGTCCTTCTTTATCATCGAGCTGCCTGAGTATAAGGTACCTTCTCTCTGGTTCGCCTTCAAGGCCATGTGTGCCCGTGGCTGGGCCTACATCGTGAAGGCCGCCACCATTATTCTGCTGTGCAACACCGTCGTGCAGATCATGCAGACCTTCAACTGGAGCTTCCAGGTGGCGGAGACCGCCGACAGCTCCATTCTGGCCTCCATCGCCCATCCCTTTGCCTATCTGCTGGTGCCCATTGTGGGCGTTCTCAGTTGGCAGCTGGCAGCCGCTGCCGTCACCGGTTTCATTGCTAAGGAAAATGTGGTGGGCACGCTGGCCGTCTGCTTTGCGGGCCTTGAGAACTTCATCGACACCGATGCCCTGGAGATGATGGAGGGCGCTGGCGCCGAGGTGGCGGGCGTCATCGCCATCACCAAGGTGGCGGCTTTGGCCTACTTAATGTTCAACCTGTACACACCTCCCTGCTTCGCCGCCATCGGCGCCATGCACTCTGAGATCAAGAGCGCCAAGTGGCTGTGGGGCGGCATCGGCCTCCAGCTGGGTACTGGCTATACAGTGGGCTTCCTGGTCTACCAGATCGGCACCCTGATCACCACCGGTTCCATTGGCGCCGGCTTTGTCCCCGGTCTTATCGCTGTAATTGTGTTCGCCGCAGTTCTGGTGTGGCTGTGCCTGAAGGCGGATAAGGATCTGAAGCAGGAGTATGCGCTGAATGGAGCGAGAGCCTG
This sequence comes from bacterium, assembly GCA_037245165.1. Lineage (GTDB taxonomy): Bacteria > Bacillota > Clostridia > Oscillospirales > Oscillospiraceae > Lawsonibacter. Next base: position 38,196 of record JAXWVI010000078.1, read on the forward strand.
ATGATCGACTGTATCGTAATTGGCATTCTTGTGGTAATTATCGCAGCCGCCGCGTTCTATGTCTATAAGGCAAAAAAGAGCGGCAAGAAGTGTATCGGCTGCCCGGATGGATGCTCTTGCAGTTCCAAAAAGGCAGACCAGCATCACTGCTGCTGCAGTACCCATGAGAAATAGAAAAGATGCGGGGGCCTTCCGTTTGGATGGCCCCCGCTAATCATTTCATGCATCCATGAACTTTCCTATTGACAAACATGATGTGATATATTAAAATCAGAACATAGGTTAGCTATCGCTAACCTCCGGGAGAAATCCCGAATATTTTTTGAATATAAGTTAGCTATTGCTAACCATCTGCTTTGGGAGTGACTCACTATACAAGGAGGCGTGTTATGTCAGAGGATCTGCTGATTCGTCACTGCTCTCCCACCCTGGCGGGAATCAAGACGGGAAATCTTTTTTCCTGTGCCTGCCCCAGCCGGAAGGATCTGACGAAAGACTTGTGTCGGCTGAACAAGAAACTGGTGCCCAAGGGCATCCGCGTCCTTCCGCTTCGGGTTCGCAAAGGCCGCGCTTTGATCTACGCCTACCGGCCCAATGCACTGGAGAGCGATCTGACCGATTACCGCGCCAGAGCCTTGCTTCTCAAATACGGCTATGTGCCGGAAAACCCCAATGGTTGCGTGGTTCACCTGATCCACCGGCTCCGGAGCGAAGGGGAATTCCCCCATGAGATCGGCCTGTTTTTGAGCTATCCCCCTGAGGATGTGCTGGGCTTTATTTGCAACCGGGCGTGCAATCACAAATGCGTGGGCTGCTGGAAGGTCTACGGCGACGAGCAGGCCGCCAGAAACCTCTTTGAGAAATACGAGATGTGCAGCAAAATCTACTCCCGGCAGTGGCAGCAAGGGAAATCCATCGAGCAGCTCACCGTGGCTGGTTGATGTTTCTACCATAACAAATCCAGAAAGAAAGGTCGTTGAGTCTTATGAGTAAAGTTGCAGTTGTGTATTGGAGCGGCACGGGAAACACCGAGGCCATGGCCATGGCGGTGGCCGAAGGAGCCAAGGGCAAGGGTGCCGAGGTATCTGTGATCACCGCCGCAGAGTTCTCCCCGGAGCAGGTCAGCGAGTATTCCGCCATCGCTTTCGGCTGCCCCTCCATGGGGTCGGAGCAGCTGGAGGAGAGCGAGTTCGAGCCTATGTTCACCGCCTGTGAGGGCAGGCTGAGCGGGAAGAATATCGCCCTGTTCGGCTCCTACGGCTGGGGCGATGGCGAATGGATGCGCAGCTGGGAGTCCCGCTGCAACGACGACGGCGCCAATCTGGCCTGTGACAGCGTGATCTGCAACGAGACTCCGGACGATGACGCTCTGGCGGCTTGCCGCGAGCTGGGCGCGTCGCTGGCCTGACAAAAACACCGCAGAAGGCAGGAGGCGCTCGTCTCCTGCCTTCTGCCTGTATCCCCAGTCAGCATAGGCAAAACCATTTCCGAACCCAGAGAAACAGGTCGTGAGAAATCATGCTGAAAGAATATTTATCGAGCCAGGGCTCCGCCACAGGCCGTTGGAGCAGCAGTATGCCAGGGGTGCAGATCTGCCGGTTTTCCCTGCCGGAGCCGGAGCAGGAACCTCTGCGGTCTGTCCCGGTGTGCGGCGCACCGCTCCAGTTTGAGGTGCTGTTCTGCCTGACCGGCCGCCTTACTGTCCGAACGTTACAAGGTACCTCCTGCACGGTGGAGGCGCCGGGGATTTTCCTGCTCTCCGACAGCTCCGCTCTCCGCTCGTGTCGGTACAGCGGAAACCTGAGCGGTGTTTTGATTGCCGTAGACGCCAAAGCCGCAAAGGAAAGCCTTGTGACGGTCTGCTCCACTCTGGGTATGAAGCTGGACACCAGGATTGTCAAGAAAAAGATGACAGCAAGAAACGGCTGCACGGCCCTGTGCAGCACACCTTGGACGCAGGCATTTTTTGAAACCGTTCGCTGTCTGACAGAGCAGGATCAGGAACGCTACTGTGTTTTCAAGTCGGTAGAACTGCTGTATCTGCTCTGCACCGAGGTATCTGAATCGGATAATTCTCTCTCCAGATCAGGCTGTCCAGTATCCCACAGTCTGTTGGAAGTCAAGGCATACATACAGGCGCATCTGTCTGATAAGCTCACCATCGCGCTCCTCTGCAAACAGTTTTCCGTTTCCCCGACATTCTTGAAAGAAGGGTTTCGCCGCGCCTATGGCATGCCGATTCACAGCTTTTTGGTCCAACTGCGCCTCCGGCGGGCACAGGAGCTGATCTGCACCACCCGGATGTCCATTCAGCAAATTGCGCAGGCTGTGGGGTATGAGGGTATGAGCCAGTTCAACGCAGTGTTCAAGCGGGAGTATGGCATGACTCCCGGCCAGTACAGAAAAATGTCGGAAACCGCAACTCTGCGTCCGTTTTGACAGCGACAAACTCCCACAATTCCTGTTATAATAACCAGACATTCCAAAGTGATCAAAGGAGTGAGAGCGATGAAACAACATCGTTTTTGGGCCTGGGGCGCTGTGATTTGCATGATTATGGTCATGGTCACCGGCTACAAGCGGAAATAAGGGAAAGGAAGTATTGCAATGAGTGTTTATACGAAACTGGCCTGCTTTGCGGGCGGTGCTTTGTTTGGCTCTTTTGGAGTTAAGCTGCTGTCCAGCAAGGACGCCAAGAAGGCCTATGTCCATGTCACGGCCGCCGGTCTGCGGATGAAGGACTCGGTCATGGGAACCGTGACTACAGTGCAGGAGAACGCTGCGGACATTCTGGCATCCGCCAAGGAGCTGAACGACGACCGGACTGCAAAGGAAGCGGAGGAAGCCGCCGCTGCCAATCTGGAGAGCGAAGAAGCCTGATTGACCCATAGGGAGCCGCCAGCGGCTCCCTCTTTTCGTGAAGGAGGAACCTATGAACGCAACCATATTGCACGAGAGCCGGGGGCGCATCCGGTTCCGGCTGCGGCAAAAACAGATGACGCTCGCTCAAGCGGATCTACTGGAGGCATGGATTCAGGGAAAGTCCTGGTGCCGGCAGGTCACCGTCCATGAGCGCACCTGCTGCGTCATCCTGTACTACGATGGGACTCGCCAAGCCGTGCTGAATGAGATTCGGCATTTTTCCTGGCAGGAGGCGGAGCGGACCACCGCACTGCCCGCCCACAGCAGCCGGGCGCTGAACCGGGAATTCGAGGAGAAACTGGTAACTAAGGTAGTGTGCAAAGCTGCCTGTACCCTGTTTCTCCCACCTCCATTGCGGATTGCCCGCATACTCTGGCACATGATCCCCTTTGTACGGCGGGGACTGCGCTGCCTGCTGCGCCGCCGCATCAAGGTGGAACTGCTGGATGCCCTGTCTATTTCCATTTCCGCCTGCAGAAGGGACTTTGGAACCGCCGGAATGGTCATGTTCCTGCTGGAGGTGGGCGAACTGCTGGAGGAGTGGACAAGAAAGAAATCTGTGGCGGATCTGGCCCGGTGCATGTCGCTGAATGTGGACCGGGTCTGGCTGCGCACAGCCCAGGGCGAAGTGCTGGTTCCTGTGTCCCAGATCCAGCCGGGGGATGCGGTAGTCGTCCGCGCCGGCGGCATCGTCCCCGTGGACGGGCTGGTGCTGGAGGGGGAGGTCACCGTCAATCAGGCGTCCCTCACCGGCGAATCCATCCCGGTACCCAAGCGCCCCGGAGGCGCAGTCTATGCCGGCACCGTGGTGGAGGAGGGCGAGTGTGTGCTGGAGGTGAAGCAGGCCTCCGGTCAGAGCCGCTATGACCAAATCGTTCACATGATCGAGCAGTCGGAGCAGATGAAGTCGGAGGCTGAGAGCAAGGCTGCCAATCTGGCGGACAAGCTGGTGCCCTATACCTTTGTAGGGAGTCTGCTGAGCTTCGTCCTCACCCGGAATGTGGCACGGGCTTTGTCGGTGCTGATGGTGGACTTCTCCTGCGCACTGAAACTGGCTATGCCTCTGGCCGTCCTCTCCGCCATGCGGGAGGCGGGACGGGCCCATATCACCGTCAAGGGCGGCAAGTTCCTGGAAGCGGTGGCTGCCGCCGACACCATCGTTTTCGACAAGACCGGCACCCTGACCCACGCCTGCCCCCGGGTGGCTCAGGTGGTGTCCTTCGGCGGCAAAGAGGAAGCCGAAATGCTGCGGCTGGCCGCCTGTCTGGAGGAGCACTTCCCCCATTCCATGGCCAACGCCGTGGTGGAGGAGGCCAAACGCCGGGGCCTGCGCCACGAGGAGTACCACTCCAAAGTGGAGTATCTGGTGGCTCACGGCATCGCAAGCACCGTCGATGAGGAGCAGGTTCTCATCGGCAGCGCCCACTTTGTCTTTGAGGATGAGGGCTGCGTCATTCCAGAGGGCGAACAGGAACGCTTTGACGCGCTGCCGCCGGAGTATTCCCACCTGTATCTGGCAGTAGGGGGGCAGCTGGCCGCCGTGATCTGCATCTCCGACCCGCTGCGGGAGGAGGCGAAGGAAGTTCTGTCCACCCTCCGTGCTCTGGGGGTCACCAGTACCGTTATGCTCACCGGAGACAGCTACCGCACCGCCGCAGCCATTGCCGCCCAGGTGGGAGTGGATGACTTCCGCGCCGGAGTCCTTCCGGCGGACAAGGCGGAGTATGTGGCACGGCTCCGTCGGGAGGGGCATACTGTCCTGATGGTGGGCGACGGCATCAATGACTCACCGGCCTTATCCGAGGCGGATGCGGGCATTGCCATCAGCGACGGCGCCGCCATTGCCCGGGAGATTGCGGACATCACCATTGCCGCTGACAGCCTCTGGGAGCTTGTAGAGCTGCGTCGGATCGCCATGGCGCTGATGGCGCGCATCCACTCCAACTATCGCTTTGTCATTGGCTTCAACGGCGCCCTGATCGCTCTCGGTGTGGCAGGAGTCCTGCCACCAGCCACCTCCGCCACGCTGCACAATCTTTCCACCCTGGGCGTCAGCTTACGGAGTATGAGTGCATTACCACTTAGCAAAAAGAATACACCATGACGAATAAGGAGAGGCAATCTACAGAGATCGCCTCTCCTTATTTTACTTCTTTCTAAATAGGTAATTATTTGCCTGATACATGCCTCTATATACCCAACGCCTGTGCATGGAAAAAACCGTGCTGCTTGTCACGCATGATCCCACAGAGCTGGATATGCTGGGTGTGCCGAATTGCTGACAGGACTGGAATAAAAAACGGGCTTCACAGATGTCAAAATGCTTCTATGGAGTCCGTTCTTTTTCTGTCAGCAGGACGGGGTCTTCACGACCACCAGGTACATCTTGAACGCTGTCACCGCCTGTACTGCGTGAGGGATGCCGGCAGGCATGATAATGGCTTCTCCTGCGTTTAGGGTATGGGGAACGCCGTCAATGGTAATTTGTGCCGTTCCTTCCAAAATAGTCGCCATAGCGTCTCCGGGAGCAGCGTGGGTGCTAATGGCCTCACCCGCATCAAAGGCAAACAGGGTGATCCCCGCACCGGGCTGTTGGGCCAGGGTCAGGCTGACAACCTTACCCCCTTCATATTCCACTTGCCCCTTCAAGGCAAAGGGCTGCGCATGAGGGACATTCTTAATCAGAGTTTCCATGAGTTATTCCTCCTAAATCATTATGAAAGCGTGATCTGCAGCAGCTTGCAGCCATCCGGAGCAACTACTGCGTGGGGGGTATGGGCGGGAACTGCCAGGCAATCGCCCGTTTGAAGACAGCGGCTGTCCTCCCCCACAGAGACATAAAGCGCCCCCTCCAGAATGTAGTAGAGGGTATCGCCAAAATAGCATTCCTCACTGATACTCTCTCCGTCGCCGAAGGCCAAAAGAGTCATTTGGCAGTGTTCCTGCCGGCTCATAGCCATACTGACCACGCGGCCAGGTTGAATCTGAATCAGCTGGGTGAGCTGCTGGGGCTGCTGTGTGGGCAGGTTGCGTAAAAAGTCCATTGCTCATACCTCCATGGGTCGTTTTATCCTTATGATACCCCAGGAAACGGGATCATTCCATTGCCACAGCAACAACGATCAGGCTGTGATGCGACCAATAATTTCCCGCCGGATCTCCGTCAGTTCCGGCGCCGAGGCATCCCGGCCTTCCCGGCCAGGCAGGGTGATCCATGTTTGAATGGTGGTTGGCCTGGGTGTCAGGACAGCAATTCGGGTGGCCACGGTCAACGCCTCATCAATTTCGTGGGTGACAAACAGAACGCCCGGCTTTTTGATCTTCCAGATCTCCAGAAGCATATTCACCATCTCCATGCGAATGCCGTAGTCCAGTCCCTGAAAGGGCTCATCCATCAGGAAGAACTCTCCGCCGAAATGGAAGGCCCGTGCCAGCGCACATCGACGGGCCATGCCCCCGGAGAGCTGCGTAGGATAGTATCCCTCAAAGCCTTTCAGCCCTACATCCGAAATGAGGGTACGCACAGCCTCCGGCTCAGCATCCTCACGAACCAGACGGATGTTTTCTTCCACCGTTCGCCACGGCAGAAGGCGGGGACTTTGAAACATATAGCTCAGCCGAGTATCGGTTGCCTCGATGGTACCCGTGTCAGGTGTTGCCAGGCCTGAAATCAGGTTAAGAAGCGTGGTCTTTCCGCAGCCGGAGGGACCGATCAGAGCCACGATCTCCCCCGGAGAAAGGGTCAAAGACAAGTCAGACAGGACAGGTAATCCGGCATAGGACTTGGTGATTCCGCTCAGTTTCAGCATGTCACACCTTCTTTCCCACAAAAAGCCATCCTCAGCAATCTTTGTGTGAGATAGCATCCCAATACCAGCAGCAGCGACCAGGCAATGATGGCATCGGGCTCGATGTTGAGCCGGGCCGTGGTGATGGCTCCTCCGATTCCGCTGTTTGTAGTAAGAACCTCTCCCATAACTGCCAGCTTCCATCCGCCTCCGATCACGATTTCCAGCGCTGAGCGGAAATAAGGGCGGATAGAAGGAAGGGTTACATGGCGCAGCATCTTCCAGCGGGAAAATTGGTAAAGGCGCGCCATCTCCAACAGCTGTGGATCTACGCTGCGGACGCCGTGACTGAGGTTGATCACCACAGTTGGAACTGTGGCTGTGGCCACGATGAAGACGCAAGGCTTTCCGTTAAATCCAAACCACACCAGTGCCAGAACCACCCAGCATACGGGCGGAATGGCCTGGAGCACATGGATCAGTGGGGTTCCCACATCCTCTATCTTGGGACACAGGCCAAACAACAGCCCCAGAACAGCGCCAACGCCCACACCGATGGCCAGACCGGCAATCAGCCTCAGGATCGTTGTTCCTATGGTGGCTCCGAAATCCGACTGCGTCATCAACCGAACCAATGTAGAAAGAACTTGGGCAATGGGGGGCACCACCAGCGGCGGGAAAAAGAGAGATGCCAGCTGCCAGGCTCCCAGCAGCAGGCACACTCCCGAGGCACGGCGGAACCACAGTCCCGCCTTACCCTGCATAGAACAGCCCCTCATCGGGCAGCTTTCCACCGATCATAGAGGGCTCAAAGTTGTAAAGAAGGTTATAAAAGGTATCCAGTTCCTCTTTGGCGTCCTGGGCACTCTTAAAAGTCAAGCCCATATTGGGAATAGCTGCCTCCACAATTGCGGCTTTCATGCCCAGATACTCCTCAGCCAGCGCAGCAGCCTCAGCCGGGTGATCCAACACCCACTGCACGCTCTCCTCATAGGCGGCCTGGAACTGGGCGGCCAGCTCAGGGTTCTCATCCAGGAATGTCTGCGTGGTGCCGAAGCCCGCGTTGGGGATCATGGTATCGGTGCCGGTGGATCGCTGCCACTCGGTTTCAAAGCTGAGTGCCCGGCGCACATTCTCATTCTGTACCATGGCGGAAGTAACCTGGGGCTCGATCAAGGTGGCGTATTCCGCCTCCCCGGAGGCCAAAAGGGCGGCTACTTCTGCAGTACTGGCGTAGACCACCTGGACATTTTCACCCACCGTCAGGCCGGCCTCACTCATAAAATACTGGGTGAGCGCATCTGGAGGAGAGGACTGAAGCGGAATATATACCGTCTTGCCCTCCAGGTCGCTCCAGGTTGTGAAATTCGGATCGGTGGTCATAAAGTACGTAACGCCCCAGGTGTTCACATTCATCAAACGTACATCAAGTCCCTTATTATAGAGGGTGGATATCACGGTCAGGGGAAATGCGTACAGGTCATGTTCTCCGCCCTGGACCATAGCCAGAAGTTCTTCCGGGGCATTCCACACATTCAGGTCAATTGTCACATTCTCCCCCAGCAGCTGCTCCTCCATCATGTGAAGAACCGGCAGAGCAGGCGGGGCAGTGGGCACGCCTACAGAGATGGTAATCGGTTCGGCGGCCTGTCCGGATTCCTCTGCTGTGTCGTTTTGGTTGGTGCTGTCCGCAGGCGCATTGCCCCCGGCACAACCAGCCAGGGCAAAGAGCATCATAGCAGAAGCCAGGATGGAAGCAAGAGTGCGTTTCATTTGAGATCCTCCAATCTGAATCAATATAATCCTGCTTGTGGTTAGACATAGCTAACCACAAGCAGGATTATTACATAAAACAACAGGACCGTCCGTTGCTATGGCAACGGATAGCCCTGATTTTTCTGTCTATGCGGTTAAAAACTTACTGTCCAAAATTTGAATAACCTGTCCCTGATAAGTAAGAATACCCTCTTTCTGCATTCGGCCCAGTTCTCGGGAAAGGGCGCTGCGATCTACACACAGATAGTCCGCCATCTCTCCACGTCCCATCTCCAAGCGTATCTCACCATTGGAGGCAACTGGCAAACCTTGAAGATAGACCTTAATCCGATTGCGAAGCCGGTTCTGTGCCAAAATACGCATTTTCTGGTTGAGGAATAAAGCTCCTCTTCCCATTTCCTGCAACAAATTGGCGGTTACCCGCATCCGGTATGGACACCCGTTCTCTTGCTGCAGCAACAAAGGGTCAAAGTCCAGATAGAGCACCTCTGTATCGTTAAGGGCATCAATTTGAATGGGGCTGTCTTGGGACATGGAGCAGACCAATGTCTCCCCAAACACGCGCCCCCTACTCAGGCGATCAATGGTTAGTAGATTTCCGTCCTCGCTGTAAAGTGAGATCCTTAAGGTGCCAGACATAACAACGCCGGGGCGCTTTTGGCAATCACCGATCCGCAGCAGAATTGTGTCCTTTGGAATTGCCCGCACTTCTCCATGCAGGCAGTTAAGAACATTCTGATACTTTTCTTCCGGAATACCGTCGAACAGCTGGCAACGGCGCATCGCCGCAAAAATCGAACCCATGAGATCCCTCCGTGTTGCTGTGGCAACCGACAAAAACAAAAAGCTTCTTTATAGTTAGCAATAACTAACCATTATTATACTGCTTAGACAATGAAATGTCAATGTAAGGAGGCTGCCTATGAATGGGATCGGTTTAGATTGCGGAACTGCTACTGTCAAACTGGCTATGCTCTCACAGGAGAGGGAGCTTTTGTGGTTCAAATCCTCCGCGCATCATGGTGCCGCAGTTCAAACAGTTCGGGCACTTCTCGGCGAACTACTGCAGGCGGATAGCAATGCTTGCGGCTATCCAGTGATGCTTACCGGAAGCATAGGAAATCGACTTTTAGATGTCTGTCCCGGACTTTTAACTCTGGGCGATATTCCCGCCATCCATCGCGGCATCCATCTGCTGGCACCGGAAGCGAAATCTGTCATTGAAATTGGAAGTCAGAGCGCCCGTTTCCTCACCGCTCTGGATTGTGGCACTCCGCCCAGATTTGCAGTGAATGAACACTGTGCCGGGGGCACTGGTTCCTTTTTTGAAGACCAAATGTCCCGGCTGGGCCTGCGGATCGAAGACTATTCCGAACTGGTAGCAAAGGCTCGCTCCATTCCACGCCTCTCTGGCCGATGTGCTGTCTTTGCCAAAACGGATATCATTCACCGACAGCAGGAGGGAGTGCCTACTCCTGACATTCTGCTGGGGCTCTGCTACGCAATGGTCCGCAACTATAAAGCAGTCATTGTGCGGGGACTTTCTGTGGAGAAGCCTGTGGCTTTATGCGGCGGAGTTGGCTACAATGCGGGGGTTCTTCGGGCTATTCGGGATGTTTTTGGTCTCACGGAAGAAGAATTGATTTTACCGAAGAATTTCCTCTACGCCGGCGCCGCCGGGGCTGCGCTGGCTGCTCAGGAGGCAGGCACCTGTTCCATGGGAGAACTACTGGCCTCTCTGTGTGGGCAGGATTCAAACACGGAAGACCGGCTGCACCGTCGTCAGCCACTGGGGCCTGATCCCAAGGTTTTTGTATCTGATCCGCCTGTTTCCGGCCATATCCCACCACAGGGCTGCGCTTTGGGCATTGATGTAGGTTCTACCAGCACAGACCTGGTTCTCACGGATCAATTCGGAGAACTGGTGGACTTCCAGTATCTTCGCACCGCCGGAGACCCGGAGGCAGCGGTGCGAAAGGGCCTGGAGAATATCCGCTCCCGTTTTGGGCGGATTCCCCTTCTGGCAGTTGGCGTCACTGGCTCCGGACGAGAGCGGATCGGCCGGCTCATCGGTGCGGATGCCGTGCGAGATGAGATTACAGCCCAAGCAAGAGCTGCCATCCAATGTATGCCCAAAGCAGATACCGTCTTTGAGATCGGCGGTCAAGATTCTAAATACATCTCCCTTCAGAATGGGCAGGTTACAGACTTTCAAATGAACAAAATCTGTGCTGCCGGAACCGGCTCCTTTGTTGAGGAGCAGGCCGCACGCATGAACATCCCTTTGAAGGACTTCGGCCGCCTGGCTCTTACTGCAAAGGCCCCTGTGGAATTGGGAGAGCGATGCACCGTGTTTATCGAGACCGCTATCCAATCTGCCCAGGCACAGGGAGCCACCCAGGCAGAGGTCGCAGCCGGTTTGTGCCAGTCCATTGTCCGAAATTATCTCCACAAAGTAGTTGGGAGCAAGCCAGTAGGACACCATATTGTGCTCCAGGGCGGTGTGGCCTATAACCCCGGCATCGTGGCCGCTTTCCGCCAGGAATTTGGAGATCGGCTCACAGTCTCTCCCTGCTTCTCCATCAGTGGAGCATACGGCGCCGCCCTGCTGGCACTGGAATCCAAGAAAGGCCCTACCCGCTTCCATGGGTTCGACAGGCAGCCGGAAGCGGAGGTCGCCCTGTCCGCGGAGATTCAACGCAACATCGCCTTTTACCAGCGTGGCCCACGGTTGCTGTTGGAAGGTTATGATCCAACACCTGTCCCCGGAAGGAAAACGGTGGGTGTACCTTTTGCCCTGATGATCCACAAGTTCTTTCCTATGGCAAATGCCTTCTTCCGGCAGTTGGGATTCAATGTACTGCTCTCGCCGTCTACCAACGAGGAGATCATACGCCTCTCCCAACAGACAGCCCAGGCGGAGACCTGTTACCCGGTAAAGCTGATCCATGGTCATATGGCCTGGTTGGCAGAGCGCGGTGTTGACTATATCTTTCTCCCCTCCATCCATACCATGAGGCATGAGACCTCCAAGGTTGAGCACAACTACGGCTGTGTCTATATGCAGACCGCACCTCAGTTGGCCGCCCGTGCCCTTCGTCTGGCGGAGCGGGGCATTGAGTTGCTCAACCCTGTGTTCGATCTGGACTTTGGGCAGGAAGCGATGGCATCAGCTATGCTGGGCCTTGGAAAACAGCTTGGCATCCCCAAACTGCGGTGTCTGCCTGCCCTGATGGCCGGAGCCCAAGCGGTACGCCGGCATACAGCAGCAGTAGAGCGGCAGGGTCGTGAACTGCTTTCCTCTCTGAATCCTGAGGACAAAGTACTTGTACTGATCACCCGGAACTACGGTCTTTCCGATCCGGTGCTGAATATGGGAATCCCTCGTCTGCTGCTGGAACGGGGGCACAAGGTAATTACTCTCTCCCATTTACCTGCTCACGACCTGGATCTGTCAGCGGACTACCCCAATCTGTACTGGCCCTTCGGACAACACATCCTCTCCGGGGCGAAACTCGTGGCCCATCACCCTAATCTGTACGCCGTCTATCTCACCAATCACGGCTGCGGACCGGATACGATGCTCTCCTATCTGTTCCGGAAGGAGATGGGCGAAAAACCCTATCTGCACATCGAAGTGGATGAGCACTTCTCACCAGTAGGCGTTATTACTCGCATCGAGGCATTTCTCCAGAGTCTGGAAAGCCGTTCCTCTCAGCCACTGCCGGATCACTTTAAGCTCACAGCTGTGGAACACTGCTCTACCAAAGTCGTTGATATCCCAGAATCAAACCACGGCCCTTTATATGTTTTGGATCTGCCGCCGTTTACCACATATCTTAGGAAATATGCTGAAATGGTATGGAATGTGGAAACCCATCCCATGCCTCTGGGCGGCACTTCCCTGGTTTTGGGCCGGGGGGAGACCAGTTCCAAAGAGTACCTTCCCTTCCCCGCATTACTGGGTGGTATTCTGAACGCAGCGGAGAAGGAATCCGATTCCTTTCAGATGCTGATTCCCTCCACCCAAGGCGCGGAGGCCGACGGCCAGTACCCGTGGGCGGTGGAGGCAGTGCTTGCCAACCGGGGACTGGAGCGGGTAACACTGGTTTCCCCGGAACTGGAAACTTTGCCAGAGAACATCCCAGATCCAGACCTGTTGTTCCGAGCTGTGTTGGCAGGAGATCTCATACTGTGCGCCCCGCCTGAGCAGCGCAGCGCACTAAGTCCAGACGACATTCCAAATTGGGACAGCCTGAGCACGTTGGCGGCGCAAATCGGAAGCATCCCTGTCAAAAGCCAGCCTCTTGCCGCGGTGGGAGAACCCCTTACGCTGTTTGCTCTAAACGACGGGGTGCTGGGAACGCTGGAAAGGCAGGGCCGGCCTATGTATCGTGCCCCCCTGAGCGAGTACCTCTGGTTTCTCTGGCGAGATTCCGGAAGTGTCATTGCCGCTTCCTGGACGGATCAAATGACAGAACTGGGGCGCCTATTGGGGGCGAGAAGCAGCTTCTCCAAAGATCCGGAGGGGATGCGTACTGCAGCGGATCAGCTGCTGCCGAGATTTGCCGGAGCCAACGGTCGGTACCGTTTGGCCAAGGCACGGGAACTTGGCCGAACATCGGCTGGTGTGCTGACGCTGGCTCCCCGGTATGAAAACACAGCAACACTGTTGGATATGACTGGTGAAATGGGTGGAATCCCCCACTTACATCTTGCCATGGACAGTGATTGGGACGAGAGCGCCTGGTCCCGCCTAAACTCCTTCCTTTATTACCTGAAATAAACCCCAGAATCATACCCTTTGTCCGTGCAGGCAGTTTATAGAAGCCTCTTTTGTTTTTATCGACCGAGGCTGTAGAAAAAGCACCGGAGGAGTGGAGAAGAAAAAACCTGTTGTTGATTTGACCCGATGTATGTCCCTGAATATGGATTGTGTCTGGTGGAGCACAGCTCAGGATGGGTGCTGCTCCCTATGCCCCCAATCCAGCCAGTAGATGCTACGGTGGTCCGGGGAAGCGGCAGTAGTTGCGGCGTAGCCAAAGATCGGGTGGACAACCAGAGCGAGAATCAGTATTGCCTGGACTGGTTCATGTGCTTCCGCAAAGAGTCGAAGTAATACTAAGTTAATTCCCCAATAACAGAAAACCGGTCGAGATTTCATGCACGAGATCTCGACCGGTTTTTTATGTTATCTGCGGTTTTCAACGGTGTACAAAGGCAACATAATAAAAAACTTAATAATGGCTGCCAATCTTACACAAACTACCACCCAAACGAGACTACGGGCGGTATTTTTGTATCTTGCAGAGAAATTAATCATTACAGAAGAGCACCGTTAGTACAGTTGCAGGGACTATTTTACTCATACTTGCCCATATAATACCTTTAGTACAGGGACAGGGACGGTGAGAGGAATTGAAGCTGAATCAAGCGGTCAGCGAACGCCTTTTGCAGTTACTGGCAGAGCGCAACATGACACAGTATCAACTGTATATGAAAAGCGGTGTCCCTAAGTCTACAATAAGCAATATTATCAACTGCTCCTATGATTCGGTTAAACTACGAATTATTCACGAAATGTGCCAGGGCATGGAGATCGGTTTAGATATCTTTTTTGCTTCACCTCTTTTTCAGGAAGATAATTTAGAGCCCTAAAACCTCCGACATCCGCCGGAGGTTTTCTATCATGTCTCAAGATTGGAACAGCACCAGCCAGTGCGGCATAGAATTAGAAATCAGGCACCGATGTAGAAAACTGCATTGGTGCCTTTGTGTTTTCAGGGGAGTCTGCTCCTATAACGTTAAAATAAGCCTATGTAATACCGGCCAAGGGCAATTGACAGTAGCCGATTCAATGAAACGAGATCATTTCATCTTGCTCTGGAATGCAATCATCTGCATTTGAATTCTTTTAATTTCTTCTTAAATCCGGTAATTGCTCAAAATATTAGTCATTTGCTCTTTTCCAAATGCAGAGTTTTGTGCTGGGTCAAAGTATAAGTATATGCATAGGGGCGGCAGGTGATGCACATGAGCAAAGAAATTGATTTTAAGAATAGAGACAGGTATGTCCAGTTGGGTATTGTCATTGCTGCCCTACGAAAGATGCGAGGCTTCTCACAGGAACAGCTCGCCGAAAAGGCAAATGTCAGCCGCTCACATATCAGTTCTATTGAAGCACCAGGTATTGCCCGTCCATTTTCCCTGGAAGTTTTCTTTAATATTGCAGATGCCTTGGAGATTGCGCCTGCCGATCTTTTGAATGCTTCCATTTTTCCTGACAAGATAATACATAGCAGGAAGGGCTGAGTATCTGTTTTAACTTTACATAAACTGCCGAGCAATCGGCGGAAAGAATGAACAGCGCAAGACTGCTACGCACCTGTACAGCAGCTTTGCGCTGTTTTTATTTATCGCAAAGGAGAAAGCACATGGGGAAATTCTTAGACACGCTATTAGGAAAATCCGACCAGTCCATTACGCATTCGCCATCGTCTGTAAAAGATAGCCGACTGCACAAAAGTGATGATTCGTATGTCTGCTATTGTACGGAATTGGAACAGGCACTTAGTTCTTTGGAAACCTGTTTGCTCACCAGCAGTAATCCGGAAGGAATCGCTATGCAGGCATTGAGGACAGCGTGTACCTTCTACGGCTGCGACTGGGCTGGCATACTGGAAGTGGACTTGGATTTTGATATATGGGCGCCCGTATGGTGGTACAATTCCTATATTCCGGATCGCACGACACAGCTGATTCTGGAATTCGAATCCCTTGACTTCATGCCCCGATGGATTGAAGCTATGCAGCATGGTAAAAATATTGTAATTCCTGATGTAGATATCATCAAGGATCAGAATCCAAAGGAATACGCAGTCTATAAACGTCTGTTGGCGCAGTCGCTGATTGCGGTTCCTTTCATGCCGAAGCCAACGGGCTTCCTGGTCATCCGAAATCCATCTCGTTATCTTGAGAGGTCCAGTATGCTCAGCGCACTTGCCTATGTGCTGCAACGTGCTATGGCTCAGCAGAAAATGATTGAAAGTGCGAAGTTGGCACCGATGCCTGATTTGGTACAGAGCAATAAAGATGTAGCCATTAACTTCTTCGGTGATATGGAGATATGCACCAGAAAGGGCGTTCTGAGTGAGCGTTTTTTCAATTCGCCTAAGAGCAGCCGAGTTGTCACCTACATTATTCTCAACCCCAAAACCGCCCACCCCCCACTGGAGATCTATCATGCACTGTGGCCGGAGGAGTGTGTCGAACCAGAGGTGGCCAGCAGGAATATTCGCGGGTATATTTATCGATTCAGGCAGACATTTTCCTTGATCTGTGATTTCCCCCTCATTGAGTCAACGCCCAGTGGCTACCGCCTTAATCCAAACCTGAATATCATCACCGATGTACAGCAGTTCGACCGTCTAATTGACGGGGCCAGGCAGGCAACCTCTGTGGTGCAAAAAATAAATCTCATGAAGAAAGCTGTAATGTTATATCGTGGTCCCATATTTCGTGGCGCGGAGGATGAACATTGGATCATCAGCCAGGTCAGTCTATACCGCCTTCGATATGTTTCTCTGATAAATGAACTGCTGAGCAGTCTTTCTGAGATACGGGACTATAGTTGCGTTCAGCAGTACGCACTACACGCCATAGAATTTATGCCAGCAAATTTGAGAGCACATTATTGGCTCATTGTATCTACTTACCAGTTGGGCTCTCTTGATTTAGCCAAGCATCAGCTTTGCCACGCCAAGGACATACTCACTTCAGAAGAATATAGTATCTTGGAAGACTATCTAAGAAAAGAAGATGGAGTTCCTCTGGAGAAGCTGATCAGATAGTGCATTTTCAGATGCATAACACTATTCATGACGCAATTTTTGGAAATAATGGATTTGACTAACGCACTATCTAATGCAATGGTATTGATTTTTCCCCTATATAACGCCCTAAATGACGCCCTCTCAACGGGCTGAATGACCCCCGTAGTTTAGATTGATCGAGCAAGAGCTCGACATCTGAATTACGGGGGTTGTTACTTTGAGACCAGGATTTTCTCCGACAGGGGTGCTTTTGCATTTACTTGCATAAGCACCCCTTCTTTTTTTACCCGTAAGTACGTCTGCCGCTGCCGCGGACCTCCACTCTGAACTTTGGCTCACACCCAAATTTCAGAAAACGGAGGAAATTGTTGTGCGTTTTAATACAGATGACTACGGCTTACGAATCAGGAGTTTGCGGAAAAATCGTGGGCTCACACAGGAGCAGCTGGCAGAGAAGATGAATGTCAGCACTCCCTACATAGCAAAAATTGAAAATGGAAAACAAACCGGCCCAGTCGAACTGGCCGTAGAATTTGCAGCATTCTTTGAGGTTTCTCTGGATTATCTCCTGGTGGGAAAAGGAGATTTTGCAGAGGAACAGAAGCGCGGACTGCGGATGGCCATCGCTCTGCTGTCCGAATTGGAGGCATCCCTCTAAAAACTTTCCATTTTGGGTTGGTAAGCTTTCCATTCTGTTTCTGTTGGAAGAATACGCTCGGAGTTACAATCTTCGTGAGATCAAAACATCTCAGCGAACCTTGAAAAACACCGCCCCAGGCGGTCATATCCGGCAACTTGAATACGTTAGCTGACGGAGAGAGCGTTAGGCCGAGTGCGCGAAGACCACCTGTGCGGAACATATCCGTATCAAAGGACGGCCAAATAAGGTGCAGAGCGATACCCACTCAGGCCAAGGCAGCCTTGGCAAGCTGTCCCCGCCATGACCCTGTCAGCCTACAATGATACTTCTGCTTACGCAGCTCGGAGAGATCCTCGGAGGGGTGAGAGTCCCATGATGTGCGCCAGCGCAGTTCAAGTTGCCGCCCTGCCTGGGGAAGTAGTGTCGAATACAGGCGACTAAGCAGCATCAAGAAACAAAGGGCCGCTCCAGACTCGGAGCCTACACTCGCTCACCTGACCTTTGGGAGCGGCCCTCTGTTTCCTTTTGATAGCAGAAATATGGGATCTGATCACAGTACATTCTCTTCTTCTCCTCAACCTCCATTTCTCTGACATTTCTCTGAGTTATTCATCTTCCCCCTCCGCACTCCTCTTCCTTTTCTCCTCATACTCCCTGATCGGGTCCCATATTTCTGTTATCAAATACAAATCCACGAAAGCGAGGAAACGAGATGACAAATATCGATTTGTGCGGCATTGCCCAACTGCTCCGCACCCTGATAGAGCAGAAGAAAACGACGGAAAGAGAGGCCCGCAGGATTTTGGCCAGAATTGCCGCGCAAACCGGTGCGGACATTATCCTTTCTTTCTGAAATCGCATTCTTTTCAATAGCTATTTCAAAGGTGTTGTGGTATTGTTTGTGTTGCAAAAAAGTCTGCAAATAAAAAGTCAATAGAAAAATGAAGAAAAATTGAGGAAAGAAA
>JAXWVI010000079.1:0-20296 GCA_037245165.1 bacterium
ATTTCCTTTGCCCGGACAGAATGGGGAATCTCGGTGCCGAACACCTTGATTTTGCTACCATAGGTTTCCCGCAGCAGGGCGGCGATCTCCTTGGCAAAGTTGGTGCGGTTGTCCACCATCGTCAGCAGGATACCGTCTATCTGGAGCTTGGGGTTGATCTGCCGCTTCACCTTATTGACTGTCTGGAGCAGCTGTTCCAGGCCCTTGGCAGGCAGATACTCCGCCTGAACGGGAATTATGACCCTGTTGGCGGCTGCCAGGGCATTGACCGTGAGCATACCCAGGGAGGGCTGACAGTCAATCAGGATATGGGAATACTGTCCCTTGAGCGTGTCCAGATACTGCCGCAGGATAGTCTCTCGGCTCATGGCGTTCACCAGAGAAACCTCCATACCGGAGAGCTGGATGTCCGCAGGCATCAGGTCAACGCCCTCCGGGTGGTGCAGAATACCCTCGCCGGGGCGCAGTGCCTCGTCCATCAGGATATGGCCCATCGCGTCGGACAGGGTAAAGGGCAGCTTGTCCGGCTGGGGATGGCCCGGGCTGATGGTTAGGCTGCCTTGCGGGTCCCCGTCGATCAGCAGCACTTTCTTTCCGGTCTGCGCCAGCCCGATCCCCAGGTTGGCACAAGTTGTTGTCTTGCCAACGCCGCCTTTCTGGTTGGCAATGGCGATAATTTGTGTGTTCATAACAATCACCTCGTTTCTGAAATGAAAAAAGGGAGAATGTGACATAAATCAACATTCTCCCTGAGAAACGATATGCGATTGTATTGCTGCTTGTCTTATTTGTGTTCAGCTTTCAGGGAGCCATCCCGCCGCAAACCCGCATGAATACTGGATTTCTGCTTGTTTGCCTTTCCCTTTCCCGAATAACCTCTGTTCAACGAGTGGTTTGCCAAGGACACCAGCCGCAAGGTAAAGAGCGCGCTCCACGCGAAATTTGAAAAGGGAGAACGTATCTTTGCCTATGCGCCACTGGGATACAAGCGCCACCCGGAGATCAAGAACACGCTGACACCGGACGAAGAAACCCGCTGGATCGTAGAGAAAATCTTCGATTTGGCCGTTCATGGCGCTGGCGCGGCCAAGATCACCCGCATTTTGATTGCGGAAAAAGTGCCCACCGCCGGTTGGCTGAACTACAAGCGGTACGGAACCTTTGCCAACATTTACGCCGGCGCGCCGGAGGAAAAGTCCTACGCCTGGACGATTGCACAGGTCAAAAGTATCCTGAAAGATGAAACCTATATCGGCAACAGCATCCACAATAAGCAGACCAACATCTCTTACAAGAACAAGAAAAAGGTCCGCAAGCCGAAAGAGGAATGGATTCGTGTGGAAAATACCCATGAAGCCCTTGTCAGCAAGGATGTCTTTGACCGGGTGCAGGAGCTGATCGAGACGCGCCGCCGCAAGCAGAAAGACGGCACGACACAGATCTTCTCCGGGCTGGTGAAGTGCGCAGACTGCGGCTGGTCGCTGGCGTTTGGCATGAACAATCAGAACAAAAAGCCCTATGGTCACTACCATTGCAGCAACTATGGCCAGGGTACCGGACACTGCACCATGCACTATATCCGCTATGATATCCTTTATACCTACGTCCTGGCACGGATTCAATATTGGTCTTACCAGGCACAGATGGACGAGGGACGCCTGCTGCAAAAGCTGCTGAAAGCCGGTGACAGGGAGCGCACGGCAAGCCAGAAAAAACAGGCAGCGGAGCTGAACAAGGCAGAGAAGCGCAAGGCCGAGCTGGACCGCCTGTTTGCCAAGATGTACGAAGATTGGGCCGCTGGGCGCATCACCGAGTACAACTTCAATATGCTGTCCCAGCGGTATCAGACCGAGCAGCAGGAGCTGGCGGAAAAGATCGAAAAGCTGAACGCCGACCTTGTCGCCCAACAGCAGAGCGCCGTGGACGCCGAAAAATGGGTGAACCTGATCAAGCAGTATGTGAATCCCTCAGAACTGACTGCCGAACTGCTGAATGCCTTGATCGAGAAGATTGTCGTCCATGAAGCCGTAAAAGACGAAAGCAACACCCGCACCCAGGAGATTGAAATCTACTACCGTTTTATCGGCAAAGTGGAGTAAAAACGCAAATAAACCATTTATCTCTTTAAGTTGGGGAAACCGGAACCAGCCGCCCGGATATGGACAATCTGGCCGCACTGGCCCGGTATTTTAACGTGACCCTGGATTGGCTCATCACCGGCCGGGAGCCGGAGTTGTCCCAGCCGGGCCCGGTGGTGGTGGAGAACCACTACCACTATGAGCTTTGGCGCTATGAATATAAGAGCAAGCGGACCTTGTGGGGCCTGCCCCTGGTCCACATCAACCTGTCCTACCGGGGGCTGACCTGGGCCAGAGGGATCATCGCCATCGGCAATGTGGCCACGGGAGTGGTAGCCATCGGCTGCTTTGCCGCGGGGATTTTTTCCCTGGGTGCCCTCTGTCTGGGGCTGCTGGCGCTGGCCGGAATGGCGGTGGGGGTGGTCGCCATAGGCGGAATCGGCGTTGGGCTGATCGCTCTTGGGGGCTGCGCCCTGGGCTATCTGGCCATCGGCGGCTCGGCGGTGGGGGTATACGCCGCCGGAGGGGCGGCGGTGGCCTCCCGGGTGGCTGTGGGAGCTTCCGCGTCCGCGGAGCTTCTTGCTGTGGGGCGGGACGCCGCGGGGGCGGTGACCATGGGTATGGACGCATCGAGGCAGGCGGTCTCCCAGGCCATGCTCCAGGCAGACGTGCCCGGCTGGGTACGGAATATTCTGCTGTTTTGCGTAGGGAAAATATAACAAAACGCGTGTGGAAGCAAATGTCCACACGCGTTTTGTTATTCTTCCGGCGGGGTTTCCTCCACAAGTTCTGGGGCGGAGGGAGCCGGCGGGGAAGCGCTGCGCCGGATCACGTCGGTGCGCAGCATCTGGTAGAGGGTAGCGGTGAGGGGGACGGCCAGCAGCATGCCGCCGATGCCCAGCACCCCGCCGCCCACCGTGACGGCGGCCAGCACCCAGATTCCCGGTAGGCCGATGGAGGAGCCCACCACCCTGGGGTAGATGAGGTTGCCCTCCAGCTGCTGGAGCACGGCGATGAACACCAGAAACAGCAGGGCCTGAAGGGGAGAGGATGTAAAAATCATGAACGCGCCAACCCCCGCGCCGATGTAGGCCCCGGCCACGGGAATGAGGGCGGTGAAGCCCACCAGGGCCCCCACCATGGAGGCGTAGGGGAACTGGAACAGGAGCATGCCCCCCATGCACAGCAGGCCCAGAATCACCGCCTCGGTACACTGGCCCACCACAAAGTTGTGGAAGCAGGTATTCAGTGTCTCCAGGAAGTAGATAAGGCTGCGGTACCACTGGGGTTTCAGGTAAGTTTTCAGCACCCGGGCACAGTTGCGCTGGAGCTTCTCCTTGCCGAAGAGGAGGTAGATGGAGAAGATGGTGCTGACGATGGCGGTAAAGGCGGCGGACACGGTGGCTGAGGCCAGGGACACCACCGAGCCCATCACGCCGCCCAGGCCGCTGACGATCCAGTTGACCGCAGTGGTGAGGATTTCTCTCCAGTCGATGGAGCCGTCGGCCAGGACCAGACCGGAGAAGGCGGCCAGCTGATTGATGTCCAGGTTTTCGTTGATCTTCAGGCTCAGGTCCTCCAGCATAGGGACCATCTCCCGCACCAGCAGGCTCACCGAGTCGGCCAGCTCCGGTATAATCATGCGCACGATGAGCACCACGATGGCGATTAAGCTGGCGTAGGCCAGTATCAGACACACGGGCCGGCGGCTTTTTTGCACCGCGTTTCTGGTGCTGTTGGGAAAGTACCACCGCTCATACATGCTCATCAGGATGTTGACCGCGTAGGCCGCCACCGCCCCCAAAACCAGGGGGAAAGCGGAGCTGAGGGCCAGTACCAGCAGGGCGGAGAGCTTGCCCCAGTAGTGGATGGCCAGATACAGGAGAAAGAGGACCACGCCAAAGCGCACAGGACCCTTCCACTCGTATTTCATCACAGGCCCTCCATCATGTTGACCCGGACGTAGCCGCCCTCTATGTTCGTCTCGGCAATGAACTGGGGAACGGCGGGGATCATCAGCTCCCGCGGGCCTCCCTTGACCACATATACGTTGTTGGCGGGCAGAGTGAGCACATCGGCGATCTTACCCAGCACCTCGCCGGTCTGGGCGTCCCGGACCTCCAGGCCGTAGATGTCGGCCAGGAAAAAGCTGCCCTCGGGCAGGGGGGCGTCGGCCCGGTCGATGTAGAGCACGGCGTTGCGCATGGCCAGGGCGCTGGGCACGTCGGTGACCCCGTGGAATTTCATGATGACCATGTCCTTGTGGACTCTTGCCCGCTCCACCTCAATGGGCCAGTGGGTCTTGTCCACATAGAGGGTCTTGAACTGGCAGAGAAATTCCGGCGAGTCGGCCCAGGGCTGGACCCGGACCTCGCCCATAATGCCGTGGACCTTGGTGACCTTACCCACCTCTAAATATTGCTGTAACATGGTGATAGTCCTCCGTTTGATAGAGCAAAGGCGCAGGGAAACCCCGCGCCTTTGTTGTTAATCGACGATCTCTACGCTGACATGCTTTCCGGCGCGCTGGGCGGCAGAACGCATAAGGATACGGATCTCCTTGGCGATGCGGCCCTGGCGGCCGATCACCTTGCCCATATCCTCCGGAGCGACCCGGAGTTCCAGCACAGTTTCGCCGTCGCCCTCGACCTCGGCAACAGACACCTGCTCGGGGTGTTCCACCAGGTTCTGGGCGACATAGGTCAGAAGCTCTTTCATTGTGTGCAAAACCTCCAGCCTTACAGGGCACCGGCCTTTTTCAGCAGGTCACGGACGGTCTCGGTGGGCTGAGCGCCGGTCTTGATCCAGGCCTGGGCGCGGTCCACGTCCACCTTCAGCTCCACGGGGTTGGACACGGGATTGTAGATGCCGATCTCCTCGATGAAGCGGCCGTCACGGGGATAGCGGGAGTCAGCCACCACGATGCGGTAGAAGGGAGCCTTCTTGGCGCCCATGCGGCGCAGTCTGATTTTAACCATTTATATTCACCTCCAAAGAATTGTTTCTGTATATGGAAAGCGTGTGCCACGCTTTGCCAACGAAAAAGTCAGAAGGGCAGGCCGGGCATTCCGCCGCCCATACCGGGGAAGCCGCCTTTCTTGCCCATCATCTTGCGCATATTCCGGGGGAGCTTGCCGCCGGAGAACTGCTTGGTCATGGCCTGAAGCATCTCAAACTGCTTCAAAAGCCGGTTGACGTCCACCACCTGGGTGCCCGAGCCGGCGGCAATGCGCTTTTTCCGGCTGGAGTTGAGCACGCCGGGGTTTTCCCGCTCGTAGGGGGTCATGGAGGTGATGATGGCCTCCATACGCTGGAGGAGCTTCTCGTCCATGGTGGCCCCCTCCAAATCGGAGGCCTTCACCCCGGGCAGCATGCCGGCAATATCGGTGAGCGAGCCCATATTCTTCAGCTGGGCCATCTGCTCGTAGAAATCGGTGAGGGTAAATTTGTTTTTCCGCAGCTTCTCCTGAAGCTCCAGGGCCTTTTTCTGGTCAAAGCTCTGCTCGGCCTTTTCGATGAGGGAGAGCACGTCGCCCATGCCCAGAATTCGGCTGGCCATGCGGTCGGGGTGGAAGACCTCGATCTGGTCCAGCTTTTCCCCCATGCCCACAAATTTGATGGGCTTGCCGGTGACCGCCCGGATGGACAGGGCCGCGCCGCCTCTGGCGTCGCCGTCCAGTTTGGTGAGTACCACGCCGTCAATGTCCAGAGCGTCGTCAAAGGCCTTGGCTGCGTTCACCGCGTCCTGGCCGATCATGGCGTCCACCACCAGGAGAATCTCAGTGGGATTGACGGCGGCTTTGATGTTGCGCAGCTCATCCATGAGGGCCTCGTCCACATGGAGCCGGCCGGCGGTGTCCAGAAACACCATGTCGTTGCCGTGCTTGACGGCGTGCTCGATGGCGGCCTTGGCAATGTCCACGGGGTTTGTCTGGCCCATCTGGAACACGGGGATGTCCAGCTGCTTGCCCACCACCTCCAGCTGCTGGATGGCGGCGGGGCGGTAGATGTCGCAGGCGGCCAGGAGAGGGCGCTTGTTTTCCTTGCGCTTCATCAGTCCCGCCAGCTTGGCGGCGTTGGTGGTCTTGCCCGCGCCCTGAAGGCCCACCATCATCACCACCGTGGGCGGCTTGGAGGCGATGGTCAGCTTGGCGCTGTCGCCCCCCATCAGCTCGGTGAGCTCCTGATTGACGATTTTGACAATCTGCTGGGCGGGGGACAGGGCCTCCAGCACGTCGGCGCCCACCGCCTTCTCGGTGACCTGGGCGACAAACTGCTTGACCACCTTGTAGCTGACGTCGGCCTCCAGCAGAGCCAGGCGGATTTCCCGCATGGCCTCCTTCACGTCGCTTTCAGACAGCCGCCCCTTGCCCCGGAGCTTCTTAAAGGCGGCGGAGAGCTTTTCGGAAAGTCCTTCAAATGCCATGGATTATTCCTCCAGAAGCTTTTGGGTGGTGTCCAGGACCCGGAGGGAGAGGTTCTCCAGCTCGCTGTGGTCCAGCTGAGCGGCCAGCTCGCGGATGCGCTGAACATCCTGAAGGATCTGCTCCAGCTGGCCGTGCATGGTGTGGAAGCGCTTGATGAGCCCGGTCTTGTCCTCCAGCTCGGTGAGCACGGCCTCCGCCCGGACGATCACGTCCCGGACGCCCTGGCGGGTGATGCCGTAGTTTTCGGCGATCTCCCCCAGGGAGAGGTCCTCGTTATAGTAGAGGTCGTAGAATTCCTTCTGGCGATCCGTGAGCACGTCGCCGTAAAAATCGTACAGCATGGCCATGCGGTAAGCCTGACTTTTCATCTCAGCGGACCCCCCTGATGACAAAATAAAAGGCTCAAAAAGTTGTCTTGACCGCACTTTTTGAGTGGTAAATGTAAAGCTCATAAACTTTACAACGGGAAGTCTACCATATTTTTCTCCGTTTGTCAAGTAAAATTACTTGCAGGAGATCCCGGCTCTTTTTGGTATATTCCCCCAGAGCCGGGGGGAAACTGGAGGGAAACGGCGAAACTTTACAAGGAGGGATTTTATGTCTCCTGCCCGTGTTCCCATGGACGATGCCCATTTGATCCAATATGCTGTCAATACCGCCAAGGCGGTCAAGCCGGTTGGCCGCCGGTCTGCCCGGGCCCTGTCCGGACAGGTCAAACGGGACCTTACCCGCTGTACCCAGGTCCGGGAGGGCCTGAGCGCCTGGAGCGGCGGGGGAAAGGAGCCGCCCGGGGCGGTCCAGTGGCTGCTGGACAACTACTATCTGGCCCTGCGGGAGGGCGAGCAGGCCCGGCGGTGTCTGCGCAGCGGGGGGGTGATCCGCTCCGCCCAGCCCGGCGGGAGCGTGCTGCAGGTGTGCGCCCGGGGGGCGCTGTGGGCGGTGCCGGAGCTGGAGGAGGAGCGGCTGGGCCGCTATCTGGAGGGCTTTCAGTCGGTGCTCCCTCTGACCGAGGGGGAGCTGTCCCTGCTGGTGTCCGTCCTGGCCGGGGTGCTACTGGAGCGGCTGGGGAGCCTGTGCGCCGACGGGGAGAAGCTGAAGGCGGGGCAGGTGGAGGCGGAGGAGATGGGACAGATCTTCACCGCCCTGCGGGCCCTGTCCGCGGGAAACTGGGGAAAGCTGCTGGAGGGGGCCAGCCAGGTGGAGCGGACCCTGGCCCAGGACCCGTCGGGCCATTACCTCCGGATGGATGAGGACAGCCGCCGGCGCTACCGTCAGCGGCTGTGCGTGCTGGCCAGACGGTACGGCCTGGAGGAGGGCCAGGCGGCAGGAAAGGTCCTGGAGCTGGCCCGGAAGGGCCGTGGGGTCAGAAGCCATGTGGGCTGGTACCTGTACCGCCAGCCCCTGGGCAGGCCGGAGCGGCTGTCGTCGGGAAAGGGCTACGCCTGGGCGGTGGTCTGTCTGTCCCTGCTGGCGGCGGCGGGGCTTTGGTGGGGGGCGGGCACGCCTGTGGCCGCTGTGCTGCTGGTGCTGCCCCTGTCGGACATTGTAAAAAACGTGCTAGACTTTTTCCTGTCCCACTTTGTCCCCCCAAGGCCGGTGCCCCGGCTGGAGCTGGAGGAGGGAATCCCAATGGAGGGGCGGACTTTGTGTGTGGTAGTGTCCCTGCTCACCGGGGAGGAGAGCGGGGAGGAGCTGGCCGCCGCCCTGGAGGCCTACCGCCTGGCCAACCGGGACGGGGGGCCGGAGCTGCGCTTTGGCATCCTGGCCGACCTGCCCGACAGCGCCGCCCCCATGGGAGTCCAGGGGGAGCGCTGGGTGGACAGCGCCCGGAGGGCGGTGGAGCGGCTCAACGAGAAGTACGGGGGCGGCTTTTATCTGCTGTTCCGCAGGCCAGTCTTCAGTCCCAGGGACGAGCGGTATATGGGCTGGGAACGCAAGCGGGGGGCGCTGGCGGAGCTGGTGCGCCTCATTAAGGGGCGGGGCAGCGGCCTTCTGGTGGAGGCGGGGGAGGCACAATGGCTGTCCGGGGTAAAGCTGATTATCACCCTGGACTCGGACACCCGCCTCACCGTGGGCTCCGCCCGGGCCATGGCCGGAGCCATGCTCCACCCCCTGAACCAGCCGGTCATTGATCCCAAAAAACGGATCGTCGTCTCCGGACACGGCCTGTTCCAGCCCCGGGTGGCGGTGGAGCTGCCGGCGGCAAACCGATCCTTCTTCTCCCGAGTGTTCGGGGGCCTGGGGGGCGTGGACCCATACGGCTGGGCGGCCAGCGACGTGTACCACGACCTGTTCGACCAGGGCAGCTATACGGGCAAGGGCATTTTCTCGGTGGAGGCTTTTGACGCCTGCCTGGACGGCCGGTTCCCGGAGGGGCGGATTCTCTCCCACGACCTGCTGGAGGGCAGCTACCTGCGCTCGGGACTGCTGGGCGAGGTGGAGCTTACCGACGGCTGCCCCTATAAGGTCCACGGCTACTTTGCCCGGCTCCACCGATGGGTCCGGGGGGACTGGCAGCTGCTGCCCTGGCTGGGCAGACGGGTGAGGGACGGGGAGGGGGACCGGGAGGAGAACCCCCTGCCCGCCCTGGCAAAGTGGAAGATTCTGGACAACCTGCGCCGCTCCCTGTCCCCGGTGTTTACCTTTCTGGCCCTGCTGCTGGGGCTGTGCGTCTCCGGGCGGGTCTTTGCCCTGGCGGGGGGCGCGGCGGTGCTGGCCGCAGCCTCCAATCTGCTGCTGTCCGGGGCGGAGGCGGCCGCCCGGCCCTGGGGACGGCGGCGGCGTTACCACTCCACGGTGATCTCCGGGGTGGCGGGGGTCATCCTCCAGACGGCCATCCAGCTCATCTTCCTGCCCTACCAGGCCTATGTGTGCGCATCGGCCATTCTCACCGCCCTGTGGCGGATGGGGGTGTCCCACAGAAACCTGCTGGCCTGGGTGACGGCGGCCCAGGCGGAAAAGCGGGGGGATGGGCTGTGGTTTTACCTGGGCACCTTCTGGTTCTCCCTGGCGGCGGGGGCGGCGGTGCTGGTGCTGGCCCCCTTGCGCGTTGGAAAAATGGTGGGCCTTGTGTGGCTGCTGGCCCCGGTGCTGGCCTTCTGGATCAGCCGCCCCACAAAAAAGGCGCGGCCCCTGCCCCAGAACGACCGGGCGTTCCTGCTCCACCAGGCCACTTTGATCTGGCGGTATTTTTCCCACTTTCTCCGCCGCCAGGACCACTACCTGCCCCCGGACAACTACCAGGAGCAGCCAGGACCCATCCTGGCCCGGCGTACCTCTCCCACCAACATCGGCCTGGGCATGCTGTCGGTGATGGCGGCGGCGGATCTGGAGCTGATTTCCCGGCGGCGGGGGGCGGAGCTTTTGGGCCATATGCTGGACACGGTGGAGAAGCTGGAGAAGTGGCGGGGCCACTTATATAACTGGTACGACACCCGGACCCTGGCCCCCCTCCATCCCCGGTATGTGTCCACCGTGGACAGCGGCAATCTGCGGGGCTGTCTCATCGCCCTGGGGGAGGGCCTTCGGACCTGGGGCGAGGAGGACCTGGCCCGACGGGCCGGGGAGCTGGAAAAGGCCATGGACTGCTCCCCCCTCTATGACCGGGAGCGCAGGCTCTTTTCCATCGGCTATGAGGTGGAGCGGGACCGTCTCACCGACGGGTACTACGATCTGATGGCCAGCGAGGCCCGGCAGACCAGCTTCATCGCCGTGGCCCGGGGGGAGGTCCCCTTCCGCCACTGGCGGCAGCTGGGGCGGATGCTGCTGGGGGACAACGATTACAGCGGTATGGCCTCCTGGACGGGGACCATGTTCGAGTACTTCATGCCCCATCTGCTCCTGCCCTGCGAGCCCAACTCCTTCCTCTACGAGACGCTCTCCTTCTGCGTCTACGCCCAGAAGCGCCGGGGGAGCCGGACCAAGACCCCCTGGGGCATCTCCGAGTCGGGCTTTTACGCCTTTGACCCGGGCATGAACTACCAGTACAAGGCCCACGGGGTCCAGGCCCTGGGGCTGAAGTGGGGCCTGGATTCCGAGCTGGTCGTCTCCCCCTACTCCTCCTTCCTGGCCCTCCTCCTGGCCCCCCGCAGCGCCCTGCGCAACCTGCGGCGGCTGCGGGACATGGGGCTGGAGGGGCGGTACGGCCTGTATGAGGCGGCCGACTTCACCCCCTCCCGCCTTTCCGGCGGGGGAGACTGGGAGGTGGTGCGCTCCTATATGTCCCACCACCTGGGCATGAGCCTGGTGGCCATTGACAACGTGCTGATGGGACAGCGCATGCAGAAGCGGTTTATGGCCGACCGGGACATGGCCGCCTACCGCTCTCTGCTCCAGGAGCGGGTGCCCGTGGGCGCTCCCATCCTCCGGCAGACGGAGCGGGAGGTGCCCGAGCGGCTGCGGCCGGGGGAGGGCCCCGACCTGGAGCGCAGCGGAGAGGGGTTTGAACGGCTGGAGCCGGAGTGCCACCTGGTCAGCAACGGGAGCTACCATGTGTTCTGCTGCGACAACGGCCTGACCTCCTCCCGGCTGGGGGAGAACCAGATTCTGCTGGCCCGGCCGGGGCATTACTACGCCCCCAGCGGAGTGTCCGCCTTTTTCCGGGGAAAGGAGGGCCTTTTGGGCCTGACGCCCGCCCCCCTTTACCAGCAGGAGCGCTACCGCTGGAGCTTTCACGCCGCCGGGGCCGGCTGGACAGTGGAGCGGGAGGGGCTGTGCGCCCAGGTGACGGTGTCCGTGCCCCGGCGGGAGAACGGGGAGCTGCGGCGTGTGGAGCTCAGCTGGAAGGGGGACGGACGGCTGGAGGGAGAACTTCTCCTCTACCTGGAGCCGGTGCTGTGCCCCATGGGGGACTTTGCAGCCCACCCTGCCTTTTCCCGGCTGTTTCTGGACAGCGGCCTTGCCGACCATGGGGCGGTCTTTCGCCGCCGACCCAGAGGGACGGAGACGGGCGTGTGTCTGGCGGCAGTGTGGAGCGCCCCCGGAGGGACGGCCTGCCTGGACCGGGCCCTCTGTCTGGGGCGGGGGGGCCTGCGTGCCCTGGCCGGACACAATGAGCTGCCCCGGGTGGAAGGGGGGACGGGGACCAACCCCTGTCTGATGGTCCGCGTTCCCGTGTCCCTGGAGCCGGGGGAGCGTACCGTGGTCCGCCTGGCGCTGGGGGTTGGGGACACCAAAGAGGGCGCCCTGGAGGCGGCGGGCCGGATTTTGAAGGACCGGGGCGGAGAGCCTGGCTCCCTTGCCCCGCTGGTCAGGCGGCTGTCCCTCCAGGAGGGCCAGGCTCTGGAGGCCTTCCGGCTGCTGGAGCGGCTTGCCTCGGGGGAGAACAAAAACCGCCCCCCCAGGGAACAGGTCCTCTGGCCCCTGGGCATCTCCGGGGATTTTCCCATTGCCGCCGGGGTGCTGGCCGGGGAGGAGGATGTGGAGAAGGCGGGGCTCTGGTGCCGGTGGCACCAGCTGCTCAGCCGCTCCGGCTTTCCCTTTGACCTGGTGCTGCTGGTGGAGGAGAGCGGCGACTACCGCCGCCCCCGGCGCACCGCCGTGACCCAGCTTCTGAAGCAGCTGGGGGCGGAGTCAGCCCTGGGGGCCAGGGGCGGGGTCCATCTGGCGGACATGGCCGCCCGGGAGGGCGTGCTGGCCTGGGCCGGGGCGGTGCTGCCCCTGGAGCCCAGGAGAAAAAAGCGGGAGCAGCCCGCGCCCCCGCCGCCGGTCTGCCGCAAGAGCGGCCCCGCCCCCTGGAGCCTGGAGGAGGACGGAAGTCTGGTCATCAGGACGGGCCATCGCCTGCCCCCGGTGGGCTGGAGCCAGATTTTGTGCAACCCCCGGTTTGGCTGGCTCACCGACGAGACGGGAGCGGGCTTTCTCTGGGCGGGGGGCAACTCCCGGGAGGGAAAGCTTACCCCCTGGGAAAATGACCCCCTGGCGGTGGGAGGCCGGGAGCGCATTACCCTCACCATGGGGGAGGAGGAGTACTCCGTCTTTGCCGACGGGGACGGCTGCCCATGTACCGTCACCTACCGCTCGGGCCTTGCCCGGTGGGAGAAGGAGCTGGGCGGGGCCAGACTGGTGACCGAGGCCTTCGTCCCCCCGGAGGAGGACTGCCGCTGTCTCACCTTTGCCATCACCGGAGGGCGGGGGGTCCTCACCTGCCGCCTGGGGGAGGGAGCGCCCCTGACCCGGGCCCTGGGGGAGGGGGAGAAGCTGACCCTCCTCACCCGGCCCGGCCCGGAGGGGCCGGAGTACGCCTTTTCCCGGGAGGATGTGAGCGGAAAGCGGGAGGATACTCTGGCCTGGTGGGCGGGAAAGGTGGCACAGATTGCCTTTTCCACCCCGGACGAGGCCCTCAACCGCTATCTGGGCGGCTGGTGCCTCTACCAGGTCACCGCCTGCCGGCTCATGGGGCGCACCTCTCAATATCAAAACGGCGGGGCCTTCGGCTTCCGGGACCAGCTCCAGGATGTGCTGGCCCTGCTGTACACCTGGCCCCAGCGGAGCCGGGAGCAGCTTCTGTTGGCCGCTTCCCGGCAGTTTGAGGAGGGGGACGTGCAGCACTGGTGGCACCCGCCCCAGGGGGCCGGAGTGCGCACCCGGATTTCCGACGATCTGCTGTGGCTTGCCTATGTGCTGTGCCGGTACTGCGCCGCCACCGGAGACTGGGGCGTGCTGGAGGAGCAGGTCCCCTACCTCTCCTCCCGGCCCCTGGGACCGGAGGAGGGGGAGCGGTATGAGCTGCCCGGGGTGAGCGAGAAGAAGGACTCCCTCTACCGCCACGCCCTGGGGGCCATCCGCTGCGCCCTGGAGCGGGGCGTGGGAGAGCACGGTCTGGCCAAAATGGGCGCCGGGGACTGGAACGACGGGATGAACCGGGTGGGAGAGCGGGGCAAGGGCGAGTCGGTGTGGCTGAGCTGGTTTCTGGCCCTGGTCCTCCAGGCGTTTGCCCCCCTGTGCCGGCGCATGGGGGAGGAGGAGACGGCCGGGCAGCTGCTGGACCGGGCGGGGGAGCTGGTAAAGGCCGCCCAAAACGCCTGGGATGGGGACTGGTACCGCCGGGGCTACTTTGACGACGGTTCCCCCCTGGGCTCGGCCCAAAACGACCAGTGCCAGATCGACTCCATCGCCCAGTCCTTTGCCGCCTTCCCCCAGGGCAGCGACAAGGAACGGGCCAACCAGGCCCTTACCGCCGCACTGGACCGGCTCTTTGACCGGGAGCGAGAGATTGTGCGGCTGTTCGACCCGGCCTTTGACGCCGGGGGGAGCCAGGACCCGGGGTATATCAAGAGCTATCCCCCCGGCGTGCGGGAGAACGGCGGGCAGTACACCCACGCCGCCCTGTGGCTGGCCATGGCCTGCTTCCGTCTGGAGCGGCCGGAGGAGGGCTGGGCGGTGCTGAAGGCCCTGCTGCCCCAGCACCACCCCACCCAAGTCTACCGGGGAGAGCCCAACGTCCTGGCCGCCGACGTGTCCTACGCCCCCGGCCTGGAGGGACGGGCGGGGTGGAGCTGGTACACCGGCGCGGCCGGGTGGTACTGGCAGGTTGCGGTGGAGGAGCTGCTGGGCCTTCATGTGGAGGGGGGCAGACTGACCCTGCGGCCCAACCTGCCCGAAAGCTGGCCGGGGTTCCGGGCGGTGTGGCGGCTTCCCGAAGGGACGCTTACCATCGTGGTGAAGCGCACCGGCACGAGGGCCTCCCGCCTGGACGGAAAGGAGAAAGCGTGGGTCAAACTGGACGAGCTGACGGGAAATCATGAATTTTATGTGACCATTTAGCCAAAAGATTGCTTTCCCGGCCCAATCGTGATATGATAGCCCCAACCGTTTGGAGGAAGGGTTTTCCTGCCTCCGGTGCAAAGAAAGGAACAAGATTATGTCACAAGTGACCAGACGGGAGCTGTTTCCCGGGGTGTGGCTGCGGGCGGTCCACACCGATAAATTTAAAAGCGCCTACCTGTCTCTGACCCTGCTGTGCCCCCTGGACAAGGACACCGCCGGCCCCAACGCCCTGATTCCCGCCGTGCTCCGCCGGGGCACCGCCGTCCACCCGGACATGGAGTCTTTGTCCGCCGCCCTGGATGAGCTTTACGGCGGGGCCATCGAGCCGGCGGTGCGCAAGAAGGGGGAGACCCAGTGCGTGGGCTTTGCGGCCAGCTTTCTGGACGACGCCTACACCCTGAAGGGGGAGAAAATTCTGGAGAGCGCCGCCGCTTTGCTGGGGGAGATTCTCCTGAACCCCTACACCCAGGACGGCTGCTTCTGCCCGGACTACACCGAAGGGGAGAAGCAGAACCTCATCGACCGCATCCGCGCCCAGATTAACGACAAGCGCACCTACGCCACCCAGCGCCTGGTCCAGGAGATGTGCCGGTATGAGGCCTTCGGCGTGGACAAGCTGGGAGATGAGCAGAGCGTGGCCGCCGTCACCCCTCAGAGCCTGTGGCAGCGGTATCAGCAGATGCTCAGAGAGTCGGCGGTGGAAGTCTACTACTGCGGCAGCGCCGAAGTTGACCGGGTGGAGGCCGCCCTGCGCTCGGCCCTGGCCCCCCTGGAGCAGGGGGGAGAGCGGGCCGTCCCCGACTGCCAGGTGCGCCTGACCGCGGGACCTGAGCCTCAGCTGGTCACCGAGGCGCTGGATGTGACCCAGGGCAAGCTGGCCCTGGGCTTCCGCACCGGCGGACAGACCTGCTGGGAGGAGAGCTACCCCGCCCTGGCCATGATGAACGCCGTGTTCGGGGGCACCACCCTGTCCAAGCTCTTTTTAAACGTGCGGGAGAAGCTGTCCCTCTGCTATTACGCCAGCTCCACCCTGGAAAAGCAGAAGGGTCTGGTCCTGGTGTCCTCGGGCATCGAGTTTGACAAGTTTGACACGGCCAAGGCGGAGATCCTCGCCCAGCTGGAGGCCATCCGCCGGGGAGAGATAGAGGACTGGGAGCTGGAGGGCGCCCGGCGCACCCTCATCAGCGGCCACCTGGCCACCCTGGACGACCAGGGGCGGCAGGAGGAGTTCTGGCTGGGCCAGGCGGTGGCCGGGCTGGACGCCACCGTGGAGGAGCTTGCCGCCCAGCTTGAGACGGTGACGGCCCAGCAGGTGGCCGAGTGTGCCCAAAAGCTGGAGCTGGACACCATTTATTTCCTGAAAGGCAAGGAGGGATGAGGAATGGAACAGTTTGAATTTGCCCAGGTGGGGGAGCGGATGTACCGGGAGAAGCTGCCCAACGGCCTTCATGTCTTTGTCTTCCCCAAGCCGGAGTTTCAAAAGGGTTACGCCTTCTTCGCCACCAACTACGGCGGCATGGATATGCGCTTCTGCCTGGACGGGGAGTGGCACGACACCCCCGCCGGGGTGGCCCACTTCCTGGAGCACAAGATGTTTGACACCAAGGACGGCAACGCCCTTCAGGACCTGGCCGCCAACGGGGCCAGCCCCAACGCCTTTACCTCCAGCGCCATTACGGGCTACTACTTTGAGTCCACGGAGAAGTTTGAGGAAAATCTGCGCATCCTCCTCTCCTTTGTCTCTGTGCCCTGGTTTACCCAGGAGAGCGTGGACAAGGAGCAGGGCATCATCGGCCAGGAGATCGGCATGATCGAGGACGACCCGGAGTGGAAGGTATTTATGAACCTGATGTCCGCCCTCTACCGAAACCACCCCATCCGGGTGAGCGTGGCGGGGAGCGTGGAGTCCATCTCCCACATCACCGCAGACACCCTCTACGCCTGCCACAAGGCCTTCTATGACCCGGCCAACATGGTGCTGTGCGTGGCCGGGCCGGTGGAGGCGGAGCACATCTGCCAGGTGGCCAGGGAAATTTTGCCCAAAGAGGCAGGCCCCATTGCCGCCAAGGACTACGGCCCCCAGGAGAGTCCCCGGGCGGCCCAGGCCCTGGTGGAGGAGAAGATGGAGGTGTCCACCCCCATCTTCCAGTTGGGCTATAAGGGGGACGCCCTGCCCCAGGGGGAGGAGCGGCTGCGCTGCCAGCTGGTGGGCGAGCTGGCTTTGGAGGTGCTGCTGGGCAATTCCAGCCCCCTGTACGCCAAGCTCTACCGTCAGGGCCTCATCAACCGGAACTTCTCCTACGGCTGTGAGAGCTACCCCGGCTGCTTCTTCCTGTGCGCCGGGGGCGAGTCCAGGGACCCGGAGGCGGTGCGGGAGGCCATTGCCGCCGAGGCCGCTCGCATCGGCCGGGACGGGGTGGACGGCAAGCTCTGGGAGCGGGTCAAAAAGGGCGTGTACGGCAACAAGGTCAGAGGGCTCAACTCCTTTGAAAATCTGTGCGTGGGCCAGGCCCAGGCCTTCTTTGCCGGCTATGACTTTTTGGACTTTGCCGCTCTGTTTGCCTCGATCACCAAGCAGGAGGCCGAACAGCTCATCGCCGACTGGATCACCGGGGAGCGCACCGCCCTTTCCGTGGTGCGGCCCAAGGAGGGATAACTCCCATGGGATTTCTGCAAAACCTCATTGCCCTGCCCGGGGCGGAGACGGTGCAGTCCGTCTCCTTCCCCGGCCTGGGGCTGGAATTTGACTTAAACCGGGTGGCCATCATCATTTTGGGCCGGCCCATCTACTGGTACGGCATTATCATCGTCAGCGGCCTCATTCTGGCGGTGCTCCTCTGCTCCCGGTGGGGCAAGCGGTACGGCATCTCCGAGGACAACATCCTGGATATGATGCTCTTCGCCGTCCCCGCCGCCCTGGTGGCCATCCGGGTCTACTATGTGGTCTTCAACCTGAGCCTGTTCCAGAACGCGGACGGCTCCATGAACTGGGGAAAGGTACTCAACTACGGGGACGGGGGGCTGGCCATCTACGGGGCCATCATCTCCTCGGCCATCGTGCTGCTCATCTTCTGCAAGGTGAAAAAGCTCAGCTTCCTGGCCTTTGCCGATTTGGGGGTCCAGGGGCTGTTCATCGGCCAGCTCATCGGCCGGTGGGGGAATTTTATGAATGTGGAGGCCTTTGGTTCGGCCACCGCCCTGCCCTGGAGAATGTGCGGGCCCACCATTGCAGACTACATGGCGCGAAACGGTTATGTGGACGAGGCGGGCTATCAGGCCATCCTCAGCGGCACATTGGGTGTTCACCCCACCTTCCTTTACGAGTCGCTGTGGAACCTGGCGGGCCTTGTGATGACCTATTTCATGGGAAAAAAGCGCCGCTTTGACGGACAGTGCTTCCTTTTCTATGTGTTCTGGTACGGTCTGGGCCGGGCCTGGATCGAGGGGCTGCGCACCGACAGCCTCTATCTCTATGTGGGCAGCACCATCCGGGTGTCCCAGCTGCTGGCCGCCCTGTCCGCCCTGGCGGCGGGGGTCGTGCTGCTGTGGGCCCTGCGGGCCACCCGAAAGGCGCCCAGGGAGCTGTTTGTGGATCGGCTGGCCGCCCAAAAGGCACAGGCTCAGACGGCCGACCAGACGGCGGCGGAGGTTCCCGCTCCGTCTGAAACGGAACAGGAGTCTGCTTCCTCCGCGCCGGCCGGTGAGGAGGAACAGGAGAAACCCAAAGAGACAGAGAAAAGGGAGGAATGACCATGTCCGCGGTTTTGATGGACGGCAAGGGGCTGTCCCAGCGGATCAAGGAACAGGTCCGGGAGAAGGTGGAGGGTATGCCCCAGCGTCCGGGCCTTGCCATGGTGCTGGTGGGGGAGGACCCCGCCGCCCAGGTCTATGAGGCGGGCAAGCGGAAGGACTGCAAACAGTGCGGCATCTACTATGAGACGTACCGCCTGCCCTATGAGGTGAGCCAGGAGGAGCTGGTGGAGCTGGTACAGCTGCTCAACCAGCGGGAGGAGATCGACGGCATCCTCATCCAGTTCCCCCTGCCCGAGCACCTGGACGACCGGGCGGTGCAGCTGGCCATCCGGCCGGACAAGGATGTGGACTGTGTCAACCCCTCCAACGTGGGGGACCTGATCCTGGGGGTGGACTCCTTCCGGCCCTGCACCCCCGCGGGGGTTATGCGCCTTTTGAAGGAGTACCGCATCGACCCCGCCGGCAAGCGGTGTACCGTGGTGGGCCGGTCCAACATTGTGGGCAAGCCCCAGGCCATGCTCATGCTGTTAAGCGACGCCACCGTCACTGTCTGCCACACCAAGACGGCCGACCTGAAATCGGAGTGCCTGCGGGCGGACATCCTCATCACCGCCGCGGGGCAGACCGGCCTCATTACCGGGGACATGGTGAAGGAGGGAGCGGTGGTGATTGATATCGCCATCAACCGGGATGAACAGGGAAAGCTGTGCGGCGACGTGGTCTTTGACCAGGTGGCCCCCAAGGCGTCCTACATCACCCCCGTGCCCGGGGGCGTGGGCCCGGTCACCCGCGCTGTTCTGATGGAAAACACCCTTTCCGCCGCCCACCGGCACGGCAAGGGCTGAAAGTCCAAAAGCATAGAAAAACGGAGCCTGGCGGTTAGTCCGGGCTCCGTTTTTTGTCATTTAACTGCCTGAGAAGCGCTTCCCGATCATTGGGCAGCTCCCCCTGGGCTACCTTGTCCAGCAGTCCCCTTAAAGCTTGTCCGATTTCCGGCCCACAAAGCCCGGCGGCCATGGCGTCCCGGCCGTTGACCGACAGGTTTTTCATGGTGAAGCAGGCCTGCTGGGCAATCATGTCCCGGGCCAGCTGTTCGGCCTGGCTCCGAATCTGCTCCCGCTCGCCCCCGGGCAGGGCGCAGGCCAGGCCGTCAGCCCGCTTCAGGGCCATCAGGTCAAAGAACACGTCCTCCCCCAGACGGCTGAGCCACCGGCCCACCCACCGCCGGGTGGGCTCCACGGGCAGATCGTGGCGGGCGATAAGGGTGAGGGCCCGCTCTGCGGTGGCCTTATCCAGCCTCAGCCGCCCCAGGGCCTTTTCCGAGAGCATGGCGCTGATCTTGGGGTGGCCGTAGAAGTGGCCCACCCCCGCCTCGTCCAGGGTGAAGGAGGGGGGCTTGCCCACGTCGTGGAGAAGGGCGGCCAGGCGCAGCACAGGCTCCGGCGGGACATTGGCCAGCGTCTTCACGCTGTGGGTATACACATCGTAGCAGTGGTGGGGGTTGCGCTGGTCAAAGCCCACCGTGGCCGCCATCTCGGGAAGAATTTGGGCAACCGCCTGGGGAAACTCCAGCAGCACCCGGGCCGCGGCGGGGGCGCACAGCAGGCGGAGAAATTCCCCGGTGATCCGCTCCCAGGCCACATAGCGAAGCTCCGGGATGTGCCGGCGAAGGGCGGCGGCGGTGCGTTCCTCCAGGGAGAAGTCCAGCTGGGCGGCCAGACGCAGGGCCCGGAGGGGGCGCAGGGCGTCCTCGGAAAAGCGCCGGTCGGGGTCGCCCACGCAGCGGACCAGCCGCCCCTCCAAATCCCCCCGGCCCCCGAAGGGGTCGGCCACCCCCTCCGGCTCCCAGGCCATGGCGTTGATGGTGAAGTCCCGCCGGGCCAGGTCCTCGGTCAGATCCCCGGTAAAGGTCACCTTGTCCGGGCGGCGGTGGTCGGTGTAGTCCCCCTCCTTGCGGAAGGTGGTCACCTCCACGGGAAGGCCCTCAGAGAGGACGGTGACGGTACCGTGCTTCAGGCCCGTCTCCACGCAGCGCAGGTCGGAGCAGACCTCCAGCACCTGACCGGGCAGGGCGGCAGTGGCCGCGTCATAGTCGTGGGGCGGGACGGACAGCAGACTGTCCCGCACGCACCCCCCCACCAGCACCGTGCGAAACCCCGCCCGGCGCAGCCGCTCCA
Source organism: bacterium (assembly GCA_037245165.1). Classification (GTDB taxonomy): domain Bacteria; phylum Bacillota; class Clostridia; order Oscillospirales; family Oscillospiraceae; genus Lawsonibacter. The sequence goes on from JAXWVI010000079.1 coordinate 20,203, forward strand.
CCACCTCCAGCGCCCTGGGGTCAAACTCCGGCATATCCGTCACCTCCTATTACAATATATTTACGGTTGAAGGCACGGCAGCCAGCCGTGTCTT
>JAXWVI010000080.1:0-1084 GCA_037245165.1 bacterium
TGTGACAGTATACTCAGAGTGTCTTGTACTGATTGGAAATCCATATTTTTTAAAATGCTAATTACCTTTGTTACGGGTATAACTCCGGATGTGTTAATGTGCATGAGTCTTTCAAAGATGTGTGGCATATCAAAGTAGGTATCTTTCTGCTCTGGGAACTTATTTTGAATTAGATTATATAAAGTGACTGTGTAGTTTAAATCACCTTTGGACAGCTCATAGCAGTACGTTAGTTCCTGTATGGCAAATATGTTGTCAGCCTGTAAGATCTTTCTAAAGGATTTAACTGTTGGTAATGTATAAGCTTCAAGCATAGCCGTTATACAGTCCTTGCCTTTAGCTAAATCGCAAGCTATTTTCCACTTTTGCGAAAGGTCTGGTGTCTGCATTACTTGCATGTTGCCCGGCAACGCGCGATGAGGGCGGTATATACTTCTGCTGTCTTGTATAAAAGTTTTTGACAAGTTACTAGCTTCAGGCATTTGCAGCCGATATGCAATGTTAAGTATCGGCATTTGCAGCCAGCCGTAGGTTTGACCCGATGACACAAACAACTTTGATAAGTTGTAGCCGTGCAGCTCTTTGTATTTTGTAGTTACTGCGTCCCTTAAAGTTTTTAACAGCTCAACAATTTCGGGTTTATACGATTTAACGAGTTCAGTCTCATTTCTTAAATACCTTAACCATGACCGAGCTAGTAGTGCCCTGGCACTGATAGGATCTTCAATTTCTAAAATAACGGGGTCTTGATTACATTCCCGCGATTTAATATGCACCTGACGGCTTTTTATGTCGAAGCGGTATTCCTCAGTATGGGTTCCTAAAATTACTGGTTCCTTTAAGTCGTGAGTTAGCCGTACCATATTAAAATTAGCTTTTAAAATTATCTGTGTTTTGCACTCATATAACCGTAAAGTTAAACATAAAGGCCCGTTTAGCTGTTCGTCACATTCAAGTATAGTACTTCCTAGCTTAAATTTGGCACCGCAAGCCGGACAATTAACTCTTTCATCATCATAACCGTAGTAACCTAAGCGGTGGGTTTCTATATGTTCAACTGTAAACTCGGTCTTACATGTAGTAC
>JAXWVI010000081.1:0-47245 GCA_037245165.1 bacterium
CGGCGCCGTGCATCTTGCCGGCCCAGGTCTGGTTGCCGCCCATGCCGCCGGCACCGGCAGTCAGGAAGATCTTGCCGTGCATGTCGTTCTCCCAGCCCTTCTTCAGGACGATGGCGGACAGGGTCTCAAAGGTGCCCTCAATCACGCCCTGGGTGCCGATGTACTCCCAGGGAGCGGCAGTGTACTGAGCGAAGATGGTCAGGTTCTTGTCCTGCAGGTCATAGAACCGCTCCCAGGTGGCCTTCATGATGTTGGTGGTGGCCATGACAACACGGGGAGCCAGGTTGTGGGTCTTGAAGATGGCCACGGGCATACCGGACTGGACCACCAGGGTCTCGTCGTTCTCCAGGGTCTTCAGGGACTCGATAATGGCATAGTAGGACTCCCAGTTACGGGCGCACTTGCCGTTGCCGCCATAGATGACCAGCAGCTCGGGGATCTCGGCGTTCTCCATATTGTTTTCCAGCATACGCAGGATGGTCTCCTGCTTCCAGCCTTTGCAGCGCAGAGTGTCGGGCTGATCAAAGCCGCCGCGCTGAGCCTTTACGGAGAAGAGGACCTCAGGCTTGCCGGGCTTGGGGGCGAACATATTACCGCCGTTCATAGACATGCTTAAATTCCTCCATTTCAAAATTTTTGATTATTTGCTTCACGATTATTTTGGTGACGGGCTTTGTCGCCTGTCCTTAAGTACAGCTCCATCATACTCCGGAACAGTCGATAGGCCGTCGATAAAACATGGGGTTTGTAAAATAAATCAAAAATATTTCGTCGATAAGATTTTTCTTCGTCGAATCCCAAAAAGCTTTTTGTTTCGAACTGGACAAATCTATACCTTTTGATTAAAATAATGGTATTCCATTTACCACACTATATCGCCATATCACCGCAGCCAATGCAAGGAGTGTTTACATGGGCATTACCGTATCGTTGCTAGGCACGCCAAAAGTTGAATTTGACGGGAAGGAAATCACATTTCCCTACCGAAAGGTTGAGGGACTTTTTTACTATTTATGCGTCAAACGGTCAGTATCCCGGGATGAAGTCATCAGTATATTCTGGGCTGACAGTTCTGAGAATTCCGCGCGAAAAAACCTTCGAGACGGAATCTACCACTTAAAAAAATTGCTTGGGGAGGAAATTGTGCTGACCCAGGGAAACAACAAGCTTTCCCTGAACCCGGAAAAAATTACGTCGATCGATCTGGACCATATCACGCAGGACAATATTCTCAATACCTACACCGGAGAATTTCTGGGCTACTTCTACATTAAGAACTGCATGGAATTTGAGGAGTGGGCCGGAACAATTCGGGAAGAACTTCTCCACCGCTACCAACAAGCGGTACAGCGGTGGGTCCTGTCCGTCAGCAGAAGGACCTCCGTACAGCCCATGGTCGATTGTGCCAACCACCTCCTGAAAAGACGCATTGTGGATGAAGAACTCTATCGGATTCTGCTCAAAGCGCTTTTGGAACAGGGGGCCGTGGCTCAGGCCCAACAACTGTACCAACGTTTTCAATCTCTCCTTCAGGAAGAACTGGGCGCTGAGCCCGATGCAAGTACGGTCGCCCTGATGGCGCAAAGCGCCTGCTTATATCAGAAGCTGAACGAATTCCACAAATCTGAACAAACGCCGGATTACTTCTACGGAAGGGAAAAAGAGCTTTACCATCTGGTATCCTGTCTGAACAACTTCCGCCAGGGGCAGCCCACGCCTTCCGTCCTGCTCACCGGCGAAGCCGGCGTTGGGAAAAGCGCGCTTATGAACCGGCTGTCCACATTGGCCAAAAACGACCAGTTTTTAATCTTGTCTTATCAATGCGTTCAGACGGAGCAGGAGCTCTATTTAAAGCCCTGGACAGATATTCTCCAGAATGCCCAGGCTATGTGTCATACCAGCACCATGCCCCAGGTGCCTTCCCCCGCGCTTTTTTCTGAGCAAATGGATGCCGCGCTTTTTGCGACCCAATACGAGCTTTGCGCCCAGCACATTGTCCGCACCTTGTCCGGAAATAGTCCAACTGAAAAGGTACTGCTTTTTATTGATGATGTTCAATGGATGGATTCTGCCAGTCTCCGCCTGCTGGCCAACCTGCTTCACTGGTCAAAAAATCAGACTCTGCTGACTGTATTGACTGCCAGAGATGACTGCGCCCAGAATCTTCTCTCCTGGAAAAGCGCCTTAGAGAGCAAGGGGCTGCTGACAGAACTGAACGTCCCCCACTTTACCAAGGATGAAACCATGGAAATCATTCGGCAATGCCAGCCCGCCGTTTTGGAGCACCCGAAGCAGGCTGAAAAGATTTATTATGATACAGACGGCAACGCTCTGTTTCTTTCGGAATACTTGAAGCAGCTGGCTCACAACGGCAGTCTTGAGCAGCGCTCCATCAAAACAACCGGAATCATTGAAAGCCGCCTGTCCAACCTTTCTCTCTCTGAGCGCTCCCTGCTGGAACAAATTTCTTTGTATCCTCGGTTTGCGACCCTTCAGGAATTGCTTGTTCTGTCCCGCCAGACTCCCGTTGAACTGCTGGAAGTTTTAGACGCGCTTTTGTCCCGTCAGCTGATTTTTGTAAACAGCACCTATAATAAAACAGGGTACGGTTTCTCCCACCAGCTGATCCGTGACTATGTCTACAATTCCATGCTGGAGGACAAACGCCTGCTGCTTCATCAAACCATTGCGCAGGAATATGAAAAGCAATATAAGCAGACCGAGGATATTACCCTGTGCCCCATGCTGATCTATCACTTCAGCCGCTGTAAGGACACCTGCAAGGAATACACCTATCGGCTGGAATATCTGCGGGCTTTTTACGCCGTAAAGCATGAGATCTACCCTACGCTGCTGACCAGTCAAAGCACCGCCGATTACCATTTGCCCCGTTCCTCCGGCGCCGAGCAGCTTATTTCTCTGGCCGAAAAAATCCGCTCTCTGACCGGCACTCCGGATCAAGTAGACCCTCTGCGTATGAAAATGGAATTTTTGATTGGCCGGTACGACCTGTACTCCGGAACCTATGACAAGGGGCTGAAAAATATATATACCAGCATTGCGCTGGCAGAAAAGCTGCACGATTCCACCTATTTGCTGGAAAATCACCTCCAGTTGGTCTTCCACTCCATCCAAATTCATGATATGAAATTGTATTATGACAATATTACCGCCTGTCGTGAGCTTTTGGACAAATACAATTACTCCCAAGCCGAAATATGTACCGTGTCTCGCCTGGAAGGGCTGTATCACATGAAAAATTATCAATATGACCGCGCGGAAGAACTGTTTTCTTCCGTGATTGATAACATGCTGCCGCTGTGCAAGCTGGATACAACCTATCGCATCGGGCTGGCCGCCTGCTACAATTATCTCGGCGAAATTCGTCAGTCCCAATCCCTCTGGGATGAAGCGCTGCGCTATTACCTCCAGGCCATTGACTGCTGCGGCGATGAAATGGTCAGCGGAGTTGGCGTTTTTTGCAGCAACGCAGGCTATGCACTTTTGCAGCAAGGGAAATTGGATGAGGCCGAGTATTACATTAACCGCGCCAACCAATGTTTTGAGCAGACCGACGCCATGTGGGGCCGCTCCAAAGCCCGATCCTACGCCGCTTTGGTCGCTGTGCAGAAAGGTGATTTCAAAAAAGCTTTTGAACACTTTGAAGTGGCCAAGCTTACCGCACAGCAGGGTGGGAATCCGTCCGCTCTGCTGCTGGTGCAGGAAGTGGAGGAAATCTTGAGAAAATATCAACAGGGGGGTCACCAGAACGAAATAAAGTGATTTCCCTATTTTCCTTTTCTTTATTAAATTTCAGTTTTTTGGCTTGCTTTTCCAGCGTTCATTTGATATGCTGAAGGCAGATTATTAACGCTTCACGAGTACGCAATACAACAAGTACGCTGGTTGGCTTTTGCCAATCAGCCTGTTCGTTGTGCGTATCTGGTGGGGCGTTTATTTCTTTTTCACGAAATGAAGGAGGCACGATTGATGAACGAAAAGGTCTTAGATGTGCTCAATAAAGTTATGGACTCAAATGATACCACCGTAGGAGGCGGCTCCGCCTCTGCCCTGTCCGGCGCTATGGCCGCCGGAATGATCGGCATGGTTGCAAAGCTTTCCAAAAAAAATCCTGTGAACTTTACGGTAGAACAGTATGACGAAATTGCCCGGGAGTGCGACAGCCTGATGGAGCAGCTTCGGGACGGCTGTATCCGTGACACCGAGGCGTACTGCATGATTGTCGATGCGTTCCGTATGCCTAAGGGGACAGATGAAGAAAAAGCGGCTCGAAGTGCCGCTGTTCAGGCCGCCGCCATCCGCGCTGCTGAGGTTCCCCGGGACAACGCCTATCTCAACGCCCGCGTCCATGAGCTGGGCACGATGCTGAAGGGAAACTCCAACCCCGCTTGTCTATCCGACCTTACCAGCGCGCTGTACCTGTGCGAGGGCGGCGTGAAGGATTGTGTGTTGAATATTCAGGCCAATCTCAGCATGATCAAAGATGAAACGGTATGCGCAGCTTTAAAGGAGAATATGTTGGAGCTGCTGCTGAAAGCCATTTGCTACTAAAGAATCCAAAATCAATCATTACATAAAGGAGCGTTTTTTATGAAGTGTTTAATGGCAGAAGTAAACTTCAGTGAAGGCAGAAACCAGGACCTGATCTCCGCCGTCAAAGACGCCATGCTGGCAGGCGACCCCATTGATTTGATGGAGATTTCTTCCGATGCCGACCATAACCGTACCGTCTTCACGTTTAAAGGGGAGCCCAAGGCCGTTTTGGAGGCGACAAAGCGCCTGTCCGCCAAGGCTGTGGAGCTGATCGACATGACCAAGCACACCGGAGCGCACCCCCGGATCGGCGCCGTGGACGTCGTCCCGTTTATCCCCGTGAAAGATGTGACCATTGAGGAAGCGCTGGAAATCTGCCGCGAGTACGGAGCTTATATGGGCGGCCTGGGCGTGCCGGTCTATTACTATGAGGATGCCGCTACCTGTGAGGAGCGCAAGAGCCTGCCTAAAATCCGCAAGGGGCAGTACGAAGGACTGGAGGAAAAGATGAAAGACCCCGCATGGAAGCCCGATGAGGGTCCCTCTACCTTCAACGCCAAGAGCGGCGCTACGGTCACCGGCGTTCGATTCCCGTTGGTGGCATTCAATGTCAACCTGCAAACCAAGGATTTGGAAATCGGGAAAAAGATTGTAAAGGCTGTCCGGGCCGTTACCGGCGGCTATCAGTATGTCCGCGCCATCGCCCTGGCTTTGGAGGATCGCGACGGCATTATCCAGGTCTCCATGAATTTGACCAACTACGAAAAGACCCCCATTCATCGGGTGTTTGAAACGATCAAGAGCGAGGCTTCTCAGTATGGCGTGGGGATCGTGGACTGCGACCTGGTTGGCCCCGTCCCGGTTTACGCTTTGCAGGATGTGCTGAAATTCTATCTGCGCACCCACAACTTCAAGCTGGAGCAGCTCTACATGTAATCCAGTTTTGCAGCATCCCTTAAGTTCAGCGGCTTTTCATTTTGCCTGTACAAAGCTACGGATGGGATAATATAACCTCTGCCGTGTCCGTTTTGGCATAATACAAGGCCGGCCTTCCCTGTCGTTTTGTCGCGTTTCTTTCAGACAATGAGTAAATGCCCCCTGATGTAGAAAAATGAGCACTACATCAGGGGGCGTTATTTTGCAAAAATGAAGGCGGGGCCAAAGAATACCTTTTTGCATAGTAAACACCCCATTTGTCATTCGGTACACCATACCGTCTCACAAATGGGGCGCGGTTTCCTGCTCTCTGCTGGATGCGTTTATGGTTTTTACCTCTTTGCTGTGTGGGTATGCACAGTTCTTAACGCAAAATTTGTACAAATTATATAAAAATATAGGATTTAAAATACAGCATTTTAAAAAAACAACCATAAGCATACAACTTTGTAGTATTTATTTGAAAATCTGTTGAACCGCAGAGGGAAAACATGGTACATTACATATACCAGGCAAAAAACAATGCCTATAAACTGGAGGAAATGTACAAATTGAAAAGGAGAATGAAATATGAACAAACGGTTACTTAGCGGGTTTCTTGCTCTGACAATGGCCGTTGGTCTGTTGGCTGGCTGCGGCAACAGCGGCGGCGGAAGCGGCTCCGGCTCCGGCAAAAACGCCAGCTGGAAGGTCACCTGCCCCTGGGCGCCCTCCGGTGTGGCGGCCATGGTGAGCCAGAAGGCTGCGGCCAAGTCCACCCAGTACTCCGACAACATCACCCTGGTGGCAGAAGCCATTGCCGGTGACGCCGCCACCGTAAACACTTGGGTGATGGATACCGAGGCCAACGACCCTGAACTGGTCTTCGTGGGCGAAGGTCTGCTGTCCATCACCTCTATCATCGATCCCTCCAAGCTGCAATTCAGTGAAGATGACTTTGTCTTTGTGGAGAACCTGTACTCCTCCATCTTTGTTCTCTCCGCCGAGGCCGGTCTGAACATCAAGTCCATCGCCGATCTGGAGGCCTATGTGGCCCAGGGTCAGGAGATCAGCGTAGCCGTCAACGGCGCCGTCGGCTCTGAGGCCTTCCTGGCCGCCTCCCTGTTTGGCAAGATGGGCGCCGGTGACAAGCTGAAGCTGGTGGCCTATCAGTCCGCCGCCGAAGCTGCTCAGGCTGTGGCCAAGGGCGAGACTCAGTTCGCCGTCTCTCACCAGTCCCAGATTCAGGAGACCTATCAGCAGGGCAGCGTAACCGTGGTATGCGCCTTTGATGAGAAGGCCATTGAGAACGGCCCCTTCGCAGGCGTTGAGGGTGTGGGTGAGAAGGGCTACCCCTACTTCCGCAACCGCTGCTTTATCATGGCTCGGGCCGGCACCGATGAGGAGACTGTGGCCCAGCTCAAGGAGCTCTATGACAACATTTTGGCCGACGAGGAAGTGGTGACCTGGCTGCAGGACACCATGCTGCTGGAAGTGGACACCATGAGCCAGGAGGACGTGGATGCCCATGTGGAGAACGTAAAGAGCATCGTCAACGAGTACAAGGATCTCGTTGCGGGCTAATCCTGCCAATGAATGAAATTGGGGGATGGGATGGGTCGGAATCCCTCCCATCCCCCCTTTTCCGTGCCGTTGTTGTGTTGAAGGAGGTTTCTGGATGAAACATTGGGTGAATCAATTCCATGCCCGGATGGACCGCTGGGGGGAGAGTCTGCACAAAAAGGAGCTTCGTATCCCGATAGATCTGACGGTGGGGATACTCTTTTTCCTGTTTGCGCTGGTCATCCTGTTTGTCATGCCCCAGCAGGTGGCCATCTCGGAGAAGGACGCCGTCAATGGGCGGGCCTTCCCCACCTTGCTGATGGTGGTGATGATGATCTGCTGCGCCATGCTGGTGGGCAAGGAGCTCTATAAGATCGCCACCAAGCGGCCTCTCAACTGGAAGGTCATCAATCTCCAGACCGAGATCAAGGCTCTGGTGATTCTGGCCATTTTGGTGGTTACCTATCTGCTGTGCCGTGTCACCGATTTGTTTGTGGTGGGCGCCATTTTCTGCTGCCTGGGCTTTTTGGTCTATTTCCGCTGCAAAAAGCCCTCGTACTATGTCATCACCGTCACCATTGCCGTGGTCATCTGGGCGGCCTTCCGGTTCGTCCTGAATGTAGACTTTTAATGAGGGGGCCAGATTATGCTGCAATATATAGTTCCGGCCACCGGCCTTCTCTTCACGCTGGAAAATATCCTGTGGATTAATATCGGCGTGTTTGTGGGCTCGGTTTTTGCCGCCATCCCCGGTCTGAGCGTTATTTTGTGCGTCATTTTGTTCCTGCCAGTCACCTACACCATGACTGCCATCCCCGGCATGATGTTCCTGCTGGGCATCTACTGCGCCGGCGGTTACGGCGGCAGCGTGTCCGCTATTCTTATCAACACGCCCGGCACCCCCCATGCCGCGGCCACCATGCTGGACGGCCATCCCCTTTCCCGCAAGGGCCGCACCAAGGCCGCGCTGAAAATTGCCCTGTACGCCTCCACCTTCGGCGGCGTATTCTCCGCTCTGATGCTGCTGTTCCTGGGCCCCCAGGTGGCCAAGGTTGCCGCACAGCTGGGCACCGCCGAGTACTTTATGGTCTGCGTGTTCGGTTTGACCATTATTGCCGGCGTGTCGGGCAAGAGCATCATCCGCGGGCTGGTTTCCGCCTGCCTGGGCCTGCTCATCTCCTGTGTGGGCACCGACCCTATGACCAGCTATGACCGCTTTACCTTCGGTATCCCCCGGCTGTACTTAGGGCTGGACCTGGCCGTGTGCCTGATCGGCCTGTTCGCCCTGGTGGAGATTTTGGCCAAGGCGGAAAAGAAGCTTGGCGAACTGCGCCTGGACACCGCCAAGATGCACGACGACGGAAAGATTACCCGTCAAGAGTACAAGCGGATGATCCGCCCGGTGCTCATGTCCTCCCTGATCGGCGTGATGGTGGGCATTATCCCCGGCACCGGCGCCTCTGAGGCTTCCTGGTTCAGCTATAATACCGCCAAAAATCTGTCCAAGCACCCGGAGGAGTTCGGACACGGCTCCGTGGAGGGCATTGCCGCCGCCGAGTCGGCCAACAACGCCGTCACCGGTGCCACCCTCATTCCCCTGCTGACGCTGGGCATCCCCGGCGACGGTACTGTGGCCATTATGCTCTCTGCCCTGATGATCAACGGCCTGAACCCGGGGCTGTCCCTGTTCACCACCGACGGCGACATTATGTACGCCATCATGCTGGGCCTCATCCTGGTCAACCTCTTTATGTTCATCCAGGGCAAATTCCTCACCACCCTGTTTGCCAAGGTGGTCTCCATTCCCCAGGAAATTCTTACCCCCATCATCGTCATCTTCTGCTTTGCCGGCGCCTACTCCGTCAACGAAAACTATTTTGACGTTGCGGTGGCTCTGGTGTTCGGCGCTCTGGCCTGGGTGCTGCGCAAGCTGGACCTGCCTCCGGTCCCCATTCTGCTGGGACTGGTGCTGGGCCGCATGACTGAAACCAACTTCCGCCGGGCTCTGCTGATCTCCAACGGAGATCCCACAATTTTCATCCAGAGCATCTACTGCAAAATTTTCCTGGTGCTCATCATCATCGCAGTGGGCGCCATCGTCCGAGGAAAGCTGAAGGAACAAAAGGCCGCCAAGGCTGCCGCCGCCGCACAGAAGGAGAGCAACTGATATGGCATATAACATCGTGTTTTACTTTACCGATCAACAGCGCTGGGATACCTGCGGCTGCTTTGGACAGCCCCTGAACATCACCCCCAACCTGGATGAACTGGCCCGGGAAGGCGTAAAATTCGACAACGCCTTCTCCCCCCAGCCGGTGTGCGGCCCCTGCCGGGCTCTGTTTCAGACAGGAAAGTACCCCACCGAGACGGGCTGCTTCCGCAACAACATCATGCTTCCCTCCAATGTGAAGACCCTGGGCAGCTACATTGAGGAGGCAGGCTATGAGACCGCCTACATCGGCAAGTGGCACCTGGCCAGTGACGGAGAGCTGGAGAAAACGCCCACCATCGACCACACCATTACCGCCATTCCCAAACAGCTGCGGGGCGGCTACACCGGCTACTGGCGGGCCGCCGACGTGCTGGAGTTCACCTCCCACGGCTACGACGGCTATGTCTTTGACGAGAACAACAACCGCATCGACTTCAAAGGCTACCGGGCCGACTGCATTACCGATCTGGCCCTGGACTTCTTTGACCAGTACGACGGCAAAAAGCCCTTCTTTATGACCATCTCCCAGATCGAACCCCACCACCAGAACGACCACAATCACTACGAGGGGCCGGAGGGTTCCAAGGAGAAATACAAGAACTTTGTCCTCCCCCACGATCTGGAGGTACTCAAGGGCAACGCCGCCGAGGAATACCCCGACTACCTGGGCCAGTGCGCCAGCCTGGACAAAAACCTGGGCCGGCTGGTGGAGCGTTTGAAAAAGGAGGGATTGTATGACAACACGGTCATCCTCTTCGCCTCCGACCATGGCTCCCACTTCAAGACCCGCAACACCGACAGCCACCTCAACGGCTACGACGACTACAAGCGCACCTGCCATGACGGGGCCCTCCATGTACCTTTGGTCATCGCCGGCGGCCCCTACAAGGGCGGCGTAGCGGTGGACGAGCTGGTGAGCACTGAGAGCCTGCCCAAGACCATCCTGGCCCTGGCAGGTGTGGACGTGGGCGACGCCATGATCGGGGAGAATCTCCTTGACGTAGTGGAGAAAAAAACGGATAATAGACCTAATCAGGTGTTTGCCCAGATCTCGGAGAGCCGGGTGGGCCGCTGTGTCCGCACCCCGGACTACCTCTACTCGGTGTATGCCCCCGGCGTCAACGGCGGAGAGGCCGCCGCATCGAACACCTACGCCGACGACTTTCTCTATGATCTGAAGGCCGACCCCTGGCAGCTGAACAACGTGGTGGCCGACCCGGCCTACGCCCAGGTCAAGGCGGACATGCGGGGGCGTCTGCTGGACTGGATTGAGAAGGCGGAGGGGTACCGCCCCACCATCACGGACTGAGGAGAGGGTTTGCTTGGCGGGCTCAGGCAAAAAGGCGGAAGAGGTCTATCGCTGGCTGATGGCCTATATCGACGAAAACAAGTTTTCCGGCAACCTGAAGCTGCCCTCGGAAAACGCCCTGTGCCGTCGGTTGGACATGAGCCGGGAGACGGTGCGCGCCGCTCTGGAGCGAATGGCCCGGGAGGGGCTGGTGCGGCGGGTGAAGGGCAGCGGCACCTACATCAACAAGGAGATCGCCCTGTCCCGGGAGCTGGACACCGGCTCCGCCCCGCTGAAAATCGGTCTTATTCTCCAGGGCCAGGACACCAACGCCAATTCCGAGCTGCTGGAGGGCATCAAAAGTGTGCTCCCCGCCGACCAGGTGGACCTGCGGGTCTTCTTTACTGACAATAAGTTCTCCAACGAGCGCAGCTGCCTTCAGGCGGTGGTCCACCAGAATTTCCAGGGCTTTATCATCGACGGGGTGAAGGCCAGCCTCCTCAATCCCAACCTGGACTGCTATCGGGAGATCTACCGGCGGCATATTCCGGTGATCTTCTACAACAACTACTACAAAAACCTCCGCTATCCCCGTGTCATTGTCAACGATATGGAGTGTGCCGATCGGCTTATCGGACTGCTGATCCAGCGGGGCCACCGGCTCATCGCCGGCATCTTCGTCTACGACAACTATCAGAGCATTGAAAAGTTCCAGGGTACCGCCGCCGCCATGCAAAAGCGTGGGGTGGAGTTTCAGGACGACTACATCAAGTGGTGTGTCTCCAACGAGGCCCACGACCCTCGCTTTGCCCGCTCCATTGACCGCTTTTTAAAGGGACTGCCCAAATACACCGCCATCGTCTGCTGCAACTATATCATCTACCGCCTGGTACGTCGGGTGCTGGAGGAGCAGGGCAAGCGGGTGCCCGAGGACTGCTCGCTGGTGTGCTTTGACTACTCAGGAACGGACTGGGAGACGGAGGGGATTACCTGCTCCGTCCACCAGGGCCAACAGATGGGACGTTTGGTGGCCACCCGGCTGATGACCATGATTGAGCGCCGGGACTGCGAGGACAAAAACTACACCTATGTCATGAAGCCCAAGATCTATGAGGGCACCTCTATCCGAACCTTGTAAAAGAAGCTCTGAGCGGCCCCATGGGAACCGCTCAGAGCTTCTGCTTATCTGAGCACTGCCGCCGCCTGACGCAGGCGGGGCAGCGCGTAGTCGAAAAATTGCCGGAAGGCAGAACAGTAGTAATTCTCCCCCTGGGGACCGAAGACCGTCCAGTCCCGGGGACAGCCGCCCCGGCAGATGGCAGCGTAGGGACAGGTATTGCAGCCTTCCGGCCGGGTCCGGCCTTGCTTCAGGAAACGCAGGCTCTGGGGGCAGTTCATCGCCTCCTCCACCCCCATCCGGTTGATGTTCCCTAGGTACCATTCATCCAGAACAAAGAAATCGCAGGGGTACAGGCTGCCGTCTCCCTCCACCACCAGGTAGCTGCCGCAGGCACCCGAGGCGGCACAGGTGCTGGGCGCCATCCCGGCCAGAATACGCAGGTAGTCGTCAAACAGGCGGATGCTCACATAGCGCCCCCCCTGCCAGTCCCGGTACCAGCAGTCAAACAGTCCGCACAGAAAGTGGCCGTAGCGCTGGGGGGACAGAGAGTAGGGCATACTGCCCCGGGATGCCTCCAAGGGGTCAAGACAGGGAATGAACTGCATGGGGTGATTGCCCAGCTTTCGGAGGGACTGATATACTTTCTGGGGGCTGCGGCCCATCTGGCCGGTAACCACACAGAGAAGGTTCGTTTCCACCCCCGCACGATCCAGCAGCTCCAGAGCGGCCACCGCCCGGTCCCAGGTTCCCTTGCCCCGTTGGTCTATCCGCAGGGGGTCGTGAAACTCCCGGGCCCCGTCCAGGGAGAGGCCTACCAGGAACTGGTTTTCTTTGAAAAATTCCGCCCACTCCTCCGCGACGGCCATGCCGTTGGTCTGGATGGAGTGGCTCACCGTGACGCCCTTGGGGATGAGCTTCCGCTCCAGCGCCACAAAATCCCGGAAAAAGTCCAGTCCCGCCAGGGTGGGCTCGCCCCCCTGGAAGGTGATCTGAATGACGTCCCCCGGCTGGACCGCTTCAGCGGCCGCCCGCAGCAGGTGCTCTGCCGTCTCCCGCTTCATGATCCCCATGCTCTGCTTCTCCCGGCACTGGGCCACATCCTCATAGAAGCAATAGCGGCAGCGCAGCCCGCACAGGCTGGAGGCCGGTTTCACCAAAAAGGTGAGCTGTTTCATGTTCTCCCCTCCCTGAGGCTTTTGTCCAGTATACCAGATTTTCAAGCCCCAGCAAAGGCCTTACCGCACCAGACCGATCAGCAGGCTGCCCACACCGCACAGCACCATCACCAAAATGGGGTTCCATTTCAAAACGCGCAGGGCGGCGAAGGCGGCGGCAAACAGGGCAATGCCCACCCAGTTGGCGTTTACCAGGGATATCTCCGCCCCGCCGAAAGCCACCTGGAGCAGGATGGACAATCCCGCCGAGGCGATGAGGGCCACCACCGCCGGGCGCAGGCTGGCCAATACACTTTGGAGAATCGAGAGATTTTTATACCGATAATAAATAAAAGCCAACAGAGAGACGATGAACAGAGACGGCAAAATACACCCAAAGGTGGCAATGAGTGCCCCGGGAAGTCCCGCAATGCGGATGCCTACAAAGGTGGCTGAGTTAACGGCAATGGGACCGGGGGTCATCTCAGCAATGGTAACCAGGTCGGTAAACTCGTTCATCGTGAGCCAGTCGTGGATCTGGACCGTTTGGGCTTGAATGAGGGGCATGGCGGCGTAGCCGCCCCCGATGGAGAAAAGGCCGATCTGGAGAAAGCTCCAAAAGAGCTGTAAGTAGATCATTGGGCCTGCCCCCCCTTCTGCTTCCGGACCATGGCCAGCACCACGCCCAGCAGCGCGGCAACCAGGATAATATAAATCACGTTGATGCCGTAGACGAAGGTGGCCACAAAGGCTGCCGCCATCACCACCAGGTGGATGGGGGACTTGGTCTTCACCACGTTGGCCCCCAGCCCCCACACCACATCCAGAATGACTGCGGCCACCCCCGACTGCATCCCCTTCAGGACCAGGGCCACATAAGGGTTGGCGGCAAAGGCGGCGTAGAAGAGGGAAATGACCGACAAAATGGTGATGGGTGGCAACACGGTACCGATCACCGCGGTCACCATGCCCGCAAAACCGCCCACTCGCCAGCCAACCAGGATGGCTGCGTTGACCGCAATGGCTCCCGGGGAGGACTGAGCCAGAGCGGTAAGATCCAGCATCTCCTGCTCATCAATCCACCCCAGCTCATCCACAAACTTCCGCTTCATAAAGGTGATGATGACAAAGCCGCCTCCAAAGGTGAAGGCGCTGATATATAGCATGCTGAAAAACAGCTTGAATAAGGTCCCCTTTTGATTTCCCTGCGCCATCACATCCCGCTCCTTTCTTTTCCATTATAACCGACCGGGATGAATGAGTAAAATGCTATCTTTTTATCAGATCCATAACTATAATGACATGAAAAGAGGGCAAAGCCATGACCCTTCGTCACATGAAAATTTTTCTGGCCGTCTACCAGACCCAGCACATGACCAAGGCCGCCCAGCAGCTGCGTATGACCCAACCCGCTGTCACCAGGGCCATCCAGGAGATCGAGTCCTATTACGGCATCCGGCTCTTTGAGCGTATCAACCGCAAGCTGTACATCACGGAGACTGGCAACGTGTTTTACACCTACGCGGTTCATATTGTGGACTCCTTCGATCAAATGGAGAAGGGGCTGCGGGACTGGGACAAGCTGGGACTGCTGCGGGTGGGCGCCAGTATTGCCGTCGGCACCGACTTGCTGCCCAAAGTTCTGGTTCGTTTTCAGCGGGACTACCCCCAACTTCAGGTGCGTTCCACCATTTCCAATGGGGCCGCCCTCCAACAGGCCCTGTTGGACAACGAGCTGGACTTCGCTGTGATTGAGGGGAACACCGACCGGGATGAGCTGGCTCAGCGGGCCATCGCCCCAGACCGGCTGGTTCTGATTCTGCCTCCGGACGACCCCCGGGCCGGGCAGGAGCATCTGGAGCTGAAGGATCTGGCCCAAGACTCTTTTTTATTGCGGGACAAGGGGAGCGTGGGCCGTGCATTTCTGGAGCGGGTCTTTGCCATGCATGGCCTGCCGCTGTCCCCCACCATGGAGAGCGTCAGCACCCAGGCTATTGTGCAGGCGGTTCACCTGGGACTTGGAATTTCTTTCTTGCCGGAGCGGCTGGTAAACGGGGCCATCCGGGCAGGAGTAGTGGCCACCAAGGAGTTATCAGATGAGACTTTCGTACGGGAAAACCATATTATTTGGCACAAGCACAAGTTTTTGACTGCTTCGGCCAAAGCCCTGATGGACTGCTTCAGCGATCTGAGCTATGAGCCGCGCTGACTCAGCCACGTCGCCCCGCCTCTTGCCGCTCAGTGTCTATAATTCAGCAACGCCCGGACATCCAGCGCATGCGGCAGAGCTGACCGATCATAACATAACCGCTGTGAGTTTCACAGCGGTTATGTTATTGCCGATGATAAATGCGTTCTCTTTTCCAACCACAGGCGGCAAGCCACCAATAAAGCGCATTGTCTGTCGGACAAGCCGGATTTGTTTCCGACGCCCAGGGACCAGCGGAGGGAAACTTCTGCCCGCAAGGCCGTGGGAACGGCAATCCTCCGGCCGGCATCAGGCGTGATACACGTCATGGAAGGTACCGGGTAAAATCCACATCGGACAGGTCGGGAGCCAACGTGATAAAATCAATCCCCATGTACAGCCCCAGCATATGGGTCAGCGCCCGGATATAGGGGGTGTCCACACCTAATCTCCGGCCTAACATCAGGTAGGGAACCAACCCATAGGGCAAGTCCTCGCTCAGGTATCGGTGGTCAAGGGTCTTCGGTCCCTTGGTCACTTGATAGGCGGGCGTGTTGTGGAGAACGTCAAACAGCGTGGGCTGTGGTTGGGGCCAAAAGGCGTTGAGCATATCAAGCTCAGTTCGCGGCGGTACGCCGCAGGCCCTGACCACCGCAACCCGTTCATTGTCAATATGTTCCATAAACTCAGCAACTTTGGGCGTGACTCCCGTGCCAAAAAGTAAATAATCCTCACCGTTTTCCAGGCGGGTCGCGTTGAACAAGACCAGAGGGGCATGGATTACGGGATTGGAATTGTTTAATGAGGTGTCCAGGACACTATGTCCAGAGACAAATTGCGGAAAAATGTCCTTTAACTGCTCCAGGACCTCGGCCGTTTGCCAGGGGTGGACGCAGGAAAGCACCATACTCTTTTTGATGGTCTTCACATATACCTCCCAAGGAGAAGGGGAAGTGCACAAAATCAGCTGTCCGCCTGTTTCCGCCAGCACGCATCCTTTCTCATCGGCCTCCACACCCAGTTCCTGGTCAAATTCCACCGCTCCCCAGCATCCGTTGGTCACCAGCACCAGCTGCCCGGGAGATAAGCTCCCCTTCAGAGCGGCCGCCAGAGGCCTGTGCCCGCCGGCCACCGTGCAGACCAAGATCACGTCACAATCTCCCGCGCCATCCAGACGGTCTGTCAGGGCAGGGCAAAATTCCCCAGATACCGCGCCGCTGGCCCTGAGCTGCCGGGCACGAAGAGGAGACAGTCTGTCCGGATTTCGATCATAGAGGGTCACTTCCTGACCTTTGGAGATCAGGTACGCACTGTAAGCCTTTCCCGTGTTGCCGGCACCCAGAATAAAAAATTTCATGAAAATCCACCTTTCCTTTGCTTCCAGAGGGACACATTGGCCCATGCGTCCCCGTATCAAATTCCGGCGATCTGCACAGTCACAACTCATTGTCTGCGGATATCTGTTATTAAAGCAGAAAGCTTCTGGCTTTTCAAGCGAGAGCCCCCAGCTGAAGCGGGACTGATTGCATCTGTGTGATTTGCTTGGCTCTGGGCTGTTCAGTGCGGTTTTGATAAAATATGTCACAGATCACATGCATAAAGACAACTTACCATTATATACCACAACCTTTTACTTGTTAGATGTGATATTCTTTTGTTGGACTGCATCTCCGCTTTGTACTATAATGAGCCTATTATCAGAGGAATTATTTAACTTGTGAAAGTAAGGACAATTAGATAATAAGGTAAAGGGGAAAGCGACATTAACCCGGCAGACCGTTTGGTCTGCCACGGAACAAGGAGGAACGAATATGAAAAAAGCACTTTCTCTTGCTCTGAGCTTGGCACTGTGCCTGGGATTGTTCAGCGGCTGCGGAAATAATTCTCAAAGCGGCAGCAACAGTGCAAGCTCGTCAGGCGCCGAGGCTACCCAGACAAAGACGGTAACCTGGGCCAACAGCAGCGACATCACCAGCCTGGACCCCAGAAACGGCAACTCCACCATCACTGCCAGCATTCTGGCTTCCCTGTACAGCACACTGGTCAAGACAGACCCCACTGGACAGATTGTCTGCGACGCGGCGGAAAGCTACGAGCAGGTGGATGACACGACCTGGCACTTTGTGCTCAGAGACGATGTGTATTTTACCAACGGAACACAGATGACCGCTGAAGACGTGGCGTACACCATCAACAGCCTGCGGGATACGGACAAGCATTACGCCCTTTCCGGCGATTTCTCCTTTATGCAGGTGGAGACGCTGGGCGATTTTGAGTTCAATATTATCACCGACTACCCCTTCCCCTCTCTCCCCCTGCGGCTGAATTACATTAAGATTATCCCCAGCGCCTATGTGCAGGAAGTGGGAGACGAGGCCTTTGCCGCCGCCCCCGTCGGCTCCGGCCCCTTCAAGTTTGTCTCCTGGGACAAGGACCAGAAGGTCGTCATGGAAAAGAATCCCGACTACTATGGCGAGGTGCCCCAGATCGATCAGCTGATCTATGAGGTCATCCCTGAGGCCGCCGACCGTGTGGCTGCCCTCCAGGCCGGCGAGGTAGACATCATCTGTAACATTCCTACTACTCAGGCTGAGTATCTGAAGGGGCTGGACGGCTATACCGTGGTAGGCCAGCCCTCCACCCGTGTGGTGTGGCTGCAGTTTAACCTGGTCGGGGAAGAGACTCCTCTGAATGATGTGCGGGTCCGGCAGGCCATCAACTATGCGGTGGACCGGGATGCTCTGATCCAGGGCGTGCTGGACGGCTATGCCGTGAAGGTCGCCTCCATCTCCACCCCCGAGTATGAGGGCTATGATCCCGATGTAAAAGGCTACGATTACGATGTGGAGAAGGCCAAGAGCCTGCTGGCCGAGGCCGGCTATGCAGACGGCTTTGAGATCGAATGCTCCGTGACCTCCGGCCTGCTGAACAGCACGGACGTGGTACAGGCCATTGCCGCCCAGCTGGAGCAGGTTGGCATCCATGTAAACATTAAGCAGGAGGATTCCGCCACCCAGCGTGATGAGATTGGTTCCGGTACGGTGTCCCCCATGTTCCTCCAGGGACTGGGCGGCCCCTACTGCGACATCAACCTGATCGCCAGCATCGGCTTTACCGAGGGTGCCCGTTACTGCACCTGGTCCGACCAGGGATTTATGGATCTGGCCAATCAGGCCGCTTCTGAGATGGATGCTGACAAGCGCAATGAGCTGTTCAGCCAGATGCAGCAGTACATGGTGGATCAGGTCCCCGCTCTGTGGCTGTATCAGCAGGATACTCTGTATGCCTATAACTCCGCCAAGGTTCAGAACTGGACTGCTCGTACCGATGAGGTTGTACTGATGGACGGCGTAAGCGTAAACTGATCGGCAACCGTTCAAATTAAACATCCGCTTTGGTGCGGTTTTCAGTTGAAGCAAGAGCACAGCGGCGCACCCAGCTTCCGGCATGGGTGCGCCGTTTTGTATCTCTCATCGAAATACACATTGGAAAATCCGTCTTTTGCGGCGAGGAAAGGTTGGTAACATGGGCAAATACTTATTAAAGCGGCTGGGCCAATCGGTGATTGCCATATTCGGCATCACGGTGGTCGTTTTTGTAATCCTGCACCTGACGGGCAATCCGGTAGAACTGATGGTTTCTCCCACCACCCCAAAAGAACAGATGGAAATTCTCAGCGAGCAGATGGGTTTCAATGATCCGCTGCCGGAACAGTACATTCGTTTTTTGAAGGGGGTTTTGGTAGGCGACTTCGGCACCTCCTATTATTATAACGAGCCGGCCCTCTCCGTTGTGCTGGAACGGGCTCCGGCCACCCTCTCCCTGGCCTGTGCCGCTCTGGTGATCTGTATCCTGCTCGGTGTGCCGGCCGGCATTCTCTCGGCGGTCAAGCGCAACAAGCTGTCCGATGCCATCATACGGGTACTGGCTCTGCTGGGGCAGTGTATGCCCGCGTTTTGGCTTGGTATTATGCTGATTATCCTCTTTGCAGTGAAACTGCGTTGGCTGCCCACAGGAGGCGCGGATGAGGGACTTCGCTCTATCATCCTGCCCGCCTTTACCCTGGGCCTGTTTTCCGCGGCTACCATCTGCCGACTGCTGCGCAGCAACATGATTGAGGTGCTGGGAAAAGAGTACATCGACGTGTGCCGGGCCAAGGGACTGCCCGCCCGTAAGATTATTACCAAGCATGCGCTGAAAAACGCTCTGAGTTCCATCATTACCATGCTGGGCATGCAGTTTGCCAGCCTGATCGGAGGCTCTGTCATCACGGAGACAGTATTTGGCTGGCCCGGCGTGGGCCGTCTGGTGGTGCAGAGTATCACCAGCAGCGACTTTGCCGTGGTGGAGTGCATTGTATTCCTGATGGCTGTGGTGTTTGTTGTAATCAATTTTGTGGTGGATGTGCTCTATTGTGTCATTAACCCGCGGGTCCGCTTGCAATAAGGGGGGCGAAGCAGATGAAAAAAGGATTTTTAAATACCTGGGACAGTCTGAGAAGAAGCAAGACCGGTATGGTGGGACTGATCCTGGTGCTGATCGTCATCCTGTGCGCCATCTTTGCGCCGGTTCTGGCCCCCTATGATCCTTTGGCACAGGACCTTATGAATAAGCTGAAGGACCCGATTTGGGCTGCCCGTTCCTCCGCCGGCCATATTCTTGGGACCGACCAGTTGGGCCGGGATATCCTCTCCCGCCTGCTCTACGGTTCCCGGGTGACCCTGATTGTCGCGTTGGCCGGAACTGTGGTGGGCGGAATTGCAGGGGTCGTCATGGGCTGTCTGGCCGGCTACTATGGGAAATGGGTGGACGCAGTGATCATGCGTCTGGTGGACATTCAGCTCTGCTTTCCCTTTACGCTTCTGGCCCTGTTTATCGCCGCAGTTTTGGGCTCCAGCCTGGGCAATATTATTTTGATTGCCGGCATCACCAGCTGGGTCCGGTACGCGCGGCTGGTGAGAGGAGAAATCCTCAGCATTAAGGAGATGGAGTATGTGGAGGCAATCCGGGCCACCGGCGGCAGCGATATGCGGATCATTTTTTGCCACATTCTGCCCAATATCATCAGCCCCGTCATTGTCATTGCCACTCTGGAAATGGCCAAGATCGTATTGATGGAAGCCTCCCTGAGCTTCCTTGGCTATGGTGTTCCCATCACGATTCCCACCTGGGGCCGTATGCTCAGCGAGGCCCGGGACAATATTCTCACCAACCCCTGGCAGTGCATCTTCCCCGGCCTGTGCATTACCCTGACGGTACTGGGCGTCAATTTGTTGGGCGACTGGCTTCGTGATTACCTGGACCCGAAACTGGATGTGTAAGGAGGGAGTATCCGTATGAATCAACAGCCTCTACTGTGCGTGGACGATTTGAGCGTCCACTTCAAGACAAAATACGGCTCTGCCGCGGCGGTCAATCACATCAGCTTTTCCATGGAAAAAGGGGAAAAGCTGGGACTTGTGGGAGAATCCGGCTCGGGCAAAAGCGTGACCTCCAAAAGCATCATCCGCCTGCTCGCCTCTCCGCCGGCCTATATCACAGGCAGTATCCGCCTCAACGGCGAGGAGCTGTTAACCATGTCAGAGCGGCAGATGTGCCGCATTCGGGGCAATAAAATCTCCATGATCTTTCAAGAGCCCATGGTCAGCCTGGACCCGCTCTTTCCCATCGGGGATCAGCTGGGGGAGGTGGTGCGCCTGCACAAGCATGTCTCCTCCGAAGAGGCGGACAAGCTGTCCATTGAGATGCTGCGCACCGTTGGCATCCCCAGTCCGGAAACCCGCCTGAAGCAGTATCCCTTTGAGCTGTCCGGCGGCATGCGGCAGCGCGTTATGATCGCAATGGCCCTGCTGTGCAATCCCGAGCTGCTCATCGCTGATGAGCCCACCACCGCCCTGGACGTGACCATTCAGGCTCAGATTCTGGATCTGCTCCGTTCCATCAATGAGAAAATGGGTACCTCCATTATTTTGATTACCCACGATTTGGGGGTTGTGGCCTCCATGGTGGATACGGTGGCGGTCATGTATTGCGGCCACATTGTGGAAAAAGCGGACGTGCAGACCATCTTCCGCAGCCCGCTCCATCCTTATACCGTGGGACTGCTGCGCTCCATCCCGCGGCCCGGAGAGGAACGGGAGGAACTGGCCACCATTGAGGGAACGGTGCCCAGCATCTACCATATGCCGGAGGGCTGCGCGTTTCACAACCGCTGCCCCGACTGTCGCGCCATATGCTGCAAACAGCTGCCCCCCACCAGCCAGCACGGTGAGGGCCACACAGTCCAGTGCTGGAAATACTTTCCCGAATGGGAGCAGTCTGATCTGAACCCGGATGGGGAGAAAGGGGGAACGCCCTGTGTCTGATCCAAACGTCCTACTAAAGGTAGACCATGTAAAAAAATGGTTTCCTGTACGCCGCGGTATTTTTTCTAAGGTTACCGAGTATGTGAAGGCAGTGGACGGTGTCAGTCTGGAGGTCCATGCCGGGCACACACTGGGCATTGTGGGCGAGTCCGGCTGCGGCAAATCCACGCTGGCCCGGGTGATCATGGGGCTGATCCCCCCGACGGAAGGCGTTGTTTATTTTGAAGGCCAGGACATGACCCACGCCGACCGGGCCACCATGCACCGGATGCGCCGGGATATTCAGATTATCTTCCAGGACCCCTACGCCTCCTTGAACCCCCGTCAGCGGGTGTCCAGTATCCTCACCGAGCCATACGAGATCCATCATCTGGGCACCAAGCAGCAGGCTATGGATCGGGCCAAGGAACTTCTCGATCTTGTGGGACTGCCTCAGGACAGTATGCGTAAGTTTCCCCACGAGTTCTCCGGCGGACAGCGGCAGCGTCTGTGTATTGCCCGGGCGCTGGCGGTCAACCCCAAGCTGATTGTCTGTGATGAATGCGTTTCCGCTCTGGACGTGTCCATCCAGGCGCAGATTATCAACCTGCTCACCCGGCTTCAGAAGCAGCTGGGCATCGCGCTGATCTTTGTCTCCCACGACCTGCGGGTGGTGGAGCACATTTCTTCCCATGTGGCGGTCATGTATCTGGGGCGGATGGTGGAGTATGCGGAAAAGTCCCAGCTCTTTGCTGCCCCCGCCCATCCCTATACAAAGGCGCTGCTTTCGGCGGTTCCCCAGCCAGACCCCACCGTTAAGAAGGAACGAATCATTCTCCAGGGGGACCTTCCAAGCCCCATCCATGTTCCCTCCGGCTGCCCCTTCCATCCCCGGTGTTTTTCCGCCCGCCCTGAGTGCGCGGAGCGGGTGCCGGAGCCCCAGGAGCTTCCCGGCGGCCATATATGCAGTTGTTTTTATCCGGAGCATTGAGTTAAGGAGGTAATTTATATGAATTCTCAGTATGCGCCTTCCTATTGCGAGGCCGTAGGCACCCCCTATGAGCAGGGCGTGCAGCAAGGTAAAGCGCTGCGCGATGCCATCCGCCGCAACCTGGATTCTGTGCGGGGAAAGCTGGAGCGGGAAAAGGTGGACATGAAGGCCTATCAGGAGTTTGTGGGGCAGAACCTCCGTTTCTTTGAGAAACAGCGCCCTGAAATGTATGAGGAGCTTCAGGGCATTGCCAAGGGCAGCGAGCTGCCCTTAGAGGATATTCTGCTCATCAATATCCCCGCCTATTTCCTGTGCGAATCGTTCCGCCACATTACCCAGGAGTGCAGTATGCTCTGTGTCCGGGGAAAGGCCACCGCAGACGGCCACACCTACATCATCAAGAACCGGGACATGGGGATGCCCCTGGAACAAAGTCTGGTCCACCATGTCTTCCCCGATGGTCTGGAAATCCTGGAGGTGGGCGGCGCCGGAATCCTGACCTATCCCGCCGTGGGTATCAACAGCTACGGTCTGGCGGTCACCACCACCGGCTTTTGGACAGAAAAAGACCCCACACGGATTGACCGGGTGGAAGAGGCAGACATTTTCCTCAACGTGCGCGTCCTGCTGACCTCTTGCAAGACGGCCGCCGAAGCGGTGGAATTTTGCCGCACCGCTCCCCGTATGAACGGGCTGAACGTCATTGCGGCAGATCCCAAAGAGGCCTATGTCATTGAGATGACCGCCGACGAGGTACATGTGGAAAAGGACGAGGGAAAGGGCGTACTTTACCGCACCAACCATGTGGTCAGCGACCAGATGCGCCATTTCAATCCCCCGGAAGAACAGTATCCCTCCACCCACAAGCGGTATGAGCGCATTGGAGAGATGGTGGCCGAGCGCTACGGCTCCCTGCGGTTCCAGGACCTGTATCGGATCATGTCCGACCACACCTATGAACCCAACTGCATCTGCCGCCATCCCCACGAAGGGGTGCCCGCCACCACAGTGTCCAGCACCCTCTGCGTGGTAGAGGACTTTGAGCTGTGGACCACACTGTGCAACCCATGCCTGGCCCTCCCCCACACGCAGATTGAACATCCCCGCAAGGGTTAAATCAACTTCATTATCCAGCACGACCGGCACCCCGCGTCCCGTTTGGGGGGTGCCGGGTCGTCTGTGTCAGCTTTTATCACAACCAATTAGTTGTTGTGTTATTATAAAATCTGTTTGCTATGCTGTGGCACATTGCCTATAATAGGGGCAGCATCCGGGAAGGTCGTCTGCCCACCACGGTTTAGCGCGGCGGAATCCCGCCCCTGGGAGGTCTTTACATGAATGTGATAGAAGAAAAGCGATCCAGTACGCAGCTGCGAAGCTATGTCAAGCGGCGCATTGAAAAAATGCAGGCTGTCATGGTGGGCAAGGGGGTGGATGTCACCATCCTCATGCGCCCGGAAAATGTGTTTTACTTCAGTAATTTTAATCCCATTCTCATCAGCCATGTGCCTTACTTCATTCTGACCCAGGACGACGCCTTTCTGTTGGTCCACTGTATTCGGCACGACCACGCCGTCAACGAGGGTGCGGTGGACAAGGTCCTGTGCTACGGCAAGTGGGGGGCCACCAAGGCAATCGCTATGGACGCCATGGACGCTATGCGGGAGATTTTGGGCGGAAAACCCCTGTCAGTAGGCGTGGAAGGCGACTATGCCAGTATGAATTTCCTGGAGAAATTAAAGCAGAAGCTGAACGTCAAAGCCTATGTGGACCTTGCCCAGGATGCCGTGGACCTTCGTCTGATTAAAGACCCCCACGAGATTCAGATGTGCCGGATCTCAGGCGAACTGGTGGACCTTGGCGTAACCCGGGCCATCGAGGCCCTGGAAGCGGGCGCCAGCGAAGCCCAGGCCGCCACACAGGGCCAGTATGCCATGCGGCAGCTCTGGCACCAGAAGTATCAGCAGTATGAGGTCTCCGGGTTCTCCAACTCCGAGACGGCCGATATTGATACGCTGGTGGTTTGGTGCATGTCCAATGAGCGGCTGAACTACGGCTGCGACTGTCCCACAGGCTATGTACCCATGCCCGGCGACCTGACTATGCCCATGAGCTGGGCCCGGGTATCCGGCTACAATGTGGAAAATGAGCGCACCGTCATGGTAGGCCAAGTCAGCGAGGAGCGGCTCCGGGCCTATGACGCCATGCTCCGGGCCCGGGATCAGATTTTCAAACGCCTGCGCCCCGGTGCGATCTTTGAGGATTTGTACTTCGCCGCCATGAAGGAATATGAGGATGCCGGTTTCGGCGCCATTCTGCCCGGCCGCTGCGGCCACGGTATGGGCCTGTCCACCCACGAATTTCCCTCGGTAACCAAGGGAAATAAGGCCCCGCTGGCCCCAGGAATGGTCCTGACCGTAGAACCCGGGCTGATGAGCGCCGATCTGGGCGCGGTACGAAACAGCGACACGGTTCTGATTACGGAGGACGGCTTTGACTTCCTGACCAATTCCCGCCGGGACAAGATCATTATCAAAGGCTAAATAGATCATCGGCCCGTCTTCCTTCCGGAGGCGGGCCGAATCAAAGAGGTTATTTCATCAAACTAAGGGGTGTAGACAGCAATGACCAAAAAAGAACGCATTCAGGCAGCCATTCGGGGAGAAAAGCCCGACAAAATTCCCTACTCCTTCTGGAGCCATATGCCGGGCACGGATCTGGACCCGGAGGCGATTGCGGAAAAGACCTACGAGTTTTATAAAAAATACGATTTCGACTTTGTGAAAACCATGAATAACGGTATGTATGCCATTGAGGATTTCGGCTGCACCGTGGACTACTCTGAAATTGTCAAGGGCGGTGTGGCCAAGGTGGTCAGCACTCCCATTTCCTGTGCTCAGGACTGGCGCAGTCTGACGGTCTGCCCCTGCGACCGTGGCAGCAACGCACGGGAACTGCGCCACCTGAAGCTGGTGCTGGACAAGCTCAAGGGAGAGGAGGTCCCTGTGATCTTTACCGCCTTTACCCCCATCACAATCGCGGATAAGATCAGCGGCGGAAAGCTCATCTCTTACATTGAGGATGGACACGGGGATGATGTGAAGGCCGCTCTGGACGTCATTACCGAAACCACCCGGCAATTAGTGGCCGCTGCCATCGACCTGGGTGCGGACGGCATCTTCCTGGCCTCCCAGATGAGCTCCTATGACAAATGCAGTGAGGAGCAGTATCTGGAATACGGAAAGCCCTACGACCTTCAGGTACTGGCCGCAGCGCAGAAGGGCTGGATGAACACCCTGCACTGTCACGGCAACAATATCATGTTCCACATCCTGAAAGACTATCCTGTTCAGGTGTTTAACTGGCACGCATGGGAGGCTTTTCCCGCCCTGGATGAGGCCTATGATCTGACCGGAAAATGCCTGATGGGCGGTCTGAGCCGCACGGACATCACCAACCGAAACCGCGGAGCCATCCAGCATCAGATCTACGAATGCTTTCAAATGATGGGCGGCCGCCATATGATCTTGACTCCTGGGTGTGTTATACGGTATCCTTTAGATGACCAGATGCTGTCGTTCATCGGTCAGACCAGAAACGAAGTGGAAGCTGTCTTTTCCCGTGCCTAAGCCTTTTCATCCGATTGTCCATAAATCTTCTGGGCCAGATGAATAAACTCCCGCCCTGCCCGGGTAATGTTTTTGTTTCTCAGCCGGCACACAGAGATCATGGGTTTGCTGGACAGCCCTGTCAGCGGGAAAAACGCCAGCCGCGAGATCTGCTGTTCACTAAACAGCGCAAAGGGTCGGCGGCCCAATTCCTCCTGAAACGGGGCGATGAAGGTTCCGGGCAGCACGCAGGCCCCCAACCCCTCCAGGCAGAGGGACAACTCCGTAATCAAATTATGGGTAAACACCACCACATTTGGTTCGATCTCCTCGGCCGCACACAGCTCTTGAAAGGTCTGCCCGTTCATGGTTTCCGGGCTTTGCGCCACAAAGGGCAGCAAAGAAAATTCCCGCAGGGAGTGCATCGCATGGATGCCGCACTCCGGGTTATATTCAGGGTAGGCTTGCCGGAGCAGCTGCCGGGGCACCACCAGTACGAAGCTCTCTTCATATAGCGGCGTCACAACCAGCCCTCTGGTGTTGCTGGGCTGATAACAGATACACAGGTCCGCAGTCCCGTCGTAGAGGGCATCTGTAATATTTCCGCTGCTGGTCCCCTCTACCAGATTCAGCCGGATTTGGGGAAACAGATTATGAAAGTCGGCCAGAAGCGGCGGCAGCATGATGGTGCCCCGTGTCACTGGGATGCCGATGGTCAACTCCCCTTGATGAAAGTCTTTGATGTCCTGAACCTCCCGGGTGTAGTCATCCACACTGGCCAATATCTTTTGTGCGTGAACCTGGAGCGCCCGCCCGGCCTCTGTCAAGGTAAGCGGATTTCCCCGGTCAAAAAGCTTGATCCCAAAATATTCCTCAAGCTTGGCAATGTGATTGCTCAAAGCCTGCTGGGTAATGTAGAGGCGTTTGGCCGCACGGGTAAAATTGAGTTCCTCGGCGGCAACGGCAAAGCACTTTAGGCTGGTCATACTGAACATATTGGGTCCTCCCAACGAAAAGGTTGTATCCATTTTAAATTTTATAATTTTTAGTTGTAAACTGCAAGAGATTTTTACTGTGCAATGAAGGGGGATAAAAACCGCATGGAACAGAGCTTATATGAAAATCATTTGGCCATTTTGAAGGAAGAACTGCTGGTGGCTCTCGGCTGCACCGAGCCCATTGCCATTGCCTACGCCGGCGCCAAAGCCCGGAAGCTTCTGGGGCAGATGCCCCAGGACTGCCAGGTTTATTGCAGCGGCAATATCATCAAAAATGTCAAAGGAGTCATCGTACCCAACTCCGGGGGGATGCGCGGTATGGACGTGGCCGCCACCCTGGGGATTGTAGGCGGCGATCCCGAGCAAGAGCTGGCCGTGCTGGAAAGCGTCACGGATCAGGATATCCAGCAGACCCAGGCCCTTTTGAAAGCGGGTTTCTGCCAGTGTCACCTGGTAGAGGACGTGGACAATCTCTATGTGCGGGTGGAAGTCAAGGGCGGCGGCCACAGCGCCGTGGTAGAGATTCAGGAGCATCACAACCACATTACCTACCTGGAAAAAGACGGCGAGGTTATATTTGACGGCAGGCCCGGACCCAAGTCTGACCAGGAAAATACCGGACCGGACAAAATGCTGCTTAATATGAAAAACATCCTGGAGTTTGCCGAAGCGGTAAAACTGGACGATGTGCGTGAAATACTCCAACGCCAGATCGACTACAACTGCGCCATTTCCGCCGAGGGACTGAAGGGCAATTACGGAGTGGAGACCGGGCGGATTCTGATGTCCAACTCCATCAACGCCATGGGCCTGAACCGGGTGCGACTTCAGGCCCGGGCCGCAGCTGCCGCCGGCAGCGACGCCCGCATGAGCGGCTGCTCTCTGCCAGTCGTCATCAACAGCGGAAGCGGCAACCAGGGCATTACCGTCACCATGCCCATCGTGATGTACGGCCGACACTGGGAGGTCGATCAGCAGCTGCTCTATCGGGCGCTGGTGATCGGCAATCTGACCAGCGTTCACCAAAAAAAGTATATCGGAAGCCTGAGCGCCTACTGCGGCGCTACCAGCGCGGCCACCGGCGCGGCCTGCGGCGTGGGCTACATGCTGCTTAAGAAACAAGGCGAGCAGGCCGACAGAATCTATCAGGTCCTGTGCGACACCATTACCAACAGCATTGAGACCCTGGGAGGGATGGTGTGCGATGGAGCTAAGGCCAGCTGTGCCGCCAAGATCGGCATCGCTGTGGAAAACGCTCTGATGGCCCTGGAGCTGAGCTTAGCAGGCAATGTGTTCCAGCCCGGAGAAGGTATGACCATGGAAAATCCAGAGGATACCATTGCGGCAGTGGGCCGAATGGGCCGGGTCGGCATGAAAAGCACCGATGTGGAGATTCTCAATATTATGTTGGGCAAATAGGTCCTTCTGTAACCGACTACTTTTTCTTCTGGGGCTCCCCTTTCATGGGGGAGCCCCATTGCATTGATGACAGGAAAGGTCAAAAAACCGCTTGAATCAAATGATTCAAGCGGTTTTGCGCAGGATTTTCCGCGCCTGCGGCTATGACCTCCGGGACAGGCGCGGTATGGGCGCTCCGCCCAGGATCGCCATCAACAAGGCCATTCCCACCAGCTTCAAAGCTGCGGTGTACTGCCCGGCGCACCCCTCCAGATAAAGCGTGACCGGCATTACAGCGGACAACGGGGACAGGCCCGGAACCAACATGGTAACATCTATAAACACAGGGGAGAGAAGCATCCCCACCGCCGCCGCAAAGGGGAGCAGCACAGGCAAAATCCGCCACACCCGGCCCCGGGCCAGCAGCAGGGTTATCCCGCCCAGCGCCAACAGATAAGGCAGCAGCATGGCTGCGCTCAGCCAAGACCCGGTGGCGACCAGCAGTGCGGCTCCGGACACCAGCAGCACCGGCGTCATCCAGGCGGCCAGCCGGGGCAGCAGCACTTCCCAGGGGCTGCGCACCGCCAGCAGGCGCATACCTTCCCCGCTTTGCTTCCACCGGCCCAGGTCCACCCCAGCAGACAGGGCCCAAATCAGCAGCAGCACCGCCAGCACCCCGCAGGCAGCCCGCTCCACACCCGCCCCGGCCAATTCCAAAGGCTCCATGGTCCGACCGTCTGCTGTGACCGGCACGATTTCCACCCGTTGATCCTTGGGCAGAATCTCTTCCAGTCGGGAGGCCGCCGTCTTCTGCCCCTCCCCGCTCACCTGGAGGCGTTCCACCAGGTAGTCCATGGCAATTCCCGGGGCGGCCAGTTCCAGCACTGCCGCCGTCACGGTTTCCCGTACCAACGGGTACACTGCGGAGCCCGGGCCGGTAACCAAAGTAATCAGCCCCTCATATTCTCCCGCTTCCATTCGCTGGTCAAAGTCGGGACAAAGTATCAGGCCGCAGTCCCATTGGCTGGCTGCCACGCGCCGGACAATCTCATTTTCATCCGACGGGCAGAAGCACACCAGCTCTCCGCTTCGGCTCTCCAGTTGCGTCAAAAAGGCTTTCCCCTGCCCCTGAGGGGCCGCCACACCCACCGTCACCACGCTCCCCTCTCCCCGCCACGGAAGCATGTGCAGGCAGGCAGCAGCTGCCGCCGTCAGCAAAAGGAACACCCAAAACCGCGGCCGGAACAGATACCGGCGCAGCTCCGTTCCAAAGGCGGTAAACGAATACCTCATGGCGCCGCCTCCTTCCGGCATCGTCTGCGGTACAACAGCCCGGCAAGAACGATCAGACCGGCGCTTGCCCCAAGGACTGCGGCCATCGGCGCCTCCTGGGCAGACAAATTCATGCTGGCGGCCGCCAGCGACCGCATCCAGGAAATGGGCGACAGCTGCCCCAGTTCCGCAACGCCCTCAGGCAGAAGCACCGGGGGGATGATCCCCCCCGCCAGGAGCAGGGCGGCAAAAGAGGCCAAAAAGGACACTCCGGCGCAGCCGGCAGTGCTGCCCGTGACCAAGGCGCAAAGGGCCGTATATGCCGCCAAAAGCAGCCCGCAGCACAGCGCAGTTCCCAAAGCCTTGGCCGGCTCTGCTCCGAAAATCAGCCACAGAGCCGCCCATATCAGGACAACCATGGCCGCCCAGCTGGCTGCCAGACTGGCCGCCAGCCCTACCAGGGGACTTCGCCCCACCCAAGCCAGCCGGCGGTAGCCCTCCAGCCACGGCCCCTGGTAGTTCCAGGCGAACACAGGGGTCAGGGAGAGCATCAGGAAAAAGAAAATACTGAGGGTGTAGTGCTGCCCAATGGGCAGGCTCCCCGTAGGCGAGATAGCTTGCTCCCGGGTCACCTCCTGCCGATTGAGAATCCACTGGATATAGCGCAGATTGATTTCTATCATCACCTGATCCCAGGGCTTGCCCCCGGTCACGCCCTGGTCATAGAGATCCAACACTCCGTAAACCCCTGCCTGTGCGGCCGAGAGCATATCGGCAGCGCTCTGCCCCACCCACAGGATAAGCAGGGACTCCAGCGGGCGGCCGCCGTCCACAATCACCCGGACCGCCGGGTTGGTCCCCTGCCGCACGCCCTGGATAAAGTCCTCCGGCAGGGCCAGAATGGCGGAAACCCGGCCTTCCCTCAGGGCCTCCAGCGCCTCCTCTTCCCCCATAGACTGCACCTGGCAGTAGCCCTGGATGTCCTCCATGCCTGTCATGTACTGCTCCAGCAGTCTGTTTGTGCCATCCCCCTCCGGCGCTGTAATGGCCAGGGTAAAGCCGGAAAAGTCCACCCCCTGGGACAGGGCTGTCTGGGCAATCTGTCCCCCCAGCACAGGCAGGAATGCGCAAAGAAGGGAAAGCCCTGCCAACAGAGGAATCTGTCGGCAGAGTTTTCTCCACGTCAGGTAAAATGAGACTCTGAACATCTTCAGCGTACCCATCCCCTTTTCCTTATCTTTACATATACCACATCAGATCCTGCAGCGCGGGAATCTGTTCCATCAGGTCATACACCCAATTCTGAGCATTATTCTGGATCTCCCAGCCCAGATTCTCCAAGTCGCTGCTGGACATGTCTGCGATCATCTTTACCGCTCCGGCTCCTGAATCCCGCTTTTCATAGGACCGAACGGAGTAGTCCGCCTCCAGGGCCAACATGGTTTCTTGATTGTCCCGGAACTCCAGGTTATCCAGGGACAGCGTCAGGCCGTCGCTGCTGTTGGTCAGCTGGCCCTCGGCTATCACAGCAAAGCCGTCGCCCTGAATGCCCCAATAGAAGTTGTCGCTGTCCGCCTTGGGTTCATACTCCATCTCAGACTCCAGCACAACCGAGGTACTGCCGCCGCTTCTGAATGAGATGGTGGTGGTATCTGTATAGCGGCCGGAGCTTGCGGTATGGTCGCCTTCGGACTCCACCAATACTTCTTCCCCGCCGTTGGAGATCACAAGACTCCACTGATCCTCATAGGTCTTACCACCGCCGAGGTAAAGGCCCACCTCCATCTGGTTGCCGGCGATACGAGGCTCCCATTCAACGGCCATCACATAGCCGTCCTTAAGGTACACCTGCAGCTCCACATCGCCGATCTCTCCAAGTCCTTCCTTGATGGCATCAAAAATTTCTTTACCGGACACGGCGTTCTCGATGTCCTCTTTCATATATTGAAGTTCATCCTGGGGCACTCCCATGGACTCCATCAGATCCATCATTGCATTGTCCAGCTCCAGCGCATTCACTGCATCCTCCACGGCATCCACATAGTCCCGCATGGCGTCCTCAGGAATGAGGACGGAGTAACCTGTACAGTCCACATCTGTACCGTTGACCTCCACCGACTCCTTTCCGGTTTCCTTCACTTCCACCGCCTCTCTCAGCGCCTTGACGGCCGCGGGGTCCACCTCCGGGGTCTGGGTGTACTTGTCCAGGAAATCGTACAGATTGAAGCTAATATTCTGGTAATCATCCGCGTTATACGGATCCAGCTTAGACAAATCGGCTCCCAAGGTCATCGTGTCTATCCCCAAGGCGCTGTCCCCCAAGAAATCGGGAGCGTATACGGTGAGCACGGTATCTTCCAGGCTGGCAGTCGCCTGCACCAGATCTGCCGCGCCATAGGATATGGCGGCCGATATGGACATGGCCCGGTCTTTCAGGTTGTAGTCGGTGCCCACACGCATCCCGAGTCCTTCCAAAATACCGGCATCGTAATAGTAACGATAGACCTCCGCGGGAAGTTCCTTCAGGGTCACAGAAACGTCCGTACTGTATGCCTGTTTCTCCTGCAGTTGGGTCAGCGTGGTAAGCCCCATATCCTTGACCATCTCAGCATAGGCCGACATACTCTTGGCAAAGGCCTTCTCTACCTTAGCCTGGGGGTTTCCGCCCAGTATGCCCGAAAGCGCCACGCCGACCCCGGCGCACACCACCACGGCGGCGGCAACGACGCCTATGATCAGGCCCTTGCCCCGGCGCCGCCCGTTGCCGGCCAAGATGGGTTCACCGGGTACAGCCTGGTTATGCCCGCTCTGCCCCGTCTCCCCCGGTCTGTCATTCAAACGCGATATATCCTGGGCCCCATCTGCGGCCGCTTCGCCTTCGGACGTTATCTTTGCCCCGCAATAAGTGCAGAACTTGGCTTCATCGCTCAATTTTTTCCCGCAATTTTTACAAAACATCGCTTCCAACTCCTACCCCGTTCAATTTCTTACATATCCTCCCGCTCAGGGCCGCCCCACTGGGCCCTTCCCTCTTTTAACCGCAGGCAGCGGCCGCACAGCCGCTCCAATTCCTCCCGCCGGTGGGTACACCAGACAAGGCTCCCCCCTCGGCTCAGAAAATCCTCAAGCCAAGCCATCAGCGCCTGTACATAGCGCTCGTCCAAACCAACGGTGGCCTCATCCATGACCAGAATTTGGGGCTGCTGAAGCAGCGCCATGGCAATGCTCACCCTCTGGCGCATGCCCCCGGACAGCTGGGAGATGGGGCTGCGGAGCAGGGACGTCACCCCCATCAGCTCAGCCGTCTGCTTCGGAAGCCCCCCGGGGAGCCCGCAGGCCGCCTGCCACAGCTTCAGCTGCTGCCCCACGGTGAGATCGGCGCAGAGCGAGTCTCTCTGGGGCACATAGCCCAGCTTCCGGCGCAGAAATTTCCGGTCACCCAGTATGTCTTTTCCCTGAAACAGAATCCTTCCTCCGTCCGGACGCTGTACCTGGGCCAGCAGGCGCAGCAGGGTAGATTTCCCGGAACCATTGGGACCCACTACCCCAAGTCCCTCCCCTTCCTCTACGCAAAAGCTTACCGGGGCCAGTACCTGCCGCTTCCCATAAGACTTATGGATGCCCTGAATCTCCAGCATAGTCTGTTTACGGCTTCACCTGGGTGCCGCACTCGTCACAGAAACGGGCGCTGCTCTCCAGGCGCTTGCCGCAGTTGGTACAAAAAATGTACTCCCCGGACACGGCCGCGGACGGGGCCACGGTCGGCCGCTTCTGCTGGCCCAGAATCTGCCGCTCCTCCACTTTGATCTGCTCCAGCCTTGCCTTGAGATTGGCGCATTCATCATTGAGCTGCTTGATCTTCTCACAGTCCGCCTCAATCTCCGCCTGGTCGATGCTGCCGGCCAGCCAGCTGTTGTAATACTTCACGCCCAAAGCCGTTACTGCCGCGTCCACAGACTTCTGGGTGTTCGCGATGGCAGTGCGCACTCGGCTGCTCTCTACCAGTGATTCCGACTTGACGCTCACAGCCGCCAAACTCTTATCAAATGCATCCTTCCACAATCCCATGTTCTCCCACTCCTTTTGAATTCTTTATGTTTCCCCCGGATTTCCCGGGTAAAGTCAGGCCCTCCACATTCCGCTTACAGGTAGAAGCTGTCATAGCTCAAAGCGTCGCTGGCCCAGATGCCGGTAACATCTCTTGCCAGACGGGTGCTCTCGCCCTTCTCCCACAGATAGAGGTCGTTGTCGCCGATATAGAGCACACGGTCGTCGGCCAGGAATAACGCGTCATAGACATCGTCATCAATCCGCTCCTCCTTGCCGTCCTTCACCGCATAGAGGCTGCCCACTCCGTCCTGGGCATCCTCCATCTTGAAAACAGTTCCGTCCTCCAGCAAGAACACTCTGTATGCGTCCTTGGCCAGAACGGTGGCCTTGCCATCCTGGTAACGGACAAAGTTGGCAGCGGTGTAATCTCCGTTGATATCGGCAAAGTAGTACAGGACATCCTCATCGTCCGTATAGCACACAGAAAAATCCCGGTCCTCCAGCACATCGCCCAATACCAGAGTGTTTTTCTCCAGCTTGCAGCTGACCAGGGCATCGCCGTCCGGCTGACTCAGATAGAGCACCATCTGATCGCCCCCCGCGGGGAAAATCCCCATCACGCCGGTCCAGTCCCCCAGATTCAGCTCCGACTCCACACCGTTTATATTTTGATAGGTGGCCGTAGGCTCTTCATTGATGTAGTCGTAGACTTCGCTGTAATCAGTCAGATTGGACAGGTCCACTACCGGCGAGATCTCCTGACCGCTCTTTGTATAGATATAGATGCCCTTATCCGGGTTAGAGGCAGGGATGCTGCTCAGCCCGTCAGCCATGGTGCTGACTGTCCCGTTGGCATAGCTGTGCAGAGTGTAGTAGGTCAGCTCATAGTCAGTGGCCTTCAACTGCTCTCTCATATGAATCCGGTTTTCTACCTGGGACCAGGCATCCCGGGCGGCATAGTACGCATCCATATCATACTCCGCCCACCCCCACTCACTGTACCCGGTAACAAAATCGTCGTAATTGGGTTCCCGGGCGGCGGCGTCGGAAGCGGCGGTGGAGTCGGAAACAAAATCGTACAGGGTGTGAGGCTCTGCCTGCCGGGTCAGGTA
Organism: bacterium; assembly: GCA_037245165.1. Classification (GTDB taxonomy): domain Bacteria; phylum Bacillota; class Clostridia; order Oscillospirales; family Oscillospiraceae; genus Lawsonibacter. The sequence goes on from JAXWVI010000081.1 coordinate 34,768, forward strand.
GGCAAAGGACACCTTGCCGCCCTCCACACGCACGCTGTCCACGTTGCAGGCATCTTCAGCCAACAGCGTCTCACGCTCACCGGGCTTTACGCTATACACATCATATGCAAACGTCTCGCCCCATTCGTCGCCGTCCCTGCTCTCACCATAGACCAAAATATCCGCATCCAGGGGGGTATAAATGATATCTGCCCCGGACAGCAGCTCCTCCTCCTGCCCGCCTTCCTTCAGGGGGGCGCGAAACAGGGAGAGGTCGCTGTACGCTTCGTCCATCCGGGTATAATAGACATTCTGCTCCTTATCATCCAGCACAAAGCTATAGGTGTCATCGGCCAGTTTATAGTCGCGCTCCCCATCATAGCAGTACAGATCTTCTCCACTGCCGCTCTCTTTCAAAAAGACCGCCCCGCCGTTTTCCAGCACGGTAAGATAATAGAGGTTCACCCGGGAGGACACTCGCTCAGGCCGCTCGCCGTCCTTCCCGATCTTGGACGTCTCTATACGATACAGGTCCGCGTAGCTGCTGTAATCCTCGGAATCCTGCTCAAAGAAATAGATATACTTCCCATCGGAAGACAACTGAACCGCATTACACGTCTGATCAGTCAGCTCGATGCCCTGGCTGTTTTCCTTGAGCCCCTCCAAATATATCAGCTCATGGTCATCATTGGCGTATAGATATACGCTCTCTCCCCGACCCAGGGAGAGCACCAGGTTGGCCAGCGCCACCACCAGCACAATGACGACCACCGCTGCGCCGGCCAGCAGTCCCACAGCCACCTTACCCCGGTACTTTGCGCCGCTTAAAATCGGTTGCGCCGCCTCCGGGCCGGACAACGGCATGGGGACGGGCCTATCGCCTCCGCCCCCGTGAGCAGGGGGATTCGTCTGGGACGGCTCCTCTCGGGCATCGCTCCCGTCCGCCTTCTCTGCCGCTGTTCCCCCATCCTCAGGTGCCTTCTCCTGCCCCGGCCGGCTCAGCAGTCCCTCGTCCTCCGGCATGTTCTCCTCATACGCCACAGGCTGGCCGCAGTTGCTGCAGAATTTGGCATGATCTGCAAGTTGTTTCCCACAATTTTGGCAGAACATCTCCTCTTCTCCTTCTTTCTCTTCATCATTACAACATCACAACTCAGTACGCGGTACAATAGCCGTACTTTCTTATTATTATAGCACTGATTTCCCCATGTTCAACAAAAATTGACCGTTTCCCCTATACAAACCCAGGCTATATGTCTGTGGGCTGTCAGGAACCGGAAACGCCGTTCAAATATGGTTAAGCGGATGGGGCCAAACATGCGTTTTCCCCCTTTCCCATCCACCATTCCCTCAAGCGCTCCCATCAAAGTCCCAGGAAGTCCCGGATTTCGCTTTCACTGGGCATAGATGGTTCAAACCTGCTCAAAACCTGCGTGTTGTAGTTCACCTCAAAATCATCACTCTGATATTCCTCACTCACCTGTTGGGTCTGTGCCTCCATGCCCTGGATTTCTTCATTCCACTCTTTACCTGTGTGGGAAATGACGACTGTCTCAAAATCAAGTTTTCCGGGAATCGGGCGGAGCATGATCGTATCCCAAATCAGCACCCCGCCGTTATCGCCGTAAAGCACGCGCTCTCCGGTATTTTTGTTGATTGCCACATAGGGCACAAAGAGAGTTTCCAGGTCCTGCGCGCTCTCAAGCCGACCTCTGGAAAAATCATACGCCTGGCGAAGCATCAGGCTGGGCTCCAGGCCCTCACAGACATACAGCTCGGGTATTCCATTGTCATCCGCATCGATGAGATAAATACTGTACCAATTCATGTCGTTTCCGTTATACTGGTAAGTAGCTTTCTGCATTAAAATGTCATAATATGTCTGCTTCCACGCCTGCTCGCTGACGGTGACGGGCTGCTCTGCCTGCTGCCCGTCCTCCCCGGCTTCACTCCCTTCCAAGGGGGCACCGCCGAGCAGCTGACTGTTCTGCTCCGCCGCTTCGGCAGTTGGCTCTTGTCCGGCCACACCGTCAGACGCTTGCACGTTCGATCCGTCCTCCTCAACCGGCATACCTGTATTCCGTTCATCTTCCACCGGCCCTTCCACAACAACATCCCCCGATGTGGTGTTGGTCAGCTGCCATACTTTCACATCCGCACCAGCAATGTCAAGCGTAAAGGAAATCTCACTGGACCCTAACTGGAACACGCCTTCGCTGACGGGGGCAATGATCCCCGTCCCGTGAACCAAACCGTCATGGCCTACATATCCGCCGTTTGCGTCATATACGCCGTCCCGCTCCAGTTCCACGTCCATGACGCCAAGCGCTGTACCATAGTATCCGTTGACCGCCTGGTTAATGACATTGATCCAGTCCTCCATCGTCTCTTCCCGGACCTGATCCGACTCGTCCACCAGTCTGACAAATTTGATCTCATACTCTCCCATGTCCTGTTCTTCTGACTCTGACCGATAACAGGTCACTTGGACCCTGTATTCCTGGTTGGAGTCGTCCAGCATCTCCACCGGCGTTAATTTTATTTGCGGGTATGCAGTTTCCTCCCCATCTGCCCGGATCATCAAGCTGCCGTTTCCCTCCGCTCCATCTTCAACCACACCTTCAAACAGGCCCTGGTCCGTATATAGCCGGGCACAGCTCTCCAGCTTGTCATCCATATAGACCAGCAGAGAGAACCCGCCGTCTTCAGACACCCATCGGCCTGACAGGTTGGCCGCGCTGCAAAACCACTGAAGGCCGGACGCTGTGTCCTCCCTTTCTTTCTGCGCCAGAAGGCTTCGTGTCAAAACGATTCCCAGGACCACTGCGGCAATGACCACAGCTCCAACACCGATCCATAGTTTCTTTCTTCCGTTCATTTCGATCCCCATCTTTCTGTCCTCTCGACACACATAATCGGCACGCACTGTCCTGCGTCATTGAGCTCCGTTACCGTTTCAGTTCGTTCTGCTCAAGATTTTTATACTTGCTGCCACGCCTTTTGATGACCGCCACGGCCAGGGCCAACGCAGCGGCCGCAACCGCTCCTGCCAGCACAACCGTCATCATTGCCAAAATTCCGCCGCCCATTTCCTTCCCTCCTTCAACCGCCGAACACGCTGTCGTAAAGCTCATGGGCCGCATCGTCCACAGTATCCTTTGCCGTGTTTAAAATATAATGATATTCACAGTATCCATCTTGATAGACTTCTTTGTCACATTCTTTACAGTGTGTAATTCCGGCACAGGATGCAAGCATACAGACCATAAGGGACGCCGCCAAACAAAAAATGATTTTCTTCATACTATCCATCTCCTTTTTCGTTAACCCGCTTTTTCCAGAATTTTTGCTTTTACCCGATCGAATTCCGTCTGATCGATCACGCCCTCCTTGAGCAGCTGGGCATATTCCCGAAGCAGCTGCGCCCCCTGTTTGAGTGGCTCCGACCCTTCCATGCTATCTTTTTCCACCTCCGGACGGGCCAATTCCGTTTGCTGCGGAATACCGGACTGGGCTTCCAGCAGACAGAGCAGCATCTTGTGAAATTGTCTGATCTCCGCCATTTTACCCTGATGCGTCCAGAACCCAAAGCTGCCCTGCCGGCTTTTCACAATCAGACGCTTCTGCTGAAACAGCACCGCCCCCCAAAAGGGCAGGACCGGAAGCATGGAGATGCCTGTGCTGCCCAGCACAAACCGAAACGCGCTGTTGATTGCGCCGCGGGAGATCATCAAAACAAACAGCAGCGCCAAAACATAGAGCACGGCCACCAACACCGGCGCGCCGACAGTGCCGTAATAGACCTTTGAGATATCGCTGATGGGAATATCTCGCATTTTCCTGGCTTTCAGCCACACGCCCGGAAGCAATCGCTTGCTGTATGCTCCGCCAAAGTGCAGTTCACCCGGCGTAATGGTACAAAAGCCGTATTGGCATCTGTGGTCCTTCAGGTATTGCTCCCGATATTGCGCACCGAATTCGGTCAGAATTTTCTTCCCGCCGTAGGTTTCTTCCAAATCCATGCCAGAGAGCCCGTTCTCCCTGACATGGGCGTCCGACGTATTTTGAATCAGCTGGTTGTAAAACGCATCCAATTCCCCTTTATCATACCAGGCCGTTTCCACAGACAATAACTCACAGCCAAATTCAATGTCCAGCATGACGGTTTTCTTCGTCCTGAGCACGGTAAACACGCTGAGCAGCACGGCTGCTGTAAATGTCAGCAGCAAAAAGAACAGGTCATTCCATTCCGAGCCGCGGCTGCGCAGCAGCGCGCCCAGGACAGACAATGCGAACACTGTCAGCGACAGCCGCACCGCGTTTTGGCGCGCCCGTGTGGGATTTCTGCGGTTTTGATAGTTTACCGCGGTAATGTTGGAAAGATCTTCTGAGGACTGCTGATCGCTTTCCGTCCAGTCCCCCACATAATTTTGGAAAAAATGGTGCCCGCCCCAGTACAGCTTATCCTGGGACATGACGCAAAACCCTTGCTTCGTCCGCCGTCCGTTCAAGCTCTCGTTTAACTGCCGCTCACCCAGAACAGCCACCACAGATTCCCTCTCACTGTGGAAAAAGGAAAGCTGTTTCATCTCGGATCCCCTCCAATTTGTTCTTTACGATTTGACGCGGCGGCGCCTTTCCCATGCAATGGACGGAAGGCGGGGTGCATGAGCAACGATCATCGTTTGACCGCTCCGCGGCAAGCGGCCCATCTTACTTTGCGCCTGCTGCCCCGCCTCCGGAAAGGTGAGCTCTGCCGCTCACGTCTATATGAGTCCGGGGGACCCGGCTGGGTTTTATCTTTTTTTATATTTTTTAAAATTTTTTGACAAAGGGCCCCGTCATTGGGATTCGGCCAGCTCTGCCTTCGCCTGCTCCTCAATTTCAGCCCGTATGGCAAAGGCGCCGGCAAAGTCGGCGGAATCCCCTTTGATCACGGGAAGGCCGCTGGGGAATGTGGCGGCGCTGTCGGAGAAAATGCAGCACGCCTCCAGTTTGGGGCAGTTGGCAAGGGGGGTAAGATCGTAGGGGGTGTCATCATACAGAATAACTGCCCGAAGGTTGGCCAGTCCGGACAGCGGCGTCAGGTCTGTGTCCGGTATCCACATCAGCTTCAGAAACTCTAGCCCAGGCGCCTGTTCCACAAATTCCAGTACAGGAGGGCCTCCCAACCCTCCGTCCAGGCTCAAAATCCGCAGCCGGGGCAGCTCTGCCGAGCTTTCCACGCTCATCAGCCCATCTTTTGCCGCTGACATGCTCAGACTATATAGCCCGGTCAACTGGGAGACATCCAAAATATTGTCTCCGCTGGTATAGACTCCCAATAAGTTCAGAGAGGTCTTGGTTTCCACCGGCGTCAGGTCCGCGCCGGTGGCGGTATAAACAGACAAGGTCCGCAGATTTGGAAATTTTTCCACAAAAGACAGGTCCTCCAAATATCCCCCTGGCTCGTTCCAGCTGTAGCTGCAAAAATTTTTCAAATTTTCCTGCTCGCCCACCGTTTTCAACAGCGCCCCGCCGTCGTGGACCATATAGTCAAGGGATGTCAGGGAGGTGAGCAGCGAAAGGTCTTCCAGGCTGTTTACCGCCGTTGTCCCCTCCTCTGCCTTGGGACGGGCCTCCTGACCCCAGGTTGCGGTCATGCCGTCATCCAGCAGCACAAGATAACCCAGCCCCTCCAAGTCTGATTCGTGGAGCGCACCCTCCGGCTGGTCCAGCAAAATCCGGACATTCTGCTCAAAGGCGGGGTCGGAAAAGGTCAACGCCGGCTGATGGAGTACCGCTGCCATCCCACCAACCGCCACCGCGCCGGCGGCCACAACGGCCGCAATCTTCAGTTTCACCGCCCCAGCCACCGAGCTTTTTACCGCCGCGGCGCTTCCCGCTGCTGCGGAACTGTTTCCCGTTGCTGCAGCTGCTGCCGCACCTCCGCCGGCCGCACCGGCGGCGATTCCCAGTTGGGCCGCAATCGTATGCCAGAGCTGGGCCAGGGCATTGGCGTCAGGCAGCTCCCCGGTAGTCAGGCGGAACAAAAGCCCCACAGGCGCCAGAGAATGGAGGCGAATACCATCCCGCGCTTCCAGCGCCAGGATGCACTCCTTCAGTTTTTTCCGTCCATAATTCAGTCTGCTCTTTACCGTCCCCTCCGAACAGTTCTGAATCTGGGCAATCTGTTCCACTGGGCACTGAGAAAAATAGAAGAGCACCATACATTCCCGCTGTGCATCTGGCAGGCCGTTAATGAATTCCCACAGAAGTCGGCGCGTCTCCCCGTCGTCTGCCGCTGTCTCAGGAAGCAGCTTTTCGTCTGGATCGGGGATTGCGTCAAAAAAGCTGCTGTCCTCTTCGTCCTGCTGGGGCGAAACATATCTCCCCTCTTTTCTCAGCAGCTTGCGGCATCGGTTTGCGGCAATCTGGGCCAGCCAGTGGAGCGCCGCCTTCGGCTCTCTGAGCTTGTCCAGATTCTGCATGGCGGATAAGTAAGTATCCTGTACTGCATCCATAGCCAGTTCCGGGCTGCTGGTCAGGCGCAGCGCTAAGGCATAAATCTGCCCGCTGGTCTGCCGGTAGAGCTCCCCCATAGCCTCCTGGTCCCCGCTCTGTGCCCGGCGCACAAGTTCCGTCAAATCCATCATATCTCTCCTCCTTACGGGAGCAATGCCCACCGCTGCAATCTGAGCAAACCCCCCGCAATATGTCGGCTGGTCACTGCACCAGGCACCAGCCAGTCGTTTATCCCGCAACCAGTTTAGCGCACATGTAGAAAAAAGGCAAATCAGACACCTTTTTCACTTTGACAGAACATTTTGTTTCAGCTCAGAGGTTCTTCCCAGCATCCCGCTTGCAGCACACACAGGGGACGCCAATTCTGTCAGGCCCTCATCCATGACGGGCATCCCAGATTCTCTCCTGGTGCCGGGCGCCAATTGATATGCTTTCATTGCCCTCTGTATCTCTTCCACACTGATTTGCCCAACCATATGGGAATTCATATTCATCGCAATATGGTTCTCATAACCAGGAAAACGGCGGAGTTCCGTTGCGGCGGCTTTCATACATTCTCTGTTTCCTTTTAAGGTTCTTTATCCAGTTAAACAATTTCGATGACATATTGTCCCAAAATTTTCCATATTGCAATCATATAGGAGCCATACTATAATATCAAATACGTTTAAAGATCAAAATTCCATGCTTAAGTTAACCTATCAAATCAGAGCAACCTCCCGGAGCAACCGAGGGCAAGGCGCAATACAGGTGGTGAAACCGTGGACACTTCCATACCGGACGAGGAGCAAATTACAAAACTATATCAGGAAATGTACGGGCGGATGGTTGCCTATGCCTCCAGTGTTCTGGGGGATCGGAATTTGGCGGAAGAGGTTGTGCAGGACACGTTCTGCATTTTCTGTGTGAAAGCGGAAACTGCCTTGCAGCACGAAAACCCTCAGGGATGGCTGATGCGGACGCTCCAGAATGTTATACGGAACATGCAGCGGCACAGGGCCGCTATGAACCGGCTGATCATGCAGTCCTTACAGGTGGAGAATTTGGATGAGCTGCTGGTCTATGACGAGGAAGATGTGGATCTTCTCTATGGAGATCTGGCTGCCCGTGATGATTTTCAACTGCTCAAGCTGGTTGTACTGGATGGATGTACCGTGTTGGAAGCCGCGGAGGAATACGGCATCACTGTGGAGGCGTGCAAAAAGCGAATCCAGCGGATTAGAACCTATTTGAAAAAGAAGCTCTCCGATCTGTAAACTCTATGTCCCCAACATGACGATTTCATACATAAACTCCATGAAAGGGGGGAACACGGTGTCCGAATCCAAAGGGAATAAAAAGCGGGATTTTTCCCGCTATGACCGGATGAGTACGGCAGAGCTGGAACAGCTGCTCCGCCTGGATTTTCAGGCATCAGAGGATGGAGATTCCAACTTGGATGCCATTTTGTACATTTCAGATCTGCTGGCCAAACGAAAGGGGCCATTCGATTCAGATGACGCCTGGCAGCAGTTCCAGACCCAATACCGCCCCCATGCCGACGGCCGCTCCCTGTATGATTTTGAGGATGAGGAATATGGTTCCGCATCAGAGGCAAAACAGGCTTCCACCGCTCCCTCCGGGGCCAGGATCCGGTCTGCCCGGCGTCTGCGGCGGCTAACGGTGCTGGCTGCCGTCCTGGCGGCGCTTGTTTTGGGCAGCATGGCGGCCCAGGCCGCCGGACTGGATGTATTCGGCACCATTGCCCGCTGGACGGATGAAACTTTCCGCTTTATGTCCGCCGGTTCCGACGATACCTCCGGCTCCGATGGGAGCCAGTCGGGCCAGGAGGACGCCGGCCCATATTACTCCGCCCTTCAGGCCATCGGAATGGACGGCCTGTTCCCCACATGGCACCTCGACGGCTTTACCTCCGGAAATTTGGAAATCACCGAACTGCACAACAGCGTGTCCGCGCATGTAACCTACTTTGGGGAGGACCGGACCTATTCCGTTGTGATCCAGCACTTTACGCAGCCTCAAAGCAACACCGGCACCTTTGAAAAGGACGACACACCTGTGGAGGAGTATGACCACAACGGCGAGATCTTCTATATTCTCTCCAATCTGGACTCCCTGACCGCCACCACCTATGATGGGGAGTACATGACCATGATCTCCGGTATTCTGACCCGGGAGGAGATCAAGGCCGTCATTGACTCCATCCCCTCCCCACAGACTCCGTAAGACCGACGCAGGTGCAGAGCTATCCGGCCCCGGCAGGTCAGTCTCCGTCCGCTCCCCAGTTCCGGAGGGATTTACGCGGCCTGATTCCAATCTTTAGATCGACTCGGTTGGTCATCAGGTGGACTGGCCACAGCTCTTCCTGCCGTGTTCCATCACGTCATTTCGCCGGTGAAGCAAACCTCATGCAAGGGATCGTTTTCAAGAACGGTCCCTTGTTTTTTGCCTGTCAGCAGAAATGCACTCTTCAACATTTTTTGTCCCCGTGCCGCCCTCTCATAACATAAACTAATGAAAGAGGCCATTCCCGGGCGCGGCAGGCCCATGGATAGGCCCGCGTGTGCCGCAAGCAGAAAATTCCGGAGGCCATATGAAAGCGGCCGAGCGCCAAAAAATTGTGAAAGGTGAAGCGGAACCGTGGAGCACACAAAATATTCCCCCCAATCCATTTTGAAAATTGCATTCGGAATTGTCTTTGGCGTATGGCTGATGATGTGCGCCCCCACAGGCTGGATTTATGACCTGTGGGCCGGGACGGGGACGGGACAGGGCCAGATGCCTAATCCATCGGTTTTCGTGGTACATACCCAGGCCGATGTGGAGGATTCTTATTTTCAAAACGCTTCCGTCACAATGTCCAAAGAGGGCCTTATCGAGGCCCCCCTGCTACGCCTACGGGATACCGAGTTCGCAGGGGAACATACCAGCCGCAGGAATGGGGCAAGGAGAACGGTTATGATCTCTGAATACATCCCGATAGCTGATCTTGCTCCGGTCAGGGGCCTTCTGCTGAACTTTCTGGCATCCGGCTTCTATAACCGTTATTATCTGGCCCCGCTGGAGGATGGCTCTTATGTCTGTGTCTACTTTGACGACTATCTCATGCTCCGTCCCGGCGAAGAACTGCCCACAGGGTATGTCCGGTACGCAGCAGCAGAGGAAAAGACCATGCTCCGTCAAATGGCGGAGGAGTATGAGGTTGATCCGGCGTATGTGCTGGATATGTACCGCCACGGAAAAGTTAGCTGGATGCTGGATTTAGCTATCCGCGCTGGTGTGGGGCTTCTTCTGCTGGTAGTCGGCTCGGCCATCGCCGGGAAGATCAGGCAGGCCGTCCGGCGCAAAGCACAGGAGGACGTGGAGCCATAATAGGAGGATACCATCAGGTTTCTCTGATGATACCAAATAGATAAATCTTACATACAGGAGGAAGAATTATGAAGTTAAACAAGTGGGAACTGCGAGCAAATGAAAAACTTTTAGGCGAGGCGGCTGCGTCTTACATCACGAAACACATGTTTGTTATGCCGAAGCCCAATCCGGGCAAATTACATATCACCGATCAGCGAGTCGTGTTTACTGACGCGTTAACCCTTTTCTTTGACTACCCATTGGATCAAGTTGTCTCTTTTTCTGCGGGAATGGGCGGCCTTACCCTGACAACAGCAGATGGGAAGAGCCACAAGCTTACAGGAATGTTCATCAAAAAGCTTGCCAGTGCGTTGGAGCAAGCTGGCGTAAGAAAGGCGTAACTGCTGAGGGCTGTCGATAGTAGAAAATAGTTTAGAAGAGGAAATGGATCAGGAAAAAGAGAGTACTGGGAATTTTATTGGCAAGCGTTTTGACCTTGGCTTTGGCGGGCTGCGCAGGGGACAGCAATACGGAAAGCAATTCCGCAGCCCCCAATACCACAAGCCAGGTGGAACAGAGTGAACCTACATCCGATACCATGGATGAAACGTCCTATCTGGAGAAAGTCAATGCATTGCCTGACGCCATGACCGATTTCGGTAATGATATGGCAGAGATCATGGCCACCATGTCCACCGCTACCTCCCAGGAGGATCTGGATGCTCTGTTGGATCCAATGGAAGCGCTGCGCGCATATGAGCAGCCTTACTATGACTTTGCCGCCATTGACAATCCTCCGGAGAAGTATGCGCAGGCCCATGAGCGTCTGGCCAATGCCTGTACACAAATGGGCGATGTCCTGGATGAGTATGTGGACCTTATGAAGGGCATATTGGAAGGAACAGCCAGTGAGGCGGACGGGCAGGCCGTCGCTGATAAAATGACCGCAGCAGCTGACGAAATGGCGCAGGCCGGTAAAGCATTGACTTCCATTCAATAATTGGGCTGATCCAGTAGCTTCTGGCTTGCTGCCGCTCAGGCAAAGCACAAAATCAGATAGGCCAAGCGCTCCTGCTCTGCTTTATGCGCCCGCGTGTCATGATGTCATGCAGGCGCATTTTGCTTATCTGATCTCGGCCAGAGGCGCGGGGGGTGGTATCGATGATGACAGGCTCAAAGGCACTCTGACCATCAGCAGCGGGGGCCAGGAAGATGCCTCCCTGTAAAGGGCAGAGCCGGGGATCTGCCGGCTCCTCACCGGAAAAAACGGAATATTTCAGAAGAGAATGAACAAGATGGATTCTTTTGTTTGGTTAAGCCGTGCCGGCAAAAGTCTATTCTGGAGTTGGACGGGCGAAAGACGAGTGCAGTACCTATGGCACTTATGCCGCCTGCGTCGGAGTGTTCGGCATCATGTTTGCCGCCGCAGATTACCATGCGCGAGGGAGAAGTCTCCATCCTGGCCACTCAGGTGGTTTGGATGCAGAAAAAATCTATCTCAACAAATACAACATCCCCCATGGTGTCCTGGACATCACCAATCAGAGGGTGGTCTACACCCGGCTCTCCGGTGACAAAGTAGATTTCGCTCTGGAGAAGTCTGACATTGCGGCGCTAATCCACAGAGGAAAAATTGGTGTCAATATCCGAGCCAAGAATGGCACTAACTACGTTATCAACACATCATGCCTCCCAAACATGTGGAAGACGCTCTGGCCCAGATGGGAGTTCCTGTAGAGGGATGAGAGGAACCTTCCTATGATTTCAAATCGCCGACTTTCTGTTAAAAGGCAGTATACGAAAACTAATCCCTACCTGCGAGGGCAGTCGCTTTCTCGGCTGCCCTCGCCTTATGTCGTTAGTCGGACAGGGAATCCTGCCTTTTCCGCCGAACCATCGCCCCCACAATGCAGCTCACAATGGTCACGGTAGTTAATCTGGCGTTGCAGATACCATCCCAGAAGACATCCACATACCAGCCGCCCCCGCTGGGACATTTTTCCCAAAGCTGTGACGAGAACCGATGGTTCAAGTATCATGAAATCAATGAAATGGAAACGGGGTAAATTGAATGGCATTTTTATCAATCGGGATTCTTTCAGTTTTCATGTGGGTTGTCATCGTTATGATGATTTTGTTATCGATTGGAACCATTATTTTGCAGATATTTCTCAGCAGAATGAAAAATCCATGGGCAGGGTTGATTTTGCCGGGGTTTATATTTGGTTTTATTTTCTTATTATGTACGATGACGCCTGATTTTTCTACTGCTTTGCTTATGTTGAGCAAAGGAAATATTCCTACCGCTATTTACTTAATTATCTACTTCTTTTTTCGTAAAAGGAAGAAAAAATCAAACTTGAAAACAAAAACTGAAAATAATATAACGCAGAAATAATGATAGCGGAAAAACTCCTTCCGCTGAAAAAAATCAAGCCTCTGGAGGATACGTTTCAGATACTTGATTTTTCTATCTGTGGTCAAAGCGCTGACCACTGACCTTGAACTTCTCTCAATGGCCGAAAAAGCAAAATAAAACCGCTCTTTTCAAAAGAAAAGAGCGGTTTTTATGGAGCTGATAGGCAGATTCGAACTGCCGACCTCATCCTTACCAAGGATGCGCTCTACCGACTGAGCTATA
>JAXWVI010000082.1:0-19198 GCA_037245165.1 bacterium
AGCTGGACTGGGAGAACGGCCGCCAGGTCTACGAGGTGGAGTTCTACTCGGGCAACAAGGAGTATGACTACGAGATCGACGCCTCCACCGGCTCCATCCGCGGCTACGACTACGACATCGAGAACTACACCATCCCCTCCACCGGCGCCTCCCAGAGCGGGAACTATATCTCCCGGGAGAAGGCCCAGCAGCTGGCTCAGGCCAAAGCCCCCAACGCCACCCTTATCAAGCTGGAGTTCGACTTTGACGACGGCCGGGCCATCTACGAGGGCGAGCTGCGGGACGGCCGCATGGAGTACGACTTCGAGATCGACGCCTCCACCGGCAGCTTCATCAAGTGGGAGCAGGACTGGGACGACTAAGTCTCAATCAAGCGGCAAGGAACGAACCAATAAAAAACCCAGGGACCCGATAATCGGCGAGTCCCTGGGTTTTGCCTTATGAAGTTGGGTAAAATAAAGTTCTTTGCCAAGCTTTCTTTCAAGAAAGCGGAAAGGCCCCCGCCGAAACCGGCGGGGGCCTTTTAAACCCTCCTGCGGGGGGATTTTTGTGTAATCTCTCTCAAAAAAGAGGCTTTGCCTCTTTTTTGAACTTAATCCTGCTCCCAGTTGTGGTAGACGTTCTGCACGTCGTCGTTGTCCTCCAGCAGGTCGATGAGCTTCTCCATGTTCTTGATGTCCGCCTCGTCGGTGAGCTTGACATAATTCTGGGGAACCATCTGCACCCCGGCCTCCAGGAAGGTGTAGCCCTTCTTCTCCAGCGCCTCGGAGACGGCGGCAAAAGCGTCGGGATCGGTGTAGACCTCAAAGACGTCGTCGTCGGCCTGCATATCGTCGGCTCCGGCCTCCAGGGCGTCCATCATCACGGTGTCCTCGTCCAAATCCTCACTGTCCAGAACAATGACGCCCTTGCGGTCAAAGCTCCAGGACACGCAGCCGGTAGCCCCCAGACCCTTGCCGTACTTGTCCAGCAGGTGGCGCACCTCAGGGGCGGTGCGCTGGCGGTTGTCGGTCAGGGCCTCCACGATGACGGCCACGCCGTTGGGGCCGTAGCCCTCGTACACCACGCTCTCGAAGTTGTCGGTGTTGCCGGAGCCCAGCGCCTTGTCGATGGTACGCTTGATGTTGTCATTGGGCATATTGGCCGCCTTGGCCTTGGCGATGACGGTGGCCAGGCGGGAGTTGTTGGCAGGATCGCCGCTGCCGCCGGTCTTGACGGCCACGATCATCTCACGGGCGATCTTGGTAAAAATCTGGGAGCGCTTGGCATCGGCCGCGCCCTTGGTCTTTTGTATATTGTGCCACTTTGAATGTCCGGACATGAAAATCTTCCCTTCTTGTGTGATCGAATCAAAAGCGCAAGTATTATATCACTCTTATCCGTCGTTTGCAAGCCCATCCGGGGCTTTTTGACGGATTTCGTCAGGAATTCAGTCCAGAGCGGCCTCGATGGCGTCTTCTTCCTCCTGCATGGCCCGCAAGGTCAGCTCCAGCAGCTTGTCCAGCTCCCAGCCCAGCAGCTCCGCCCCCTGGGCGATCACGTCCCGGGAACAGCCGGCGGCAAACTTCTTGTCCTTGAACTTCTTTTTCAGGGACTTCAGCTCCATGTCCTTGGTGCTCTTGGAGGGGCGCATGAGGGCGGCGGCCCCGATGAGGCCGGTCAGCTCGTCGCAGGCGAAGAGGACCTTCTCCATCTCCTTTTCCGGCTTCAGGTCCACGCAACTGCCCCAGCCGTGACAGGCCACGGCGTGGATGAGCTCCTCCTCCGCCCCGGCGTTTTTCAACAGCTCCTGGCACTTCACACAGTGCTCCTCGGGCCACTGTTCAAAGTCCAAATCGTGCAGAAGGCCAACCAGGGACCAGAACTCCGCCTCGTCCCCATAGCCCAGCTCCCGGGCAAACCAGCCCATCACATGCTCCACCGTCACGGCGTGGCGCAGATGGAAGGGCTCTTTGTTGTATGTGGTAAGCAGGTCCCATGCCTGCCGGCGATCCATTGCCATTGGTAACACCTCTAAATTATATTTTTCATTTGTTTTCTATTTTTTGCGGCGGAAAAATCAGGGCAGGGGTCAGTACGCCACCACAATCCCCCCGTCGTTGGCGTAGACGGTAGTGATTCCCCTGGCGTCCACAATGAGGATTTCCGAAAGCTCACACTTGGCCTCCAGCATGGCCTTTATTTGGAAGGCCCGCTCCAGGCAGTTGCAGTGGCTGATGACCAGCCTGCGGCCCTTGTGCTCCGGGTCGGAGGCCACCTTGTCCACCATTTTGGTCAGCGCCTGCTTCATCGTCAGGGCCTGGCCCAGCTTGCAGATTTCTCCCTCCGGGGTGCCGGCCATCAGCAGCTTGATCTTCAGCGCCCCGGTGACCACCGCCTGGAGCTTGGTGAGCCGGCCGTTCTTGCGCAAATTCTCCAGCGTCTCCAGCACGAACATGGTCTGCATCTTGTAGATGAACTGCTCCGCCTCCCGCACCACATGCTTGAAGGGCATGCCGGACTGGGCCAGTTCCCGCACCTTCAGGGCCACCAGCACCTCTCCCGCCGCGGCGGAACAGGAGTTGAACACATGGACGTTCACCTGGGGCTCGTCCTCCTCCAGGAGCATACGGGCCTGCTCGGCGCTGTTGTGGGAACCGCTGAGCAGGGCGGACAGGGTGACCACATACACGTCATCCGCCCCCTGGTAGGCGTCCAGATATGCCTGAGGAGATGGGCAGGAGGTGGAGGGAGCGCTCTCGCTCTGGCGCATGGCCCACAGAAGATCGGCCTGGTCAAAGCTCTCGTCGTCCACAAAGGTGCTGTCCTCCACCCGGATGGTGAGGGGCACTTTGACAAAACAGGGGTCCTGAAGCATCTGGGGGGTGAGGTCACAGCAGCTGTCCACGACAATTTTAAAACTCATGCTTTCCATCTCCAGACATAATTTTGAAAATTATATTGTTGGGACATAGTTTATCATAGTCCGCCGGGAAAGTAAAGGGGAAATCAGTCCCGCTCCCCGCTGTTTTCCGCAAGCTCCTGCTCCAGCTCCTGGAGGAGCTTGCGGTCGGCCTTGGAGGTAAGGTCCAGCTTCTCATACAGGTCCGGACGGCGCTGACGGGTGCGGAGGATGGACTGCTTGCGCCGCCACTGGTCCACCTTGGCGTGGTTGCCTGAGAGAAGGATGGGGGGCACGGCACGGCCGTGCCACACCTCGGGCCGGGAGTACTGGGGGGCCTCCAGCATACCGTTCCAGTGGCTCTCGTTCTCATAGCAGGAGGGGTCGGACAGCACCCCGGGCACCAGGCGGCACACCGCATCGGCCACCGCCATGGCGGGAATCTCTCCCCCGGTCATGACAAAGTCCCCCAGGGAGATCTCCTCGTCCACGCACTCGTCAATAAACCGCTCGTCAATGCCCTCATAGTGGCCGCAGACCAAAATGAGCCGGTCATAGTCCGCCTTCAGCCGCCGGGCGTCGGCCTGGGTGAAGGTCTTGCCCGCCGGGGACATATAAATGGTGTGGATACGCTCCCCCGCCTCATTGCAGATGTGCTCCCAGCACCGGAAGAGGGGATCGGCCTGCATCACCGCCCCCCGGCCGCCCCCATAGGGGTAGTCGTCCACCTGCTTCTGCTTGTTCACCGTGTAGTCCCGGATCTGGTGGCACTCGATGCGGATATAGCCCCGCTCCTGCCCCCGGCCCAGAACCGATTCGCACAGCATATCCCCCACCACATCGGGGAATAATGTCATAATATCGATCCGATACATCCTTGCTTCATTCCTTTGGTTCTTTGTTTGACCAAGCGTCGCTATATTATACGAAATTTTCCGCCGCTTTTCAACGAGGTTTTCCAAAGTGAAGAAATTTCTCCTTTTTGGAAAAAACCCTCCCCTTCTTCCCCGATTTGTGATATGATGGGGGACGGTAAAATACCCATCGGAAAGAGAGGTTATGATAGATGTACTGTATCCGTAAGGTCACCGACGATCTGCTGTGGATCGGCGGCAACGACCGGCAGAGCCCCACCTTTGAGGCGGCCCATCCCGTGCCCCGGGGGATGTCCTACAACTCCTACCTCCTGCTGGATGAGAAGACCGTCCTCTTCGACACCGTGGACCGGGCTGTCCAGAGCCAGTTCTTTGAAAACCTGGAGCACGCCCTGGGAGGCCGGAAGCTGGACTATGTGGTCATTCACCACATGGAGCCCGACCACGCCGCCACCCTGGGCGACCTGCTCATCCGCTACCCTGAGGCCAGGATCGTCTGCAACGGCAAGGCCATCAATATGATCCGCCAGTTCCACTGCACCGACCCCAGCGGCGCCGTCCTGGTGGGCGAGGGGGATACCCTGTGCACCGGCCGGCACACCTTCACCTTCTATGCCGCCCCCATGGTCCACTGGCCCGAGGTGGTGGTGAGCTATGACTCCACCGATAAAATCCTCTTCTCCGCCGACGCCTTCGGCACCTTCGGCGCCCTCAACGGCGTTCTCTTTGCCGACGAGGTGGACTTTGAAAAGGACTGGATGGACGAGGCCCGCCGGTACTACACCAACATCGTGGGCAAGTACGGCCCCCAGGTTCAGGCCCTGCTGAAAAAGGCCGCCGGGCTGGACATCGGGATGATCTGCCCCCTCCACGGCCCCGTGTGGCGCAAGGACTTCTCCCTCATTGTGGACAAGTACGCCAAGTGGGCCGCCTATGAGCCGGAGGTCCAGGGCGTGCTCATCCCCTTCGCCTCCATCTACGGAGGAACCGAGACGGCCGCCAACATCCTGGCCTGCCGCCTTGCGGAGCTGGGCGTAAAGGTGGAGATGTACGACGTATCCGTCACCCACTACTCCTACGTCCTGGCCGAGTGCTTCAAATACAGCCACATCGTCTTTGCGGCTCCCACCTTCAACAACGGCCTGTTTGACACCATGGAGCACCTCATGCGGGACCTGTGCCACCACAACTTCCAGAACCGGAAGGTGGCCCTCATCCAGAACGGCTCCTGGGCCCCCGCCAGCGGCAAGCTGATGACCCAGATGCTGGGCGAGATGAAGAACATGGAGATTCTGGAATCCCCCATTACCCTGAAGTCCGCCCTGGCCCCCGGCCAGGAGGAAGAGCTGGAGACCCTGGCCAAGGTGCTGTGCGCCTCCGTCAAGGGTGAGGAGCCCGTCCCCGTGGAGGAAGCTCCCCAGGACAAGCCCCGGGGCTTTGTGTGCAAAATCTGCGGGTTTATCTATGAGAGCGACACCCTCCCCCCGGATTTTGTCTGCCCCATCTGCCGCCGTCCCGCCAGCGACTTTGAGCCGCTGGCCTGAGCGCCCCGGCGCCCCAATTCTTTTGTATGTCCCCGCCCCTGCGGGGGTTGGAACAGCAAGCAGCCCCGGCGCCCCGGAAGGGGCGGCTTCGAGCCTCTGGGCTGACAGTTTACAAGAAAGGAGAGATTCACCCATGAAACTGGTTTGCGATCTGTGCGGCTTCATCTATGATGAGGCCGTGGAGGGCCCCATGCCCGACGACTATGTCTGCCCCCTGTGCGGCGCTGACAAGAGCCACTTCGAGCCTGAGAAGTAAGAACACCATAAAAAAGCCGCCGGAGGATGTCCTCCGGCGGTTTTCTATTTAAAAAGCCTCACCGCACCAGGGCCTCAGGGGCCACATTGCGGGTGTGGCGGATCTCCTCCCACACGGTGGTGTCCTTTACAAAACAGGCCGCGGTAATGGGAATCCAGGTGAGCAGGAACAGCCAGTAGGCCCCCAGGGCGGGCAGCAGCCGCCGGTCCCACTTTCTCTCCAGGGTGATGACGATGGCGGCAAGGCCGGTGGCCGTCAGGGCGGCCGAGAACAGGTTGGCCCCCACGGCGGCCAGAACGGCCAATATGGCCCCCCGGATGGTGAGACAGCCCATTGCAGCCGCCAGAGCGCCCACCGCCAGACTGGCCAGGGCGGAAATCTGGTAGGCGGGGATGATCAGGGTGGCCCCCAGGTCGGCCAGCGTGGGTCGGGGCTCCCGTCCCAGGCCCCGGATCACCGCCGGGAAATAGGTTCGGGCCACCTGGATGGTGCCGCTGGTCCACCGGCGGCGCTGCTTGAAGGACTGCGCCCAGCTGTTGGGCTGCTCGTCATAGGTGACGGCCTTGGGCACCCAGCGCACCCGCTCCCCCGCCAGGACGGTCTGGGCGGTGAGCTCCAGGTCCTCGCTGATGGTGTTGGCCTGCCAGTCCCCCAGCTTGTCCAGCAGCTGCTGGGACACCATAAAGCCGGTGCCGCCGATCATGGCGGACAGACTCAGGGCGCTGCGCCCGGCGTTGTGGAAGCGGTTCATCATCCAGTAGTAGATGGAGCAGCAGCCGGAGATGGCCGTGTCATAGGGGTTCTTGCTGTCCCGGTAGCCCTGGGCCGCCCGGGCCCCGGCCATGTAGGCGTGGTTCATTTCCATCAGAAAGTCCTTGTGGACCACATTGTCCGCGTCAAAGACGCAGTAGGCGTCGTACCGGCGGCCCCGGAGGCGGTGGTAGGCAAATTGCAGTACCTCCCCCTTGCTGTGGGCCCGGCCGGGAAACTCCAGCACCTTGGCCCCGAACCCCCGGGCGGCCAGAGCGGTGTTGTCGGTGCAGTTGTTGGGAATCACCCAGATGTCATAGAGCTCGGGGGGGTAGTTCTGGGTAAGCAGACTGTTGATGAGCGGACCGATGACCAGCTCCTCATTCCGGGCGGCGATGAGGACGGCAAACTTTGTCCGGGCGGGGTGCCAGCCGTAATCCTCGGCCTTCTTCCAGCACAAGGCCCCTCCGGCCAGATACCAAAGGCCCCACAGGGCCATCACTGCGCCCATGGCCCCTGTCAGAGCCAGAGCAGCGGGAAATAACCAATTCATAACCATACCTCCCTGCGGATATTACACCCAGATTCTAGCAGAGGAATGTTAAGGACAGGCTGGGAAAAACTTTAAGATTTGATGAAGTTTTTCTGAAGGAATGTCTTGATGGGATACTCATAAAGTCCGACGAATATTTACATTTTCTTCATTTGACAAATTTGACGAAACAAGTTATACTTTGATTGTACATTATGCTGGACTTTACGCTGAGTGCATGGAAATGAAGACGGAAAAGAGCTGCCTCGGCGCGGCTCTTTTTTGCTGTCCGGCAAACCCTGCCCCATGGCGGGCCCGGAAAAGGAGGTCAACTTGCTTCAATTTGAACGTGTGAATCTGTCCTACGGCGGACAGAAAATTCTGAACAACATTTCCTTTGAGATTCAGGACGGCCAGTTTGCCGTCTTCATCGGCCCCTCGGGCTGCGGCAAGACTACCACCCTGAAAATGATCAACCGCCTCATTCAGCCCGACAGCGGCCACATCTATCTCAACGGGAAGGACATTTCCTCCATCGACCGCTATGAGCTCCGGCGCCACACCGGCTACGTCATCCAGCAGATCGGCCTGTTCCCCAACATGACGGTGGCCCAGAATATCTGTGTGGTGCCCAAGCTTCTCAAATGGCCCAAGGACAAGTGCGACCAAATTGTCCGGGAGCTTTTGGAGATGGTGGAGCTGCCCTATGACCAGTACGCCCACAAGTACCCCAGCGAAATGTCCGGCGGCCAGCAGCAGCGCATCGGCATCCTCCGGGCCCTGGCCGCCTCTCCCCCGGTGGTGCTCATGGATGAGCCCTTCTCCGCCCTGGACCCCATGACCCGGCGCTCTCTCCAGCTGGAAGTGAAAAACCTTCAGCAGAAGCTGAACAAGACCATCATTTTCGTCACCCACGACATGGAGGAGGCCCTGGACCTGGCCGACGTCATCATCTTCATGGACCACGGCCAGATCGTCCAGATGGCGCCCCCCGAGGAGATGCTGGACTCCCCCGCCACCGACCAGATCCGGGAGTTTCTGGGCAAGCACCACTCCGGCCCCTCCCCCGCCGAGCTCACCGTGGACCACTTCATGCGCACGGGCATTGTCACCGTCAACCAGAACCGGGGCATTAACGAGTGCGTCAGCCGCATGCAGCACTATAACGTAGACACCCTGCTGGTGGTGGATGAGTACCGCCACTACCAGGGCACCGTCTCCATCGCCGACATCCGCCTGACCGGCCATGTGGTCAAGACCATCGGCCCCCTGGTGCGCAGCACCACCCCCGTGGTCCATGTGGGGGACAACGCCAAGGAGTGCTTTGACCAGCTCATCTCCAGCGGCTTCCCCTATCTGGTGGTTTTAAACGAGGACCAGACCGTGGCGGGCATCGTCACCAAGACCAGTATGGCCTCCGCCATGGCCGAACAGCTGTGGGGGTGAGAAGATGACGGATGTTTTGCTGTCCATTCTTCACGCTACCCTGGTCCACACCGGCTACACCCTGGTGTGCGTGGCCATCGGATTTGTGCTGGGAGTCTCTCTGGGCATCGGCCTGTCCCGGCTGCCCACCCTGTCCCGGTACCTGCTGCCCCTGCTGTCCATCCTGAACACCATCCCGGGCATCGTCTTCATCGGCCTGCTGTTCATCTACATGGGCATGACCCCCGCCACGGTGATCATCGCCCTGTCCATCTACGCCATGTTCCCGGTGCTGAAAAACACCGTCACCGGCTTAAACGGCGTGGACGCCCAGTATAAAGAGGCCGCCCGGGGCTGCGGCATGAACCAGCTTCAGCGCCTGTGGCGGGTGGAGCTGCCCCTGGCTCTGCCCTCCATCATCGGGGGACTGCGCATGTCCACGGTTTACACCGTCTCCTGGGCGGTGCTGGCCGCCATGATCGGCCTGGGCGGACTGGGAGACTTCATCTATAAGGGGGTCAGCTCCAACAACAACACCCTCATCCTCCAGGGGGCCGTCCCCGCCGCCATTCTGGCCCTGGCGCTGGGCGCCCTGGTGGACCAGCTCCAGCGGTACGTCACCCGGCGCACCACAGGGAAAGGAGGGGCGGCGAAATGAGCCTTTCCATGATTTGGGACCACCTGGCCCTGGTACTCTCCGCCCTGGTGCTGGCCATCGCCGCCGGGGTGCCCCTGGGCCTTGTGGCCTATCTGTCCCCGAAATTGGGAAAAGTCATCCTCTGGGTGGTGGACCTCATTCAAACTGTCCCCGCCCTGGCCCTGCTGGGCCTCATCATGGTGGTCATGGACCCGGGCTCCCCCACGGCTATGGTGGGCCTGGCCCTCTACTCCCTGCTGCCCATCGTCCGCAACACCTGTCTGGGCCTGCAGCAGGTCCCCGGCCACCTGAAGGAGGCCGCCGCCGGTATGGGCATGACCCAGGTCTACCGCATGACCCATGTGGACCTCCCCCTGGCCTTCCCCATGGTGGTCACCGGCATCCGCATTGCCGCCGTCAACGCCATCGGCACCGCCGTCTTTGCCGCCTTTGTGGGCGGGGGCGGTCTGGGCGGACTGTTCTATACCGCCATCCGCCAGAGGAACACCCCCATGCTCCTGCTGGGCACCGGGGTACTGATGCTGATGGCCCTGGTGCTGGACGTACTGCTGGGCTATGTGGAGCGGCGGATTTCCTCCCACAGCCGCAGAAAGCTGCCCGCCCCCCTGAAGGCGGCGGGAGGCGGAGCCCTGGCCCTGGCCGGAGTAGCCCTGGTGGTCTACATGCTCCTGCCCGCCGACACCTCCGGACAGCTCACCCTCTACGACGGGGACTACTCCGAGGTGAAGCTCATGCACTCCATGGTGGAGCAGCTGGTGGAGGACAAGACCGAGTTGGAGGTGGTCATCCTGGATCAGATGACCCAGGTCAATAACCACAACGAGCTGAAGGGAGCAAACCCCAGCTGCGATCTGATGTTCAGCTACGACGGCACCGTGCTCACCACCTTCCTGGGACTGGACACCACCGACATCCCCGAGGGTATGACCCTCTACGACTTTGTCAACGAGACGGTCAGCGAGCGGGAGGGCCTTCACATGCTGGGCAAGGTTGGCCTTAACAACACCTACGCCATCGGCGTGACCCAGAATGTGGTGGACCAGTACGGCGTGAGCAAAATTTCCGACCTGACGCCCATCGCCTCCTCCCTCCGCTTTGGGGCGGAGCACGAGTTCTTCACCGAGGAGGGCAGCATGAAATATCAGCCCTTCGTGGACTTCTATGGCCTAAACTTCCAGTCGGCCACCCCCGTGGACGTAGTGCTCAAGTATAACGCCGTGGAGGACGGGGCCTTTGACGCCATGGTGGTCTATGCCACCGACGGATTGAACAAGCGTGCAAACCTCACCATCCTGGAGGACGACCAGGGCTTCTTCCCCGAGTATTACGGGGCCTTCCTGGTGCGAAACGACCTGTTTGAGGACTTCTACGACGCGGCTCCCAACCTGGAGCAGGTGTTGGAGCTGCTCACCGGCCAGGTCAGCAGCGAGGACATGGTGGAGCTCACCTACGCGGTGGACGTGGACGGCCGCAGCGTCCAGGAGGTGGCCCACGAATTCCTGGTGGAGAAGGGCCTGCTGGAGGGCTGAGTTGATCCCTTTATTACCCATGCGCCCCGGTTTTTGGCCGGGGCGCTTTTTTTGACATAGGACGTGCCGCTTCTGTCATAGTCTGGACTACCACATCATAGCGACAGGGAGGACAGGACCATGGAAACACGGATTGCGGAGCTGCGGTACAAAGAGGTCATCAGCGTGGAGGACGGCAGCCGCTTCGGCTTTGTGGGGGATATGGAGGTGGACCTGGACAGCGGCCAGGTCCGGGCCCTGGTGGTACCGGGGCGGCGGCGGCTGTTCGGTCTTCTGGGCCGAGAGGAGGACCGCTACATCCCCTGGAACGCGGTGCGCCGGTTCGGGGAGGACATCATCCTGGTGGAGGACCAGGGGACCCGCCGCCGGCCCAGGCGTGGATAGGAAAAGCCCTTTGCACCCATTGTGGCGCAAAGGGCTTTCTTTTATAGCTCCACCGCTGTGTCCGTTTCAAAAAACCACAGCACCATCTTTTGGACCTCCCGCCCCAGAATCCGGGACAGGGCCTTTCCATAGGCCTCCAGCTGGGGGCGGTACTCCTCCGCCTTCTCCCGCTCTCTGCCCGGGCGCACCCGGTCGGTCTTGAAGTCCAGGACGGTCAGACCCTCCGCCCCCTCAAACCAGGCGTCGATGACCCCCTGGAGGAGGATCTCCTCCCCCTCCAGACCGGGGTAGTAGTCCTGGGCCGGCACCAGCAGGGAGAACTTAAACTCCCGGCGGCAATCCTTGGCCCGGCACATCTCCCGGCCGACCTCGCTTTGCCAGAAGGCGGACAGCTTCCCCTCGTCCACCGCCCCACGCTGGAGGACAGTGAGAAACCCACCCTCTGTCAGCCGGTCCAGCTCCCGGGCAATGGCCCCCTCGCTGTGGTCCCCCTCCAGAGACAGATACTGCATGGCCAGATGGAGGGCAATGCCCCGCTGAGCGGGGGTGAGGCCCTGCTCATCCGCAATAAATCCAGGGCGTGTCAAGGGTTTTCCCCTGCGGGTTGGAACCTGGGCCTCCTCTGCCGCCTCCCGGTCCAGGGCCCGGCCCTTGATTTGGGTGGCGGTGAGCTTGGAGGGGACGAAGGCGGCCTTTTGGTGTGGATAGGTCCAGGAGAGGCGCTCCCGAAGCTCCTCGTCCTGCGCCGTCCCGCTCTCCGGCAGGTCGGACAGCGTCCCCTCCTGTTGGGAGGCCTCGGCCAGGCTCTGCCCCTCCACCCACCGGATGTCCCACCGGGGCCCCAGGTTCTCAGCGGCCATCTCCGGCGCTCCGGCCAACGTGCGTAAAGCTTCCCCCTCCGGACGGGTGAGGGCGTGGAGAAGCACCCAGGCCCCCACGCTCTGCTGCTGCTCCAGCACCATGGGCGGGATGGGCAGGGACAGGTCCTCCCCCAGCCGCTCCAGGGTACGCAGGCCCTCAGGGAGGGCGGCGGTTAAAATGAGCTTCTCCCGGGCCCGGGTCATGGCCACATAGAGAAGGCGCAGCTCCTCGGCCATCATCTCCCGTTCCAGCTGGCGCTTCACCCCCCGCCGGGCCACCGTCTCATACTCCACCATCCGCTCCCGGTCCAGGCCCTTGGGACCCACCCCCAGCACCGAGTGGAAGAGGACAGGCCCCATCAGGTCCTCCCGGTTGAGCCGCCGGGTGAGGCCGCATACCAGCACCACCGGCTTCTCCAGACCCTTGGAGCGGTGGATGGACAGGATGGACACCCCCTCCCCCTCGCCGCCCCCGGGAGCGGGGAACCGGGAGCCCATCTCCCGCAGCCGCTCCAGCCGCAGCAGGAAGGGAAACAGGGTTCGGCAGCCGCTCTCCTCCAGCTGCCCGGCCAGGGCGTACAGGGCCAGCAGGTTGTCCCGGCGTTCCGCGCCCCCCTCCATAGCCCCGAAAATACCCAGAAGATTTGTTTTCTCATAGATGTGCCAGATGAGCTGACGGCAAGTGCGCTCCCCCGCCCCGAACCGCAGCTCGTGAAGGTCTTGGAGGAAGCTTTGACAGGCCTCGTCTCCCCCTTCCGCTCCCTTCACCAGGGCGGTATAGAAGTCCCCGTCGCTGTCTGAGCGGAGCAGGGAGAGCTGATCGGCGGAAAAACCGTACACCGGGGAGCGCAGAGCGGCAATGAGGGGCACGTCCTGGCGGGGATTGTCCACGATCTGGAGGATGGCCAGGGCCACTTGAACCTCCGTGCTCTCAAAGAAGTCCCCACCCCCCTCCGCCGTCCAGGGGATGCCCTCCTCGTTGAGGGCCCGGAGGTAGTGGAGCAGGACGGCCCCCGGACTGCGCAGAAGGATCATCACGTCCGAGGGACGCAGGGGCCGCAGCCCGTCCCCCTCCTCGATCATCAGAGGCTTGTCCAGCAGCGCCCGAATCCGCCGGGCGGCAAACCGGGCCTCCAATAAATCCTTGCTCTCCTTCTCCCCCTCCTGGTCCCCCAGAAAGGACAGGTCCAGGGCATGAAGCTCCAGGGCATAGTCCCCCGGCTCTCCGGCAAACTTCTTCCCCGGAACCAGAGCCTGGTCGTCGGTGTAGTCCAGCTCCCCGAATTCCGTTGACATAATACTCCGAAACAGGTCGTTGCACCCCTCCAGCACCTCTGTGCGGGAGCGGAAGTTTTGAGAGAGAAGCCGCTTTCTCGCCTCCCCCTCCTTTGCCTCGTCCCCCATGGGGAAACGGCGGTACTTGTCCAGAAAAATGGTGGGATCGGCCAGGCGGAAGCGGTAGATGGACTGCTTCACGTCCCCCACCTCAAAGAGCTTTCTCCCCCCATCCGAGATGGCGTAAAAGATGGCGTTTTGTACCTGGTTGGTGTCCTGGTACTCGTCCACCAGAATCTCCTCATACCGGCTGCTCCAGAATTGGGCCAGCTGGGTGGGCCGGCCGTCCTCCCCCACCAGCAGCTTGACGGCGAAGTGCTCCAGATCGGAGAAGTCCAGCACCCCCCGGCGGCGCTTCTCTTTGGCGTAGGCCTCCCCAAAGTCCAGCACCAGGTCCATCAGGGCCTGGACGGCGGGACGGGACAGAGCCAGCTCCTCCAACAGAGCGGCGGTGTCCCCCTCCATGGCCTCGGCCACCCTATCCAGCAGCTTTTTGCACCGGGTGCGGATGGTCTTCAGCTCCTCCCCGGCCCGGGCGGCAGCCTCCTCAGCCATGGGGCTGACCTCAATTTTCCGCTTTTTCTTCCGCCCGGCAGCGGGAAAGGGAATGGGCAGACGGGCCGCCGCCTCATCCCAGGTTTTGGCCCTCAGCAGCCCCTCCAGCTCCTCCAGGGTGGCGGAGAGGGACGGGGCGTAGTTCTGCTCCAGCAGCTCGTCACAAGCCGTAAGGGAAAGTGCCTTTACAAGACGTTCCCGGCAGAAGGCGGCCTGGCGGCGGGCGTCCTCCAGCAGAAGGGCGCCCCAGGGGGTTTCAGACAGATCGCCGATCCCCTCCAGGTTCCACAGCTGCTTCTGTTCGCTGAGCCAGCGCCGGGGGTCCGGGTGGCTCTGGACCCGGAGGAAAATGTCCATGGCGATCTGGGCAAGGCGGCTGTCGTCCCGCCCCGCCCCCAGGGTGTCGGCAAGAAGGGCGAAGGGGCTGCCTTCCTCCAGGTCCTCATACCGGCCATCCAGCACCTCCTCCAGGACGTTTGCCCGGATGACGGCGCTCTCCCCCTCGTCGCACAGCCGGAAGTCCCCGTCCAGGTCCAGCAGGTGGCCGCTCTCCCGCAAAAGGGCGGAGCAGAAGGAGTGGATGGTGGAAATCTGGGTCTTATATACCAGAGTGGTCTGGCGGCGCAGGTGCCGGTCGTTGGGACGCTCCCCCAGCCGGTCGGACAGCTCCTGTGCGATGCGGCCCCGGAGCTCTCCGGCGGCGGCCTTGGTGTAGGTAATGACCAGGAAGCGGTCCATATCCAGCCCCTCCCCCGTCACCCGGTCCAGCAGCCGCTCCACCAGCACCCGGGTCTTGCCCGACCCGGCGGCAGCGGATACCAGCAGCTCCCCGCCCCGGTCGTCTACAATATCCCGTTGTTCCCGTGTCAAGGGGAAGGCCACGGCCCTCGCCTCCTCTCTTTCTCACTTACAGGATCATCACAAAGGTGCCCAGGGTAATGAGCGCGCCCCCGATGATCTTGGTCATGGTCACCTTCTCCCTCAGCACTACAAAGGCCAGCACCATGGAAAGCACCACGCTGAACTTGTCAATGGGAATCACTTTACTGGCCTCTCCCAGCTGGAGGGCGTAGAAGTAGCACAGCCAGCTTAGGCCGGTGGCCGCCCCTGACAGAATCAGGTAGGTCCAGCCCTTAGTGGTAATGTCGGCGATCCCCGCCTGCTTGCCTGTGAGGAACACAATGCCCCAGGCCATCACCAGCACGACCACTGTGCGAATAGCGGTGGCCAGATTGGAGTTTATGCCCTCCATACCGATTTTGGCGAAAATGCCTGTCAGGGCGGCAAAGCCCGCCGACAGCATGGCCAGAACGATCCACATATGTTCTCCCTCTTTCCTTTCTCAGATCATTCTTTTAAAAGGTCCAAAAACCGCTCAATCCGGATGCCCTTGTTCTTCTCAAGCTCATCCTGCTCCAGGAAGATGAGCCGCTCGATCACGTCCATGGCCCGCTTCACCGCCTTGGGAAATGGCTTGCCCGCCAGCATGGACCCGGCCAGCACAGCGGAGAACATATCCCCGGTGCCCGGGAAATGGACCTTGATGAGCCGGTAGGGGATGGTGAAGTACTCGCCCCCCTGGTGGTCGTAGCCCCAGACCACCGAATTGCCCGTCTCCGCCTCCTTGCCGCTGGTGATGACCACGCTCCGGGGGCCGAAGGACAGAAGGCCGTCCACCATCCGCCGGGCCTCATCCCGGGTGAGGGCCTCCTTCCCCACACACTGGCCGGTGAGAAACTCCCCCTCGGTCAGGTTGGGGACAATCACGTCGGCCACCCCAAGAAGACGGCGCATATTGTCCACCGTCTCATCGCTGACCCCGTTGTAGAGCTTCCCCTCGTCCCCCATGATGGGGTCGGTCATCACCAGCAGGCCCTCCTTCTTCTGGCTGGCGATAAAGTCCCGGATGATGCCAACCTGGGAGGCCGAGGCCAGAAAGCCGGTGGTAATACAGTCAAACTGGAACCCCAGCTTCTTCCACGCCTGGATGGCCCCCACCATGTAGTCGGTGGTGTCCAGGATGGTGAACGTTCCGTAGTCCAATGTATTGGACACCAGGGCGGTGGGCAGGTTATAGACGCTGTGGCCCATGCTGGACAGAATGGGCAGCATGGCGGCCAGGGCCACCTTGCCGTAGCCGCACATATCGTTGATAATCAAAATATTTTTGTTGTCTTCCATGGTGACGTGATCTCCTAATTCTCGTTTTCCTCCAGCCGTGCCCAGAACTCCTGGGCGCTGAGGCCGGGCAGCCATCGCTTGCAGTCCCCGCCCCGGCCCGGCTCAAAGTGGCAGGCGGCGGCGTAGTCGCACCAGCGGCAGGCGTTTTTCTCCGGGCCCCGCCAAAATGGGTCGGCGGCAATGTTCCCCCGGCTGAGCTCCTCACAGATCTCCTCCAGCACCTTCTGGATGTGGCGGCCCAGCTTGCCCAGCTGCTCGGCCGAGCACAGGGCCTCGCCGGTGATCTCTCCGGTACTTTTACTTACCTTCAGGGGCAAAAAGCGGTAGCCGCCCTCCCCGGCTTCCTCCATGGCCTCCAGCACCGCCGGGTCGCTGACCACAAGGCCGCTGCGGGTGAGCTCCCGGTCCACCTTCTTCTGAAGCTCCTCGTCGCTCATGGTGCGGCTGCCCCGTATGATGGCCTCCCGGGCGGGAAGGTAGAGGACTCCGTCCCCCTCCACAGGCAGGCCGTAAAGGGATTGTCCTTTCTCCTCCAGGGTAAAGAGGTACAGGAGCATTTGCAGCCCCAGCCCGTTCCACACCTCGGTCAGGTCAAAGGTCTTCCGCCCGGTCTTGTAGTCCACCACCCGCAGGTGGAGCTTGCCGTCCTGCACCCAGCCATCCACCCGGTCCACAAAGCCGGTGACGCTGATGGTGACCCCGCCGGCGGTGAGCTCCACCGGGGGCAGGTCCTGTCCCCGGCCGAAGCCCAGCTCAAAGGAGATGGGCCTGAACTTGGAGTGAAGCAGCTCCTGGGCCACATTGTCCACCACAGCCTGCACCGTGCGCAGCAGCCGCCGGAACAGGTATTGAAATCGCGGCGTCTGGCCCTCCAGGCCACCCAGCTCCTCGGCCACATACCGCTCCACCGCATCTTTCGTCAGCTGTCGCAGGCGCTTGCGCCGCTCCTCCCCTCCCGCGTCCTCCATACCGGGGATAGTGGTCTGATGAAACATCTCATCCTGAAGGACGTGCTCCAGAACATAGTGGACAAAGGTACCGTATTCAGGGGCTGTAAAGCCTGCCGGCTTACGGGGTTCCGCCTTCAGGCCGTAGCGCATGAAGTAGGAAAAGTGGCAGGACTTATATTTGTCCATCCGGGAGGCGGACATGGGCACCTTCCGCCCGTAGAGCCGCTCCACCGCCGTGGGGGACAGGCTCCCCCTCTGCCAGCTCTCCGCCCGCCGCAGCCCCTCCAGCTGCCGGGCAAGCTCCGGAAAACCCTCCAGAGCCCGGCGCACCGCCGGGTCGGTCCCCGCCTGCTCCAGGGCGGGCAAGGGGGCCTGGAGGCGGAAGGAGCCCCCCAGCTCCTCCTCCCGGCACACCCGGAGGTCGGAAAACAGCAGCTCCAGCCGCTTGATGAGGAAGCTGGGCCGCCGCTCCTCCCCGCCTGGGCCCTGGCCCGGCCAGGACACCAGCAGCTTTTGGCTGGGCCGGGCGCAGATCTGGTAGATGGTGGTCATCTCCCGGTAGAGAAGGTCCCGCTGGCTCTGCTCCACCTCCAGGCCGTAGCAGGCCAGCAAGGCCCGGTCATCGTCGGACAGCAGGCCCGGCGTCTCGCTCACCTGGGGCAGGGAGCCGTCATCCGCCCCCAGCAAAAAGAGAACCTTCACCCGGTGGCCCGTCTGGCGCTTCGTCTCCCCCGCCGTCACCCGGTCCAGTGACACGGGGATGGTGCCCACGTCGTACTGGGACAAAACCAGACGAAAGAGCTTGGAAAATTCCTCCAGCTCCATGGGGGCATCCCCCAGAAGCCGGGCACACTGTTCCAGGGCCAGAGTCAGGATATCCCAAAGCTGCCGGTACTCCTCGCTGAGGGCGGGCTGTCCCCGCTCTTCCAGCTCCCGCACCCGCTCGTCCAGCCGGTCGGGCAGGCCGATCCCCTCCAGAAATGTGTAAAGGGCTTTTGCCTGACCCTCCCCTGTTTTCAATGAATTTTTCCGCAGCCTCTCCAGGGGAGCGGACACCTGCCGCCGAGCGGCGTCCAGCCGCTCCACCAGCGCCCGGTCCTCCTGGGTCCAGGGGATTCCATAGCCCTTTGGGTGCCAGGGCCAGGGCTTAGTTTGGGTCCAGCGGCTGCCCCGGATGTCCCACTTGAGCACATAGTTTTCCAGCAGGTCCCGGTCCTCCTCGGGAAGGTCGGTAAGGCCCGTCTTCAGATATCGGAAGATATCCTCATACCGATACTCCCCCGCCGCCCCCTCCAGTGCGGCGGTGACCAGGGCCAGCACCGGCTTTTCCAAAATATCCGTCATGGCTGAGGAGAACACCGGCACCCCATACCGGGGGAAAATCGACTCGATCAGGTCCCGGTAGGAGGCGTAGTCCCGGGCGGCCACCCCGATCTCCCGGAAGCGGAACCCCTCCTCCCGGACAAGCCGCAAAATTTGTCCGGCGGCCCACTCCACCTCACTCCGGGGGGCGCCGGCCCGGAACAGCTCCACCGCCCCTGCGGCAGGGACAGGGTCCGCCGCCGTCTGGGCAAAGAGGTTTTGCTCCAGATGGACAAGGGCCGGGTCCTTTCCCGTTTCAGTAGAGACAAGGTGTTCTACTTCACATGGTATCCCCAGCTTTTGGGCCAGGGCGAGCAGCTGCCGCGCGGTCTTTCGGGCGGGGGAGAAAATCCCCGCGCCCCCCTCGTCCTCCTCCAGGTGGTCGCAGGTGAGGGTGAGGGTCATATTCTCCCCCTGGGAGAGCAGGCGCTCCAGAACCAGCCGCTGCTGGGGGGTAAAGTCGGTAAAGCCGTCCAGCCAGAAGTCCTTTCCCCTGCCCCAGGGGCAGGCGCGCAGCTTCTCCCTCACACGGGTCAGCCGGTCCCGTGGGTCCAGGGCTCCCAGGGCGGTGAGGGCCTGGTACTCCCCTAAAATGAGCCCCAGGTCAAAGAGCTTGTCCCCCTCGGGGCCGGGGTTGTCCCGCCCGGCCTCAAGGAGCTTGTCCGGCGGGATACAGGCCCCCTTCAGCTCGTCCACCGTGGACAGGAGGGACTGGAGAAAGGGCGGGCGCCGGGAGGGGCGGCCGTAGACCTTCAGCTGGGAGGCCACGCTCTGCACCGCCCGGTACATAAGCAGCAGCCGTCCCCCCTTGTCCAGCTCCTCCTCCCCAAGGCCTCCCGCCGCCTGAAACACCCGGTTGCACAGCCGGCTGAAGGAGAGAACCTCGGCGTACAGGCTGACCTCAGGCCCCCCTGCCAGGCACAGGGCCCGCTCAGCCTCATGGGACTGCTGCTCGGGAACCATGAGCACCTGGGGGCGCTCCTTCCCCGCCGCAATCAGGCGGCGCAGCACCGCGGTGGTCTTGCCGCTCCCCGCCCGGCCCAGAATGAGCTTCAGCATAAGGCCCCCTCCTATTACAATATATTTACGGTTGAAGGCACGGCAGCCAGCCGTGTCTTTTT
>JAXWVI010000083.1:0-19154 GCA_037245165.1 bacterium
GTTTTCCTGCTCCCCAGACGGAGGACACCCTGGACTGCGCTCTGCTGGAGGGAGAACTGGCATCTAATCTGCTGACGGCTCTGCGGAAGCAGGACCTCCCAGAGCTGGCCGCTGAAATTGCCCCAGACTGGGACCTGCCCACCGAGGCGGTGCAAAGCGGACTGGAAACGCTGCGCTCCCATCTGGAACTGGTGCAGGGCGACGCCGCCCTGCTGTATGAGATGGTATTAAAAAGTGTCCGTGATCTCGGCAAAGAAACCATGGACACCATTACAGAAATCATTTTGGATCCGAACCATTCCGGGCACGACTGTACCCTGGAACGACTTTAACGGAGCAGAAAAGGAGGCATTATCATGGGACTTGACATCTACGCCGGGACGCTGACCCGGTACTATTCACACAACTGGAAAACCGTTGTTCAGCAGTGGGCGGAGGAAAACGGATACGCCTTTAACCGGATCACGCCGGATGGAGAACCTGCTGACAACGAGGAAGAACTGTCCCCGGCTGAGGTCCAGGCTGCGGTGGAGAACTGGCGGGATCAGATCTTGAGCGCCATTTCTCAGCCGGGCCAGCCCCCCTACGCCCCCTGGCCGGAGGATAATGAGAAACCCTATTACACCGACAAGCCGGATTGGGATGCCTTCGGCGCTATGCTGCTGGTGGCCGCCTGCCATACATACGATGAGCCGGTGCCCCCCACCGTGGAGAAGGACTGGAACTTCGGGGAGTATCCTCTGGTCGCCCGCCTTGGATCGGATGAGGAGCGGGTGTGGTCCCTGTTCCGTGGGGCTACCTGGTGGCTGCCTCTGGCGGACGCTTTCTTTTTTCAGGCACCGCTGCCCACTGATCACACCGCCGCCATCGGCACTGTGGGCGGACTTCGGAAGGAACTGGAGATGCTGAACCAGATGGCATGGCAGGCCGATGAGGATACCATCCTTGATTGGGCGGACACCGAGGGATATCCGGCAGACGGAACCGTAGGTCCGGATGGACAGTACAGCAAGGCGGACATCCCGGAACACACCCAGTATGATACCCAATCCCTGGCCAAGTTTGCCTTTTCTATGTTCTGGCGGGCCATGCGATTTGCCGAGGAACAGCAGGTGCCCATTTTACTGGATTACTGAGGAGGGATTTTATGGGATATGATGTAAGTTTTCACCCGATTTCACCGGAAGAAATGCGGGAATGGTATTTCACCCCGCTTAGCTGGATACAGCAGGGGCAGGAGGAAAAGGTGCTGGCCCTTGCCGCACAGCATGGAATGGAGGATTTCTACGCGGAAAAATATCTGGACACCCTGCGAGTCGGGGCGGAGACAGAGCCTGATGAGTTGTTCGATAAGAGCCATGGCTTTTACATTGCGGTGATCCAAGGCTTCTTCCGGGACTACTATTACACCAGAGGGAGCAGTTTTTCCTTCCTGATGGAGGAGAAGCCGGAATATGCCCGATACTTCACCCCGTGGGCGCAGGTGGCGCCCACAGCCTTTCCCAATCCGGCAGAAAATCAGATCATCGAAAACTACTGCTCTGGTGTGTACCTGTCTCAGGATCAGGTCACACAGCTTCTCCGGGATCTGACACAGGACCCAAAAGTGTTGGAAGATGTGGAGGAAATTTGGTGCGATGGGCAGCTTGCGGTGCTGAAAAAGGCCCTCAACGCCGCTGCAGAGCAGGGCGTGGGTCTGCTGGAAGCCACTGAGGTGGTGGAGCCTAACCCTATCCGCCCCAATGAGAGTACAAGTTATTCCAACCTATACCACTGCGACCGGGACGGTGTGTATCTCTACATGGATGCCGCCAACAGGCAGATCAAGGATGCCATCAGGAGAAGCGAGGGACAAGCATGAGCAATAAAGTTTTCCAGCAAAACTTGAACGACAAAAAAGGCCCCCAGCCCGGAGGACCCTATCTCATTCAGCTGCTGTTCAAAGCGCCGGTGGACATGCCGGAGAAGGATGAGATGACCGCTGTGATGGAAAGGCACATCGGCGCTGTAGAGTGTTTCTGCCGTGATAAAAAGATGGCCGGCTTTGCCGCCTTGGATCATATCGCGGAATTTCAGGATGGCAAATGCCCGGTGCAGCTGATGGTGATGAAATGCGACAAATTCAAGGGCAAAGGCTTTGACGCCTTTCTGATGAGCCAGATGTGGGACTGCCAGGAGGACCGGGATCGGATCTTCCGGGAGTGCCGGTATCAAGTCGTGGCCACTGATATGCTGGCAGCGGCGCTTCCCACGCTGGAGCGGGCTAATCTGGACGCTGACTTTGTGGAAGCCCTGGCGGAGCTGTATCCCGCCTGCGAGGCGTTCTACTTCCAGAACTGCGGCAAGCTCTTGCTGGCGGAGGATGTGCGCTCCCATCAGATCAAGGGGCCGGACCGCTTCATCCGCTTTGGGGTCAATGTCCGTTTCTTCAACATCCAGGGTACGGAGGATATGCTTATCGACACGGTGGGCATGAGCACCCTGTTCCTGCCGGACCTTCAGTACCACTTCCACAGTATGGACCCCAACTGGGTGGTAAACCACGCGTACAATGCGGCGACGTATATTCTTGAGCACGACAACCCCATTAAAAATGGGGAGACGATAGACGGCATAGCGGATGGCCAGATGAGCCGGGAGATTCAGTGGAAGTGCCAATACGAGGATGCCCTGATCCAGCCGCCCAGAGGGGTGCTGGACATCAATATGGGAGAATTTGCTGCTGGGCAGCGATAAAAATATATAGTATGTCTGGGGCAAATAGAACTGAATGATAAAGTACCTGCGATGCCAAACATCTCGGAATCGATTTTGGGTAACTCCGTAATATTGAACAAGGGCGGCGGCATTGTTGAAATGCCGCCGCCCTTTTATTTCAACATTATTATAGTTGATGCCTTGCTAAAAAGGCCATATT
Source organism: bacterium (assembly GCA_037245165.1). Taxonomy (GTDB): domain Bacteria; phylum Bacillota; class Clostridia; order Oscillospirales; family Oscillospiraceae; genus Lawsonibacter. The sequence continues at coordinate 2,918 of JAXWVI010000083.1, forward strand.
CAAGCCAAGCACTCCCGGCATCAGTGCAGAAAATTCTTCACTTGAAAGTTTGTCATAACGGGTAAGTTCACATCTTTACCGCTCCATTTTCCAGAAGTGGGCGCTGTATGGCGCCAGCTCGCTGCCTCCGCCAAAGTCGTGCTTTTCTCCAGTAATCAAATCCCAGGCCAGGCCGCAGCCCGCGTCAAAATGGGCCACATAGCTCTCCTTGTCGGCGTTGACGGCCACCAGCACCCGCTCATCCTCGCACTTGCGCTCAAAGATGATCTGTTTATTGGTGAGCACCACGTTCCGATAGCCTCCGTAGCACAGTGCTCTGCTCCCCCGTTTGGCTTTGGCCAGCTTGGCTATCCAGTCGGTCAGGTCGTTCCACTCCGGCACAGCCAGTTCCGGACGCAGGGCATCATCCCCATTTTTCTTCTCCCCCAGGATGCCCCACTCGCTGCCATAGTATACCGCCGGTACCCCGGGCATACCAAACATCAGGGCATAGGCGGCCGGCAGGTGTTCAGGGTTGGTCAGCTGGGAGGCAATGCGGCTCACATCGTGGTTATCCAGGAAGGACAGCAGATGGCAGCCCTTGTAGAGGGTCCAGTTCTCCGGTCCGAACTGCCGGGCCAGGGAATGGCCGATCTCAAACATATTCATGGAGTTAAAGCTGGACCACAGCCCCTTATAGCACTCATAGTTGGTGACGGAATGGCACAGTTCAGGACCCATCCAGCGGTTGTAGTCCCCGTGTAGCGTCTCACCCATAAGCACAAAGTCCGGTTTCAGGCTCTGTGTGAAGCCGCGCAGCTGCTTCAAATACTCCGGAGGCAGACAGTAGGCCACATCCAGCCGCAGACCGTCAATGTCAAATTCCTTTACCCAGGTACGGATGGCTTCAAACTGGTGGTCTACCACAGCGGGGTTCCACAGATTCAGCTTCACCAGCTCATTGTGGCCCTCCCACCCCTCATACCAGAAACCGTCGTTATATTCCGTATTGCCGTCAAAGTTGACATGGAACCAATCCTTGTAGGGGCTGTCCCACTTTTTTTCCCGCACATCCCGGAAGGCCCAGAATCCCCGGCCCACATGGTTGAACACTCCGTCCAGCATAACTCTCAGTCCGGCATCATGAAAGGCTCTGCACACCTGGGCCAGGTCCCCGTTATCCCCCAGACGGGGGTCCAAATGAAAATAATCCCGGGTATCATAGCCGTGGCGGTCGCTGTCAAAAACCGGGTTCAGGAGTACCGTGTCCGCCCCGGTTTTCTGAATATGTTCCACCCAGTCAAGCAAGCGCAGGATGCGGGGCGTCTTTACCCCGTCGTTGTCCTTTGGCGCGCCGCACAGGCCCAGGGGATAGATCTGGTAAATCACCGCTTGATCAAACCACATATATTTGTTCTCCTTTCACCCCGCAGGGAGGCGTTATGCCATTATGATACCCCACTTGCTCCATACATGCAAGACAAATTACCTCCCCGCCACAGCTACAAGAAACAGGTGACAAGCGGTAAAAATTATGGTACAATAATACTAATTAGACAGCATATTTTGTTTCCCTCCATGTTTATTTTGGTGGAAATCGGTCCGAATTCACGATTTTGTAGGAGGAATCAGTAATGGAACGATATGGTATCTCTGTTCAAATCAAAAACTCGCCTGAACTGGACCCAGAGTTTATGCCTCTGCTGAAGTTCAATCAGGCTTTTCTGGCAAACGCCGCAAAGCCCGTCTCCATTGCCGTTGAACGTGCGGACGGACAAATGGCTGCCTGCCACACCAAAATTCACGGCACCGCTGAAATGGCTCAGGCCGACCACTACTACATCAACCGCCTGGTAAAGACCATCTTGTGGATGAAGGGCGGGTTCAAAATCTATGTATCCGGCGACAGAGACACCTTCGACTACCTGACCAGGGCATTCAGCGCCCAGGGGGAACAGGCCTTTGACTGGGACTACATGGCCAATGTATTTGAGCACCCCTTTGAGGTGGTGTGGTGCGACAAGGTCCCAGAGTCCAAGGACGCCCCCAAGGCTATGGGCGGCCATTTGGAGGGCTGCCGCATCGGCTTTGACGCAGGCGGTTCCGACCGAAAGGTTTCCGCCGTTATTGACGGTGAGACCGTCTTCTCGGAAGAGGTTGTATGGTTCCCCAAAATCAACTCCGACCCCGACTACCACTACGAGGGGATCGTCTCCGCTCTGAAAACCGCCGCCTCCCATATGCCCCGTGTGGATGCGGTGGGCGTGTCCTCCGCTGGCATCTATATCAACAACCGTACCATGAGCGCCTCCCTGTTTCTGAAAGTCCCCAAGGACCTCTACGACGCCAAGGTGAAGGACATCTACATCCGTGCCATTACCGACACCTTTGGGGATATCCCCTACGCCGTGGTCAATGACGGCGATGTGTCCGCCCTGGCCGGCACTATGAGCCTGGGCGACAACAACGTACTGGGCATCGCCATGGGTACCAGTGAGGCCGTGGGCTATGTAGACGCGGAAGGCCGGGTCACCGGCTGGCTCAATGAGTTGGCCTTCGTCCCTGTGGACGCCGCCCCTGACGCCATGCGGGATGAGTGGTCCGGAGACATCGGCTGCGGCGTCAAGTACTTCTCCCAGGACTCGGTCATCAAGCTGGCTCCCCGGGCCGGGATCGAGTTGGATGAAAGCCTCTCCCCCGCCGAAAAGCTGAAGGTAGTCCAGGGCCTGATGGCCGAAGGCGACCCCCGCGCCGCCAAAATCTATGAGTCCATCGGCGTATATCTGGCCCACTCGCTGGCCTACTACTACGACCTGTACTCCTTCAAGCATGTGCTGCTTCTGGGCCGGGTCATGTCTGGCAAAGGCGGAGACCTGCTGCTGGAAACCTGCAAAAAAGTGCTCGCCGACGAGTATCCAGAAGTCAACAAGGTCATTCACCTTGCCCTGCCCGATGAAAAGTTCCGTCGGGTCGGTCAGTCCGCTGCCGCCGCCAGTCTGCCTGAGATTACCAAGTAAATCATTATGAAATGAACAGCCGTCCGGAGCTTTGAACACTCTCCGGGCGGCTGTTTAGTTTTATGAAAATGCCGCCGGCCTCAAAGGCCGGCGGCACCTTTTATTTATTCAGGCTTTTTCTCCTCATGTTCCTCAGAGGCGGACAGCTGTTCGGGAACGGAAGGCGCTTCCTCGGCGGGCTGGCCGTCGGCGGACTCCCCCTGAGAAGGTGCCTCTCCCGCAGGCGTTTCACCGTCAGTAGGCTTATCCCCCTGGTCGTCTTCCCCGTTCTCAGCGTTCCCGTCCTCCAGGGCGGGAGCCTTGACCTCCTCGCTGACCATGTGGATGTGCTTGGCGGGAGCCTCAATCACGTCAGGCACGGAGGGACGGAAGTCCTTGTCGCTCTTCCGGGTGGAGGCGTAGGCGTCCTCTACCAGAGCGGGGTCCCGGCCTTCGATAATGGCCACCATCTCGCCGCCGGTAATGGTCTCCTTCTCCAGAAGGTAGGCCACCACCTTATGCATATCCTCCAGATTCTCCTGAATGACCTTCACCGCATCCGCATAGCATACATCCAAGATTGCCTTCACGGCCTTGTCCATCACAGCGGCGGTGTCCTGAGCGCAATCCAGACCATAGCCCCCGTCCAGATACTGGTTGCGGACGGAGCCCAACGCCATCATGCCGAACTCCTCGCTCATACCGAACATGGCCACCATGTTCCGGGCGATATTGGTGGCTTCCTGAATATCCTGGGAGGCGCCGTTGGTCATGGTGTTCATCACTACCTGCTCGGCAGCCCGGCCGCCCATGGACACGGAGATCTTGGCCATGAGTTCTTCCTTGGTGCGCAGGTTGGTCTTATCCTCCTCGGGCATGAGCAGCGTATAGCCCAGAGAGCCCTCGGTGTGGGGAACGATGGTGATTTTCTGCACCGGCTCGGCGTTCTTCTGCTTGTACGCCACCATGGCGTGGCCCACCTCGTGATAGGCTACCAGCTTGCGCTCAAATTCGGTGAGGACGGAATTTTTCTTCTCGCTGCCGGCAATGACAAACTCGAAGGAGGCAAGCAGGTCCTCCTGGGTGACCAGCCTGCGGCCGTGGCGGACGGCCCGGAGGGCGGCCTCGTTGACCAGGTTGGCCAGGTCCGCGCCCACGGTGCCGGCGGTGGCCAGGGCGATCTTCTTCAAATCCACGTCCTCGGCCAGCTTGATCTTCCGGGTGTGGACCTGGAGAGTGGCCAGACGGCCGGCCAGGTTGGGCCGGTCAATGGTAATGCGCCGGTCAAAACGGCCGGGGCGAAGCAGGGCCTTGTCCAATACCTCCGGGCGGTTGGTGGCGCCCAGGACGATGACGCCCTTGCCCGGGTCAAAGCCGTCCAATTCGGCCAGCAGCTGGTTCAGGGTCTGCTCCCGCTCGTCATTGCCGCCCATGCGGTTGTCACGGGATTTGCCGATGGTATCGATCTCGTCGATGAAAATGATACAGGGGGCCATTTTGCTGGCCTCTTTGAACAGGTCGCGGACACGGCTGGCGCCCACGCCTACAAACATCTCCACAAAGTCAGAGCCGCTGATGGAGAAGAAAGGCACCCCCGCCTCTCCGGCCACAGCCTTGGCCAGCAGGGTCTTGCCGGTACCCGGAGGGCCAACCAGCAGCGCGCCCTTGGGGAGCTTGGCGCCGATTTCGGTGTACTTCTGGGGGTTGTGAAGGATGTCGATGATCTCCTCCAGGGACTCCTTGGCCTCATCCTGACCGGCCACATCCCGGAAGGTGACCCCGGTCTTCTTTTCCACATAGACCTTGGCGTTGGCCTTGCCCACGCCGCCCAGGCCGCCCATGCCGCCCTTGCCGCCAATGCCCCGGAAGAGGAACATCATGGCGCCTACCATAATAACGATGGGCAGCAGGGTTGTAATGAGCAGGGAGAGAATATAGGAGGAGGGGTCCACCGGGTCGCTTCCGTAGCTCTCTACGCCATACTCATCCAGCATATCGTAGATGTTCACATCGGTCACCGGCGGTACGGTGGTGACATACTCGGTCTCCTTGTTGTTGTTCATGGGCATCCAGGAGAACATCCCGCTACCCTGGTGGGTGGTCGTCTCATCCAGGTAGGCAAGGGCCTCCTCCTCCTTGCCCTCCTTCAGGGTGATGGTGTAGGTGCTGCTGTCCATACGGACCGACTCCACCAGCCCCGCGGTGACCCACTCCCGGAAGGTGGAGTAGTCCACCTGGACCTGGTTGGCGCTTGCGTAGGAACTGGAGCAGCTGCGGAACAGCATGGTCAATACCAGCGCCCACAGGATAATGCTGATCAGCCCCAACGCGTTCTTCTTGTTGTTTCCTTTATCTGGTTTCAAAGGAGCGTACCTCCAATTTTCTGCCGTTTTTCCCGAATTGGGATGTGCTGAATGGTATCATACCACATTTTACCCTTAAAAACAAGAAAAGACCGTGTAAACTTTCTGTGACAGTTTCCTCAATAAAATGACAAATAGCACTTCCCACTTCCCGCCCGGTGTGGTAAAATGTACTGTAATTCGATTTTACGTTTTTTGAGAGGATGAGCTTGGATGAACAAACGTCCCCCTCTGCGCCGCTCCGCTCCTGTGGAGCAGGAGAATGACGGCATCATTGAGGGCCGCAACGCAGTTATTGAGGCGCTGCGCGCCGGCGTTGCCATCGACAAGATTTTTATCGCCAGGGGAGAGACTGACGCTACCCTGGGCCACATCGCTTCCACCGCCCGGGAAAAGGGCATTGTGGTGGTGGAAGCAGACCGTCGCAAGCTGGACGGCATGAGCCGCACCCACTCCCATCAGGGGGTCATCGCCCAGGCTGCCGTGCGGGAGTACGCCACGGTAGACGATATTTTAGCCGCCGCCCGGGAAAAAGGGGAGAATCCCCTCATCGTGGTGTGTGACGAGCTCAGCGATCCCCACAATCTGGGGGCGGTCATCCGCACCGCCGATGCCGCCGGAGCCCACGGGGTCATTATCCCCAAGCGCCGCTCCGCCGGGCTTACCGCCATTGTGGCCAAGACCTCCGCAGGGGCGGTGGCTCATGTTCCCGTGGCCCGGGTACCCAACCTCCCCGCTCTGCTGAAGGAGCTGAAGGAGGAGGGAATTTGGGTCTTCGGAACCGCCGCCCAAGGGACCACCTCCCTCTATAAGGCCGACCTGAAGGGCCCCGCCGCCATCGTCATCGGCAGCGAAGGGGACGGAATGGGCCGTCTGGTGACGGAAAACTGCGATTTTACCGTCTCCATCCCCATGTTCGGTAAAATCAACTCCCTGAACGCCTCCGCCGCAGCCGCCGTTCTCCTCTATGAGGCGGTGCGTCAGCGCATAGGAGAATGAGCGCAGGGCGTTCTTCCCTTTTTGGTCACCCCCCTCGCAGATTCCAGCTGTAAACGGCGCATTCCCCGGCACACGAATGGGGCTCCCGGCGCGGGCGCCATCGTGTTCTCCATGGCAACCATGGGCGTCTTTTTGACCGCGGCCATCAACAGCAATCCCTAACGTCATCCTGATTATACTGAGGTTTCCGCCCATGAGCGACCAAGATAAAAAACTGAATCAAGACGACCTTTCCAATGTTAAATCGCTGATCGGCGACACACCTGGGAAGGAATATAAGCTGGAGGATATTTTGGCCGAGTTTGGAACAAAGCCTTCCCGCCCCAAAGCCATTCCCATTCATTCCTCCCTTCAGCAGCCCGACCTGCCCTGGCCGGAAGCGCCAAAGCGCCCTCGTCCCGAGGGAAAAGTGGTCGCCTTTCCCGGCGCTCCCCGCTCCCAAAAGGAACCGGAGGATGACGAGTCCCCAGAGGAGTCTGACCTGGAATCTCCGGTCCACGACGAGGAGCCGGAGGCCGAAACAGAACCCCAGGAGGAGCGCGAGCCCATTTCCTCCCAGGAGGACACGGAAGCGGAGGCTCCCTCCGGACAGGTGATCCCCTTTCCGGAAGAAGAGAGTATTCTGTCTGCTTTCCTGAAAAAAATGGGGCGGAAGGCCGACCGATATGCCGACCATATGTTTGAGGAGGACGAGGCCACCGACCAAGAGGAGGTCCGCCGTCTGGAGCGTCTGATTCCCGGCACCGACCGGGAGGAGACGGAAGAAGAGCCTGCTCCGCCCAGGTGGCGCCGCCCTAAAAAAGCGGAACCTCCGCCCCCGGACACCGCCCCCCAGAAACTGGCCCAACGCTACGCAAAGGGGCTGACCGGCCTTCGGGTCCGCAGTCTGTTGGTATTGCTGCTCACCGTGCTGGCCCTGGGCCAGACCCTGGTGCCGGTCTTTGGCTTTACCTGGCTGCCGCCGCTGGATGTCCCCGTTCTTCAGGCATGGATCGCTGCGGGGCTTCTTGGCGCCGGGATGCTCCTTGGGCTGGATATGATCCTCATCGGCCTCATCCGGGCTTTTCAGGGGAAGCTGGGTATGGACACCTTGTCCGCTCTGGCCTGTATCTTTACCATGGCCGACGCCATCACGCTGGCCTTGAGCCCACAGCAGGCACTGCGTCTGCCCTATGTTCTGGTATGCCTGGCCGGACTTTATTTTCAGCTCCACGGCACCTACCATAAGCGCCTGGGGCTGCGCATCTCCTGCCGTACCGCCGCCGCCTCCTCCCACCCCTACCGGGTCACCGTGGATGAGGGAAAGTGGAGCGGCCGGGATACCTTTGTCAAATGGCAGGGCACCCCAGAAGGCTTCGGCAGCCAGATTCAGTCGGACGACGGCGCCCAGCGGATGTTCCGGACGGTCTGTCCCCTGCTGCTGACGGGGGATGTGGTCCTCTCCCTGCTGGCCTCTTTGGGAACGGGCAATCCCCAGCGTCTTCTGTGGACCCTTTCCGCCCTATTTACCGTATCCGCCGCTTTTGGGGGAGCCATCGCCTACGGCCGTTCCTTCCATAAAATCGCCCGCCGTCTGGCTCAGAGCGGCGCCGCCCTGGCCGGCTGGCCTGGCCTGGCGTGTGCCAGAAAAGGGGAGCGGGTGCTGATTACCGACACCGACCTTTTCCCCCATGGTCATGTGGAGCTCAACGGCTACAAAGTCATGCGGGATTTTCCCGCCGAACGGGTATTGGCCTATACCGCCACCCTGATTCTGGACTCGGGCAGCGGCCTTGGCCGGCTGTTTCACGACCAGCTGCGCTCCATGGGTGGTCTGCTTCGCAAGGCCGACCAGCTCACCTGTTATGAGGGCGGCGGCCTTTCCGCCAACATCCGGGGCGACCAGGTGCTGGTGGGGTCAGCCTCCTTTATGAACCTGATGGACATTTCCCTGCCCCAGGGGCTCAATGTCAAAAACGCTGTTTTCTGCGCCATCAACGGGGAACTGGCCGGGATTTTTGCCCTCAATTACACCCTCCACGACACTGTCTTCCCCGCCATGGAGGAGCTGATGGGCGAAAAGGTGGGGCCGGTGCTGGCCACCCGGGACTTTAACCTGATTCCCGCCATGCTCCAGCAGCGCTTCAAGCTGGCCACAGACAAGATGGACTTTCCTCCGGTGGAGCGCCGTCGGGAGCTGTCCGACCCGGAGCAGTCCCACAACGAAATTCTCACCGCTCTGCTGTGCCGGGAAGGCCTTCTCCCCTTTGCCGAGTCTGTTGCGGCGTCCAAACGGCTGTATCGGGCAGCCAGATTCGGAGGGGTAGTCTGCTGTGTAGGGTCGGCGTTGGGAATGGCGCTGGCCACCTATCTTACCTCCATCGGGGCCTACACCTCCCTGTCCGTCATCAATCTGATGATTTATATGCTCACCTGGCTGGCCCCCGTGTGGCTGCTGTCCGGCTGGGCCCACCGTTTCTAAAGCAAAGGAGAAACGCTATGATACGACCTGCCCGCCCTGACGACCTGCCCGCCGTGGCCCGCATCTACGAGGAGATTTTGGATCAGGAGGATTCCCGCGGCCTGTCCTACACCAACTGGCAGCGGGAAAAATATCCCACCCTGAACACCGCTCGGAACGCGCTGGAGTCCGGTACACTTTTTGTAATGGAAGAACAAGATCAGCTTTTGGGCGCAGTCATCCTCAACAGCACCCAGCTGCCGGAATACGACCTGATTCCCTGGCAGTTTGAGGCGGCGCCGGACCAGGTCATGGTCATTCACACTCTGGTGATCAGCCCCCGCTTTTCCGGGCTGGGAAAGGCCCGGGAAATGGTGGCCTTCTGTGAGGAGGAGGGCCGCCGCCAGAGGAAAACGGTCATGCGCCTTGACACCTATGAGGGCAACGTCCCTGCCAACGCCATGTACCCCAAACTGGGCTACCGCTTTGCCGGCCACGCCCGTTTTCTCTTCCAGGGCTTTCTGGACGAGGTGCTCAACTGCTACGAGAAGAGCCTATAATTTAAGAAAAAACGGGGCTTCCTGCGGGAAGCCCCGTTTTTTACATGGTCCGATACACAAACCACCCCAATACCGCCAGCTGCACCAACAGCAGCAAAGGGAAACCCCATCGGAAATACCAGTGCTTCGTCTTGTGGTGGAAAACGTTCATTCCCAGCACGCCCCCCAGAGCTCCGAAGAGTACCACTGGGAGAAAGAGTGCCTTTTCCGACAGCCGCCACACACCCTTTTTGGCCCGCCGCTTATCAATTCCCATGGCACTGAAAGCCCACAGATTAACCAGCGCCAAATAAAGCCCCAGCATCTGCCATAGCTGCTTACTCACCGTGCTCACCTCCTGTTCCCTGACAGTGTACTGCCAGATTCAGACCCTGACAACCCATTTTGTCCATTTTCGCTTCTTATTTCAGAACAAAGGCTTGTATCGGGGGTTTCATGGTAAAATTTTGTGAAAATCTCAATAAATGTGTTGCAATATTTCTTTCATATAGGTATAATATCATCCGCAGTATTACAATGTGTTGCGATCCTGCGCATCTTGTTTTGATCGCGGCGGCCTCTGCTCAGCCGGTTTCCCGCCCGGCTGCCCACGCCGTCTAAACAGAAGAAAGGAATGAAGTTTACAAATGGCAAACAAGTTCGTGTACCTCTTCTCTGAAGGCAACGCCAACATGCGTGAGCTGCTGGGCGGCAAGGGCGCCAATCTGGCCGAGATGACCAACATCGGCCTGCCCGTACCCCAGGGCTTCACCATCACCACCGAGGCCTGCACCCAGTATTATGAGGACGGCCAGAAGATCAACGACGAGATTCAGGCCCAAATCATGGAGTATATTGTCAAGATGGAAGAGATCACCGGCAAGAAGTTCGGCGATCTGGAAAACCCCCTGCTGGTTTCCGTGCGTTCCGGCGCCCGCGCCTCCATGCCCGGCATGATGGACACCATCCTGAACCTGGGCCTCAACGAGGAAGTGGTTGAGGTTATGGCCAAGAAGTCCGGCAACCCCCGTTGGGCCTGGGACTGCTACCGCCGCTTCATCCAGATGTACTCTGACGTGGTTATGGAAGTGGGCAAGAAGTACTTCGAGCAGCTCATTGACAAGATGAAAGAGGCGCGCGGCGTCACCCAGGACGTGGAGCTCACCGCTGACGACCTGAAGGAGCTGGCCGGCCAGTTCAAGGCCGAGTACAAGGCCAAGATCGGCGTAGACTTCCCCTCCGACCCCAAGGAGCAGCTGATGGGCGCCATCAAGGCCGTGTTCCGCTCCTGGGACAACCCCCGCGCCAATGTGTACCGCCGCGACAACGACATTCCTTACTCCTGGGGCACCGCCGTCAACGTGCAGTCCATGGCCTTCGGCAACATGGGCGACGACTGCGGCACCGGCGTGGCCTTCACCCGTAACCCCGCCACCGGCGAGAAGAAGCTCTTCGGCGAGTTCCTGACCAACGCCCAGGGCGAGGACGTGGTGGCCGGCGTGCGTACCCCCATGCCCATTCAGGAGATGGCCGACAAGTTCCCCGAGGCCTTTGCCCAGTTCCAGAATGTGTGCAAGATCCTGGAGGATCACTACCGGGATATGCAGGACATGGAGTTCACCGTGGAGAACGGCAAGCTCTACATGCTCCAGACCCGTAACGGCAAGCGTACCCCCGCCGCCGCTCTGAAGATCGCCTGCGACCTGGTGGACGAGGGCATGATCGACGAGAAGAAGGCCGTGGCCATGATTGAGCCCCGCTCTCTGGACACCCTGCTGCACCCCCAGTTTGACGCCGAGGTTCTGAAGAAGACCCCCGTCATCGGCAATGCTCTGGCCGCCTCCCCCGGCGCCGCCTCCGGCAAGATTGTCTTCACCGCTGAGGACGCCAAGGAGTGGGCCGCCCGGGGCGAGAAGGTGGTTCTGGTCCGTCTGGAGACTTCCCCCGAGGACATCGAGGGCATGAAGGCCGCCCAGGGCATCCTGACCGTCCGCGGCGGTATGACCTCTCACGCCGCCGTTGTGGCCCGCGGCATGGGCACCTGCTGTGTGTCCGGCTGCTCCGAGATCAAGATGGACGAGGAAAACAAGCAGTTTGAGCTGGCCGGCAAGACCTTCCACGAGGGCGACTGGCTGAGCCTGGACGGCTCCACCGGCAAGATTTACGACGGCGCCATTCCCACTGTGGACGCCTCCATCGGCGGCGAGTTCGGCCGCGTGATGGCCTGGTGCGACAAGTATCGCCGTCTTCAGGTCCGTACCAACGCCGACACCCCCCACGACGCCGCTCAGGCCAAGAAGTTCGGTGCCGAGGGCATCGGCCTGTGCCGTACCGAGCACATGTTCTTTGACGAGGACCGCATCCCCGCCATCCGCCGGATGATCTGCTCTGACACCGTGGAGCAGCGCGAGGCCGCTCTGGCCAAGCTGGAGCCCATGCAGCAGAGCGACTTTGAGGGTATCTACGAGGCCATGGAGGGCTGCCCTGTTACCATTCGCTTCCTGGACCCCCCGCTGCACGAGTTTGTTCCCACCGAGGAGGCCGACATCGAGAAGCTGGCCGCCGACATGGGCAAGACTGTCGCCGACATCAAGGCCATCATCGCCGGCCTGCACGAGTTCAACCCCATGATGGGCCACCGCGGCTGCCGTCTGGCTGTCACCTATCCTGAGATTGCCGCCATGCAGACCCGCGCCGTCATCAAGGCCGCTCTGAATGTTCAGGCCAAGCACCCCGAGTGGACCATCGTTCCCGAGATCATGATCCCCCTGGTAGGCGAAGCCAAGGAGCTGGCCTTCGTGAAGAGCGTGGTGGTCAAGACCGCCGACGAGATTATCGCCTCCGTCCACTCCGATATGAAATACAAGGTGGGCACCATGATCGAGATCCCCCGCGCCGCCCTTACCGCCGACGAGATCGCCAAGCAGGCCGACTTCTTCTCCTTCGGCACCAACGACCTGACTCAGATGACCTTCGGCTTCTCCCGTGACGACGCCGGCAAGTTCCTGGACGCCTACTATGACCGCAAGATCTACGAGAACGACCCCTTCGCCAAGCTGGACCAGGTCGGCGTGGGCCGTCTGGTGGAGATGGCTGCCAAGCTGGGCCGCAGCACCAACCCGGACCTGCACCTGGGTATCTGCGGCGAGCACGGCGGCGATCCCTCCTCCGTGGAGTTCTGCCACAGAGTGGGACTTGACTATGTGTCCTGCTCCCCCTTCCGTGTGCCTATCGCCCGTCTGGCCGCCGCTCAGGCTGCCATCAAGGACGCCCAGTAAGTTTTTCTCCAAAGGCGCGGCAGAAAGCCGCGCCTTTGGGCGTTTTCAGAGACATTTGACTAAATTTGACAAAGGAGGCACCTTTTGGACATTCAAGCCCTTGTTCTGGCCCAGCGCGCCCATTTTCAAACAGGAGCGACTCTGCCCCTCTCCGCTCGCCGGGCCGCCCTGAAAGCCCTGCATCAAGCGATTCAGGAGCGGGAGCGGGACATTACCGCCGCCCTGGCCGCAGATTTGAACAAATCCCCCGCTGAGAGCTACATGTGTGAAATCGGCATGACACTTTCCGAGCTGCGCTATGCGGAAAAGCACCTGGGACGGTGGATGCGGGACCGGCATGTGCCCACTCCTCTCTCTCAGTTTCATGCCAAGAGCTTTACCGTCTGCGACCCCTACGGGGTCGTCCTGATCATGTCCCCCTGGAACTATCCCTTTATGCTGACCATGGACCCCCTGATCGGCGCCATCGCCGCGGGCAACTGCTGTGTGGTCAAGCCCTCGGCCTACTCCCCGGCCACATCCGCCGTTATTCAAGAGATTTTATCTCAGTGCTTCCCCACGGAATATGTGGCAGTGGTGGAGGGCGGCCGGGCCGAGAATCAGGCCCTGCTGGAGCAGAAGTTTGACTATATCTTCTTTACCGGCAGCGTAGCGGTAGGAAAAGAGGTCATGACCAAAGCCGCCGCCCACCTGACCCCCGTCACCCTGGAGCTGGGAGGCAAAAGCCCCTGTGTGGTGGACCGTTCTGCCAAGCTGGATCTGGCCGCCAAGCGCCTGGTCTTCGGCAAGCTTTTGAACTGCGGCCAGACCTGTGTGGCGCCGGACTATGTGCTCATTGACAAAGCGGTAAAAGATGCCTTCATCGCCTCTTTGAAAAAATGGATGACGGCCATGTACGGCTCTGACCCCCTGGACAACCAGGGCTATGTGCGCATGATCAATCAGAAGCACTTCGACCGGGTGATGGGCCTCATTGACCAGGATAAGGTAGTGTACGGCGGAAAGGGAGACCCGGAAACCCGGAAGATTCAGCCCACCATTCTGGACGGCGTCTCCCCGGAGGACCCGGTGATGCAGGAGGAAATCTTCGGCCCCCTCCTCCCCATTCTCACCTATGACACCATCCAGCAGGCCCAGGACTTCATCAACAGCCGCCCCCATCCCCTGGCCCTGTACCTGTTCTCAGAGGACAAAGCGGTCCAGGAGCGGTTTCTGCGCCGGGTCCCCTTCGGCGGGGGCTGCATCAACGACACCATCATCCACCTGGCCACCAGCCGTATGGGCTTTGGCGGTGTGGGAGACAGCGGTATGGGCAGCTACCACGGGAAGGAGAGCTTCAATACCTTCTCCCGCCGGAAAAGCATCGTAAAGAAATCCACCTGGCTGGATCTGTCCCTGCGGTACGCCCCCTATTCTCCCAAGCAGGAAAAGATGCTCCGCTTCTTCCTGAAATAAAAAAACGCCGGCGGGGCAATGCCGCACCGGCGAAACAAAGGTCCATGGGCCAAAGCCCATGGACCTTTGCTCTTTATTCTGTGGTGTAGTTATCAAAGTAGCCCTGGATATAGACAATCGGGGTACCCTTGTCTCCGGAACCGGAGGTCAGGTCGCACAGGGAGCCGATCAGATCGGTCAGGCGGCGGGGGGTAGTCCCCTCAGATACCATCTGTCCCACCAGGTCCCCGTCCTTCTGATGGATACGCTCCTTGATGGCCTCCTTCAGCGCTTCGCCGGACAGATGAGCAAAGTCGTTATCGGCCAGATACTTCAGCTTCAGCTCGTTGGGGGTCCCCTCCAGGCCGGCGGTATAGGCCGGGGAAACCACCGGGTCGGCCAGCTCCCAGATCTTGCCCACCGGGTCCTTGAATGCGCCGTCACCGTAGACCATGACCTCCACATGCTTGCCGGTCTTCTCCAGCAGCTTCCGCTGGATGGCCTCTACCAGGTCCTGACAATCCCGGGGGAACAGCTTGACCTGCTCCTCGGTGGACTTGTTGGAACCCAGCAGTCCGTAGGTTTCGTTATAGCCGCTGCCATTGACCGGGGCGTTCATGATCTCGTCCAGACCGAACACCCTTTCCCCTCCGGCGGCTTTCAGAAGGCGCTTGGTGCGGGAACGGGTGTGGATGTCACAGCACAGCACATTCTTGGTATAGTTCAAAATGGCACGGGGGTCGTTGGCAAAGATGACCTCTGCCTGGGCGCCGCAGTCCTGAATCAGCTCCTGGTAGTACGCTACATAGTCCACGCCGGTAAATGGGTGCTTCTCATACCCGAACAGCTCCCGATATCTCTCCAGGGTCAGGATGTCCCGGTAAGGGTCCACCGGTATCACATAGTTAAAGATATTGGTATCATTCAATCAATTTTGCCGATAAAGCGGTAGAAGATTTCTACCTCCTGTTCCCGGCTTCCGTCCTCACCTTTGACCGCTTCATGGACAACGATTTTTTCAATCAGCGTATTCAAAAGTTCGGCGGTCAGTTCCGTTGGATTGACGCACTCTTTCATCAAGGCAATCCATTTTTCTGCGTCTGCGGCGTTCTGGCTTTCAGTGGCGATAGCGGATTGAAGCCGCTCAATCTTTTCGTCCAGTTCAGCCTGTTCGCTTTGATACTTCCCGGACAGCATAGAGAAGTTGTATTCCGTGATACGCCCCGCCGCCCAGTCCTCATACATCCGGGCAAACAGGGTATCGACTTCGGCTTTCCGCTTCTCTGCCTTTTTCAGTTCTGCGGCCTGCTTCTTTCTTGCGGCGGCCTGTCCCTTATCAGTGGCATTTAACAGCCGCTTCAAGAGCCGTTCTTCATCATGCTGTACCAGCCCCGACCAGTATTGCAGACGGGAGAGGACATAGGCGTAAAGCACATCATAGCGGATATAGTGCATGGAGCATTGGCGTGTGCCCTGTCCGTACTTGCTACAATGATAATGGCCGTAAGGCTTGCTGTTCTGCCTGTTCTCCCCATAGGACAGCGACCAGCCGCAATCCGCACATTTTACCAATCCGGAAAAAATCTGCGTTGTACCATCCTTGCACTTCCTGCGGCGGTTTGCTATCTGCTCCTGTACCTGCCGGAAAACCTGTTCGCTGATAATCGGCTCCTGCGTATTCTCCACCCGCACCCATTCACTTTGGGGCTTGCGTACCCTCCGCTTGTTCTTAAAGGAAATGTTCGTTTCCCGGTAGTGGATGGTATGGCCGATATAGGTTTCATCTTTCATAATGCTCTTGACCTGGGCTATCGTCCATGCGTAGCTTTTTTCCTCCGGCGCACCCGCATAGATGTTTGCAAAAGTCCCATCACGCTGGAAATTGATAAATCCCGGTGTGGGAACCTTTTCCATAATCAGTATTCTTGTGATACTGGCCGCCCCTCTGCCATGAATGGCAAGGTCAAAAATCTTCTCCACTATCCAGCGGGTTTCCTCGTCGATTATCAGCTTGTTTTTGATTTCCGGGTGTTTCCTGTACCCGATGGGAGCATAGGCACCGATACGCTGTCCTGTGGCAAACTTCGCTTTGAAAGCGGCCTTTACCTTGCGGCTCGTATCTTTCGCAAACCATTCATTGAACATACGTCGTTCGGGAAGGTGAAGCGCAAACAGCAAAAATCCAGTATTCATGCGGGTTTGCGGCGAG
>JAXWVI010000084.1:0-58432 GCA_037245165.1 bacterium
TACATCGTCAATGGAAAGCGGGTTTTGCTTCTGCTCCGACAGTGCGTCCCGCATGGCTTGGAACATAGCGGCGGTCACAGCTTCCCCCGGCTGTTCTCCGTTATCAATGTCTTTCTTAATATCCCGCAGGATAGCAAGGAACACATTTTTGATTTTCTCAATCTCTGCTTCATGTTCCCCCATCTTCTGGGCGTTCAAAAATTGTAAATCCTGCTTTGCTTCCGCCCGGTGTTCCGGGTGTTCTTTCATCAAGTCGGACAGGGAAGCCGTTGCCATCTCGATAAGCTGGTTACGTGCCATTATCCCCTTTGCCGCCGTGTCCTGAAAATAAATCCGTATCAAATCTATCAGCTTGGGAAAATTCCTGTGTTCCAGTAAGCGATTGAGTATTTGCACATCAACAGCACCCGTCACAAGCCCCCTCACGGCTCCCTCTGACAAACCTAATTCAGAAATATCGTAACTTTTACGGACGCTCACGGTGGACAAGCCCAGTATATAGTCTGTCGATACCTTAAATTCCTTTGCCACTCCTATGAGAATATCACTGCTGACCGTTCTCGTTTCGCCGCTGACAATGCGGCTCAACTGGGAAGCGGAAACGCCTATCTTCTCTGCAAGTTCCTTTTGTGTGATATGGTTCCCGTTGCATAAATCGGAAATCCGCTGTCCGGGTGTTCCGGGTAAAGCCATAGATACGCACCTCCTCCGCATACTTCCATTATACAGGATGATTGCAAAAATGCAATTTCCAAAGTGTAAACTTCATCAAAATGCAATTCTCGCAAAATTCCGGGGATTGCATTTTTTTCGTGTAGACTTAGGGTAGTTCATCGATGGACAGCACCTTGAAAACAGAATGACCGTCCGAAAAGGAATACCCCGGCTGGGGAAACACCGCAAGGAGCCGGACTTCGGGACAAAATGTCCCGAAGTTGCGGGGAGCGTGCCAACGCCGGAATACGCCGCAGGAATGGGGCAGGAAACCTTTTCGGGGAGAACGGCAACGGAAAGCAAAATGGAGGGAACGCATGAGAGATAACCCCTATAAAGACTTGCCGCCGCTGGAACGCAGGCCGGACGGTTCCCTTTACCGCATGACACCGGCGCAGAGGAAACAGGCGGCCAGCCTGATACGCCGGGAGTGCTGTTGCTGTGAGGACGGCAACTGCATTGTCCTTGACGATGGGGACACCTGCACCTGCCCGCAGACGGTTTCTTTCTCGGTCTGCTGTAAGTGGTTCCGCTGGGCGGTCTTGCCGCTGGACGGGACGCTGGAAGCGGAGATTTTCCGGGATAAGGACTTGAAACGCTGTGCGGTCTGCGGCGGCGTGTTCGTCCCCAAATCCAACCGGGCAAAATACTGCCCAGGCTGTGCCGCCAGAGTTCACAGGCGGCAGAAAACAGAAAGTGAACGGAAAAGGAGGTCTGCTGTGGACAGTTAGGAGCGGAAAAGCCTTGATTTATAAGGCTTCGCAGGCCCCAAACCGGGGCAGGTGGTATAAAGTATCGCCCGCCCCGGAAAACGGGCTTCTAACCGTCCACAAAACGCACTATGACAAATACCATCTATATCCATCAGCCGGAAAAGGCGTTCAGCTTCACCCGGCTCCCGAATTTTCTCTTTGAACCCCCCACATTCAAGCCCCTGTCCAACGAGGCAAAGGTTCTGTACGCCTTTATCCTGCGCCGGACAGAGTTATCCCGCAAGAATGGGTGGGCGGACGAGTACGGGCGGATTTACCTGTACTATCCCATCTGCGAGGTAGTTGACCTGCTCCGCTGTGGGCGGCAGAAAGCGGTAAATACCATGCGGGAACTGCAATACGCCGGACTGGTGGAGATCCAGAAGCAGGGCTGTGGAAAACCCAACCGCATTTTCCCAAAATCCTATGAAGCGGTTCCAAACACCGACTTCAAGAAATCCCGTTCTGGTACGCCGGAGGACTGAAAACCGCACTTGACAAGTACGGAAATCAACCCTCTTGGAGTACGGAAACCGGACGGTATATAGAAATACAAAGATAAAAAGATTGATTTATATTCTATCCATTCCAATCCTATCCGAGCTATTTTCTGCGGGATTTTCCCTGTGGAAAACCCCGGATAGGAAAGGAATGGGGAAAGGAGCAGAATGGCACAACACGCAATTTTGCGGTTTGAGAAGCACAAGGGCAACCCGGCAAGACCGCTGGAAGCCCATCACGAACGGCAGAAAGAACAATACGCCAGCAACCCCGACATTGACACCAGCCGGAGCAAATACAACTTCCATATCGTCAAGCCGGAGGGACGCTATTACCACTTCATTCAGAGCCGTATCGAGCAGGCCGGATGCCGGACGAGGAAAGACAGCACACGGTTTGTCGATACACTGATAACTGCCAGCCCGGAGTTTTTCAAGGGGAAATCCCCAAAGGAGATACAGGCGTTTTTCCAGAGGGCGGCGGATTTCCTCACCCGCCGGGTAGGGCGGGAAAATATCGTGTCGGCGGTGGTACACATGGACGAGAAAACGCCCCACCTGCATTTGACCTTTGTTCCGCTGACAAAGGACAACCGCCTGTGTGCAAAGGAGATTATCGGCAACCGGGCAAACCTGACGAAGTGGCAGGACGATTTTCACGCCTATATGGTGGAGAAATATCCCGACTTGGAGCGTGGGGAGAGTGCCAGCAAGACAGGCCGGAAGCATATCCCCACCCGGCTTTTCAAACAGGCGGTTTCCCTCTCCAAACAGGCCAGAGCCATTGAAGCCGCCCTTGACGGCATTAACCCGCTGAACGCCGGAAAGAAAAAAGAGGAAGCCCTCTCCATGCTGAAAAAGTGGTTCCCGCAGATGGAGAATTTCTCCGGGCAACTGAAAAAGTACAAGGTCACAATCAATGACCTGTTAGCGGAAAATGAAAAGCTGGAAGCAAGGGCAAAGGCCAGTGAAAAAGGCAAGATGAAAGATACGATGGAACGGGCAAAGCTGAAAAGCGAACTGGACAATTTACAGCGGCTGGTTGACCGTATCCCGCCGGATATACTGGCGGAACTGAAACGGCAGCAGCGGCACACGGTAAAGGAAAGGTGATAGATATAAGCAGAAATTTTCGCCGCTCCTGTGCGGCATTGTACCTTGAAAACTGAATATGGAGGACACTGGATGGCAAAAAGCGAAAGCGATATTTTTACACCCCGGACAGGGCAGGTCATACAAGCAGAGAACGGCACGCAGTATTTTGTATGTGGGAACAACCGTATAAAAATCTCCGAACACTTCGCCGCAGGCGGGAAGCCCCTCGGTGATCTGATTGTAGATGTGGTGCGGCATACCGCAGAAAAAGCCGCTTCAACCTGATAGCCCATCATTGATAACACGCCCACGCTTATGATATAATTGCCATAGAGCAAAAGTATTGTAAGCGTGGGTTGTTTCTTTAGAAGGAGGATTTTTAACGGTGAAACAACCTTACAATACTACGATTTACAACACGGCGCTTTATATGAGATTAAGCCGGGACGATGAAAACTATGGTGACAGCGTAAGCATTGAAACACAGCGGACAATCCTGCAACAGTACGCAAAGGAACAGGGACTTCATGTAGTCGGTGAGTATGTGGACGATGGCTGGTCGGGGACGAACTTTGAACGCCCGGATTTTCAGCGCATGATGGACGATGTGGAAGCCGGAAAAGTAAACTGCATTGTCACGAAAGACCTTTCCCGTTTCGGGCGGGAACATGTGATGATGGACTACTATCTGGAATTTCTGTTCCCGGAAAAACGGGTGCGCTACATCGCCGTTGCGGAGAATGAGGACACAGAGAAAGGGCTTTCCGATTTTGTCCCGTTCAAAAACCTGTTCAATGAATGGTTTGCGAAAGATACGAGCCGCAAGGTAAAGGCCGCTTTCAAAGCGAAGTTTGCCACAGGACAGCGTATCGGTGCCTATGCTCCCATCGGGTACAGGAAACACCCGGAAATCAAAAACAAGCTGATAATCGACGAGGAAACCCGCTGGATAGTGGAGAAGATTTTTGACCTTGCCATTCATGGCAGAGGGGCGGCCAGTATCACAAGAATACTGATTATGGAAAAGGTTCCCACACCGGGATTTATCAATTTCCAGCGTGATGGGACTTTTGCAAACATCTATGCGGGTGCGCCGGAGGAAAAAAGCTACGCATGGACGATAGCCCAGGTCAAGAGCATTATGAAAGATGAAACCTATATCGGCCATACCATCCACTACCGGGAAACGAACATTTCCTTTAAGAACAAGCGGAGGGTACGCAAGCCCCAAAGTGAATGGGTGCGGGTGGAGAATACGCAGGAGCCGATTATCAGCGAACAGGTTTTCCGGCAGGTACAGGAGCAGATAGCAAACCGCCGCAGGAAGTGCAAGGATGGTACAACGCAGATTTTTTCCGGATTGGTAAAATGTGCGGATTGCGGCTGGTCGCTGTCCTATGGGGAGAACAGGCAGAACAGCAAGCCTTACGGCCATTATCATTGTAGCAAGTACGGACAGGGCACACGCCAATGCTCCATGCACTATATCCGCTATGATGTGCTTTACGCCTATGTCCTCTCCCGTCTGCAATACTGGTCGGGGCTGGTACAGCATGATGAAGAACGGCTCTTGAAGCGGCTGTTAAATGCCACTGATAAGGGACAGGCCGCCGCAAGAAAGAAGCAGGCCGCAGAACTGAAAAAGGCAGAGAAGCGGAAAGCCGAAGTCGATACCCTGTTTGCCCGGATGTATGAGGACTGGGCGGCGGGGCGTATCACGGAATACAACTTCTCTATGCTGTCCGGGAAGTATCAAAGCGAACAGGCTGAACTGGACGAAAAGATTGAGCGGCTTCAATCCGCTATCGCCACTGAAAGCCAGAACGCCGCAGACGCAGAAAAATGGATTGCCTTGATGAAAGAGTGCGTCAATCCAACGGAACTGACCGCCGAACTTTTGAATACGCTGATTGAAAAAATCGTTGTCCATGAAGCGGTCAAAGGTGAGGACGGAAGCCGGGAACAGGAGGTAGAAATCTTCTACCGCTTTATCGGCAAAATTGATTAAATGACATCAATATCTTTAACTATGTGATACCGGAACCACATACCCGGACATCACCACCCTGCCCGCTCTGGCTCGGGTGCTGCATACCGACCTTAACACCCTGCTGTCCTTTCAGGAGGATCTGACTGCCGAGGAGATTGCCCGTTTTACCAACGACTTGGACAAAATGATCCGTGAGGAAGGGTATGAGGCCGCCTTTCAGAGAGGGATGGATGAGATCCACCAGTACCCCAACTGTGAGGCGCTGATCTATCCGGTCATTTTCTATCTGGACGGGGCACGCTTTCTCCACGGCGTTCCAAACCCCGACGATTACACCCAGCGGCTGATGCCCTTTTATGAGACCATGTCCCACAGCCAGACACCGGAAATCCGGGATGCCGCCCTGACCATGTGCATCGCCTATCACCGCAACCGGAAGGATTTCACTCGGGCGGAAGAGCTTATCAATACCATCCCCTCCACCCGCATCGATAAAGAGGAGCAGTTGGCCACCCTCTACACCCAGCAGGAAAAGTGGGAGGATGCCCAGCGGCTCTGGGAGCACCGAATTTTACAGAGCGCCACAGAGCTTCAGACGGCTTTGATCCATCTAATGGAGATCGCGGAAAAAGAGGGCCGCCCACAGGACGCCCAGTTCTGCGCGGATACCTATCAGCAGGTCTCCAGCCTGCTCCATGTGACGAAATGGATCCCCTACACCGCCAAATTCCAGCTGGCTTCCCTCCGTCAGGACAAGGCCGCTTGTCTGTCCGCTCTCCGCCACATCCTGCCCGTGCTGAAGGAACCCTGGACCCCTCAGGCATGCCCCCTTTACCGCCACATGGGGGACGGGGACCTGACCGCCCTGGCCCATTCCCTCTATGACCGGATCATAGAGGACCTGGAGCACAGCGAGGAATTTGCCTTCTTCCGGGGCAGCCCGGAATATGAACAGCTGCGTCCCCTCTTAAAGGAAATGCCCGACGCAGGCGAATAGATTTCATACCAGTCACCCATTGAAAACCGGGAGAACTACGCTTGTTTCAGGCGCAGCCCTCCCGGTTTTTTAATACCAACATTGTAACGCCTCACCACTTAGACAGAAATAATTCGGTTGAACCTCAAAAACAAAAGCTGTAATTCATCACACTGTTCAAACGCTGCAAATGGTGTGATATAATTTCAAATAAGAAACATGCAAAAACAATGGGTAGGTGAATTCTACGACTTTTCCCAAAATGAGTATTTGGCATACCGTATCGCTCAATTCTTAGTTCCTCAAAATTATGTTATTGATTACAAAAGTGATCTTTACAATGTATTTGAGTGGCCTGATATGTGTTCCGGACTGGACAAGGTTCAAATTACACCAAACAAATATGATGAGGGACTTTATACTGCGGAAATACCTGGGACTATTCTGTTAGCAAGTCTGAATGATCATCGAGACTAAGTACGGAACTTGTACATTTTCTTTTTTCTTGGGGAGCCTTGGAATCACTAATTAAGGTTATCGTTCCTAATAAACAAATAAAGAGCTGTGGGAAAATCAATGCCTTATGTGGTTTCTTAAAGGAACATAATTAACTAACTTATTACCTACAGGTTATTTGAGTGAATATGAGCATATGATAGCGCTTTATTATACTTGCGTAACTTGTGCTCGTATTATTCAGATACTATCAGCGGGCAGCTGAAGGCGGAAGATATCGTTGATATCCTTTAGCGTCAAGTTATCTTGATGGAAAATATACAAAAACCTATTTTAGTTACCATGCCTATCCTTCATCCCACCCTTACCGTAATTGCCTGCGATGTTTTTAATGTGAATCAGCAGATAGCATCTATCGTGTTGCGATGTTCCAGATGGACTTTACACGAACACCTACTTTTTCAAAGGCGGCTTTGCCGTAAGGGTGTGGCTGTGATGCCAAAACAGAAACCGAGGTCCAAGGTACTTGTGTGCCTTGGACCTCGATTTTTTATATGCGTGTGCCTTATTGGGTTCAGCATCTAATTATGCAGACCGATCAGTGCAAGCAATATGTTTTGAGATTTTCTACTCTCAAAGGGTACGCCAAAATGACGTCCTCTTTGACAGGAATGGAAGAAATCGTGTACCTCTATGACCTTTGGGGCTAAAGGCAGTAACCCTTTTCCCGGGCCAAGCCGCTACGTTCCAAGTTCTCTATCTGTTCAAGGGCCTTAATGCCCAGGAGAGTGAGGCGGGTCCCCCCTCGTCCTCGCAGTACTTGCACGAGTTGATACAGATGCAGTGTATTCAGCGCTGTGCGGATTTCCTGCTCCGAGCGATAAATGTTTCTCTCCTCCAGACTATGCTGAATAGAACCACGCCCCATCCCCATACGGGTCCGGCAGGTAGGTCTGAGCACATTCAGTACCTGCCTCAGCCAGGCAAGCTGATGCTTCTGATCCTGGAAAAACCGGATCAGAATGGGGTCGTTTTCCTCCGCATAGGAGGCAGCGATCTCCTGGTGAAGATAACGGCGCAGCAGATCAGAATCGATCACCTGACTGTCCGCGTAAAGCAGACGCTCCATCAGGTTTCTCAGCTCTCTCACGTTCCCTTCGAAACGGATCTCTTGAAGCAGCTCCAGAGCATCCGGCGTCAGCGTAAAGTGCCCGCCCATCTCCTGCATCATGGCCTCCATCAGCACCGGGATGTCCTCTTTTCTCTCTTCCAGGGGCGGAAGAAAGAGGCTGAGCACATTAAGCCGGTAATATAGGTCTTTTCGAAATTTGGACTGGTTGACCAGGGCCTTCAAATCCTTGTTGGAGGCCGCAATGATCCGCACGTCCACATTGATGATGGTATCGCCTCCTACCCGCGTCACCTCTTTTTCTTGAAGGACCCGGAGCAGGCGGCTTTGCAAATTGATGTCCATCTCACTGATCTCGTCCAAGAACAGCGTGCCTCCATGGGCCAGTTCAAAATACCCTGGCTTTCCGCCCTTTTTTGCCCCAGTGAAAGAGCCCTCCTCATAGCCAAACAGCTCGCTTTCCAACAAGTTTTCTGGAATCGCCGCGCAGTTGATGGCAATAAACGGATATCCGCAGCGCGGGGAGGCGTTATGAATGGATTGGGCAAAGAGTTCCTTTCCAGTGCCGGTCTGGCCGCAGATCAGGACCGTGGAGTTTGAGGTGGCAATTTTCTGTGCCATCTGCTTGACCTGCCGAATGATCTCACTTTTCCCCACAATACTGTCAAAGGTATACTTGGCCACATGCCCCCGAGACATTACCTGGCGGCGGATTCTGTATTGCTCTTTCTCCAGATCTGTAAACCGGCGAATCAGCACCAAATAGCCCTGGGAAACCGAATTGTATTCCAGATGATGGATCGATATAATCAGCACATGGGCCTTTGTCGTGATTACCTGGTCTCGGACCAGGACAGGTGCTCCCTTTTCCCACAGAGACGGGAATATCCGCTCCAAGCTCATTCCCTGAAGCTGTCCCGCCGTCATGCCTAGCAGGGTGGCGGCCGGCGTGTTGGCAAAGGTCACAGTCCCCCTGTCATCCAGGCTGACCACCCCGGAATCAAAGACCTGCATCACAAGGTGAAGGCGCTGTTCCAGGGCGCCAATCTGCCCCAGCATCTCCGGAGTGCTCATGTCGGTGGCCACTAGATCGGCAAAATAGTTTTGACAAAGGGGCTTGCTGAGCAGTTCGATCATGTTCAGCCGGGTGGCAATCTCTGAAATGGTCTTCATGGACAGCACCCGGTCTCCCAGGTCGATCACCTGTCGGATTCCCGGAGGCACCAGCGAAGCCTCTCCCGGTGTAATCGCCAGATCGCAGTTATATGTGGAGTTGACCGGAGGATACACTGGCGTGAGGTCCAGGTTTCGAATGCCATGCTTATAGATCAGAGAAATGGTGTCAATGGCACTTTCCAGGGAAGTGTTGACCAAAATCCCCTTGGTCTGTGGCGGAAACACCCGCAGCTGCTCCAACGCATCCTTGCGCAGGGTGATATCGGCAATGATAATATTGTCAAAGTCCTGTACCCAGCACTTGACCATCTCACACACTGAATAGGTCGAAGCCAGCACGATATCCGCCTCCAGCTTCTGGGAAAAGTGACGGTACATGGAATAAAAGGAAACTTCTACCGCATCGCCAAACAGGTCCCGCAGCGTCTGAGCGTACTGCCGGCCTGTATCTTCCTCATAGGCCACAACGGTGACTCGCTTCACTGCCCACTCCTCCTCTCCGACAGCTGTGTCGGTATGATTCATTACCATTATATCGGGTCGGCAGGAAAAAGTCCATAATAGGTGAATTATTTTAAATGAATAACCTATTATTTCTGGTTTTCCCCACAGGGGCATTTATTTTGCTGTCAGACCGTCTCATTTTTTGTCAAAAACCCCATAAAACGTCCTAAAATAAATTTTTTTGTGCTATTTCGATTTTTGGCATGCTTCTTGCTCTAAATAAAAGCGTCAAGACAAGCGGAAAAGCACACAGCAACTGAATCAAATATCTTTTTTGTCCTTTTGCCATCCGTTACATAGCGCTGCCCACTTCGGGACAGGCCATTCCGGCTCAGACGTTCCGTGCTCAGCGCGCCCCGTTTTGCCGCTTGTATCGGTGAAAGTCAAAAAAGGGAAGAAAGAAATGGAGGTAATTATGAAAAGACGCAAATTGTTATCGGGTATCTTAGCGCTTGCCATGGCCGTCTCTCTGCTGTCCAGCTGCGGAGGGAATCCATCCGGCTCCGCCGGCAGCACTGGCAGTACCAGCAGTTCCCAGCAGACGTCCGGCCAGAGCGAGCCCCAGTATCTGGTCTGGAACATGGGCGCCGAGCCCAAGACCTGGGACCCCACCCTCAGCTCCGAGACCATCTCCGAGTACATCACCATCTGCATGTTTGAAGGTCTGACCAAGCAGACGGCGGAAGGCTATGAGCCCGGCGTGGCCGAGTCCTGGGACATCTCCGACGACGGCCTCACCTATACCTTCCATCTGAGAAAGTCCAACTGGTCTGACGGCACTCCTCTGACCGCCCACGACTTTGAGTACACCTGGAAGCGGATGTGCGATCCCACCGTGGCCTCTCCCTCCGCCTCCGGCGTGACTGACTTTGTGGTGGGCGCCGCCGAGTATCTGGCCGGCACCGGCACCGCCGATGAGGTCATGGCCCGGGCTCTGAACGACTACACCTTCGAGGTGGTCCTGAAGAACCCCGCCCCCTTCTTCCTCAACCGTATCTCCGCCGATATCTACTGCCCCGTGAACCAGAAGTCCGTGGAGCAGGGCGAGGGCTGGGAGAAGCGGCCCGAGACCTTCATCTGCAACGGCCCCTTCAAGCTGGCTGAGTATCAGATCGGCTCCCACATCCTGATGGTGAAGAACGATGCCTACTATGACGCCGACTCCGTCAAGCTCCCCGGCATCCGCGCCATCATGGTCAACGATGAGAACACCTCCCTCCAGGGCTACCGGGCCGGCGAGATCCACGCCACCGAGATCATTCCCGCCGAGGAAGTGCCTCAGCTGCTGGCCACCGACCCCAACCTGGTCGTCACCCCCATCGCCGGCACCAAGTATCTGGACTTCAACGTGGACCGGGACGTGGTGAACGACGTGCTGGTGCGCCGGGCCCTGACTCTGGCCATCAACCGCAAGGAGATCACCGACCAGATCACCCGCTCCGGTGAGACTCCCGCCACCGGCTACCTGCCCATCAGCAGCGTGAAGACCGACGGCACCTCCTTCCGTGAGGTGGACGCCAACGGCCTGCCCCTGCCCGCCTACGGAATTTCCTGCGACTCCGCCGACGTGGAGACCGCCCAGGCCCTGCTGGCCGAGGCCGGCTACCCCAACGGCGAGGGCTTCCCCCAGCTGGAGCTGCTGTACTACACCGGTGAAAGCGACAAGAAGGTGTGCGAGGCCATCCAGCAGATGTGGAAGGAGAACCTGAACATCGACGTGCAGCTGCGCAACGAGGACAAGAACGTGGCCCTGCAGACCAAGCGTGACGGCAAGTACGACATCAGCCTGTCCGGCTGGAGCGCGGGCTACTACGACGCCAGCCAGATGTTCAAGCAGTTCAAGCTGGACGCCGGCTGCATGGCTCAGTGGCGCTACGCCGAGGACGCCAGCGCTCCCCACGACCACACCCTGAACCCCGGTCAGGAGCCCTTCGAGAAGACCTACCAGGCGGCCATGGCTGCCCAGGGCAATGAGCGTGACCAGCTGTGGATGGAGTGCGAGGATTATCTGATGGAAGATATGCCCGTGTGTCCCCTGTACTACTACGTGTTCAAGGCCCTGATCAATGAAGACGTGGTGACTGGTATCCAAATCACCAAGGGCGGCAACTGGGTCTTCAGAAACGCAGAATTGGTCGCCTAATCGTATGGACATTGGGGGTGCCCTCCCAACCGGGCACCCCCAATCTTTCCTAAAAGGAGGGCTTTTATGATTCGTTATATCATCAAACGTGTGATCGCCGCCCTGATCACCATCTGGTTTATTATGACCCTCACCTTTATTTTGATGAATGTCATCCCCGGCAGCCCCATCTCAACAGATAAAGTGTACGACGTGACCCTTCAGGCCGCTCTTGAAGAGAAATACGGTCTGAACGACCCCTGGTACGAGCGCTATATAAAATACTTAGTGGACTACGCCCACGGGGATTTCGGCATGTCTTATTTGAAGGTTGGTCTTTCCACCAATGAGATCATCGGCGCAGGCTTTCCCTACTCTTTGCGTATTGGAATTTATTCCTCTTTTTTGATTGTTATTTTTGGGGTTTTGGCGGGAATTTTGGCCGCCCTGCGGCAAAACAAGCTGGTAGACCGCTTTCTTATGGTTCTGTCCACTTTGGGCTCCACCATCCCCAGCTTTGTCTTTGCCACGCTTTACCTCTTCCTATTTAGTAAAATACTGGGACTGGTTCCTGCCTTTGGCGTAACCCAGTGGAAAGGCTACATCGGTCCCGTTTTGGTGACGTCCGTGTTTTCCATGGCTTTCGTCACCCGCCTGATGCGCACCTCCATGATTGAGGAGCTCAATCAGGACTATATCCGTACTGCCCGGGCCAAGGGAATCTCAGAGTTCAAGGTCATCACCAAGCACGCTATGAGAAACGCCATCCTTCCCGTGGTCACTTATATCGGCCCCATGGTAGCCATGGTGGTCACCGGCTCTTTCGTCATTGAAAAGGTGTTCGGCATTCCCGGTATCGGCAGCCTGTTCACCTCCAGCGTTCTGAGCCGGGATTACACGCTGATTATGGGAATCACGGTGTTCTTCGCCGTGTTCCTGGTTGTCTGCACCTTGATCGTGGACATTCTGTATGTCTTTGTCGATCCCAGGATCAAATACGACTAAGGGGGGTATCGCAATGGAGCAAAATATACCTCAAATTTCCCCTGAGCTGTGGAAACCGCTGGAGGCCGGGGAGAAGGATTCTGAAAAGATCGAAAAACCCAGTCTCACCTTTCTTCAGGACGGCTGGCGGAGGCTGAAAAAAAATAAAACCGCCATGGTATCCATGGTGCTGATCCTGCTGCTCATCCTGGGTGCGATTCTCATTCCCTATTTTTGGCCCTACAGCTATGAAGAACAGACGCTGACTCTATCCAACACTCCGCCTTTTCTGGACATCTATCCTCTCAACGACGACGCCAACAATATCTGCATCTTCATTACCCAGAGTTATGACGTGATCGAGGTCACTCCAGATGGGGAGCTGCTGCAGCTGCTCCAACCTGATTACAAGGATGTAATTGGCCGGAAGAGCACCTACGACCTGAATGGAAAACAGTTGGTTATCGACTACAGCCTCTATACCCAGGCGCTGAAAGAATATAACGCCCTGGAGAAGAAATACGGAGAGGACGGCTCCGTCTCCGTCTCCGAGGCCGACTATCTCACCTCCTACTTTGGTGAGGACGCCGCCGACACCACTGTCTCCGTACTGGAGGCCAAGAACATTCTGGAAGAAAAAATTGACAAGTGCAGCATCACCTACGACGGAAACAAACTGACGGAATCCAAGTCCGTTCACAACAAGACGTTTGTGCTGGGCAGCGACTCTCTGGGCCGCGACCTGTTTATCCGCGTGGTTTACGGCGCCCGGGTATCTCTGACAGTGGGTGTTGTGGCCGCTCTGGTCAACTTCCTCATCGGCGTATTCTACGGCTGCTTCTCCGGATACAAGGGCGGCAACGTGGATACGGTGATGATGCGCATCGTGGACGTCATCGACTCTGTGCCTATGACTTTGTATGTAATCCTGATTATGGTGATCATCGGCTCCGGCATGGCCTCCATCATTTTGGCCCTAGGTCTGACGTACTGGGTACGCATGGCCCGCATCGTCCGCGGGCAGGTTCTCAGCCTGAAAAACAGCGAGTTCGTCCTGGCCGCCCGGACCCTGGGAGCCTCCACCAGCCGTATCTTTGTCAAGCACCTGATCCCCAATATGATGGGTACCATTATGGTAGCCATCGCCATGCAGATCCCCAACGCCATCTTTACCGAGGCATTCCTCAGCTTCATTGGTCTGGGTGTCTCTGCACCCATGGCCTCCTGGGGCACTTTGTGTAACGACGCGCTGGCCAGCATCTATGTGTACCCCTATCAGCTGCTGATCCCCGCGGTGGCCATCTCTGTGACCATCCTGGCTCTCAACCTGTTCAGCGATGGCCTGCGGGATGCCTTTGACCCCAAACAGAGAAAGTGAGGTGGACACCTTGTCACAACCGCTATTGGAAGTTAAACACCTTCGTACCTCTTTCTTTACCCATGTGGGCGAGGTGCAGGCCATCCGGGATATCAGCTTTTCTGTGGAACGCGGAGAATTCATTGGGATCGTGGGAGAATCCGGCAGCGGAAAGAGCGTTACGTCCTTGTCCATCATGCAGCTGCTCCAGTACCCCGGCCGGGTGACCGGAGGCGAGATCTATTTTGACGGGGAAGACCTGCTGAAAAAGGACAAGCGGGAAATGCGCAAAATCCGGGGCAACCGGATCTCCATGTGCTTCCAGGACCCCATGACCGCTCTGAATCCCCTGTACACCATTGGAAATCAAATTAACGAGGTGCTTCAGGAGCACCAGAAGCTTTCCAGAACGGAAGCCACGGCAAAAACGGTTGAAATGCTTGAAATGGTGGGCATCCCCGACCCCAGTGCCCGGGTACGCAGCTATCCCCACGAATTTTCCGGCGGTATGCGCCAGCGGGCCATGATTGCTATGGCCCTTGCCTGTCAGCCCGAACTGCTCATCGCCGACGAGCCCACCACAGCCCTGGACGTGACCATCCAGGCCCAGGTACTGCGGCTGTTGAAGAAGCTTCAGGATCAAACCGGCACCTCCATCATTCTTATTACCCACGACCTGGGCGTAGTAGCCAGTTCCTGCAGCCGCATCATCGTCATGTACGGGGGACAGATCATGGAAACCGGCAAGGTCTCCGACATTTTCTACTCCCCCCGCCACCCCTATACCATGGGACTGCTGAAATCCATTCCCAAGGTGGGCCAGGGGAACCAGCGCCTGGAGTC
Source organism: bacterium (assembly GCA_037245165.1). Taxonomy (GTDB): domain Bacteria; phylum Bacillota; class Clostridia; order Oscillospirales; family Oscillospiraceae; genus Lawsonibacter. The sequence continues at coordinate 14,599 of JAXWVI010000084.1, forward strand.
CATCCCGGGGACCCCGCCGGACATGCTCAATCCCCCCAAGGGCTGTCCCTTTTACCCCAGATGTGAATTTGCCATGCAGGTATGCAGGGAGCAGTCCGTACCGGAATTTCAGGCCGGTGAGGAGCACTGCGTGCGATGCTGGCTGTGTCATCCCGAAGCGCCCAAGCCGGAAAAATACCTGAATCAGAAGGGAGGCATCCGGAATGGCTGAGCATCTGGTGGAAGTAGAAAATTTAAAAATGTATTTCAAAAAAGTCACCGGTATTGTCAAGCGCAAGACAGCCTACATCAAGGCAGTGGACAACATCTCCTTCACCATTGACAAGGGCGAAACGTTCGGCCTGGTGGGAGAGTCCGGCTGCGGCAAAACCACTACCGGACGCACCATTATCCGCCTCTACGACCCCACCGACGGCACCATCCGCTATGACGGCCAGGATGTTACGCATCTGAGTCCCAAGGAATTTATGCCCTACCGCAAGCGGATGCAGATGATTTTTCAAGACCCCTACGCTTCCCTCAACGCCCGGATGACGGTGTCGGATATTGTAGGCGAGCCCCTAGACATCCACCATCTGCGCACCGGAAAAGAACGCGAGGAATATATCATGGCCCTGCTCAACCGGGTTGGGCTGAACAAAGACCATGCCAGCCGCTATCCCCATGAGTTCTCCGGCGGCCAGCGCCAGCGGGTTGGCATCGCCCGGGCTTTGGCGGTCAATCCGGAATTCATCATCTGTGACGAACCTATCTCCGCCCTGGACGTGTCCATTCAGGCCCAGGTGGTCAATATGCTGAAAGACCTGCAGGAAGAATTCGGCCTGACCTACCTGTTTGTAGCCCACGACCTGTCCATGGTGCGGCATATCTCCGACCGGGTGGGCGTCATGTACCTGGGAAGCCTGGTGGAGGTGGCCCCCACAGAGGAACTGTATCAGAATAACCTCCACCCCTATAGCAAGGCGCTCCTCTCCGCCATCCCAATCGCCGATCCAGACAAGGCAGCCCAGAGCCAGCAGATCATTTTGGAGGGTGAGGTACCCAGTCCCCTCAATTCCCCCACCGGCTGCAAGTTTGCCAGCCGTTGTCCCTATGTAAAGCCCATCTGTACGGAGCAGGCTCCTCCCCTGAAAGATGTAGGGGGCGGCCACTGTGTGGCCTGTTATCTCGTATAGGAGGGAAAAGGAGGCCATTTCAAGATGAACTTACAAAAGGCAAAAGACGTTTTGTCCAAATTTCCGCGGTTGGAGCTGGGAACACTGCCCACCCCCCTGCACAGGATGAGCCACCTGCAGGCCAAGCTGGACACCAGCCTTCCCCTCTACATCAAGCGGGATGATCTGACCGGCCTGGGCCCTGGTGGAAATAAGATCCGTAACCTGGAATACCTGCTGGGAGACATGGTGAAACAGGGCGGCGATATCGTTCTGGCATCCGGGAAAAACCAGTCCAACTTATGTGCCCTGACTGTGTCCGCCTGCTGTAAGGCCGGCCTGGACTGCATCATTTTTCACAACGACCAGTCCCCCCTTCAGCAGACAGGCAACCAACTGCTCAACCACCTGTCCGGCGCCCACCTGGAGTACATCGGGTTGGTCACAGACCAGGAACGCGAAGAATATGTGGCACAATACGCCCAGCGCCTGCAACAGCAGGGGCGGCAGCCCTATATCATCAAAAACGGTGCCTCCACCGCATTGGGCGCTTTAGGCTATGTCCACGCCATGGTGGAGCTGTGCCAGCAGTGCCAACAGCAGGAGCTGACCCTCCGCCACCTCTTTGTCCCCGGCGGGAACGGGGGACTGGCCGCAGGCACCATCTTCGGCGCGGCCCTGACCCAGGCTCCGTTCCATATCCACGTCATCACCGTGGAGCATGAGGTCCCCATTCTCGAAAAGATTCTGGAAGACTTTCTCCAGGAGATTGTCCAGCTCACCGGCCAGTTGGATGGCTTTGATTTTCACCAGGTATATACAGTACATGGGGAATACCGGGGACAGGGCTGGGCCAAATCCACGCCTGAGTGCATCCAGCAAATCTATGACCTGGCCAGAATCGAAGGAATTTTTGTGGAGCAGGTCTATACCAGCAAGACCCTGTATGGTATGGTAGATATGGTCAGAAAGGGTCTGGTGGACACCAACGCCTGTTATCTTCACACAGGCGGATTCGGTGCCCTGTTCAGTCAGTTCTAAAAGGGGGCGTCAATATGGCTCTGGTCGCCAGAACCTACCGAGGCTCGGTCCCTGATCTGGAACACCACGGGCGCATCGCCGTATCAGACTGGGACGGAAACATTCTTTTCCACTATGGTGATCCCTGTGCGCTCACCTTCGCCCGCTCAGGGGCAAAGCCCATGCAGGCGATAGCTCTTTGTGAAAGCGGCGCTCTGGAGGAATATGGAATTACTTCACAGGAGCTGGCTGTAATCTGCTCCTCCCACAACGGGCAGCCTGAGCACGTGGCCCTGGTGGATGGGATTCTCCGCAAGGCGGGCCGGTCTGCCCAGGACCTGCTATGCGGGGCCCAATACCCCATCCATGAGGAAACAAAGCGGGATATGATCCGCCGGGGCCTGCCCCCCGACTGTCTACACTGTGACTGCTCCGGCAAACACGCTGGAATGCTGCTCACCGCAAAGCACTACGGCGAGGATTTAAGCGGTTATGCAAACCCCGACAGCCCAACCCAGCAGCGCATCATCCAGATCATCTGCCATCTGTGCGGCTGCTCTCCCCAGGAGATTATCCAGGCGGTAGACGGCTGCGGCGTCCCGGTCCACGCCCTGCCCCTGTTCAAACTGGCTCAGGGCTATGCCCGTATGTCCCGCCCGGAGGCGTTGGGAGAAGTGCGAAGCCGGGCGGTGAGCCGAATTGTTTGCGCCATGACCGAATACCCCTTTGAAGTGGCCGGGACAGGGCGGCTTTGTACCGCGCTGATGCGCTCGTTCGGATCGCGCCTGTTCAGCAAGTCCGGCGCCGGCTCCTTTTACGGAATTGGGCTGCGGGATCGGGGCATCGGCATCGCAGTCAAGCTGGAGGACGGCTGTTCAGAGTTTATGCCCGGCGTGGTCCTGGAGCTTCTCACCCAGCTGGGTGTGATCTCCAGAGCCGAGTGGTCCCAGCTGGAGGACTGTTGGGACCCCAACATCTATAACCACCACCGACAGATCGTAGGAAGCAGAGAAATCCGTTTTTCCCTGCTTCCCAAGTGAAACGCACACAGGAGGCACACCGGTATGACGCTAGATCATGTCAAATATTTTGCTGTCCCTCTTCCGGAGGACATCCAGCGCCAGGAGGATGCGGGCTTTTTCCAGAAGGCCCGGGAGCTCATCAACCAAAGACTATCTGCCCCCGTCCCCCAGGCTCTGCGGGAGCGGCTGGAGCTGGAGCTGCTGCGCATTCCCCAGCTTGAGGGGGAGTATCCTTTCTCCTACGAGCAAGCGCTGCACATGCTCACAGAGGAGATTCGCGACTTTACCAAGGCGGAATTCGATGCGCTGATGGATGAAAATCAGCTGGATTGGATCTATCGGGAGGGAAAGCCCTATTTTGTCCGCCATTTCCATGAAAACCTGCGCAAGGTCCGTCATCCCGTTACCCAGCGGCTCATCGTCCCTGACGATCCCAAAGCCGCGCAGAAGCAGCAGGATGTTCTCAACGAAAATATGCGCTATATGAAGGAGCACGGCCAAATCGCCTACCGCTTTCGGATCCGCTCTGAACTGAAGATTCTGGAGGACAAGGTGCCCGGCGCCCCCATCACCGTACACCTTCCCATTCCCAACGCGGGCCCTCAGGTACGCAATATCCAGCTGCACCACATGTCCCCCAACGGAATTGTCGCGCCCGAGGAGTCTGTCAGCCGCACCGTCTGCTTCCAAAAAAATCTGGAGGAGGGGGATGTGTTTTTCGTGGAATACAGCTACGAAAACCATCTGACCTATGTGGAGCCAGACCCTGAGCTGACCAGTCCCCAGCAGCCCAGCTTCTGCCTGGAGGAACAGGCCCCCCATATCCTCTTCACGCCGCTGATTCGCTCGCTGTGTCATGAGATCGTAGGAGACGAAACCAATCCTATCCGCAAGGCCAAGCTAATCTACGACTATCTCACCAGCCATGTGCGCTACTCCTTTGTCCGGCGGTACAGCACCATTGTAAACATTCCGGAATATGCCGCTGTCAATCAAAAGGGCGACTGTGGGGTACAGGCGATCCTGTTCGTCACCCTGTGCCGCTGCTGCGGAGTCCCCGCCCGGTGGCAGTCTGGACTTTTCGCAGCCCCCTACGCCATCGACGGCCACGACTGGGCCCAGTTCTATGTGGAGCCCTACGGATGGCTGTATGCGGACCTCTCCTTCGGAGGCAGCGCATACCGCCTGGGCAACGAGGAGCGCCGCCAATTTTACTTCGGCAATCTCGATCCCTTCCGTATGCCGGCCAACCTGGCTTTCCAGCACGAGTTCATGCCGCCTAAAAAGCATATGCGCCGGGACCCCACGGACAATCAGTACGGGGAGTGCGAGTATGAGGACCACCCCCTCCTGTTCCACGAGTATCAGTGTACCCACACCATACTGGAGCTTGAGCAGATTATTTGACGGGAGGGAAGCATATGAAAGTATTTGTCAGCGCAGATATAGAGGGCGTGGCCGATCTGGCCTCTTTTGTGGAGGCAGGGCAGGACAACCCTCAGCTCTATACCCGGGGTATGGAGCAGATGAGCCGGGAAGTAGCCGCCGTGTGCCGGGGCGCAGTGGCCGCCGGCGCCCAGTTGATCACGGTAAAGGACGCCCACGGCGCAGGGCTAAACATTTTTCACGAATACCTCCCCGAGCAGGCGGAGCTGATCCGAGGCGAGATGCGCAGCCCCTATTCCATGATTGGCGGAATCGATCCCAGCTATGACGCAGTCCTTTTTGTGGGCTACCATGACGCCGCCGGCCAGCCCGGCAATCCCATGTCCCACACCATCAGCAGCCGCCGGATTCGAGAGGTCACCATCAACGGCGTGCCCGCTGGGGAATTTCACATCTTCTCCTACGCAGCCGCTGATTTGGGCGTGCCCACAGCCATGATTTCCGGAGATGCCGCCATTTGCGAAAAGGCCAAGGCCGTGCAGCCCGCTATCGAGACAGTGGCCACCAAACGGGGCGAGGCCGCCGCAGTGGTCAGCCTCCACCCCAAAACGGCCGAGCGCCTGCTGGAGGAAGGGGCCCGGCGGGCCCTCAGTGGCGATTTGAACCGCTACCGCTACGCGCTGCCCGGCCAGTTTCTGGTCACGGTATCCTATCAAAAGCACTACGACGCAGCCCATGCCTCCCATTACTTCAACACCAGGCGTCTGGATGGACACACTGTAGAATTCCAGGCCGACGACTATAAAGAGGTTCTGCGCTTTTTCCACTTTGTATTATAATTAAGATATCTATATCCCGGAGTTCAGGGCCTTCCAGCTCAGGCCCGCTGTACACCGGGACCCAGGTTTTGAGATTATCTAGAGGAGGCTATGCGCCATGAAACCTTTTCCCAACCGACTGAAACTGGCCAATCTCCCCACGCGGATCGAAAAGCTTCACCGTTTTTCCCAGCAGCTGGGCATCGATGTCTATGTGAAGCGGGACGATATGACCGGGACGGAGTGGTCGGGCAACAAGATCCGTAAGCTGGAGTTCTCCGTACACGAGGCCCTGGATCTGGGCGCCGATACACTGATTACCTGCGGAGGTCTTCAATCCAACCACTGCCGGGCCACCGCCGCCGTGGCTGCCCGGCTGGACCTCCACTCCTGCCTGCTCCTGCGCACCGAGGACAACGCCCCGCCCCTTGACGGCAACTACCTGTTAGACCGGCTCCTAGGCGCAAAGATCCGCTTTATCTCCCAGGAGGATTACAGAACCCGCCGGGGCGAGGTGTTGCAAGAGCTGGCCGAGGAAGCTGCCCGGGCCGGACACAAGGCCTATATCATCCCGGAAGGGGCCTCCAACGGCATCGGCACCTTCGGCTACCTCTCCTGTATGCAGGAAATCGCAGAGCAGGAGCGCGAAATGGGAATTACCTTCGACACCATGGTCAACGCGGTGGGCTCCGGAGGTACATTGGCCGGTCTGGTACTCGCCAACCGCCTGTATAAGCTTGGCAAGCGCGTGGTAGGCATCAATGTATGTGACGATGCCCACTTCTTCCAGCACCGTGTCTCTGAGATCGTTTCTGAGGCCGCCGCCTACCTGGAGGAGCCCCTGTCGGTGCAGCCTCAGGAGGTGGAAATTCTGGACGGCTATGTGGGCAGAGGCTACGCCCTGAGCCAGAAAGAGGAGCTGGACTTCATCCGGGACTTTGCCCAGCTGGAAGGTCTGGTGCTGGATCCAGTGTACACAGGCAAGTGCATGTACGGCTTTGCCAATGAGGTACGAAAAGGCAGCTTCCGAAACAGCAAGAACGTGTTGTTTATCCATACCGGCGGTCTACTGGGGCTGTTCCCGGTAAGGGACCAGTTTGAATGGTGAGGAGACGTTGGCATGAATTATATTGATTTCCATGTGGATACTCTGTACCGGCTTTTTTACCGGGCAGAGGACGAGCAGGGGGACCTGTGTCAGAACAACTGTCAGGTGGACCTTGCCAGACTGATCGGCAGCGGCTATACTGGACAAATTTTTGCCTGTTTCCTGGACCTGGCCAAGCCCCCCCGGTTCGGGACCCCCTATCAGGATGTACTGGCCATGATCGATCTTTTTGACCGGCAGCTTGCCCAATATGGAGACAAGGTGCGCTTTGCCAGCAATTACGCCCAGTATGAAGCCAACCGCAGGCAGGGGCTATTATCCGCCTTTCTCTCACTGGAGGAAGGCGGGGTGCTGGATGGGGACCTCTCCCGGCTAGACACCCTGTATCAGCGGGGTGTTCGGGTGATGAATCTGACCTGGAACCACGAAAACTGCCTTGGATTCCCCCATCGTCCCCCGGAATTCCAGACCAAAGGTCTCACCTCCTTTGGTCTGGAGACGCTAGAGCGCATGGACGAACTGGGCATGGTGGTAGACGCATCCCACTTGTCCGACCAGGGCTTTTGGGACGTAATCCGCTGTGGAAAGCGCCCCTTTATGGCCACTCACTCCAACGCCAGAGCCATTCGGAATGTGAGCCGCAATCTCACCGATGAAATGATCCGCGCCCTGGCCGATCGGGGCGGTATCATGGGATTAAATTTTTATTCCGATTTCCTCTCTCCCGAACCTACAGGCCGGGTAGAACACATGGTGCAGCACCTGCGTCACATTATTAACCAGGGCGGCGAGCAGATTGTCGGCCTTGGCACGGACTTTGATGGGATGGATACCACACCTGAAATCCAACATGTCGGACAGATATCCCTCCTGGTCCGAGCCATGGAAAAAGCGGGCTTCACCTCTCGCCAAATTGAGGGTGTCTGTTTCCGCAACGGGGAAGATTTTTTCCGGCGCTATTGGGGTGGCTGACCGTTGTTAAAGTATCTAACACAAACTGGCCAACACTTGTTCAACTAGCTTTCCGAAATTTTTGATAAACTATTGTCCTTTTCCCCCTATGCCGTCCCCATGTTCTGTGCCTTTGTACCCCGGGCACAGAACATGGGGATTTGACATGAGATCCGACGGATTTCTGCCAGAAGTAACGGTATCTTTCCTGCAGAGATGTACACCTGCATAATAGAGCACTACTACAGGCTGCACTCACTTTCGGTATCGCCAAGTCCATCCCTCCACTTTTTTCACAGGGGATATCCGTTCGACTCACGCTGAGGGCTACGCTCGTTTTCAACAAAAATTTGAGATGGATATTATGACACTCTTAGAACCTGTCAGTAGTCGCAGAGGAGACATGGCCGATGATGGTGGAGAGAGTCTTTACATCCATTCCATTCTCCAAGGATAGGGTGGCAAACGTGTGCCTAGGCTCGTGGGTAGTGTCAAGTATTGGACCAGTTGACAAAGACGAAATATGGGCTGAGAAATCATATTCTCGGCCCATATTTTCTGTTTTCTCATCATGTACAGGTATTCCGGAGTATTGACTTAAATGCCCTTTGTAAAACGCAGGATAGCAGCTGCTGGCCAAAATTCTTCTGCGCACACCGGTCGTATCAAAACAAGTCTTGCGGGAAGCACATTTTCGGCAGACATCCCCCTGCACCTGGTAGCAGCGAAGGTATTTTCCTGTGGACCTATTGCAGTTCAGACGGTGATATACAAGAGGCTGTCCCATCGGGCAAATAAATGTATCCTGTTGCAGATCATATGAAAATCCATATTTACTTGGGTCATTGGGAAAACGGATGGCGGGGATATAGCTGCCATCGGAGGCCATCTCTTTGCCGTCTATCAATTTCTGTTCCATGCAGCACCGGACAATTTTCAGAAAGATCTGTTGGAATAAGCTACTCTCATTCCACTTGCGGACTCTTGTTTTGCTGAATGTAGAATGATCCGGTATCTTTTCTCCAAGCTCAAAGCCACAAAACCAACGATAAGCAATGTTTAGCTGAATTTCCTGGACAAGTCGGCGTTCTGACTTGATGCCGTAAAGGTATCCCACCAGCAGCATTTTAAACATACTAACAGGGTCTACAGATGGACGGCCATTTGCAGGGTAATATGGCGCTACAAGATCGTAGATAAAGTCAAACGAAACTATCTGATTGATTTTCCGAAGTAAGTGATCGCTTGGAATTAATTCTGCTATATCCAGAATCACCATGCTCATTTGACTGCTTTGTCGTCCCATCATGCTCCATCCCTCCCTTATTATTTCAATTATACCATAGGAATGGGGTATTTGGGACTTTTGTCAACAGGTCCATTATTCTACCTTATCTCAGCGCATTAGATCATCAATGCAGTTGCCGTTAAGGTCAAAAATTGCGGTGTAAATTGCCACATAACTGCCCTCATCATCGTAGATGTCCATACTGAAAGCGATGCAGAGTAAGGGCGAGTCATACATATAGTTTTTCTCGAATGCGGCAATTTTCCGCTTAAACTGATATGTTTCCGCCACAGTCCGGTAATCTGCCCTCATTTCTCTCTGAAAATCTTCCGGGTCATCATCGTACCAATTCTTCAGGTACTCCATCATGAACTGCATGGTTTTCTCAAATATTTTGTACTTTTCAAGGTATGCGTCAAAGGGCATCCCGTTCAGCAAAATCTCGCTCATGGCATACCATCTTCCCTGTTTGGAGCTCTCCAGTTCATTCAATCTCCAATGCCGATTAGCCCGTATCCACGCCCCACGGCGGCATCGCATACACGCTCCAGGGCAACCGCAAAACTTCGGATTTTTTTGAAGGACGCGCCATATTGTTGGATCACGCTGTTTTCTTCCACCTCATGCTCCGAAAGCCACTTTAACATGGAATCCGCAAACGCCCGAATGTCCGGGGCCTGGTCCACATCTTTCGCGGCAACAATGGAAAGGGACATGATTCGTACGCACCTTCTGAACCTTTCTTACTCCTTACTGTCTGCCCACATCAGAACTTTTCTGCACCTGGGACAGTGCCATGCCGGGTACTGCCCCAGGGTAGAGGGGATGGTGACGGTCTGCCGGGTAAAAAAGCCCGCAATCCCTTTTTTCGCCCTCTCTGTCTCTGAGGTAAACTCATACCAGCTTTCAAAACCGGCGCCGACGCACTCCGCCGTGCCATATTCCATCTCAGCTCCGCAATTCAGACATTTCATGGTTGGATGTCCTCACTTTCCGTCTCCTCAAACGGCAGCCTGATGGGATAGAAGTCCAGCACAAAGTGCTCCTCGTCGATTTTCGTACTGGGATGGCAGTCAGAGCGGCCAAAGGTCACATCCCCGATCCGGTGGGTGAAGTCCTCCGGGCAGCTGCCAAAGACCACATACTGACAGACGCAGTATTCCAGGTATCCGTTCTCGTCCGGTTCCAGCGGAGAGGTCTCAAAGGGCTTTTCGATATCCACCCCCAGGGAGTCCAGATAGAGCGCTACCTCCGGATAGGCCGCCTTGACCCTGGCGCAGTAGTTCCGGCAGTAGTCGCAGCTGCAGATGTTCTCAGGGCCAAGATTGCGGTAATAGGCCCTTGTTTGTTCAATATTCGGTTTCATTACGGCTTCTTTCTCCCCTTTCTCATGATGGAATGCAGAAACTGCCGATAGTATGCAACAATGATTATCCCCATGATCAGAAAGACACTTCTTCTGAAGAGGCTTTGGCCCTCTATCACAAAAACCAGAAGGAACAAGCCGGTAATGGAGATGAGAAACAAGAGGGATATGAGAGCGATGCAGATGATTCGGGCGGGTTTGGAAACTCGCTCCGACTGCGCCGCATCCATGAATCCCTGAAATAACAGATCAAGCCACATCAATGCCCCGCCTCCTCACACCAAAAGCCAGTTCTGTCCGTCCGGCATGGAACGGAGACTACCCGGCATCCGCTCCAGCACTTCGCCGGTATCAAAATCCCGCACCAGGACCTCCTCCCGGTAGTCCGGGGCCTCGTACCAGGCCGTGGTATACAGCCTGTTCCCCGCCAGAAACGCAAACTACTCGTTCTCCTCCACTGCAAAGTTCCGGCGCTCCGTCCAGAGGATTTGAATCTTGTGATTATGCCCTGACCGCGTCAGCCGGAGGGGTGACGCCTCCAATGGAAAGTCCACCAGCAGCAGTACCACATGCCCATCGTGGTACACCGGCTTGCTCAGGTACTGCCCCGGCCATATCTTGATTAGGTTCTGAAATTATATCACAGCAAATGTGGGAAGCTCATGAATATTCTCTTAAGTTTTCTTAATCTTCGGAAGCGAAATGACTCTTTTTATTTACAGTCCCCCAATTCCTAAGCCTTGGTGACATAAAAATCACCTGCTTAATCCCTTCCTCACAGGTACAATACAGGCAATTAAAGGCACCAAAAACGCTCCCCGTCCCTGTCGGTGAAGGCACTGGCAAGGGATGGGGAGCATTTCTGACCACAGAATCCACTACGCGCCGCTTCTGACCACACGGAAACAGCACGGCCAAAGAGGGGCAGGGATTCTCTGCTTTAAGACTGTTTTTCTTCCAATTCATGACATTGCAACAGCGCCAGGGCCAACTGATCCGGGCAGGAAGTCCCTTTATCCAGACACTGGATTCCTTTCAGCTGCGCAATCGCGTCCTCCACACGCATCCCCACCAGCAGGCGGCTGAGTGCCTGGGTAAAACCGGGACAGCCCAACACAAATTCCACCGACCGGATCACTCCATGGTCTACTTCCAATTTAATTTCTTTGGCACAGGTGCCTTTTGTCTCATAAATCATATGGTTCTCTCCTGTCTCTGGCAATCCTTGACGGTTTGCTGTATAATAACAAAATAGACCTTCCCATAATGGGAAAGTCAAGGGGCAATCAAGGAGGAATTGCAGATGCAGGGCTATCTTTCTATCAGCGACTTTGCCAAGCTGCGCAATGTACATCCCAAATCGCTGCGGTACTATGAGCGGATCGGCGCGCTGATTCCCGCCTATACCGACCCGGAGACAGGCTATCGTTATTATGCTTTGGAGCAGTTGGTAGAGATGGACATGATTCTCATGTGTCTGGAGTTGAACATCCCCCTGCGGGATGCGGAACAATACCGACAGCCGAACCAGACATTGGACATCCGGCATCTGCTTCAGGATGGACAGCAGAAGGCCCTGGAAAAGCTTGCCCACCTCCGCAACACCATGCAGCAGATGGACGAGGCACTCCGCCGGATCGAAGAAAACCAACGCTTTCAGGAACAGGAGGGTATTTATCGACGGCATCTGCGCCGGCGGCTTATTTTGCGGGAGCCTTTCACCCCCTCCGGCGGAGAGTTGGCGTTTAAGCAAAGCTCCACAAAAATCTTCCTCCGCGGGCAATCTCTGGGCTTGCTGCCCGCCTTTACCTTTCCCATTGGACTGATTGCCCGGCGGCAGGGAGAACGCACGGATATCGACATCTTTTTGGAGGTTCTCCAGCAGGAAGATGGGATTGCCAACCTGGAAGTGCTGCCCGAAGGGGACTATCTCTGTCATCAGGAGCCCGCACAGGCGGTGGAGCATGTAGATACACTGATTTCGGAGTACTTTGTCCAGCATCCCACGGCAAACCAAGTGATTATCACCAATCTGACCTCTGCCCACTTTGATTTGAAGGGGCCATCGCTGGAGCTGCAGGAACCAATTTAGAGGGCACCGGGAGTTTTTCCGGTGCCCTCTTTCGTTAGAAAAAATTTCTGTCTCCAAATTTTCCTCTTGACTTTCCCATTATGGGAAAGTTTATGATTTCCTACTGCGGGGATTTTTCCCGCCGAACCGAAACCGAAACGGAGGAAGAAAAACCATGCAGGCGGAAACAAATCCCCTGGGGTATGAGCCGGTTGGAAAGCTGCTCGGCGCCTTCGCCGTACCCAGCATTATTTCCATGGTGGTCAGCACCCTGTACAATATTGTCGATCAGATTTTTATTGGCCGTGGCGTAGGCTATTTGGGAAACGGCGCAACCAATGTGATCCTGCCGCTGACGGTAATTGCCCTGGCCCTTGGCCTGATGATCGGAGACGGCGCCACCGCCTACTTCAGTCTGTGCCTGGGGCAGGAAAACCGTCAGAGGGCCGCACAGGGCGTGGGCAATGCCATCACCCTGACGGTGTCAGTCAGTATTTTACTGACCGTGTTGTCTCTGGCGTTTCTCAAGCCGCTGTGCGTCCTGTTCGGCGCCACAGACGCCACCATGTCCTACTCTCTGGAGTATGGGTACATCATTGTATTGGGCTTCCCCTTTTACATGTTCAGCATGGGGTTTAACTCCATTGTCCGTGCCGATGGTAGCCCGGTCTACGCCATGCTGTCCACACTGAGCGGAGCAATTTTGAATACGATTCTGGACCCACTGTTTATTTTTGTCTTTCACATGGGGGTAAGGGGGGCCGCCATTGCAACGGTTCTGGGGCAGATCGTCTCCTGTGTCATAACCTTGCTTTACCTGAAAAGGTTCCGATGCATCACCCTGAAGTCTGACTGCCTGCTCCCCAGGTGGAAGCTGTGCGGCAGAGTGTGCAGCCTTGGAATTTCCAGCTTCTTTCTTCAGCTGGCGGCCACCATTGTAATTACCGTGATGAACAATGTGCTGGTCAAATACGGCGCAGCCTCCAAGTACGGCGCAGAAATTCCCATGACCACCCTGGGCATTACCATGAAGGTCAATCAGATCATTACCGGCATTGTCATCGGCATCTCCGTGGGGTCACAGCCCATCATCGGATACAATTATGGCGCCGGAAAGACAGCACGGGCTCAGAAAACCTACTTCTTGGCCATTGTCTGTTCTACACTCGTCATGGGTGCGGGCACGCTGCTGTTTCAGCTGTTTCCTGACATGATTGTCAGTATTTTCGGCTCGGAGTCCGATTTGTACCAGGAGTTTGCGGTCAAAAGCCTGAAGATCTTCCTGCTGCTGATTCTCTTAAACGGATTCCAGCTATGTACGGGCACCTTTTTCCAGGCAGTGGGGAAACCAATCCAGGCCACTTTAATCTCTCTGTCCCGGCAAGTGCTCTTTTTGCTGCCGGCTCTGCTGATCCTGCCCCGCTTTTTGGGGGTGGAAGGGGCCCTGTGGGCTGGGCCGGTGGGGGACGCCTGCGCCTTTGTGCTGGCACTGGCCTTCGGCTTAGCAGAATGGAGAAAAACTGCCCTAACATCCAGACAACAACATCATCTTTCTGTGGAGGATTATTCTTATGACGCACCTGTCTGATCCCATTACGATCCGGAAGCTGACCCTGCCGAACCGTCTGGTGATGCCCCCTATGGCCACCGCAAAGGCGGACGAGAACGGCTATGTGACCGATGCGGTATGCGACTACTACCGGGAGCGGGCCAAGTACAGCAAAATTGGCCTGATCATCACAGAACACAGCTACATCCACCTTCAGGGCAAGGCCCACCCAGGCCAAACCTCCATGGCCTCCGATGATGTGATTCCTGCCCTTCAGCGTCTCACTGACTGCATCCACCAGGAGGGGGTCAAAGTCTTTGCCCAGCTCAGCCATGCGGGATCGGCGGCACTGTCTAAGACCACCGGGCAGCCTCCCGTTGGCCCCAGCCCGATCTATCACCCCAAGCAGCGGGACGAGCTGCCTGGGGAGATGACGCTCCGGCAGATCCAACAGGTCACGGAATGGTTTGCTCAGGCAGCTCTCCGGGCAAAACAGGCAGGCTTTGATGGGGTTGAGATCCACTCCGCCCACGGCTATCTCCTCAATCAGTTTTTCTCCCCGCTGGCCAATCAGAGAACCGATGCGTACGGCCCTCAGTCGGTGGAAAACCGCATCCGCTTCCATCGGGAGGTTATCCGGGCGGTGCGGCAGACCGTGGGCGAGGACTTCCCCATCGCCCTGCGGCTGGGCGGCTGTGACTATGAGGCCGGAGGGAGTACCGTCGAAGACTGTGTGGAGGCCTGTCGGCTGCTGGAGCACAGCGGCGTGGATCTGCTCCATCTCACCGGCGGCATGAACGGTTTTATCCGCCCCGGTCACGGGGAACCGGGGTATTTCCGGGATCTGTCGCTTCCCGTAAAGCAGGCGGTTTGCCTCCCCGTCCTTTTGACAGGAGGGGTTACCACCCCAGCTCAGGCTGAGGCCCTTCTGGAGGAGGGCTGTGCCGATCTCATTGGCGTGGGCCGGGCAATCTTCAAAAATCCCCACTGGGCAGACTCCAAATGAACATATAGCCAATAAAAGATCATTCTTAGTATGAACAACAGCGCCTCCAGAGGCAACATCTTGCGGTGTTCCTCTGGAGGCGCTGTTTATTGCGCCAAAGATACAGGCGTACTTCCAGTTTGACCCCTTACCAGTGCGCGGAATTCCTCAATCATGGACTCCAGTGTAGTCTGTTCCATCGCTTCCCTAACTGCATCCTCAATCTTGTGGTATGGGGTTTCCAGCACTTTGCGGATATTCTGTGCCACCGGGCAGGGGCGGCCCTGGCAGGGATGAATCCCAATCAGAGAGGTTACTCCTTTGGGCTCCAGCGCGGTATAGATCTGGTACAGCGTGATTTGAGATGGATTGGCACACAGCTCGGCACCGCCGGTCCCTCTGGGTACTGTGATGAGCCCCGCTTTTTTCAATGCGCTGAGAATGTTGCGGATCACAACGGGATTACTGCCGGTGCTTTCCGCCAGAAGATTGCTGGTTACCTTGGCAATTCCCTTCGCTTCGTGAATGAATATCAGGCAATGAACCGCAATGGAGCATTTCATACTGATCTGCATACTACGATTTGGCATCCTTTCAAAACAAATAAACCTTGATTCAAACTTGTTGTAACTATTGACTTTACATCATGCAGGTGGTACACTGTCACAGATGTAATATCATTTGTTACATTTCTTATTTTAGCGGTTTTTTTGGCAAAAAGCAAGAGAGATTCCATAAAACAAATTCATCCAGAAAGAGGTCTTGTATGAAAGCAGTTCAAATCAACGGGTATTCCAAACAGATCCATACGGTCCTGCGCGATATCCCGCAGCCCAAAATTTCTGATTCTGAGGTGCTGATTCAGGTCAAGGCGGCAGCGGTCAATCCTCTGGAGATGCTGATTCTGACAGGAAGCGTAAAATTGATTCAGGATTACCCTATGCCCCTGACATTGGGCAATGAATGTTCCGGCATTGTAGAAGAGGCAGGAAGCAAGGTCACAGGCTTTCAGAAAGGAGATCGGGTCTATGCCCGCCTCCCTTTAAATAAAATCGGCGCCTTTGCAGAATATGTGGCGGTGGATCAAAACGCCATTGCCAAAATGCCGGAAGGTTATGATTTCAACACCGCGGCCGCTATTCCTCTGACCGGACTGACGGCCTATCAGGCTATCGTGGAGGAATTGGAGGCAAAACCGGGAGAATCCCTGCTGATTCCAGGCGGCTCAGGCAGCTTTGGTTAAATGGCAGTCCCCATCGCAAGGGCGCTGGGCCTGCGTGTCATTGTGACCGGCAACGCAAGGGCAAAGGAGCAGTTTTGTTCCATGGGCGTGGATCGGTACATGGATTATCAGCAGGAAAACTATTGGGAGCAGTTATCTGACATTGACCATGTCATTGATACCTTGGGGGCTTCCGAATTTGAACATGAATTGGCGGTTCTGAAACAGGGCGGTCGGCTGGTGAGTCTGCGAACCGGCCCCAACAAAGCCTTTGCGGTAAAATATCATGTTTCCGGTCCCAAAAAACTGCTGTTCACTCTGGCCGGCAGCAAATACGACAAGGCCGCCGGAAAGCAGGGCAAGGAATACCGATTCCTGTTCGTCCGTGCCAACGGGGAACAGCTGCAAAAGATTACAGAGATTGTGGAGCAGAAGCGGATCAGGCCTGCTATTGATTCCCGTGTCTTCTCGCTCTCCCAGGCCAACGAGGCGTTGCAGCTTGTGTCCAAAGGGCCGATCAACGGCAAAGTCATCATCCAAATATAAGGGAGGTGGCAAACAGATGAAATTGTCAATTTCCCGGGAACGCACTACATCATTTCCTGATGGGTAGATGAAACAGACTAAAAAGGAGGACTTTTTATGAAGCTCTATAACATTGTGTTCAGTCCTACCGGCGGTACAAAAAAGGTGTCCGCACTTTTAACAGATGCGCTGGACGGTGAAGTGGCCTTAGTTGATCTGACCGACAGCAAACAGGATTTTCATACTGTCTCGCTGACACAGGAGGATGTGGCGGTCATCTCCGTACCGTCCTACGGCGGCCGTGTTCCCGCTGTGGCTGTAAAGCGTCTCTGCATGGTGCATGGCAACGGTGCCCGGGCCGTCCTGGTCTGCGTCTACGGAAACCGGGCCTACGAAGATACGCTGGTGGAGCTGGAGGATGCCGCAAAACAGGCCGGTTTCCAGGTCATTGCCGCTGTTGCTGCCATAGCGGAGCACTCCATTGCCCGGCAGTTTGCCGCCGGTCGGCCTGATGCGCAGGATGCAAAACAGCTTTATGAGTTTGCCCGGCAGATCCAGGCGAAGCTCTCTGCGGGAGACTCCACGGAGCCTTCCGTTCCCGGCAACCGTCCTTACAAAAAGGCCGGAGGCGCGGGCATGGTGCCCAAGCCCACGAAAGCGTGTACCAAATGCGGCGTATGCGCAGCAGAATGTCCTGTGCAGGCCATTGACAAGGAAAACCCCAAAAAAGTGGATGAGAAGGCGTGTATCTCCTGTATGCGCTGTATCTCCGTCTGCCCCCACTCCGCCCGGAAAGTCAATCCCGTCATGCTCTCTGCCGCCAGTCTGATGCTGAAGAAGGTATGCTCTGAACGGAAAGATTGCGAACTGTTTCTTTGACAGTGGGCCGCCCACCTTGGGAAAAAGATGACATAATCATGCGGAAAGAGGGTACCCTAACAGAGACTGGCGCTCATGAAGACGGCTGGCCGACTTGCTTTGGGTGTCGGCTCCGGCTGTCCACAAGTGGGAAAATGGAGCCACATACCCGGACGTCCCCCCCGCCTGCCCTGGCCCAATCCCTCTATAACCGTATCACGGAGGATTTGAAGCACAGTGATAAGTTTGCTTTTTCCGGGGCAGCCCGGAATATAAACAGCCGCGTCCCCTCTTCAAGGAAACACCCCATATGGACGAATAAATTTCATACCTGTTATCTGTTTGAAACCGGGAGGACTGCGCTCTTTTCAGGCGCAGCCCTCCCGGTTTTTCTTTCATATCATCCTTGCTTTTTCTTTCGCCGCTTCTCCAAAATGATTTGCAGCCGTCGTTCCTCCCGCTCCTTTTCCTGCTGTTTGCGCTCCTCCACCTGCCGCGCCCAGTCGGAAAAGTTCTGATTCTGGCGGGTGTTCCAAAGCCGTTCCTCGTTCTTCCATCGCTGAATCTCGGCCTGATAAACCGTCCGGTTGGCCGGATCAAGCTCCATCAGCCGGTTCAGATCCTTCCAGGCCCGATGCCGCTTGGTGAAGTTGGTGAGGGCGGCCCGCGCCCGCAGCAGCGCCCCATCAGTAGGCTTCTCGTAGGCGCCATAGACAGGCTCATAGGTAGCCTTATCCAGCCATCCCCAGGCCCAGCCCACCCCACTCAGCCAGAAATCGCAGAAAGCGGCCACTGCCGCCAGACGCTGGCACAGGGGGTCCCGGTCGGACAGCTTCACAGACACGCAGTACCCTGTGATGGACTCGCTCGCCTCCCGGGGGTTCTTCTCCTTCAGTCCCAGCTCCGCTACCCTCGGATCGGCCAGCAGAGCAAGCTGATACTCCGGCGTCAGGGCATGGGGAAGGCGAAGGAGCGCAGACCGCTCCAAAAGCTCGGCCGCCTCCTGGCTCATGGGCGGGATGCCCTGTTCCAAGATCTCCCCCAGAGTGGGCAGAGGCGGCGGGAGGGTGATCCCCGCCTCCTCCATGGCCTGGTCAAAGGGCCAGGGAAACCCAAGCCGGGCGGCAAAGTCGGTGGCCTGCCAGCAGTCCCCGTAGGGGAAACTGTCCCCGGAGCAGGCAAAGTCCTCCTCCTCCAGCTCCCCCTCATGATCCGTCCAGTGGAGCAGATACCGGGACAGAAGCGCCTGATCCCAGGTGGGGAACCAGCCCACCAGGGCCGCTGGATTCCCGGACAGCCGCTCCTTCTCCGACTTGGAGATGGGATCGAAGTAGTCGGGCATGGTGGAGAAGTGGTCCTCCTCCGTGCCGCCGTAAAAGTCATAGCCCCAGAAGTCCCCATCGTAGAGGTAAAGCAGCATCACCGGGTTTTGGGCCAGCCGGGACAGCTCCTTTGCCAGAGCGTCAAAGCCCAGCTCTCCGGCAATCAGGGCCTGGGTGCCCTCATAGGAAGCGGAATACAGACACTGATCCAAATCTACGGTGAACTGCGGGTTCCGGGCCGCCGCCTCTACCGCCGTCCGTGCCTCTGCCTCCTGACAACCGGGAAACAGCGCAAATTGTAAGAAAACACCCATATTGTTACCCTCTTTTCCATTTGGTTACGTCTGCGGCCTGTCCTCTCTCCCGCGGCTCCAGAAGCCGCTGCCGGTGTTCTTCAAAGTCCAGCTTCGTCAGGTGCTTGGGGCCAAACGCCATGGCTCCAAAGTTGTTGTTCAGAAAGGGCTCAGGCCGGGGCAGGCTGAGGAAAAACAGGTCCAGAAAATCCCGGATCAGGGTGAAGTCGTAGTGGATGAGGTAGCGGGGGATCATGCGGCCCCAGAATTCGGCTTTGGGCACCTTTTTCTCCCGGTCGATGTACTCCTTCCGGTCTGCAACCAGGTAAAGGATCATTTGACGCCCGTCCTGAATGAGGACCGCCAAGTCCCGGCGCTCTCCCTCCGCCTGCTCATGAAGCAGCACCAGGTGGACTGTACCCAGTTCCTCCAACTCCCAGGACAGAGAGAGATAGTCCAATTTGCCCATTTCAAACCGCACCAGCAGATCGCCTAAGGTCAGCCGGGTGGCGGGGTTTACCTCCTGGGTGGAGAGAACCCCGCCCGGCTCCCGATAAGAGAAGCGGAGGGGCGGCTTGGGCAGCACATACCGGCGGCGCATCAGGGGGCCGCCGCGGATTTCTTCCACGGAAAATCCGCCCAGGGTACGCTTAACGAAGTAGTAGTAGTAATCTCCATTGTTGAGATAAACCTTGTTGGACCACCGGCCGTTTCCGTTCTCAACGCCGCTCAAAATGGCGCTCAGCGCGTCCAGGGCCTTCCTGGGGGTGCGGTGTACGGCGTAGTCCGGCAAAAAGCCCATACGGAAGGGTACCTGTGGAAGTTCACCGGCCTCGGCATAGTAATAGCTCTCCCAGTCGGACAGCAGGGCGTCCCAGGCCTGGGAGGCATCCCGGAAGCGCAGCAGGGCGCAGGTGGCCGGTTCCGAGGCGGTCACAAAACTGCGTCGGCTCCAGAGCAGGACCAGATTGTCGTTGACCACCAGACGGGTAATCCATTTCTTCTCAAACTCCTGAAACAGCTGCTCCAGCAGCTCTGGGGTGATGGCCTCCCCCTCAAAGTCTTGACTGGGCATACCGGAGCGCTCCACATACAGGCGGCTGCACAGGACGGTACTCAGCTTCGTCAGGCCGCGGACAGGTGAGAACACCTCGTCAAAGATATCTTCGGCCATGCGCCGGGCCTGCTCCAGCGAGGGCGCATTGTCCCGGCAGAATGCATCGCACAGCTTCAGCTCCTCCGCCGTTCTCTGGAAAGTGAGCAGGCGCCCGTTGCCGTACCAGAGGCAGCAGTACAATTCCCCCTCTCCCTCCCGGAAGAAGCGGGCAGGGCGGAGAATAGCAGCGCCCTCCTCCGTGGGGACAAGACAGGCGGCCTCCCCCGCCAGAGCCGCGGCCGTCGGGGCAATCAGTCGGTCGGGAAGCCCAAGCCGGGCCAGCCGCTCTCCCAGATGGGCGGCCACATCCTCATATTCCTCCTGATAGGCGGCCAGAGTGGGGAGCAGGAGGAGAAACATCTCGTCATCCTCCAGCTGGGAAAGCCCCCAGAAGGGCAGCGGCGGGTTGCAGAGCACCTGACCATCCACACGGTACTCCACATAAAATTGGTGAAACAGGATCTGAATTTCCAGGACGTGTTCGATACTCTGCCCGTTCTCGTCCGTGCCCCTCTGGGTGAGGGGAATGGAGCGGGACAGGCCCGCCTGGGCCAGCCTCTGGTTCCATACGGCGTTGGAGGGAAATTCCCGCTCCAACAGGGCGTACAGGTTCTCCCCATGCCCTTCCGCCCAATAGAAGGCGTTCTGGAGAAAATAGCGCAGAAAGAGAGGGTGGGAGAGGGTGCAGCACGCCGGGGAAATCTCCTCCAGAGCCAGCTGAGCCAGCCGCTCCCGCTCCTGCTTGGCCGCCAGTTCTGCTTCCCGCTGGAGCAGGGCCCGCCGGATAGTCTCCACCACATCCTGGGCGTAAGGCAAAGTGGGGTCCGCCTGATAGATGGCCGACAAGTTTTGGAGAAAATAGGGGTTGGAGAACCAGCTGCACCAGTAGGACAGCACCTGATCCCGGACAAAGAGGCGGTTGCGGACAGCGCGGTGAAAATCCTCCCGGGCCAGGAATCGGTCCACCACGGCCCGGCCCCCCGGAGAGTCCTCCCCGCCCGCGATCTTGATATCCGCCCCCAGATCGCTGTACGCCGTGCGCAGCTCCACAAAGCGCTCCCGCTGTCCACACACCTCCGGCGCTTTCTCCATGGCGATCTCCCGCAGGCGGCCATAGAAGATTTTGCTCCGCCCCATGATGGCGGTGTTCAGGTCGAAGGTGTTCCACAGCACCTCATAGGCGTCCTCCGGAAGGGCTTGGGTGGAGAAATACGCCTCCAGCAGGCGCAGGGAGACCACATTGCGCTCATGGGGGGAAGTGCCGGAACATTTTTCCTTGAGATAGGTGCTGTTATATTGGTTCACGATTTTACCAAGCCGCTCCAAAGCCGGCTGATCCCATACCGCTTCCCGGGTCAGATCGCACAACGCGTCATAGTCCCGGTAGGCGGCGGACAAGGTCAGGTCGTTGCCCTGGAGCTTGCGCACCAGCGGCCCCCGCACAGCGATGTGGAGGATATCGTCCAGCCCCTCAAAGCCCGCCCCCTCCTCCAGGGCAAACTCGGTGCGGTCCTGGTAGACCACCGCCCGGAAGCGGTAGGCCACCGCCAGGGCGGTCTGAAACTCTTTGGGGGGTGGAAACTCCTCCCCCGCCTCCTCCACCGCCCGGCGCAGGGCCTCCGTAAACCGTGGATCATGAAAGACGGCCAGAAATTCCGGCGAGGTAAACCACAGATCCCACCGCTTGCGGTCACGGCGCTGCTTGGAGCGGTACAGCTCCGCAAAATGGTCCAGCGCCGGGGAAACAAAGGCCGCCTCCGGCTGGCACTCGTCCCGGAGCGTAAAGCCTCCGGCGTCCGAACTGTGTTCCGGCTGGAAAGCCTCCTCCGAAAACGGAGGCGGTGTGCCGGTCTGTTCCGGAGCGGCAGCCGACGGCTCCCGGCCCCGGGCGTAGGCCGCAGCCTGTTCGTAGGCCTGGCGCACCGCCAGAAACTCCTCCGGATGGTCCTCCGGGTTATATTGGGCCGCCGCCGCGGCATAAGCACGGCGGATAGCCCCCAGATCCTTGGTTGGCGCAAGGCCCAGAATATCCCAACAATTCACAGCGTATCCTCCTCATTCTGGTCATATGGTTCTCCCCAAATATCTCGCCGGGCCCAGGCCTCCAGCTCATCCAGATGCCGGCGCAGACCTTCCCGTTCCTGGGCCAGACGGATGGAACTGCCCGATTGGAGAGCCTCATTCAGGGCTCGGATGATATAGGCAGCCTCCTCCCGCCGGCAGTCGGACAGCTGGGCAAACAGCCGCTCCGCCCGGGAGAGAAGCAGCAGGTCCTCCTCCTGGGGCAGCGCCCGATTGGGGAGGGCATTGAGCCGCTCCAGCGCCTGGCTGATCTCCTCCTCCGACCAGTTGAGTCGGGGATTGAGAATCACCTTGCTTCGCCGGTCCCCGCTGCTGCTCTGGGCGGTAACCTCCAAAATTCCGTTGATGTCATAGGCAAAGGTGACCTCCACCCACTGCTTCCCGGCCTCGTCCGGCGGAACAGAGACGGACAGCTCCCCCAGAAGCAGGTTGTCGGCAGCGTAGTAGTTTTCCCCCTGATAGATAGCCAATCGAACCCGCCGCTGGTTGTTGGAGAGGGTAAAAAACCGCTCGGTGCGGCGGGCCGGGAGAATGCTGCTTCGCTGAATCAGGGTGGCCATGTGGGGATTGGCGTCCTGGACGTCGTTGCAGGTGGCCACGCCCAGAGAGAAGGGGCATACATCCGTCATCACCAGGTCCCGCAGATCGGCACAGCGCTGCTTGATTCCGGCGCACAGCCCCACCCCCAGGGCTACCGTGTGCTCCGGGTGCTCCGCCAGAGTGGGGCGCTTGGAAAAGAGCTCCTCCAGGTAGTCCACAAAGACGCCCAGTTGGGACGATCCCCCCACCAGAACCACATCGTGGATGGCGGAAAGCGGGATGCTGCTGTCCCGTACCGCCCGGACGATGACCTCCTTGACCTGCTGGAAGATGGGCTGGCAGATAACCCGCAGCGTCCCCTCATCCAAAGGGACACTCAGCATGTTCTGCCCCATTTGGCAGGCCAGAATACAGCCCCGGTCCCGCACCTGGGAGAGGCTGATTTTTCCCTTTTCAGCCAGGGCCAACAGCTGCCGCTGCTGCTGGGGGTCCAGAGCGGACCAGATAAGGCCGGTCTGCTGGCAGAAGTAAGCGGCGATAGCCCGGTCAATGTCGTTGCCGCCCAGGCGGTTGTTTCCCGCAATGGCTACAATCTCCACCATGTTTTCAAAACAGTCCACCACGCTCACGTCCAGCGTGCCGCCGCCGAAATCCACGATCAGCAGCCGCTGCTCCTCCTGGGGAGCGGCGTGGCTGTGGTAGAGGGCCGCCGCCGAGGGCTCGTTAATGAGCCGCTTCACCGGCAGCCCCGCCAGCTGGGCGGCCAGCCGGGTGGCACAGCGCTGGTTATCATTGAAGTAGGCTGGGACGCTGATGACAGCCTCCTCGATCTCCTCCCCCAGCGCTTCCCGGGCGGTCCGGGCCAGCTTCCGGAGAACCAGAGCGGACAGCTCGTGGGGAAGAAAGACCTTCCCGCCCAGCAAAAATTCCTTCTGGGTGCCCATCCAGGTCTTGAAGGAGGCCGCAGTCTCCCCGGGATGGGTGATAAGCCGCTCCTTAGCCACCGCTCCCACTGTGACGGTGCCGTCCTCCAGCACCCCCACACAGCTGGGCGTCAGGAGCTGTCCCCACTCGTTGGGCAGCAGCTCTGCCCGCCCGTTTCGATATACACTGACCAGCGAATTGGTGGTTCCCAAGTCAATACCAATAATTGCCACTGGTTTCCGGCCTCCTTTTCCTTGCGCTTAATCTGGCTTTCTCTTGCATATTGTACCTCTTCGCATACAGAACTTCCACCATAAATGGCTGCTCTGAGGGTGTAGATCTTTTATCATCTGCCTTCAGCCAGTATACACTCATTTTCCACTTGTTCTCAAGGCTTTTTCTTGTACATTTGGCAGAAGCTCTGCTATACTGGGAGGCGTCCGTGGAGACAACATGATATCGCGTACTCAGATACGCACGCTAAGAGGGCTGGAACGATGAAAACACAGCAGTTTCTGATCGGCCGGATTCCGGCCGTTTTATACGGTGAACAAGGGGAACGACTATGGCTGTTTCTTCATGGGCAGATGGGGCGCAAGGAGGAAGCGGAGGCCTTTGCCCAGATCGTCTGCCCGAAGGGAGCCCAGGTTCTGAGCATTGATCTTCCGGGACACGGAGCCCGTCAGGAGCGGAGCGAGGAATTGAACCCCTGGACGGTGGGGCCGGAACTGCAGGCGGTGATGGATTGGGCCAGAGTCCGCTGGAACTCCATCTCCCTTCGGGCCAACAGCATCGGCGCTTACTTTGCCATGCTCGCTTTGGCCGCACCCGATAAGGCCTTGCTGGTTTCCCCCATTCTGGATATGGAGCGCCTGATTCTGGATATGATGGGCTGGGCCAATGTGACGGAGCGGGAGCTTTCGGAGAAGGGAGAGGTCGCAACCGCCTTTGGACAGACGCTGTCATGGGCTTATCTCTGCTATGTGCGGGAACATCCAGTCCATGACTGGCAGTGCCCGATCTGTATCCTGTATGCTGGACAAGATAATATGACTTCCCGCCAAACAGTGGAGGAATTTACCCGGCATCATGGGGCCCAACTTACGATCATGGACAATGGAGAACACTGGTTCCACACGCCGGAGCAGCGAAAGGTTCTGCAAACATGGGAAGATACCCATACTTGAACCAACCTCGCATATGATCTATGGCACTCAATAGAGAAACAAACAGGGAACACCTTAAACGCAAGGTGTTCCCTGTTTGTTTTCGTACCTGCTCAATTCTGCCTTTGAAACTTCTCCTTTACAGAAGAAACAGCCCCTGGGCCTCTACCAGCTTCCGCAGAAGTTCTATGGCGGCCTGGTTTTCTTCCGTGATTTCCTTC
Organism: bacterium; assembly: GCA_037245165.1. Taxonomy (GTDB): domain Bacteria; phylum Bacillota; class Clostridia; order Oscillospirales; family Oscillospiraceae; genus Lawsonibacter. The sequence continues at coordinate 39,626 of JAXWVI010000084.1, forward strand.
AACGTGATGATCAAATATACATCATCCCGGAAATAGTGGAACACCATCTGGAGCGTTGGGAACCAGAATCTCAAAGTGCCATAGGTCTTCTGAAACACCCGCCCAATAAACCGGTCCATATCTGAGATGGATTCCAGAGGAAATTCCAAGTAATAACCATCCTGGTCGGGCGTCTTTTCCAAGAAATCCTCATCGCTGGGCAAGGTCATCCCACTGACGAAGACACTTTCCAGGGGATAGTAGCAGGAAAAATGAATGATGATCTCATTCCACTTCTCACATAACCTTTGAAACCTGTTTTTCTGGTAGTGGTGCTTTTCCATCAGAGCAATGCCATCATTCAGCCCATCCTCAAGGCCGCCTGGAACCACATCAATCACATAGGCTTTTGCATTGTCCTCTGCCGCATAGGAGAGGAAATCTTCCATCTTCCCGTCATATTCCCGCAGGCAAAAGCCCTTAAATCCCAAATTTTCAAAAACCTTTATCATTTCATCGTGGCTCAAGACCATAGTTTTATTTCCTTTCCCATTGCCTCCATTCGCGATGTCATATCAGAATTTGCCTACCTCTTCAGGTCCTCCTACCAGGTGATCTTTCCCTGCTTTCCGAGGCCTGGCCGACAGGATCTCAAAGGCCTGATCCACATCTTTCGCGGCAACATAGGATGCGGTACCTCCTTACACCAGGAGCCATTTCTGGCCGTCCGGCATAGGCCAAATGCTCCCCGGCATCCGCTCCAGAACTTTTCCCGTCTTAAAATCCCGCACCAGGACTTCCTCCCGGTAGTCCGGGTCCTCATACCATAGTTCTGTATACATCCTGTCGCCGTCCAGAAGGATAAAGCTCTCACGGTCCTCCAGCACAAACTCCCGGCGCTCCGGCCAGAGAATAAAGAACCGATTCCCTTGAGGCGATCTGGTCAGAAGAAGGGGCGAGGTCTTCAGCATCAGGTTGTAGCAGTCCTCCGCGAGGGAGAGGGGCAGCACCGCCATCGGGTCAGTTCGTCCTGTCGCCTCATCAAAGGCCAGGATGTGGATCTCCTCCTTGGGAAAGTCCACCATCAGCAGGGCCACCTTCCCGTCACAGTACGCAGGTTTTCCAAGATATTGCCCGGGCTTTGTGCAAATGGGCTCATATACTGCTCCATCGGGATAATGGACCAAGATGCCCCGGTTACGCTGAATAGGGTGTCCGTCCCGGTAGAGCGTTCCTGCCTCGTACAGGTCTCCCCCCGTGTAGTCCATGCCCCAGTACCATTCGCTGCTGCCCGGCAGCGGCTCCAGATAATTGATTCCGTCGGTGATAATGCGTTTCATGTTATATTCTCCCCGGTCATATCTTGATTAGGTTTTGGAATTATAGCACACAGAACCGAGGAATCTCATGAATATTCTCTTAAGTTTTCTTAATCTCCAACAGCAAAAGGCCTCTTTTTATTTTCTGCGGCACAGGCTCTGAAAGAAAACAGCCGACAGGGCTTCTTACCGGCGGAGGACAGCGGGTGAAATCCGGCACTTCGGCTTCTCTTTCTATAACCGGGCGGAGGTACTGGCACAGGTCCTGACCGAGTATCCCCAGGTAGAAGCGGTGCAGATCCAGTTCAATCATCTGGACTTTATACTCGCTCCAGACTTTGAACCTCCGCTTGGTGCAGTATTATGTTCTCTTCCGCTTGCCGGTGTTCTCCGAGCCGCGGACCTCCTCATGGTAGAAATAATCCACGATTACCGGGTGGCCCGGCTCTGCCCGACCATAGGGCAGCTCGTTATCTACGAAGGGACAGCCGTTTTCGATAGCCAGCTGTTCTGCCTGCTGCTCAAGTCCATGGAAATAGCTCCGGTCGCCCTTGTGATAGATGGCGTGATACAGGGAGGCCAAGTTGGGGTATTTTGTTTCAATGTAGTCCAGAATCTCCCGCTTGAATCCGCCCCGCAGGTTCAGATTCTCCAGCCACACCAAATCGCACTGGTTCTTTACCCGTTGGAAAATTGCCTTGAAATCCGTAATGCCGGGAAACACCGGGGCGATGAAGCAGACGGTTCGGATGCCCGCATCATAGACCTGCTTCATGGCCTGGAGCCGCCGCTCAATGCTCACCGCCTTGTCCATATCCGCCCGGAAGTTCTCGTCCAGGGTGTTGATGGACCAGGAGACAGTCACCTTTCCCATCTCACGGAGCAAGTCAATGTCCCGCACCACCAGGTCGGACTTGGTGCAGATGAGGATCTCTGCCCCGCTGTCTTTCAGCTGCTCCAGCAGCTTGCGGGTGTTTTGAAACTGCTCCTCCTGGGGAAGATAGCCGTCGGTGACCGAGCCGATGACCACCCGCTGTCCCCGGTATTTCCGGGGATGTTTGATCTCCGGCCAGTGCTTCACATCCAGAAAAGTGCCCCAGGGCTCAGTATGCCCGGTAAAGCGCTTCATAAAGGAGGCGTAGCAGTACTTACAGCCATGGGTGCAGCCCACATATGGGTTTACCGAGTACCCCCCCACCGGCAAACTGGATTTGGTCATGATATTTTTGGTTTCCACATCCCGGACCAGAATGCCGTTTTCCATCATTTCTGCCATTTTGCTTGTCCCTCCAACACCCGGCAGAAAGCCGGGGGCAATTTCTGATGATCTGCCTGTTTTCTTGGATTGACTCGCCCGCCGGGTATCAATATAATTATTATACTTAGAAGAAATAAAGGTGCAAGTACGCAGAATATCTGTACTTAGTACGAAAAACCATACCGACAGAGAGAGGGCTGCTCCATGAACCAATCCATGACCTATGAGGAATTTCAAAAGCGAGTCGGCAGCGTCATTCTGACAGAAAACGGGAACTGCCCGGTCACGCCGGTGGTCCAGATGCTCCAGGGAAAATGGAAACTCCAGATCATCTATGAGCTGTGCATCCAGTCTCCCATGCGGTTTGGGGAACTGAAGAAGATGCTCAAGCCCATCACCAACACCATGCTCACCAACGCCCTGAAAGAGCTGGAGGGGGACGGTCTGATACATCGGGAGCAATATAACGAGATCCCGCCCCGGGTGGAGTATTCTCTGACGGAAAAGGGCCGGGACCTGCTGCCGGTTTTCTATGCCATTTCCCAGTGGGGCATGAAGTACATCCCCTGAACAACTTGCAATTGTCTATGATCCAGATGGTCTGATTGCCGGCAGGCCAGAAAGGCCCACCGCTTTGGCAGCGCCCTCAATGTGGCGGAGCGTCAACCACTCCCACACCGCCTGGGCCTACCGCGCCGAAAATTCTGACGGACGCTGCCCCAACGCATCCTGGCCCTGCAAATACGGGAGAACAACATTGCAGATGGCGTCGCTCCACTCCGCATGAAACCTTGCCATGCGGGGCCAGTCCGCTTCATTCACGATGCTCACATCTTTCAGATAATAAGAAAGCCAAGAGGCTTTATACTGATCCGCCCGCTCCCAAACCAGCGTGATTCCCAGTTCCTCCTCAATCTCGTCTTTATGGCTGTACAACAGATCAAAGGACGCCTTGTTCCGCACAGCATCGCTGCTGCCCAAATAGAAGTCGACGCGCGCCCCGTCATAGTTCGCGATGCACTGGATAGCAAATCCGCTTATTCCAAAAAAACCGGACAGCACATTGGAGTTGGTGGGGTTCGCGTTGCCGAAGCTGCCCCGATGCATGTGCTGCTTTTGGATGACAGGCAGGGCATAGGTCCAATATCGCTTGCGAAGTTCAAATCGAGTGGACTCCGCCGCCTTTTCGCTGTCCAAATTTTTCAGATAAAACACCAACTCCATGGGGTCCACTCCATAGAGAGCAAACAGCCGCCGAAGGATCAACAGTTTCCGGGCCGTATTTGTATTCTTCTCCACATAGATATCGTCGTCAATTTTCAGAGCGCTGCGCAGCCCGCTTTCAGTGCTGGAGACATACACCGTAAGATCTGTCGTCTGGCTCGTACTATACGCCAAGGCGGAGAGGACTGATTTGTCTTTCTGGTGCAGGAACTTAACCACATGCTCGAGCATATCCGCCCAACTGGTGACGGGCTGCTCAATATTCAGCAGGCTGTATTTTACGATTTCCCGGCCGGTAAGGTCCACATCCTCATCATCCAGCGTACAGGAGTCAAACTCCTTTTCCGCAGGCTTGAAGGCCGTCTGCGGACAAGGCCAGATCTGGAGCGCCCGGGCAACCATTTCTTTGTTCCGCTCCTCCAGCTCCCACAGGCCCCAGGCATCCTTTTGTGCAATTTTCTGGTTCATCCTCAGTCCGCTGTTCCGGTATCCTCCCTGCTCAGCGTCCCGCTTCTCCCGGAAGCTCTTGTTGCTGAGACTGGGGTTATACCCGGTCAGGGTCAAATTGGCCAGGCGGTGCAGCCATGTCTCATGGATTTCGGCGGCATTCGCCCCCAGTTCCTCCGTCCAAGCCGGCGTTAAATGCTGGGGCATGATGTGCTCAATGCTGTACTCATTGTTGTCCAGATGCGTGTAGACATCCTTTGTCTCCACCGTGCCGAAGTTTTCAAACCGCTCAAATAAGTATGCCTTGTATTTGCCGCGCATCAGGTAGACCTGCTTGACTGCCAGGGCGTCGGCAAACTCCCGGTCATCCGGGAAGCGCCCGCTCTCCCGCTTGGACCGCAGAGCATAGATGAGTTTGTCCACATAGTTGTCGGCGGTATTATCGTAGCGAAGAATTTCCTTGTTCAACGTCAAAAACACCTTGCTCAACGCGTTGGTTGGAACATCGCAGACATTTCGGCGGAACAGATAGTTTTCCGTAATCTCAAAAATATCCCGCACCGTCTCCGCAGTGAGCTTGCCGTCCTGGTTCAGCCGCAGCACCTCCATCAGGAAAGGCCGGGTAACTGTAATCTCCAGCCGGGCCATTCGGTACAGACAGTCATCCAACCGTTTCTCCCCTAATCCGCTTCTGCATACCCGAAGCTTTTCAAAGAGCCTTGCATACTTCAGCAGGTCCACCAACAGCGTCTCAACAGGCAGCTGAGCTTCCTGCGCGTATTCTTTGAACGCATGATAGACCGTGTTGACATTGGGGGTAATCTGCTGCCTAATGCTGAGATAGTCCCGGACAAAGGCACTGACATCGCCCTTGGTGCATGCCTCAATTTTTTCCCAGTAATCAGCATAGTATTTGCTCTGCTCCTCGGGGGGAAGACCCATGAGGATGTAATTGCGGATCTTATCCCCTTCTGTCAGGGCAAGGCCGGTAGAGTTCAGGCTCTCAAAGATGAGTTGGGCGTTATCATCCGGTTCCAGCGTAATGCTGATGATCTCCAGCTTTCCGATGGCGGCATACAGTTCATCGACCGATACCTCCTCTTTCAGCAAAACGTCCCGAAAAAAACGGTAGTTGATGGTGAGGTTGGAGGCGCGGTCATAGTCCTCCTCCGGGCCAAAAAGCTTGGCGAGGGCTTCCCGGTCGCTCTTGACAGGCCGGAGCTTGATTCTGTCATCCTCACCGGCCCAGGGTGCAATCAGAAAGCGTTGGCTGATCTGCTCGTCCAGCCGAGCCTGTTGGGATGTCAGTTTTCCCTTTGCGATCAGGCTGCATATGGCAAGCAGCAGCAGGGAGACTGTGGTCAGCCGCTGCTGGCCGTCTATAATATGGTACTCGATCTTGCTCCCGTTGGGGACCACCGATGAGACGATACTCCCAAAGAAGTGGCTGGAACGGCCATTTTGTATGACTTTTTTGAGATCCTCATAGAGTTGGCGGCAGTTTTCCTGTTTCCAGTCATACTTCCGTTGATAGACTGGGATAACAAATCTCTTATCTGCGCCTTCCATAAATGCGGTCATCCTCGTCTCCGAGCCCTTCATGAAACGCCCTCCTCTTTCTCTCCGCACAATTTTGAGCTATCGAATTCCATTTTTAGTATAACATACGATCAGTAACGCATCTACCGCCAAATCCTTGCGTTTCATGATTTAGACTGCTGCGGTACGACCATGTCCCCCCTGCCGTTCTGCCTCCTGTTCAGATAAATATAAAATCCGACGTTCAAAACAATGCCGACCGCTGTGGATGCCGGAGCGGCAAGGCCGATTTTGGTCAGGCTCGCATCGGGCTGGATGCTCATAAAGTACGCCAGCGGCAGACGGACAAACAGGGTTTGAACCAGCCCCTGGACCATGACCCAAAGCGTCTTTTGATTCCCGTTAAAATAGCCGACCATGCTGAACAGCACAGCCGTCACAATGGTTTCGGGCGCAAACCCCTTTAAATAATCAAACCCCTTCTGCACCACGCAGGCATCTGAGGTAAAGCAGCCGGCGAGCGCATCTCCCTTCATCATAACAAGGGCAAATACCAGACAACCAAACCCAAGCCCCACGCCAATCCCCGTAAACATGGACTGCTTTGCCCGTTTCTGTTTTCCAGCCCCCACATTCTGGGAAACAAAGGAGGCCATAGACTGCATCAAGGCGCTGGGAACCAGCATGGCAAAATTGACGATCTTGCTGGCTACGCCATACCCGGAAGAAGCTTCCAGACCAAGTCGGTTGACAAAGGCACACAGTGCCAGAAAGGAAACCTGAGTCAAAAACTCCTGCAAGGCCAGCGGCAAGCCGATTTTAAGAAATTTCCCACATTGCGGATTGAACCGGAACTCTTTCCGTGTCAGGGAAAAGGGGAGCTTCTTCTTTGCAAGGATCACAACGGCGCATACCACGCTGACAGCCTGTGCGAAGACAGTGGCAAGGGCCGCCCCCGCCGCATCCATATGAAACCCAGCCACCAGCAAAAGGTCTCCTAAAATATTAACTACACAGGCGACCAGGACAAACAGCAATGGGGACTTGCTGTCCCCCAGCCCCCGGAAGATAGCGGAGAGCAGATTATAGGCCACGATAAAAAAAATGCCGCTCCCGCAGATACGCACATAGCTCACGGTGAGATTCAGGGATTCTTCCGGCGCCTGCATCAACACAGAAATCGGCCTGGAAAAGCAGACCAGCAGAATACACAATCCCACAGATATCAGTGCAAATACCACAGCCGCTCCACCCAGAACGGAGGCAATTTGCTGAGGCCTCTTTTCGCCCAGATACCGCGCGATCAAAACGGTAATGCCCATGGCAAGCTGTGTCACCACAAATGTGACCAGATTCAAAACCTGACTTCCCGTGGAAACTGCTGAAAGCCCGGATGTGGAGCCGAATCTCCCCACCACCAGCAGGTCAACCGCTCCATAAGCCGCCTGCAAAATCAGCGCGCCCAAAATGGGCACCATAAACCAGAACAGCTTTTTTAAAATACTGCCCTGTGTAAAATCTGTTCTTTCCTTACTCAACTGAAATTCTCCTCTCAGACATGACCCGATAGAATCGTTCGATGGTCCGGATGGTACAGTTGGCCTCTTCTTCGGTAATATCATTCAGAAAAGGCGCCAGCCGGTTAAAATACTGTTCGTTGTAGATCCGGGACAGCTGTCTTCCCGCCTCCGTGACGGAAATATTAGTAATCCGGCCATCCCTTGCCGAGGCGTGCTTACAAAGATAGCCTTTGGCCTCCATCTCCTTCACTGTCCGTGTCACCCCCGGACGTGGAATATTCAGCACATCACTGATGTCAGACACTTTTACCGGAATACCCTTCCGCTCCAATGATTCAATCGTATCCAGATAATGAATATATGAGGGTGTGACCCCTCTGGGCAACGCCGGGAGCAAATCCCGAATCCGTTTGGCCTGATAACAGGCATCGAACATTGCCTTGATTGTTTGAATGTCCATTTGCTTCCCTCCATATAGTTACCTTTGGTAATTATATGGAGGGCCGGTTCATTTGTCAACCCTGTTGTCCGACCAGCCCGTGCCCTCCTCCCCCGGCGTTTTATGGTTTTAACGTTCCCCGCAAAGCGCCAACCGGCGTTCCACTCATGCCGCTCACCTTGACCGGGCGCGGTATCAGATTGACAGACACGGCATATACTGACACAGAGAAGCAAGGGCGCTCACCTCATTGGAGAGCACCCTGCATTTTTTGTTATGGGGTGAATTTATGTGTGGAATTGCCGGATTTTGCAATTTTGAATCAGATTTTCTTCAAGATGCCGAGAGATGGACACAAGTTCTTACGGAGATGCGGACAGCCATCGCACACCGTGGGCACGATCAGACCGGGGAATATTTACGGCGAAATGTAGGGCTTTCCCATACCCGGCTCTCCATCCGGGACCTGGCCGGCGGCGCCCAGCCCATGCTGCGCCGCAGGGGAGAAGATGAATATGGAATTGTCTACAACGGGGAAATTTATAATGCGGAGGAGCTGAAACAGGATTTGCTCCGCTGCGGGTACCGCTTTGAAACCACCTGCGATACCGAGGTAATCCTCTATGGGTACATGGAATACGGCCTAGATGTGGCAAAAAAGCTCAATGGAATTTATGCCTTTGCCATTTGGGACGGCGTGCAAGAGGCCCTGTTCCTCTGTCGGGACCGAATGGGGGTTAAACCGCTTTTCTATGCGCTGGAGGATAACACGCTGGTGTTCGGCTCCGAGCCCAAGGCTTTATTTGCCCATCCCTTGATTCGTCCCCAGGCTGATTTGGACAGCTTTCGGGAAATCTTCGGGCTTGGCCCGGCGAGAACGCCGGGATGCGGGGTGTTTCGCGGGCTGCGAGAGGTAAAACCGGGCTGTATTCTGGAATATTCTCGGGAACGGATGAAGGAGTTTCCCTATTGGTCATTGGAGGCAAAGCCCCATACGGACAGCTATGAGCAGACAGTGGAAACCGTGTCCTGGCTGCTGCGGGACGCGGTGCGGCGGCAGCTGGTGTCCGACGTGCCGGTGTGCAGTTTTTTATCCGGCGGCATCGATTCCAGTGTGGTCACCGCCCTGGCCTCCCGGCAGCTGGAGGCGGAGGGCAAAACTTTAAACACGTTTTCCTTTGATTTTGCCCATAATGACACCTGCTTTCAGTCCAACGCCTTTCAGCCCACCCGCGACCGCCCCTATGTAGATCAGGTTCTTGCCCTCTACCCCCTTCATCACACCTATCTGGAGTGTGACGAGGCGACCTTGGCCGATCTGCTGGGGGATGCGGTGCGGATGAAGGACCTGCCGGGCATGACTGATGTGGACGCGTCGCTTCTCTATTTTTGCGGCCTGGTCAAGCAGCACAATAAGGTGGCCCTGACCGGCGAGTGCGCGGATGAAATTTTCGGCGGCTATCCCTGGTTTTACCGAAAAGAGCTGCTGAGCGTGGACGGATTTCCCTGGTCCGCCGACCTGTCGGCCAGGACCGCGCTGCTGTCCGACGATGCCATCCGCATTCTGGACCTGGAGGACTATGTGCGAGCCAAGTACCTGGATACCCTTGCTCAGGTCCCCACATTGCCGGAAGATCAGGGAGAAACACGGCGCAGGCGGGAAATGAGCTTTCTCAATCTGCGCTGGTTTATGCAGACTCTTCTGGATCGGATGGACCGCACCAGTATGGCCTGGGGGCTGGAGGCCAGAGTGCCCTTTGCCGACCATCGGATTGTGGAGTATGTCTACAATGTGCCATGGAGCATGAAATACCAGGACGGGATGGAAAAGAAGCTGCTTCGGGACGCCTGCAAGGACCTTCTCCCGCCGGAGCTGCTGTATCGGAAAAAAAGCCCGTACCCCAAGACCTATTCCCCGGTCTACGAGACCATACTGGCTGAACGCTTTCAAAAACTGCTTGCCGATCCCCAGGCGCCTGTACACCGTTTTCTGGACCGAAAGAAAGCCGCCCGATTCCTTGCTCAGCCAAAAGATTACGGCAAACCGTGGTTCGGTCAGCTGATGGCCGGCCCGCAAATGATCGCCTATTTTTTGCAGATCAACGACTGGATGAAACAGTACGGCATTGGATGAGCGCATCGCCCGCCCCTGTGCGGGGCAACATCTTTGTAATTTACGCTTGACAACCGCCCGGCCGGGTGGTATAGTAGGACAAAATTTAATATCTTAAACCGTTGAAGCGGAGATAACGGCAATGATGCCTTTACAGAGAGCCTGTGATGCTGAGAGTCAGGCAAGAAACAAGTTGTCAAATGGACCGCTGAGGGCGCAGGGAAATGTGAGCTTCACAGAGTATTCTGCGACGTTGCAGGCAGACGTCATTTGCCGGGGATATGTTGGTATCCTGCTAAGCGCACGGCTTCTGCCGTGAATCAAGGTGGCACCGCGGATAAGCACTTTATTCGTCCTTGACAGAGCATAGTTTCTGTCAAGGACTTTTTTACTCCCCTGACAGAAACGCCAGGGGAGTATTTTTATTTGGAGGTGCGGTTCCACCTGGAATCCATGCTTGGCGCTGGATGGAACAGACATACTCCGAAATTTTATAAAGGGGATGTAAGGCATGATAAAGGAAGCCATTGTCAAGATTGTAAATAAAGGGGACCTCACCTTTGATGAGGCCTACACCGTGATGAATGAAATCATGAGCGGCGAGACCACCCCCACCCAGAACGCCGCGTTCCTGGCCGCTCTCTCCACCAAAAGCGCCAGGGCGGAGACAACCGATGAGATCGCGGGCTGCGCCGCCGCTATGCGCTCCCACGCCACTAAAGTGGAGACAGGCATGGATCTGTTTGAGATCGTGGGCACGGGAGGCGACAACGCCGGGAGCTTTAATATCTCCACCACCTCAGCCCTGGTGGCGGCGGCAGGGGGCATGAAAGTGGCAAAGCACGGCAACCGCGCCGCGTCCTCTCTGTGCGGGACGGCGGACTGCCTGGAGGCGCTGGGGGTCAACATTCACCAGAGCCCGGCCAAATGTGTGGAACTGCTCCGGGAAACGGGCATGTGCTTCTTCTTTGCCCAGGACTACCATGCGTCTATGAAGTATGTGGGTGCCATCCGCAAGGAGCTGGGCTTCCGCACCGTATTTAATATTCTCGGTCCGCTGACTAACCCCGGCACGCCCTCCATGCAGCTTTTAGGCGTATACGACGACTATCTGGTGGAACCGCTGGCCCAGGTGCTCATCAATCTGGGCATTAAACGGGGGATGGTGGTGTACGGCCAGGACAAACTGGACGAAATCTCCCTGAGCGCCCCCACCACGGTCTGTGAAATCCGGGACGGCTGGTTCAAAACCTCCGTCCTTGCGCCGGAGGACTTCGGATTTGCCCGCTGCGCGAAAGAGGAGCTGAAGGGCGGCACACCCCAGGAAAACGCCGAAATTACCCGCGCCATCCTGGGCGGCAAACGAGGCCACAAGAGAAACGCCGTTTTATTAAATGCCGGAGCGGCTTTATACCTTGGCGGCAAGGCGGAGAGTATGAAAGACGGCGTGGTTCTGGCTGGGGAGCTCATCGACTCCGGAAAGGCCGCCGCCGTCCTGGAAAAGCTGGTTCAGCTGAGCAACCGCCCGGAGGTAGTAGCATGACCATTCTGGACCAGTTGGCGGACTATGCCCGCCTTCGCGTGGAGGAGGCAAAAAAGCTTCTCCCTCCGGAAGAGCTGCACCGGCAGGCGCTCTCCCTCCCCAAAGGGGACTTTCCCTTTGAAAAAGCCCTGCAAAAGGATGGCATCTCCTTGATCTGTGAGTGCAAGAGAGCCTCCCCGTCCAAAGGACTCATTGCGCCTGAGTTTCCCTATCTGCAAATTGCCAAGGAGTATGAGGCAGGGGGAGCCGACTGCATCTCGGTGCTGACCGAGCCAAAATGGTTTCTGGGCAGCGACCAATATTTAAGGGAGATTGCCGGGACCGTATCCGTCCCCTGCCTGCGCAAGGACTTCACTGTGGACAAATACATGATCGATCAGGCAAAGGTGCTGGGGGCGGCGGCGGTGCTGCTGATCTGCGCCATTCTGACCGAAGAACAGATCAAAGCATACCTCTCCCTTTGTGATGAGCTGGGCCTGTCCGCGCTGGTGGAGGTCCACGACGAGAGGGAGACAAAGACGGCCCTTCGGGCAGGGGCGCGGATCATCGGGGTAAACAACCGGAATCTGAAGGATTTTTCCATAAACCCGGACAACAGCCGCAGGCTCCGGGCAATGGTCCCCCGGGAGGTGCTGTTTATCTCCGAGAGCGGCGTAAAGGGGCCGGAAGATGTGGCCAAACTGAGGCAGATGGGGGCAGACGGGGTGCTGGTTGGGGAAACCCTCATGCGCGCCCAGGACAAAAAGGTCGCCCTGGCGGAACTGCGAGGCGGCGTATGACAAAGATCAAGCTCTGCGGACTCTCCCGTCCCCAGGATATCCAGGCCGCCAATGAGCTGAGGGCGGATTATATCGGGTTTGTGTTCGCGCCGGGCAGCAGGCGGTACGTCTCTCCCCGACAGGCCCTTACCCTCAAATCGCTTCTCTCCCCCCAAATCCATGCGGTGGGCGTATTCGTCTACGAAGAGATTGAGAAGGTAGCCAGATTGCTGAACAGAGGGGTCATTGACATGGCTCAGCTTCACGGCGGCGAGGATGAGGACTATATCCGCCATCTTCGGGGGCTCACCGGAAAGCCGATCATCCAGGCGTTTCGTATTACGTCGGATCGGGACGTCCTGCGCGCCGAGAGCAGCATTGCAGACCACGTCCTGCTGGACTCGGGAGCGGGCACCGGAACCACATTTGACTGGGCGCTGATCCGGCAGATCAAAAGGCCCTATTTTCTGGCCGGGGGGCTGGATATACACAATGTAAAAAACGCAGTAGACCAGCTGGAGCCGTACGCTGTGGATGTCAGCTCCGGCATTGAGACGGGCGGGGTCAAAGACCCGGCCAAAATGGCGGCCTTCGTTGCCGCGGTGAGAAAGGAAGCGAGACTATGACCAATCCAAACGGCCGCTTCGGCATTCATGGCGGGCAGTACATCCCCGAAACCCTGATGAACGCCGTCATCGAGCTGGAAGAAGCCTATCAGCATTTCAAAAACGACGCCCAGTTTAACCGGGAGCTTACCGAGCTTTTGAACGAATACGCGGGCAGACCCTCCCGGCTGTACTATGCAGAAAAAATGACGAAAGACCTGGGCGGAGCGAAGATTTACCTGAAACGGGAGGACTTGAACCACACCGGCGCCCACAAGATCAACAACGTGCTGGGGCAGGCCCTTCTGGCCAAGCGGATGGGCAAAACCCGCCTGATCGCCGAGACGGGGGCGGGCCAGCACGGGGTGGCCACCGCCACCGCTGCGGCCCTGATGGGTATGGAGTGCGTGGTCTTTATGGGCGAGGAGGACACCTTCCGCCAGGCCCTCAACGTGTACCGCATGCGCCTGCTGGGGGCGGAGGTAGTCCCGGTGAAGACAGGCACCGCCACCCTGAAGGATGCGGTGTCCGAGGCCATGCGGGAGTGGACCAGCCGCATCTCCGACACCCACTACTGTCTGGGCTCTGTCATGGGTCCCCACCCCTTCCCCACCATTGTGCGGGACTTCCAGGCGGTGATTTCCCGGGAAATCAAGGCGCAGCTGATGGAAAAGGAGGGCCGCCTGCCCGACGCGGTCATCGCCTGCGTGGGGGGAGGCTCCAACGCCATCGGCAGCTTTTATCACTTTATTGACCAGCCCCAGGTGCGCCTGATCGGCTGCGAAGCCGCGGGCCGCGGAGTGGACACGCTGGAGACGGCGGCCACCATCGCCACGGGAAAGCTAGGCATCTTCCACGGCATGAAGTCCTACTTCTGCCAGGACGCATACGGCCAGATTGCCCCGGTTTACTCCATCTCGGCCGGACTTGATTACCCAGGCATCGGCCCTGAGCACGCCCATCTCCACGACATCGGCCGGGCGGAATATGTGCCTGTCACCGACGAGGAGGCGGTATGCGCCTTTGAGTATCTGGCCAGAACGGAGGGCATCATCCCCGCCATCGAATCGGCCCACGCCGTCGCCTACGCCCAAAAACTGGCGCCTCAGATGGACAAAAATCAGATCATCGTCATCACCATATCGGGCCGGGGCGACAAGGACTGCGCCGCCATCGCCCGATACAGAGGGGAGGATATTTATGAGTAGAATTGCACAGGCCTTTTCAGGCGGCAAGGCGTTTATTCCATTCATCACCTGCGGGGACCCGGACCTGGAGACCACCGCTGCCGCCGTCCGGGCCGCCGCGGAAAATGGCGCCGACCTCATTGAGCTGGGCATCCCCTTCTCCGACCCCACCGCCGAGGGCCCGGTCATTCAGGGGGCCAACCTCCGGGCCTTAAAGGGCGGAGTCACCACCGACCTGATTTTCGCTCTGGTCCGGGAGCTGCGCCGGGATGTGGAGGTCCCTCTGGTCTTTATGACCTACGCCAATGTGGTGTTTTCCTATGGCTCTGAGCGCTTCCTCTCCGCCTGTCAGGAGGTGGGGATCGACGGACTCATCCTGCCCGACGTGCCTTACGAGGAGAAGGAGGAATTTCTGCCCTTCTGCAAGCAATACGGAGTGGACCTCATTTCCCTGGTGGCGCCCACTTCTGAAAATCGAATTGCCATGATCGCCCGGGAGGCGGAGGGATTTCTCTATGTCGTCTCTTCTCTGGGCGTAACCGGCACCAGGGAGGAGATCAAAACAGACCTCGGCTCCATCATGGATGTGGTCAGGCAGAATACTCCTATTCCCGCCGCCATCGGGTTTGGAATTTCCACCCCCCAACAGGCCAAAAAGATGTCGGAGCTTGCCGATGGGGTGATTGTCGGGTCTGCCATCATCAAGCTGCTGGCGCAGCATGGCAAGGATGCGCCCAAATATATCGGAGAGTATGTAAAAGAAATGAAGGCTGCCATCTCCCAAAAATCTTTTGCCCCATGAAAAGGAATTGCACCCGCATAATCTTTATCGCTTCCATATTCACGCTCATTCCAATTTATTAGATGTTTTTTTAACTCACCCGTGTGCCCCGGACACAGGCCCATGGCGGCACACATTCCCTCCTCCATCAGAGTAATCCGACTTCATTCTCCGCAATCGCACTTCCGATAAAATTGGGGTAAAACTCTTGCGCAAAACCAGTTTCAGAGTATAATAGAAACAGGAAAGCAATCGGGAGATGCTGTTGATCCAGGAAGGAAGTGCAGATGATGATCGGTCTATACGGGGCGAATTGGGGCGCATCCAGCGCCTATTGGGGATTGACCTCTGTCGGCCAGCGAAGGCAGATCACGGTGTCCCGCGCCCAGCCCCGGGCTACGGATCAGCCGGTGACCCCGGTGACTGCCGCTCCTACTGTGCGGCGGGATCAGCCCAGCGCCGTTACACTGACCGGCGCGGCGGCGGCGTCCAATTACCGGGAAGGCGCCGACCCTGTTGAGATGTCCGTGCGCGGCCGCATCCAGTATCTCAGCCCGGATGAACTGGAGGCAGAGGTGGAGAAATCCAAATCCGCCCAGGAGGTCATGGAGGAGGGCGAGTGCCAGACCTGTAAGGAGCGGAAGTATCAGGACGGCTCTGACGATCCCGGGGTATCCTTCAAAACCCCCACCAATGTGGCGCCGGAGCTGGCGGCATCTGCCGTCCGCGGCCACGAGCAGGAGCATGTGGTCCGGGAACAGGCCAAGGCTCAGCGGGAGAACCGGGAAGTCGTCTCCCAGTCGGTGACCTACCACACGGCCATCTGCCCGGAATGCGGCAAGGTCTATGTGTCCGGCGGCACCACCCGCACCAGTACCCGCGCCTCTCAGGAACAGCCGGCCCTGGATTCTGCCCGTCAAGGTATACAGACCCCCTTCTCCGCAGTAGCTTAAATTTTAAACTGCACCCCACTTGTGATCCAGTAAATTGCACTGTCTAACAAGTGGGGTGCAGTTTTTTATGTCTGTGGGATTTTTCTCCAGCACAGATATTGATATTCTTATAGATTCTTTACAAATAACGCCCGTATGGCATTCAGAACCGCCAGGATCATGACGCCTACATCGGCAAAGACCGCCAGCCACATGTTCGCAAAGCCAAGCGCAATGAGCACCAGGCACAGCAGCTTGACGCCGATAGCCACCACAATGTTCTGATACACGATTCCCAGGCACTTGCGGGAAATTTGAATGGCTTTGGAAATCTGCATGGGATCATCATCCATCAAAACCACATCAGCGGCCTCGATGGCGGCATCGGAACCCATTGCGCCCATGGCGATGCCGATGTCCGCCCGGCCCAGCACGGGGGCGTCGTTAATGCCGTCTCCCACAAAGGCCAGCTTCTCTTTTCCATGCTTTTGAGCAAGCAGCGCCTCCACCTTTTCCACCTTATCAGCAGGCAGAAGCTGGCTGTACGCCTCGTCCACGCCCAATTCCGCCGCCACCTGATCGGCCACCGCCTTCGCGTCTCCGGTGAGCATGACAGTCCGGCGCACTCCGGCGCGCTTCAGAGCCTGGATGGCCGCCTTTGACGTGGGCTTTACCACATCGGAGATGACGATATGACCGGCGTATTGACCGTCAACCGCCATATGGATGATGGTACCCACACTGTGGCAGCTGATATAGGCGATCCCCAGGCGATCCATCAGCTTGTCATTGCCCGCCGCCACCGTGTGTCCGTCCACCTGAGCGATCACGCCGTTGCCGCTGATCTCCTGGATGTCGGATACCCGGCTGCGGTCGATCTCCTTACCATAGGCCCTCTGCAGACTCTTGCTGATGGGATGGCTGGAGGCAGACTCCGCCAGGGCCGCATACTCCAACAGTTTGGCGTTTTCCATCTCATTATGATGGATGCCGTTGACTGCAAACACACCCTGGGTCAGAGTGCCCGTCTTGTCAAAGACCACAATCCTGGTCTGGGACAGAGTCTCCAAATAGTTGGACCCCTTCACCAGCACGCCCGCCTTGCTGGCTCCGCCGATGCCGGCAAAGAAACTCAGGGGGATGCTGATGACCAGGGCGCAGGGGCAGCTGGCCACCAGGAAGGTGAGGGCCCGGTAAACCCAGGTTTCCCAGGCCGGATTCTGCCCCATTCCCAACATCAGAACCAAGGGAGGGAGAATCGCCAGCGCCAGCGCCGCATAGCACACGGCCGGCGTATAGACTCTTGCAAAGCGGGAGATAAAATCTTCCGACCTGGACTTACGGGAGGAGGCATTTTCCACCAGGTCCAGAATCTTGGAAACGGTGGACTCCCCGAACTCCTTGGTCGTCTGAATCTTCAGAAGGCCGGTCATATTGATGCAGCCGCTGATGATGGCGTCCCCGGTCCGGACCTCCCGGGGAAGGGACTCCCCCGTGAGGGCAGCGGTGTTCAGCGTGGAGGTCCCCTCCACCACCGTACCGTCAATGGGCACCTTCTCCCCCGGCTGGACCACAATGATCGTGCCGACGCTTACCTCATCCGGATCAACCTTTTCCAAGCTTCCGTTTTGTTCCACGTTGGCGTAGTCGGGTCTTATGTCCATCAGGTCGCTGATGTTTCGGCGGCTTTTCCCCACCGCATAGCTCTGGAACCACTCGCCTACCTGATAAAACAGCATCACCGCGATGGCCTCCAGGTAGTCCCCATTCTCATAGACGGCCAGTGCCAGGGCCCCGAGGGTCGCCACCGCCATCAGGAAGTTTTCATCAAAAACCCGTCCGTTTCGTATACCTCTGCCGGCCTTTCGCAGAATATCATGGCCGATGACCAGATAGTCCGCCAGATAGAGGACCAGCCTCAGCCAGCGGCCCGCACCGCCCAACTGATTGAACGCCGAGGTTCCCAGGCTTTGGAGGCCGATCAGCAGGACAGAAGCTATAAAGATCCGCCAGAGCATAACCTTCTGTTTTTTCGTCATTCCGCTGTCGGGCCTCTGGCCGATCAGCCGAAGCACCCCGGCCAAAACAGCTACCACAACGAGCAGAATATTCACGATAAGTTCCTGCATCGTGCTCACTTCCTTCCGCATTTCCTTTCTTGGTCCCGGGTTCCCCCGGTCTAGGGGACAGCTCTTAGGGCGTTTTACAGAAAAATCTCACAGTCGGGTTCCACCTTTTTGCAGGCTTTTGCCACATCCCGCATAACGCTCGCCGGGTCCTTTCCCTCATCAAATTCCACAATTATCTTCTGGGTCATAAAGTTCACGGTAGCAGTCTGAACGCCGGCGGTCTTACGGGCGGCATCCTCCATCAGATTAGCGCAATTCGCGCAGTCTACTTCGATTTTGTACGTCTTTTTCATATTGAAACTCCTCTCTGAATGGTTATTTTGATATAACGATTAAGCACTTGTTTAACTGTAATACTATCATACGCAGAAATGTTTCTAGCGTCAATATATTTTGATGACATCCTGCCATTTGGGCAAACGGTATTTCTATTTGGGCAAAAAAGAAAGGCCGCCAGAGGCGACCTTTCTCCACATGCTGAATGGGTCCGCTTTTGCGGTCCATTTTTATGGCTGCTGATTGGCGTGGGGCTCCAGGTGAATTTCTTCCAAGCGCATCTGGTCCACATTCTCGGTAATGTTCTCAATAATCCCGGAGGCCACATACTGTTTGGCCTGGCGGATGGCATTCTGGACGGCGTAGGCGTCGGAAGATCCGTGGGCCTTGATAACAGGCTTGGAAATACCCACCAGGGCGGTACCGCCCACCTCGCTGGAATCCATCAGCTTCTTAAACTCCTTCAGTCCCCCGGACACCAGCAGGGCGGACAGTTTGGTAATCAGATTTTTCTTGAACATCTTCTTGATCTCCCGGGCCAGGAACAGGCCTGTCCCTTCCATGGTTTTCAGGAAGATGTTGCCGGAGTAGCCGTCGGAGACGATCACGTCCACAGCGCCCTCCACGGCCTCCCGGGCCTCCACGTTGCCCACAAAGTTGATCCGGCCCTCGTCGGCGGCCTTCTTCAGCATAGGGTAGACGGTGGTCTGGAGGGAGGTGCCCTTGGTGGGCTCTACCCCGATGTTCAAAAGGCCCAC
>JAXWVI010000085.1:0-18975 GCA_037245165.1 bacterium
GACGCCACCGCCTTTGACGGTCTGAAGAAGGGCACCATCACCGGCAAGGGGGCCATCAACAACCAGATGACCAACTACCTCATGCAGCAGTTGGAAAAGGCCGGCGTGCCCACCCACTTTGTGGAGCAGCTCAGCGAGCGGGAGACTGCCGTCAAGAAAGTCTCCATCGTGCCCCTGGAGGTCATCATCCGCAACATCTCCGCCGGCTCCTTCGCCAAGCGCTACGGCGTGGAGGAGGGCATTGTCTTCGACGCCCCCACCATCGAGTTTTCCTACAAGAATGACGATCTCCACGACCCCCTCATCAACGATTACCACGCCGTGGCTCTGAAGCTGGCCACCTGGGACGAGATCGACGTCATTAAGAAGTACGCCTTCCAGGTCAACGACTTTTTGAAGAAGACCCTGGCCGAGTGCGGCGTCACCCTGGTGGACTTCAAGCTGGAGTTCGGCAAGACCGCCGACGGCACTATCGTGCTGGCCGACGAGATCAGCCCTGATACCTGCCGCTTCTGGGACTCCAAGACCGGCGAAAAGCTGGACAAGGACCGTTTCCGCCGGGACCTGGGCAATGTGGAGGGCGCTTATCAGGAGATGAGCCGCCGTCTGATGGGAAAGTAAGCTTCTTCCCTCTTTGGCCGGAGTCTGCCTCCGGCCCATCCCCACACCACACATAAGGAGGACCACATGGGCGGTTTTTTTGGCGCTGTCTCCCAGCGCGACGTCTCCCTTGATATTTTCTTCGGAGTGGACTACCACTCCCACCTGGGTACCCGCCGGGGCGGCATGATCATTCACGACGCCAAGGACGGTTTCCAGCGACAGATCCACTCCATTGAAAACACCCCGTTCCGCACCAAGTTTGAAAAGGACCTGTCTGAGTTCCACGGGTGCAGCGGCATCGGGTGTATCAGCGACACGGACCCACAGCCTCTGCTGGTCCGCTCCCACCTGGGGCTTTACGCCATCACCACCGTGGGAATCATCAACAACTCGGAAGAACTGGTGCAGCAGTACTTTTCCGACCACGGCCACCAGTTCATGGCTATGAGCTCCGGGAAAATCAACTCCACCGAGCTGGCCGCCGCCCTCATCAATCAGAAGGATGACCTGGTCAGCGGCATCCTCCACGCCCAGGACGAGATTCAGGGTTCTCTCACCCTGCTGATTCTCACCGACAAGGGGGAGATCATCGCCGCCCGGGACAAGCTGGGCCGGCTTCCTGTCCTGGTGGGCAAAAACGACCAGGGTCACTGTGTATCCTTTGAGTCCTTCGCCTATCACAAGCTGGGCTATGAGGACGCCTATGAGCTTGGCCCCCGGGAGATCGTCCGGATAACCCCCAGCGGCTTTGAAACCCTCTCCCCCGCCGGGAAGGAGATGAAAATCTGCGCCTTCCTGTGGACCTATTACGGCTACCCCAACTCCAACTATGAAGGGGTTAACGTGGAGGTCATGCGCTACCGCAACGGCGTCATTATGGCCCGGGACGAGAAGAAGCGGGGTCAGTGCCCCGATGTGGACTATGTGGCCGGCGTGCCCGACTCCGGCATTCCCCACGCCATCGGCTACGCCAACGAGAGCAAGGCCCACTTTGCCCGCCCCTTTGTCAAGTATACCCCCACCTGGCCCCGCTCCTTTATGCCCGCCAACCAGGAGGTACGCAACCAGGTAGCCAAAATGAAGCAGATTCCTGTTCCTGAACTGATTCAGGACAAAAAGCTCCTCTTTGTAGACGACTCCATCGTTCGGGGCACCCAGCTACAGGAGACGGTGGACTTCCTCTACGAGTCCGGGGCCAAGGAAGTGCATATGCGCTCGGCCTGCCCCCCTATCATGTACAGCTGCAAGTACCTGAACTTCTCCCGGGGCAACTCGGACATGGACCTGCTGGCCCGCCGCACCGTCCAGGAGCTGGAGGGGGACGAGGGTCAGAAGCATCTGGATGAGTACGCCGACGTACACACCCAGCGGGGCTTCTGTCTGCTGAAATCCATCTGTGAGAAGTTCGGCTTCGACTCCCTGGGCTACCAGTCCCTGGACGGCCTGCTGGAGGCCATCGGTCTGGACCGGGACAAGGTTTGCACTTACTGCTGGACGGGCAAGGAGTAATTCCGCGCCCGCCTGGAAAGGGGAGGTTTATCATGTCTCATATTCACGAAGAATGCGGTGTGTTCGGCCTTTACTGTCCGAACCCACAGTTCAGCGCCGCAGCCTGCGTCTACCACGGGCTTTACGCCCTTCAGCATCGGGGCCAGGAGAGCGCCGGCATGGCCATCAACGACCGGGGCGTCATCACCAGCCACAAGGATGTGGGGCTGGTCAGCGAGGTCTTTACCCCGCAGGTGCTGGAACGCATGGGGGAAGGCCAGATCGCCGTGGGCCATGTGCGCTACGCTACCACAGGGCTGAAAAGCCGGGAGAATGCCCAGCCTCTGGTCATCAACCATGTTAAGGGCTCTCTGGTGCTGGCCCATAACGGCAATCTCACCAACGCCGCCCAGCTGCGGGAGAAGCTGGAGCTGTCCGGCGCTATCTTCCACACCACCAGCGACACAGAAGTGATCGCCTACACCATCACCGGCGCCCGGCTCCACGCCCCCTCCATCGAGGAGGCGGTGGCCCAGGCCATGGAGACCATTCAGGGGGCCTACTCCCTGGTGCTCATGTCCGCCCAGAAGCTGGTGGCCGCCCGGGACCCCAACGGGTTCCGGCCCCTGTGCATCGGCAAGCTGGATGACGGCTATATCTTCGCCTCGGAGAGCTGCGCCCTGGACGCGGTGGGCGCCCGGTTTGTCCGGGATGTGGAGCCCGGCGAGATCGTGGTGGCGGACAAGGACGGCCTTCACTCCATCACCCGGCACTGCGGGAAGGCCAAGAGCAGCCTGTGCGTGTTTGAGTTTATCTACTTTGCCCGCCCTGACTCGGTTATCGACCAGGCCAGCGTCCATGAGGCCCGACTGAGAGCCGGCTCCTTCCTGGCCCTGGAGCACCCTGTCCAGGCGGACATCGTCATCGGGGTTCCCGACAGCGGCATCGACGCGGCCATCGGCTACGCCCGCCAGTCCGGTATCCCCTACGGCATCGGCTTTATTAAAAACAAATACATCGCCCGCACCTTCATCGCTCCCGGCCAGAAATCCCGGGAGGACAAGGTACGCATTAAATTAAACCCCATCGCCTCGGTGGTGGCGGGCAAGCGGGTGGTCATGATCGACGACTCCATCGTCCGCGGCACCACCTCTGAGCGGATTGTCCGCCTGCTGCGGGAGGCCGGGGCCAAGGAGGTCCATGTACGCATCTCCGCGCCGCCCTTCCTGAACCCCTGCTACTTCGGTACCGACATTGATTCCCGGGATCACCTGATCGCCTGTCATCACACCACAGAGGAGATCGCCGCCATCATCGGCGCCGACTCCCTGGGCTATCTCAGTGTGGACAGCGTCCACAAGCTGGCCCGGGGCTGTTCCCTCACCTTCTGCGACGGCTGTTTTACCGGCCATTACCCCGTCCCTGTCCCGGAGCACCGGGAAAAGTTCCGCTTTGAGCAAAAGCTCTCTCAACCCAATGAATGATGAATGGAGGAGGTTTCTCCCATGAAAAACTCGCACTCCGCTTCCTACGCCGCCGCCGGCGTGGACGTCACCGCCGGCTATGAGGCCGTCAAGCGCATCAAACCCATGGTGGAGTCCACCTATATTCCCGGCGTAATGGGCACCTTGGGCGGCTTCGGCGGCATGTTTGCCCCCGATATGGCCGGCATGAAAAAGCCCGTGCTGGTCTCCGGCACCGACGGCGTGGGCACCAAGCTGCGCCTGGCCCAGTTGCTGGGCAAGCACGACACCATCGGCATCGACTGCGTGGCCATGTGTGTCAACGACATCATCTGCGGCGGCGCCTCCCCCCTGTTCTTCCTGGACTATATCGCCTGCGGCAAAAATGACCCGGTGCGCATCGCGGAGATTGTGGCCGGCATCGCCGAGGGCTGCCGCCAGGGCGAGTGCGCCCTGGTGGGCGGCGAGACCGCCGAGCACCCCGGCATGATGCCCGAGGACGACTACGATGTGGCCGGCTTCTCCGTGGGCATTGTGGATGAGGAGAAGATCATCGACGGCAAGCGCCTCCGGGAGGGGGACGCCCTCATCGGTCTGGGCTCCACCGGCGTCCACTCCAACGGCTTCTCCCTGGTGCGCAAGGTGCTGGACGTGGAGCACGCCGACCTCACCTCCCCCATGGAGGAGCTGGGCGGCAAGGGCCTGGGCGAGACGCTGCTCACCCCCACCCGGATTTATGTGAAGGCCATCAAGGCCCTCTTGAAGGATGGTGTGGACATCCATGCCATCAGCCACATCACCGGCGGCGGTTTTTATGAGAACGTGCCCCGGATGATGACCGACGGCCTCACCGCCCGCATTGAGCTGAAATCCTTCCCCCGTCTGCCCATCTTTGACCTGATTCAGAAGAAGGGCAACATCCCTGAGCGGGACATGTACAACACCTTCAACATGGGTCTGGGCATGCTTCTGGCCCTCCCCGCCGCTCAGGCGGACAAGGCTCTGGCGGTGCTGAAGGAAGCCGGCGAAAATGCCTACCTGGTGGGCAGCGTGGTTGCCGGCGAGGACGGAGTCACGCTGGTCTAAGGAGGGGCTCTGCCATGTCCAAACGAATTGCCGTACTGGTTTCCGGCGGCGGGACCAATCTTCAGGCTCTCCTGGACGCCCAGAGCCGGGGGGAGCTTGTGGGCGGTGAAATTGTCGCCGTCATCTCCAACAACCCGGAGGCCTACGCCCTGGAGCGGGCCAAACAGGCCGCAGTTCCCGGCTATGTGCTCCCCCGGGCGCAGTACCCCACCGCCCGGGATCTGACTGTGGCTCTGGTGGAAAAGCTTCAGGAGCTGGACATCCAGCTGGTGGTCATGGCGGGCTTTATGACCATCGTCACTGAGGAGCTTTTCCAGTCCTATGCCAACGCGGTTATCAACATCCACCCCTCTCTCATCCCCTCCTTCTGCGGCGAGGGCTGCTTTGGACTCCACGTCCATGAGAAGGCCCTGGCCTACGGGGTAAAGGTGTCCGGCGCTACCGTCCACTTTGTCACCCAGGAGTGCGACGCAGGCCCCATTATCCTTCAGAAGGCGGTGGAGGTCCTCCCCGACGATACCCCGGAAATCCTCCAGCGGCGGATCATGGAACAGTGCGAGTGGAAGCTGCTGCCGAAGGCCGTCAGTCTGTTCTGCCAGGACAAACTGGTGGTGGAGGGACGAAAAGTCCGTATTTTACCATAGTTGGACGGTGTTTCCCCTTTACACCGGAGACGCGCCCGATATAACATGAAACAAGCGATGTGACTGACGGAAGTGGACGTGACCACAGGGAGCATCGCCTCTGTGAGAGCCGACCGTCTGGGCGCATCCATGGACATACCACGGGTGCGCCCTTTTTGTACACAGAAGGGAATGAAAGCAATGGCAAAACTTGATTTGATGGAATACCTGTCCCAGCGCCCCTACCCCGGCCGGGGTATTTTGCTGGGGATGTCCCACAGCGACACCTGGGCCCAGGCCGTCATGGCCTATTTCATCATGGGCCGCAGCGAGAACAGCCGAAACCGGATTTTTGAGACAACCGAGGACGGCATCCGCACAAAGGCCTATGATGAGAGCAAGATGGTGGACCCCTCCCTGATCATTTACCACCCGGTTCGCATGGTGGGCTCCACCACCATTGTCACCAACGGGGACCAGACCGATACCATCCGGGATTTTCTTGCGGCGGGCAAGACCTTTGAGGATGCCCTGCGCACCCGGGAGTATGAGCCCGACGAGCCCAACTTCACCCCCCGGATCTCCGGCCTCATGGACCGCTCCGGCAACTACCGCCTGTCCATTCTGAAAGAGGGCCAGGACCGCCTGTGCCAGCGGCAGTTCTTTGAGTATATGCCCCGGTACGGCACAGGCCACTTCATCAGCACCTACGAGGGCTTCGGCGATCCCCGTCCCTCCTTCCACGGCGAGCCGGTGGAGGTGGCCATCTCCGCCAAGAGCGCTGATGAGCTGGCCGATCAGCTCTGGGGCAGCCTCAACGAGGACAACAAGGTCTCCCTCTTTGTGCGTTACATCGACCTGCGCAACGGCTTCCCGGAGACGGTCATCATCAACAAGTACGGCGAGCGTACCCACAGCGCCCCCAAGGCCTCTATCTGGTAAATTGCTCCGCCAATTTGGAAAGGATGTGTGTTTATGACGGAACTGGAACTGAAATATGGCTGTAACCCCAACCAAAAGCCCGCCAGAATCTTTATGGAGCAGGGCGAGCTGCCCCTGAAGGTGTTAAACGGCAAGCCGGGCTACATCAATTTCATGGACGCCCTCAACTCCTGGCAGCTGGTCAAATCCCTGAAGAAGGCCACGGGCCTGCCCGCCGCAGCCTCCTTCAAGCACGTCTCCCCCGCCGGTGCCGCTCTGGGACTGCCCCTCACCGATGTGGAGCGGAAGATTTACTTTGCCCCGGAAAGGGACCTCTCCCCCATTGCCTGCGCCTACATCCGGGCCCGGGGCGCTGACCGGCTGTGCTCCTTCGGGGACTGGGCCGCCCTCAGCGACACCTGCGACGGCGACACCGCCCGTTTTCTGGCTCTGGAAGTCTCCGACGGCGTCATTGCCCCCGGATACACCGATGAGGCCCTGGAGATTCTGAGAACCAAGCGCAAGGGCGGCTATAACGTCATCGAAATTGACCCAGACTACACCCCCGCCCCCATCGAGCGCCGGAACATCTTCGGCATCACCTTTGAGCAGGGCTACAACGACCTAAAAATCGACGAATCCATGCTCCAGAACATTGTCACCAAGAACAAGGAGCTGTCCCAGCAGGCCAAGCACGACATGCTGCTGGCCCTCATCACCCTGAAATACACCCAGTCCAACTCCGTATGCTATGTGAAAAACGGTCAGACTCTGGGCGTAGGCGCCGGACAGCAGAGCCGCATCCACTGTACCCGCCTGGCCGGCAGCAAGGCGGATATCTGGTGGCTGCGCCAGCACCCCAAGGTCCTGGCTCTTGATTTCGTGGATGACATCCGCCGGCCCAACCGGGACAACGCCATCGACCTGTACATCTCCGACGAGCACGACGACGTCCTGGCCGAGGGGGTGTGGCAAACGATCTTCAAGCGTAAGCCCGACGTCCTCACCCAGGAGGAAAAGGCCGCCTGGATCGCCCAGCTGTCCGGGGTCACCGTGGGCTCCGACGCCTTCTTCCCCTTTGGGGACAACGTGGAGCGGGCCCACAAGTCGGGCGTTCAGTACATCGTCCAGCCCGGCGGCTCCATCCGGGACGACCAGGTAATTGCCACCGCCGACAAGTACGGCATGGTCATGGCCTTTACCGGAATCCGGCTGTTCCACCACTGAGGAATTTCAAGATATTCTGCGGCGAACTGAATTCGCCTGCGGACAAATTCAAATTTGTTTCGCCTCTGGCGGAACCCATGTGAGGTATGAACATGAAAGTATTAGTTGTAGGCGGTGGCGGCCGTGAGCACGCCATCTGCTGGAAGCTGGCCCAGAGCCCCAAGGTAACCGAGCTCTACTGCGCCCCCGGCAACGGCGGCATCGCCCAGGTGGCCACCTGCGTGCCCATCAAGGCCACCGATGTGGACGGGATGGTACAGTGGGCCAAGGAAAACGCCATGGACTTTGTCATGGTGGCCCCCGACGACCCCCTGGCCCTGGGCATGGTGGACGCCATGGAGGCGGCAGGTATCCGCGCTTTTGGTCCCCACAAAAACGCCGCCATCATCGAGGCCAGCAAGGCCTTCTCCAAGGAATTGATGAAGAAATATCATATTCCAACCGCGAAGTATGAAACCTTTACAGACCTTGAGAAAGCGCTGGACTACATCGAAGCCCAGGGCGCGCCCATCGTGGTGAAGGCCGATGGCCTGGCTTTGGGCAAGGGCGTGGTGGTGGCCTCCACTGTGGAGGAGGCCAAGAAGGCCGTCCGGGAGATGATGGAGGACAAAAAGTTCGGGGAAAGCGGCTCCACCGTGGTTATTGAGGAGTGTATGGTGGGCCCTGAGGTCACGGTGCTGGCCTTCTGCGACGGGGAGCACCTGGTTCCCATGCTGTCCTCCCAGGACCACAAGCGGGCTTACGACGGGAATCAAGGCCCCAACACCGGCGGCATGGGCGCCTTCTGCCCCTCCCCCAAGTACACCCCGGAAATTGCCAAGGTCTGCGAAGAGACGATTTTCCGCCCCACGGTGGAGGCCCTGAAGGCGGAAGGCCGACCCTTCAAGGGGGTTATCTACTTCGGCCTTATGCTCACCAAGGACGGCCCCCGGGTCGTGGAGTACAACGCCCGCTTCGGCGATCCGGAGACCCAGCCCATCCTGTACATGCTGGACAGCGATCTGATGGACATCTTCGAGGCCTGTGTGGATGGGACCCTGGATCAGGTTGACATCAAGTGGAAGCCCGGGGCGGCCTGCTGCCTGGTGCTGGCCTCCGGCGGCTACCCGGTAAAGTACCAGAGCGGCTACCCCATCTCCGGTCTGGGGGATGCGGCCAGGTCCGCCACTGTCTTCCACGCCGGCACCAAGGCCGGCGAAAACGGCGAGATTCTTACCGCCGGCGGCCGGGTTCTGGGGGTCACCGCCACCGGCGCAACCCTGGAGGAGGCCATCGCCAAGGCCTATGAGGCGGCCAAGCCCATCTCCTTCCAGGATATGCATTTCCGCACCGATATCGGCAAGGTATGAGTGCGCTCCATCTCCAGGGGATCGTCTTTGACGCGGACGGCACCCTTTTTGACACGGAGCGTCTGGCCCGCACTGTGTGGCTGAGCGTAGCCCGGGAGTGGAAGGCCACGGCCGTGGAGGAACACTACATGGAGCTCATCGGCCGGAATCGGGAGGGGATTGTCTCCCTGCTCAAGTCGGTCTGTCCCCCGGATTTTCCACTGGACGATTTCCTCCAGACCTGCTCCCAGCGCAGCCGTGAAAAGCTCCATGGGGACGGCGTGCCGGTCAAGGAGGGGGCCCGGGAGATTCTGGCGTTCTGCGCCCAGAGGAAACTGCCCACGGCCCTGGCCACCTCCAGCGGATGGGCCACCACCCAATATAAACTGGAAAATTCCGGGCTGGGCCCATATTTCCAGGCGGTCATGACCGGGGATAAGGTCAGCCACGGCAAACCCCATCCGGAAATCTACCTCACCGCCTGCGAGGCACTGGGCGTAGATCCGACCCTTTCCATGGCAGTGGAGGACTCCAAAAACGGAGTTTTGTCCGCCCATGCGGCTGGGATGATGACGGTGATGATTCCCGACCTACTCCCCCCTACTCCAGAACTGGAGGCATGGGCATTTCAGAAATTTGACTCTCTGCTTGCTTTAAAGGATTATTTAGAACAAGTTCTGTAAAGTAAAACCGCCTGTCATCGAAATTTCCGATGACAGGCGGTTTTCTTGTTTGCCGGATATTCTCTCCAAGGTGTGAAACGGCCTGGGATGGAAAATTCCATCCCAGGCCGCTTTTTCATACACAGTGAGCTTCTTAGCCCTCGTACAGCTGCTGCAGACGGGTCAGGTGCTCGTAACGGGCCTTGGCCGTCTCTTCGGACTTGGCGAACAGCTCCTTGGCGCGCTCGGGGAAGGAGCGGGTCAGGGAGGAGTAGCGGGCCTCGTTCATCAGGAACTCCTGATAGCCGCCGGCGGGAGCCTTGGAGTCCAGAGTGAAGGGGTTCTTGCCCTCCTTCTTCAGGTCGGGGTTGAAGCGGAACATATTCCAGTAGCCGCACTCCACAGCCTTCTTCATCTCAGCCTGGCAGTTGGCCATACCGCCCTTGATGGAGTGCATCTCACAGGGGGCGTAGCCGATGATCAGGGAGGGACCGTGATAGGCCTCAGCCTCGGCAATGGCCTTCAGGGTCTGGGTGGGATTGGCGCCCATGGCCACCTGGGCCACATACACATAGCCGTAGGTCATAGCAATCTCAGCCAGAGACTTCTTGGGCATCACCTTACCGGCAGCGGCAAACTGAGCCACCTGGCCGATGTTGGAGGCCTTGGAAGCCTGGCCGCCGGTGTTGGAGTAGACCTCGGTATCGAAGACGAAGATGTTCACATCCTCGCCGGAGGCCAGGACGTGGTCCACGCCGCCGTAGCCGATGTCGTAGGCCCAGCCGTCGCCGCCGAAAATCCACACGGACTTCTTGACCAGATACTCCTGATCCCGAAGGATATCCCGGCCCAGGGTGCAGGCCTCGCAGGGGCAGTCGGCCTTCACAGCGGCCTGGAGGGCAGCCACATACTTCTTGGTGGCCTCAGCGTTGGCCTCGCCGTCCTCCATGGTGTCCAGCCACTCCTTACCGGCAGCCTTGATGGCCTCGTCGGTGTAGTCGATGGCGATCAGAGCCTCGGTCTTGGCAGCCAGACGGTTGCGGATGGCCTTCTGGCCCAGATACAGACCCAGGCCGTGCTCGGCGTTGTCCTCAAACAGGGAGTTGGCCCAGGCGGGACCCTTGCCCTCAGCGTTGGTGGTGTAGGGAGAGGTGGCAGCGGGACCGCCCCAGATGGAGGAACAGCCGGTGGCGTTGGAGATGTACATCCGGTCGCCGAAGAGCTGGGTGATGAGACGGGCGTAAGCGGTCTCGGCGCAGCCGGCGCAGGAGCCGGAGAACTCCAGCAGAGGCTTCTTGAACTGGCTGCCCTTCACGGTCAGGTCGGCCACATCCTCCTTGACGGAGACATTGGCCACCATGTAGTTGAACACATCCTGCTGCGGCGCCTCCTGCTCCTGAGGTACCATGGTCAGGGCCTTCACCGGGCAGACATTGGCGCAGACAGAGCAGCCCATACAATCCAGGGGGCTGATGGCGATGGCGAACTTGTAAACGCCCTTGCCCTTGCCGGCCTTCACGTCCACGATCTTGGCATCGGCGGGAGCCTTTGCGGCCTCCTCCTCCGTCAGAGCGAAGGGACGGATGGTGGCGTGGGGGCAGACGTAAGAGCACTGGTTGCACTGGATACACTTGGTGGAATCCCAGGTGGGGACCTGAACGGCCACGCCCCGCTTCTCATAGGCGGAAGCACCCAGCTCGAAGGTGCCGTCGGCGTGGGGCACGAAGGCGGAGACGGGCAGGCTGTCGCCGTCCATGCGGTCCACGGGGTCCAGGATCTTGTTGACCATATCCACCAGCTTCACAGGGCCGGTGTGCTTGCTCGCCTTGTCCTCGTCCTTGGCATCCTTCCAAGACTCGGGCACGTCGATCTTCACATAGGCGGTGGCGCCGGCGTCGATGGCCTTGTGGTTCATATCCACCACATCCTGGCCCTTCTTCAGGTAGGAGTGGGTGGCCGCGTCCTTCATGTACTGAATGGCCTCGGCCTCAGGCATGACCTTGGCCAGGGAGAAGAAGGCGGACTGGAGAATGGTGTTGGTGCGCTTGCCCATGCCGATCTGAGCGGCCAGGTCGATGGCGTTGATGGTATAGAGCTGAATGTTGTTCTGGGCAATGTAGCGCTTGGCCTCAGCGGACAGGTGGTGCTCCAGCTCCTCCTTGGACCACTGGCAGTTGATCATGAACACGCCGCCGGGCTTTACGTCGCGGACCATGGGGAAGTTCTTGGTGACGTAGGAGGGGTTGTGGCAGGCCACAAAGTCAGCCTTGTTGATGTAGTAGGGGCTGCGGATGGGCTTGTCGCCGAAGCGCAGGTGGCTGATGGTCACGCCGCCGGTCTTCTTGGAGTCGTACTGGAAGTAGGCCTGCACATACTTGTCGGTATGGTCGCCGATGATCTTGATGGAGTTCTTGTTGGCGCCCACGGTGCCGTCGCCGCCCAGACCCCAGAACTTGCACTCGATGGTGCCCTCGGCCGCGGTGTTGGGGGAGTCGTGCTCCACCAGAGAGGTATTGGTCACGTCGTCCACAATGCCGATGGTGAAGTGGTTCTTGGGCTCAGCCTGGGCCAGGTTCTCATACACGGCGAAGACGCTCTTGGGAGGCGTATCCTTGGAGCCCAGGCCGTAGCGGCCGCCCACAACGGTCTTGTCGGTGATGCCGGCCCCGGCCAGGGCGGTAATCACGTCCAGGTAGAGAGGATCGCCCAGGGCGCCGGGCTCCTTGGTGCGGTCCAGCACTGCGATCTTCTTGGCGGTGGCGGGGATGGCGGCAAGGAGCTTGTCCGCACGGAAGGGGCGGTACAGACGGACCTTGACCAGACCCACCTTCTCCCCGTGGGCGTTCAGATAGTCGATCACTTCCTCGGCCACATCGCAGATGGAGCCCATGGCGATGATGACCCGATCGGCGTCGGCCGCTCCGTAGTAGTTGAACAGCTGATAGTTGGTGCCCAGCTTGGCGTTGACCTTGCCCATGTACTCCTCCACGATGTCGGGGAGGGCGTCGTAGTACTCGTTGGCAGCCTCGCGATGCTGGAAGAAGATGTCGCCGTTCTCATGGGAGCCGCGCATGGTGGGATGCTCGGGGTTCAGCGCGCGCTTACGGAAGGCGTTGACCGCGTCCATATCCACCATCTCAGCCAGGTCGTTGTAGTCCCAAATGGCGACCTTCTGAATCTCATGGGAGGTGCGGAAGCCGTCGAAGAAGTTGATAAAGGGAACGCGGCCCTTAATCGCGGACAGATGGGCAACGGCAGCCAGGTCCATGACCTCCTGGACAGTGCCCTCGGCCAGCATGGCAAAGCCGGTCTGGCGGCAGGCCATCACGTCGGAGTGATCGCCGAAGATGTTCAGAGACTGGGCGGCCACAGTACGGGCGGAGACATGGAACACCCCGGGCAGCAGCTCGCCGGCGATCTTATACATATTGGGGATCATCAGCAGCAGGCCCTGGGAGGCGGTGTAGGTGGTGGTCAGGGCGCCAGCGTTCAGCGAACCGTGAACGGTACCGGCGGCGCCGGCCTCGGACTGCATCTCGATGACCTTGACGGTGGTGCCGAAGATGTTCTTCTGACCCTGGGCCGCCCACTGGTCAACATAGTCGGCCATGGGGCTGGACGGCGTAATGGGGTAAATGCCGGCTACCTCGGTAAAGGCATAGCTGACATATGCCGCAGCATTGTTGCCGTCCATGGTTTTGAACTTTCTTGCCATAGAGTTCCCTACTTTCTTCCTTATTTTAGGGCACGGAAACCATGCCCCGGAAACGTTCTCTGCTCTATTGTACAACCCTGTCCAAATCTGGCCATGATGAAAACAGTTATAAAAATCATAACTGTTTTACTATGCTTGGACACAACAGTACCGCACCCCGGCAGAAAGGGTGCTGGTATTTTTGATGTACAGAGACAGTCTATCACTTTTTAAAGTGTTTGTAAACTTTTTGCCGGTATTTTTTCACCTAAGACCGCAAAAAAATCCCCTCCGTTTCGCCACCCCCATCCCGGTCCGGCGGACGGTTTCAGCCGGCTTTTCTCCCCGGACGAGTTATCTTCTCTTCACTCTTGCAAAGGCGGGCGGAAACAGTTAAAATACTTTTATTATGTACAATGGAAGCTTTTGGAGGTGGCAATATGGTCTGTTCCGTCCGTTCCCTGGGGCTGCATGGAGTATCCGGCTATCTGATATCCGCCGAGTGCGATCTGTCCAGCGGCCTTCCCGCCTTTACAGTCGTGGGGTTACCCGACGCGGCGGTGAGCGAGGCCCGGGAGCGGGTGCGCGCGGCCATCAAAAACTGCGGTTTTTCCTTTCCTGTCAGCCGCATCACCGTCAACCTGGCCCCTGCCCATGTGAAAAAGGTGGGCACCCTCTATGACCTGCCCATGCTGGTAGGCATTCTGGCCGCGGGCGGGCAGCTGAAGCTGCCCAAAGAGAACTGCGCCTTTCTGGGGGAGCTGTCTCTGTCCGGGCAGCTGCGGCCCTGCGCCGGGATGCTGCCCATGGCTCTGGCGGCCAAGCGGGCGGGCATTGAAACCCTGTACGTCCCCCAGGACAACGCCGCCGAAGCCACCCTGGCCGAAGGCCCCGCCGTCTACCCTGTCCGGGATGTGGGGCAGCTGGTGCGCCACTTCACCGGCGAGGAGCCCCTCTCCCCCGCTCCCCCCTGGACCCCCGGCGCTGCTTCCGTCCACTATCCTGACTTCTCCGAGGTCAAGGGTCAGGAGCAGGTAAAGCGCGCTTTGGAAATTGCCGCCGCCGGCGGGCACAGCGTCCTCATGTCCGGGCCGCCGGGAACCGGCAAATCCATGCTGGCCCGCCGCCTGCCCGGCATTCTGCCGGACATGGCCCGGGAGGAGGCCCTGGAGTCCACTGAGATTCACTCGGTGATGGGCCTCACCTCCCCGGAGCACCCGCTTATTTCCATGCGCCCCTTCCGCTCCCCTCACCACACCGTATCCTCCACCGGCATGGCGGGCGGCGGCTCCAACCCCCGGCCCGGGGAGATCTCCCTGGCCCACAACGGGGTCCTCTTTCTGGACGAGCTGCCTGAGTTTCCCAAAGAGGTGCTGGAGGTGCTGCGCCAGCCCCTGGAGGACGGACAGGTGCAGATTTCCCGGGCGGCGGGCACCGTCACCTACCCCAGCCGCTTTATGCTGGTGTGCGCCATGAATCCCTGCAAGTGCGGCTGGTACGGCCACCCCTCCGGCCGATGCAAGTGTACGGAAAACGAGGTCAAAAAGTACCTGTCCCGGCTGTCCGGTCCCCTTCTGGACCGGCTGGACCTGTTTGTGGAGGTGGCCCCCCTGGAATTTGAGGAGCTTGCCCAGGGGGAGAAGTCGGAGTCCTCCGCCCAGGTGAAGGCCCGGGTGGACAAGGCCCGGGCGATCCAGACCGGACGCCGGGAGGCCACCGGCGTACCCTGCAATGCCCGGCTGGGCCGGGAGGCCCTGGACCGCTTCTGCGCTCTGGACGAAGGCTGCCAGCGGCTGATGAAAGGGGCCTTTGACCGTATGGGCCTCACCGCCCGGAGCTATGACCGCATCCTTCGGGTGGCCCGGACCATCGCAGACCTGGACGGAAGCGACGCCATCCAGGTTGCCCACCTGGCCGAGGCCCTTCAGTACCGTCCCCCCGCCTACCTGCGCCGCTAGATATGCAGCGCCCCTCTCCGCTTTACACGGAGAGGGGCGTTTTGGTTTAGTGAGGCATATCCCAGGCGGCATGGTCGGTGTGGAGCAGCTCCTCCGCCCGCTCGCCCATGGGCTGGCCCAAATATTCGCTATAAAGCTTTTTTACTTGCGGGTTCTCATGAGCGAAGCGGATGGGACAGCTTTGATCCAGCGCGTGAAGCTCCTCTCCCCGCTGATGGGTCAGCTCCTCCTCCGTCATGGAGATGGGCTGACCGCCCCCGCCTACGCAGCCTCCGGGGCAGGCCATGACTTCCACAAAATCGTAGTGAGCCTTTCCTGCCCGCAGCCGCTCCATCAGCTCCCTGGCATTGCCAAGGCCGCTGACCACCGCGCAGCGCAGGGGCGTCCCCGCCAGGTCAAAGACGGCCTCCCGGAAGCCGGGACCCGTCCGTACCTGGGCAAATCGGTCGGGGGCGGGATTTTCTCCCGCGGTCAGATAATAGGCGGTGCGCAAGGCCGCCTCCATCACCCCGCCGGTCACGCCGAAGATGGCCCCGGCGCCGGTGTACACCCCCATGGGGTCATCCAGGGGTTCCTCGGGAATATTCACCGGGTCCAGCTTGTCGGCGCGGATCATCCGCACCAGCTCCCGGGTAGTGAGCACCAGGTCCACATCCGGGCCGTGCTCCGTGGCCATGGTGGGCAGCTCGCTCTCCGCCTTCTTGGCCACGCAGGGCATAATGGATACGCAGCACAGCCGCTCCGGCTCCACCCCCAGCTTCCGGGCCAGCCAGCTCTTGGTCACGCTGCCGAACATCTGCTGAGGGCTTTTTGCGGTGGACAGTTGTCCCACCAGTTCCGGGTACTGGCTTTTGAGAAAGCGCACCCAGCCGGAGCAGCAGCTGGTAAACATGGGCCAGCGGGCCAGCTGGCCGCCTTTCAGCCGGCGCAGCAGCTCATGGCTCTCCTCCACGATAGTGAGATCAGCGGCAAAATTGGTGTCGAAGACATAGTCGAACCCCAGGCGGCGCAGGGTGGCAGCCATCCGCTCCACAGTGGCCTCCTCCCCCGTCAGGCCAAAATATTCTCCCCAGGCGGTGCGGACCGCGGGAGCCACCTGAACCACGGTGATTTTTTCCGGGTCGGCCAGGGCGGCGAAGGCCTGCTTGGTGTCGCTGCGCTCCCGCATCCCCCCGGTGGGACAGTGGGTGATGCACTGGCCGCACAGGGCGCAGTCCGAATCCTTAATGACCCGGTTGCCCGACACGTCGATGGTGGCCCGGCCGCCGGTCCCGGTCAGCTCCCAAATGCCCAGGGACTGAATTTTATCGCACACCTGGACGCAGCGCATACACTTAATGCACTTGTTGTAGTCGTGATAGAGGGGGAAGGTGGTGGTCCAGGCCCGGCGCAGTCCCTGAGGCAGCTGCATCTCGTATGGAATAGTAATAATTCCCAGATCGTTGGCGATGGTCTGGAGGGCACAGTTCCCGCTGCGTACACAGACCGCGCACATACAGTCGTGCTGGGACAGCATGAGCTCCACATTGATTCGCCGGGTGGTTCTGGCCCGGGGAGAATTGGTACGCACCACCATCCCCTCCCGCACCGGGGTGTTGCAGGCGGTGACCATGGCCCGCTCCCCCTCTACCTCCACACAGCACACCCGGCAGGCGGCAATCTCGTTGACCTCTTTCCAATAGCACAGGTGGGGAATCCCAATTCCCGCCTGGGCGGCAGCCTCCAGAATGGTGACGCCAGCTTCCACCTCTACGGTCCGTTCGTTGATGGTCAAGGTTACCATTCCGTCTCTCTGCCTCCTTTAAAGCTGCCGTACCCGAAGTGGTCGCACCGCAGGCACCGGCTGGACTCCTGCCCGGCCTCCTCCAGGGTCATGCCCTCCTTCACCAGGGAAAAGTCACCCACACAGCCCCGCAGGTGCCGGTTGCGCAGATTCACCCGGCCGCAGGGGGGCGTGTTGGTCAGTTGGGCGGGCGGGATTACCACATCACAGCGGATTTTATGGTCAAAGCCCAGGTAGTTGTCAATATTCGCGGCGGCCACCTTCCCTGCGGCTACCGCCCGGATGACGGTAGAAGGTCCGGAAACGGCATCGCCTCCGGCAAACACGTTGTCCACCCCGGGCACAGCGCTGCTCAGGTCGGCCAGGATAGTCCCACGGCGGGTGGTGACTCCGATGGACTCAAAGGGCTGGGCCTCAATGGCCTGGCCGATGGCCACGATCACATAGTCACAGGGAATCCGAAATTGTTTCGCATCGGCCGCGGCGGGAGAGGGCCGGCCGTCCCGGCCGTAGCGGCTGATGATCTGAGGCCGGGTCCACAGGGCGGCCACCTTCCCCTCCCCGTCCGCTTCAATGCGGTCGGGAGCCTGGAGGGGCAGGATCTGGCACCCCTCGGCCATGGCCTCTTCGATCTCCTCCGCCAGAGCGGTCATGTCATCCACCCGGCGGCGGTAGACGCAGGTCACCTGCTCCGCTCCCAGGCGCAGGGCGGTGCGGGTGGCGTCCATGGACACGTTGCCGCCCCCGATGACGCATACCTTTTTTCCGGTAAAGTCGGGGATGTTCCCCTCCCCCACGCCCCGCAGCAGCTCCACGGCGCTGACAACATTGGCGCTGTCCTCTCCGGGCAGACCCAGCTTCTTATCTGTATGGGCACCGATGGCGATATAGACCGCGTCATAGCCTTTCTGGATCTGTTCCATAGGCACATCCCGGCCCACGGACACGTCTGTATGTACCTGGACTCCGGCGGACAGGATGTGGGCAATGTCCCGGTCCAGCACCTCCTGGGGCAGCCGGTAGTCCGGGATTCCGTAGCGGAGCATTCCCCCCAGCTTGGGCCGCTGCTCATATACGGTGACGGCATGGCCCATCAAAGACAGGTAATAGGCCGCTGTCAGCCCGCAGGGGCCTCCGCCGATGACGGCCACCCGCTTGCCGGTGCCCTCCGCCCGGGGCGGAGCGGGCAGGTCCCCCGCATGATCCACGGCAAAACGCTTCAGGCCGCAGATATTCACACTGTCATCCACCATTTTCCGGCGGCACTGCTCCTCGCAGGGGTGCTCACACACATAGGCGCAGGCTGCCGGGAAGGGGTTGTCTTTCCGAATGAGACGCACTGCATCTTCATACCGTCCCATCCGGATGAGGGCTACATAGCCCGGGATATCCACATGGGCGGGACAGGTGGACACACAGGGCACCGGGCTGCTCAGACCGCAGATGCACCGTCCGGTACGCACATGTTCCTCATAATCCTCCCGAAAGCCCCGAACCCCCTTGAGCACCATATGGGCCGCCTCATATCCAATGGCACAGTCGGCAGAATCGGCGATCACCTGGGCCGTAGTCTCAATCAAGTCAATGGTCTCCAGATCGGCTGTGCGGTCCAGTACCCGCTCAATCAGCACCGCCAGTTGATTCAGCCCAACCCGGCATGGCACACATTTTCCGCAGGTCTGGGCGTGACACAGCCGCAGGAAGTTCAGCGACATATCCACCGGGCAAAGCCCCGGCTGGCTGGAGCGGATTCTCCGGTCCATGTCCAAATACAACATGCTTAAAACAGTCTGAGCTCTTCCTGGGGTTTCGATGGAAAGCCTGCTCAAGATCATTCCTCCTCTCGGTTTCCGTGGGTCCTGATCATCTTTATTTTTTCTCCCCGGCGGAGTTTCCTCCTGGCCGCTGATCGGAAGTATAGAGATTGTACAATATCTCCTCAAAAATTGGAAGGTCCTTTCCCCCTGGTTCGGCCTCCGCCTTTTTCCACAAAAGCATCCTGAAATAATGAGTTTTTTTCAACATTTACCCCTCATTTTGTCATTAATCTTTTTATTCCTTCCTGACTCCCTTATTTTATTCTGCCATACCTTTATTGTATAGCAAATATATAATAGTGGTACTTTTCATTATAACAAT
>JAXWVI010000086.1:0-6132 GCA_037245165.1 bacterium
GTATCAACGTCCATATCCAGGTCGATATCCATATCGGTATCAACGTCCATATCGGTATCAACGTCCATATCGGTATCAACGTCTAGATCCAGGTCGATATCCATATCGGTATCAACGTTATCAAGATCAAGATCAAGATCTATGACTATCTGTTCGAGTATGTTCTTTTTCATACGTTTAAAAGGTCTTTAAGTTGGTTCATTTTCTCGTTGTATTCTTCTCTAGCCTCATTGCCTGGCGTGCTGTATCTTAGAAAAATACCGTGCATAAGTGCATAGGCCTTTTCTGGCCCTTGATCGTTAAGGCTGTTGATCATGGCTATTAAGGCCGTATAGTAGTGTAGACTTTCCATGCGCTTAGCCCTCAGTATATGCGTTTATAAAGGTATCTATTGTATTGCAATTAATACCAATAGATCCATGATCTTCTGATAGCAATACCGCGCTATCCATACTACTCGCGTAGTCGGGTGTTGTACTGATATTTTTTAGATAATAGTCGCAAGCCTCGAAAAGGTTATCTATTTCAGTAATTGGGATAGATGCATTATCCAGGTTTACGCCCTCAGAAACTAGAAGCGCCATAAATGGAAAGCTATGCGCGTGCTTATCCAGGTACATATTGAATAAAATAGGGTTGTCTTGCATCTTTTTGATGCCGTAGGCCTTAATAAATTCCATGTCTGTAATCTCGCTATCTGTTAGGCTCTTTGTAGCGATAGCGCTAACTTGCTTGCGTAGCTCTGTATTTACTTTGTTTAAATAGCTTGATGTAGTGCTTGCAAGCTCGTTAATGCCGTTTGTGTAGTTTTCCTCAATGCTTGCTCTAGCTCTTTCTAGCGCTTGATTTCTGTAGGTGTTCTCGGCTTTGTGTAGCTCTGTATCTCTAGTGCTTTTAAGTGCAATAGCTTTTTCATTGGTGCTATTTAATGTTTTTAAAATGTTTTCTTTATAGTTCCTCATTTTGCTTTCCTTTCTTTAATTTAATAAAAGCCTTTACGCCGTTACCGTAGCCGTCGGCGTGTTTTGCTATTTCTATTTGCTCGCTTTCTTTAAGCTCTTTAATAGCCTGGTTTATTATGTTGGCCGTGTGGCCGTTTGTTTGCATATGATCCAATAAAGCGCGCTTTTCTATATTGTCGTTAAGCTCCAGGAAGTCGAGAATATCGCTTTTAACGTCTTCTTTTTCCTGGGCTTTATTTGCTTGTCTATGGCCTGTTGTAAGCTCTACATAGTGCTTTCTTTCTGTTCCTGTAGGCTTTATGGTCAACCCGTCAAAAGTGAATAGAATGGTATCGTTTAAGGCGCTGTATGAGCTCTTTTCTTGCGATATGAAGCCGTTGCCGTCTTGCGTTCTTCCAACTGCTATAACACTTCTTGCGATATCCCACAAGTCGGCGCTATCGCTTAGCTTATCTCTAAAGCTAGCTACCTTATCCCTCTTGTTGGTATGTACTACCAATAGGAAACTAGTTCCGTATTTCTTGCCTAAAGATGATAGCGTCTGTAGCGTCCGCCTTACGTCGTTACGCTTTGACATGTCTATATCTTTAATAAACTGCTGTATTGGATCTAACACAACTAATAACGGCCTGTACTGCTCTATTAGCATGGGTAACAGTTCACCGCCTATGGTTATACTTGCCAGGGCGCTATCGTCTAGCTTTAGTGTGTATATCTTGCTTTCGTCGGCGTTGTACTCTCTTAAACGCTTTTTTAGCACGCTTTCGGGGTCGTCCTCGCCACTAAATACCAATGATATACCCTTGCTGTTGACTAGCGCTAAACGGCTTAATATGCTCTCATTTCCACATGATATAGCGCTAACCAGGTTGCACCATAGCGCGGTTTTACCCTGTCCGCCGTCACCGCCTAGAATGGTTATACACCCCTTTGGAATATATCCAGGTATCAACCAATCAACCGTTTTATAGCTTAGATCCTGGAACGATACCAGGTTAACGCCTTTGGCTATGGCCATTTGCTCGTTACTTACGGTTTTAGGTGTGCAAGCCTTAAAGCGATCTATACACGGGTATACTTCTCGCTCTAGCTCTCTATCGGTTAACGGCGTTTCTAGTTGCGTGTTGTTAATAACGGCTATCAATTGCTTTATGGTTTCCTTTGATCGCGTACCGTCGCATAATGCACCGCACTGCTTTATTAGGTAGTCGGTGCGCTGTCCTTGCGGTATCAGCTTGTCGCTAGTTCCTGGCGGTGGTTCGGATCCATTGGTGTAGGTGCTTTCTTCTTTTAGAAGTTCTTTAACGGCGTCGTTTCCTGGTTCTACTGTGAACGTGCTTCCAATAATTCTATATGGGCGCCCCTGTATGATAGATCCAGGCGCTACAATGTAACCGCCGTCACCTCTTATGTCGATACCTGGCAATAAAGCTACCTTGTTACTTTGTGGCGCATCTGTCTTGTAGTATAGATGTTTTCCACCGCTCCAGGTCTGTACCGTTAGCGTTGGGTTTAGATCGCCATATATCAGCTCTATTTCTTCTAGACTTTTTGCGCCGTCCGCTCCGTTTCCGCCGTTATGTTCTTTTGTATCAATGTCTATAACGGTTAGCCCGTCGCCCGTTGCTATGCCTATATTGGCGTTAGGGGTTACGCTCCACCAATTTAATACCTGGTCTATTCTATTTGTGGCCTGTTCTTGCCATTTAGTTATTAAAGGGCGCTTGTCTCCTGGTCTTAATGGAAATACCTTGAAACCGCTCAGCGCTAGCGCTCTAGCGTATCCTGGTAGATCGCTAGCCGTGTAACTTGTTGGGGTCTCGCCGTGGATCTTAATATCAATCATCTAACGGCGCTCCCGTGTAGTCCTTTAACAGCTTGGGGCTTATGTAGTACGTATATTTACTGCTACCGTCTATCTTTATAGCCTTCCCAATTGGTAGCAAGCCCGTTTTGATGCCCTGGCGGATATATTGGGGGCTTTTCTTCATGATCCGACTAGCCTCTAGAACTGTTACATTGTTACCTGTATAAAGTTCTTTCATGGTATCACCTCTCTTTCATTCCTTTAGGATCTCGGTAACATCTACTCCTAGCGCCTTGGCTAACTTGTGCACGCTTAGCGGTCTACATGGCTTGCCGTTCTTTATGTTTTGTATGGTTTTTTCAGTAAGTCCGCTTTTTAGAATGATCTGATTCGTGTTAATTCCCTTTTTAGCTTGGGATAATTCGAGCTTTTTAGCGTCTATCTTTAGCATTGTTTATAGCTCCTTTCTGTGAATTACTGAAATTTCATTAATTCACCTTAGAAATAATAATGACTACTCAGTAATTAGTCAAGTAAAAAACAATGAATTTTCAGTAATATGATAAAATTTTTGCGAAAAGGTTAATAAAAATGGCAATAGGAAAAAATTTAAAATATATATGCAAAATGCGCGGTATGACATTAAAGGAACTATCAGAAAAAAGTGGGGTACCTATAGGAACTATCTATAGTATTACTTTAAGGGATCCTAGTAGTATTAACTCTGAAACTATGAAATCCTTATGTGATGCCCTTGGTATTGAAGCTGTTTTCATTGAGGCAAGCGACCTTTTAGGGTGCTATGAGGGATATGGCGTACCAAAAGAAGAAAAAAAAGCTATAAGCCAAAACGGCTTAGGTGGGTTATTAGATTTAAATGGGTATAATCTAGTATTTAGTGAAAGTGGATTTTGCTTAATATACCCAGGAGGAAAAAAATATATCGATCCCGAAGAATTTGAACGGCTTACCGTAGAGTGCTCAAAAATGGTTAGATATGTTTTAGACGATTTTGTTAAAAATACGAACAATGGTTAACGAGGTATGGAAGAAAAAAAATGATTACTTATGATTTAGAATACGCAAATGAAAAAGAAGTAAAATACAGCTACTATCCATAAAGAAGAAGATAAAAGCCTTGCTGAACTTAACGCGTATACGAAATAGACAGCTAGCAAAAAAAAGGACGGTTAGGCCGTCCTTTAGTAAATTCTAGCCTGGTGATGCTTACCCAGGGTCTCTTTTGGCTCAGCGAGCGCGTAGACGCATCTTTCCTCTACCTCTAGAATTTCTAGTTACAGTGTACCATTATTTACGTTTTAGCTCCACATTTGCAAACTTTTACCGTGCTTTCTTTTTTTCTTCAAATGTGGGGTTTGAAGTCCATTTTTTAGCATAAATAAGCCACTTTACACATTTGAAGACTTATTTTTAAAAATCTTCAAATGTGAGGGTTTTTAACGGTTTCCTTTAAATGTGTAAACACTCCATTTTTTACCCCTAAAATAACAAAAGGTTACAAAAAGGTTACAAATACTTCAAAAAACCGCATAAATAAGCCTTACCACAGTTAACCAAGCGTTAATTTATTCAGTTTGGAAAATGCCGAAAAGCTCGTTTATACGGGCTTTTTTTTATGCTTTACGGCGTCCTTAGGCGTCCTTAGGCGTCCTCAGTAGGCTACACGTAGGCTACACGTAGGCTACACGCCCACATTTAAAGGTTTTTCAAAAATGCTCCACATTTAAAGATTTTTAAAAATAAGTCTTTAAATGTGTAGAATGGCTTATTTATGCCATTTTTTAATATTTTTATCCCACATTTAAAGGAAAATAATGTTCTCGGTAAAAGTTTGCAAATGTGAGCGATATATCTCAATGGAAACATAAAAACCACCGCATAGTGTGCTATTAGCTTGTTCTATGTGGTGGGCGCTCTTCTCGCTTGAAAGCGTGCTTTATTGGGGTTTCTCGTGTTCGTGTTTGGTGTGCCTGTTCCTGGCGTTGCTTTAAGCTAGTCATGGGGTACTATATCTATGTGTGTTTGTAGTAGTAAGGTAGACAGCACGAAAAAAGCAAACGTTTAGCTATTGCGTTTGCTTTTTTCATATCTTATTGATCGCGGTTAACAGCTCTTTATAGTCCAGGTGTGTATATACTCTTTCAGTTAATGACATAGCCCCTTTATGGCCTACTATCTTTTTAATTGTAACGGGTTTAACGTCCGCCAGGGTTAACATACTTATACAAGTATGGCGCGTATCGTGTATATAGTGGTGCATTCCTAAGGCGTTCATACATGGCTTGAAATACGTGTTAAGCATGTTCCAATACTGTATAGGGCGTCCGTTAGCCTGTATCAAGTATTCACCAGGAATGCGCATAAAATCAGCTATAAACGGCGCTATCTTGTCGGCTATCGGTACTACTCTTATACCGCTAGCCGTTTTGCTTTCTGTAACATGTATAACCCTGTCAAATAGGTTAACGTCTTCTTTCTTTAAATTGGTTAGCTCCTGGGCTCTTAGGCCTGTATAGATGTAAATTAATACTATTCTTACGGCGTAATTATTGGAGTTATTCCATAGCTT
Source organism: bacterium (assembly GCA_037245165.1). GTDB lineage: Bacteria > Bacillota > Clostridia > Oscillospirales > Oscillospiraceae > Lawsonibacter. The sequence goes on from JAXWVI010000086.1 coordinate 5,360, forward strand.
TGCTATTTCTTCTTGTGTGAACGGTTCGCGGTCTATAGCGTTGGGGTTCTTGTCGTGGTACTGTTGAATGTTAATAAACTCGGCGTAGTTCTTACCGCATATATCGTTTTTAATAGCGTACCTGTAAACCTGTTGTATTAATAGCTTGATTTTCTTTAGCGTTGGGTAGTTCTTACCGCAAGTGTCTACAGCCTGTTGTAGATCGCACGTTTTAAGCTCTCTTATGGGCTTATCGTGTAAACACTCCACCGCCTTGAATGATGCCGTATAGCTAACTAGTGAAGATCTAGAAACGCCCTCGTTATTGGAGTATTCGTTATACCAGGCGTTAAAAGCGTCCTTGAATGTAACGTTTTTGCTATCCAGGTTATAAGGGTTTCTGTTATACTCCGCTAGTATCTCTAGCGCCTCGGCTCTTGTACTTCCATAGCCTATATATTTTTTGACTTGTGTATATGTATCATTTTTAGCGTTGTGTTTCCACCCTTGCGTAACTCTAACGGCGTACGGCTTGCGCCTGTTACCGCTTAGCTTGACAATAGATCCATAGTTATTAGGTAGTTTCATATGCGCGTATCTCCTAGAAGTAAAGCCCCTCTTAGTATAGGGGCTTTATAGATTAATGTCTGTATTAGCGTCTAGATCAGCGTCTAGATCCATATCAGTATCAACGTCCATATCCAGGTCGATATCCATATCGGTATCAACGTCCATATCGGTATCAACGTCCATATCCAGGTCGATATCCATATCGGTATCAACGTCCATATCGG
>JAXWVI010000087.1:0-3976 GCA_037245165.1 bacterium
GGTCGCCGTTGAGGAAAAGTACCGCTTCTTCAGCTTTGGTGATGCGATGTTCATTAAGTAAGGATGTGACACATTCTTACAATCTGTTCAAATAACCCGCAAAACCGCATAAAATCAGCCTCTTTAAGCCCTGAAATCTTCGGATTTTGGGACTTTTTTCTGCGTTTTAATTGGTGCAAATGACGTCTTTACTACTTACAAAACCCGAATGTGTATATTATAACCCTAATGTGAAAATGAAAATCGGACAGAATTTAAAATTCTGCCCGATTTTTAATGCAACATTAGTATATGAATTTGTGCGTGATTCCATTGCGGAACCGAATCCAAGATACACGACCGTCTACGATTCCTACCTTGTCGATGATGCTCTTAAAGAACCGTTGCAGCACCATTGGATCAAGCGTCTTGCATACGATGTCGTAGCCTGGGTCAAACTCGCCGGTCAGCATCTTTGCCATGATGACGTAGCTTGCCTTGGCTTCAAACTCGTCATTGTCCATTTCGTCCAGAGGTCCGTCCGTACTCTCATACCTCGCCAGAATCGTTTCCTGTCGCTTGATTTCGTCTTCAAGTTCATGTTGTTCTTTCAGATAAGCGGACTTGTCAATGTCCTCGTCTCCGTACAGAAACAGAGATTTCATCCGTTTGAGTGCGCGGACGTTTTTACCGTACTCAGCTCGAAGACGTTCCATCGAAGCCTTTGTCTCTGGAGAATCCTTTTCATTTCCGATTCTCGGCTCGTACTCGATGCCAACAGAACCGGACTTCAGCAACTTGTAAGTTTCTCCGACACCTTCTATTGCTTTTACGTCCGTCATACCTGCGTTTGCAAGAAGAAAGTTTTCTGCCGACTTCACGTTCTCGATTGACCACGCCTTCTTTTTCATCAGCATCATGGCTTTGATATACGAAAGCATGAATGGGAGAATCGTGACATCCGAAACGTATTTGTTCGTGCATTTCGACGTATTGCGCCGAGAATAGCATCCATAGATTGATGGCCGTGTTCCGTCCTTTCTCGGCTTATCTATTGTAGCAACCATGTTTCCTCCGCACTGACCGCACTCCAGCAAGCACGAGAAGATGTGCGTGTTCTTTCTCTGACGCGTGATAGCACCTCTCGTTTTATCTCTCGTATTCATTGATAGAGTCTCCTGCACTCGATTGAACTGGTCCCTTGAAATAATCGGCTCGTGATGGTTGTCTACGATTACCCATTCTGATTCGTCCTTTACACTGAAGTTATCCGCGTTATCGTGCACGTTATAAACGTAACTTCCAATATACCATCTGTTGCCAAGAATCCTTGCAACTGCTTGAGCGGACCACTTGTTTCCCTTTTTGGTCAGTAGTCCCTTGTCGGTAAGGTCCCTCGCCACCATCGTAGTTGAGCGAGAGTATTCGTAGTTGTTGAAAATCTGCTTAACGACTGCCGCTTCTGTTGCATCAACCATAGGCATCATGCCTTTTCCAGGAGACGTGTACCCATACGGAACCCGCCCGCCGTTCCACTTGCCGGTCTCGGCCCTCGAAATCATAACGTTCGACACACGCTCCGACGTTGTGTTTCTCTCAAGTTCCGCAAAGACCAGAATGATTTTCAGCATCGCTTCGCCCATCGCCGTGGTCGTATCGAACTGTTCGTTCCTCGACACGAACGCAACGCCGAGCCGCTTCAGTTCCTCGTACATGTCGATGAAGTCCAGCAGATTACGGCTAATACGGTCAATCTTCCACACCAGCAGATGGGAGAACTCGCCAGAACGAATCCTGCTCATCATCTTCTGGAAGTCTGGACGGTCGGTGTTTTTTGCCGAGTACCCGGCATCCTCGAAGATTTCGTAGTCGTTAATGTTCAGCACGTAGTTGCAGTAATTCATCAAGTCCGTCTTCTGCATTGGGAGTGAATCTTTGTCAATCTGCCAATGCGTTGACACTCGAACGTAGATTGCCACTTTCTCTGCTGTCGTTTTCTTTTGTGCGCGCTTCTTCATTTGCAGCTCCTATACATCCCATCTAAAGAGAACGGGGACGCCGTTTTATTCAGCGCCCCCTTTGATGATGTTTCCGCTTTTAGTCCTTTTTGTACTTCTTGAGAATGGTATCCACCACGAGCTTGTCGTCATCACTCGCAAGAGCGTATAGACGCATCATCTCGTTTTCCTCGTCCGATCTGCCCATGAGCCAGTCTATAGACACACCGAAGAAGTCTGCAAGGATTGCTACATATTCCAAGTCTGGCGTGCGGTCGCCGCTCAGGTATCTTGATAGTGTAGCAGGGCGGATGTCCGTCTGCGCCGCAATCTCGTTTCGACGTTTTCCAGATTGTTCGATGAGATAGGATAGGCGGTTTCTGAACATTTGATAGCTGATAGTGGCGTTCATGTCTGTCACTCCTTATCTGTTCCTTATATTGTAAACGATATTTTCTGAAAAGTAAACTTTTCAGAACAAATTTGTTTTTCCAGAAAAAAACTTCTCATTTCACATTGACATAAGAATTACCAAGCGGTACAATATACTTACAAAACAATTACCAAAAGGTAACACAGGGAGGGGGTTCCCGTATGAACCTATTAGAATTGAAGTTTGAACGTATTCGGCAAGGGAAGACCCAAGCCGAGGTTGCCGAGCCAACAAGCATGAGTCCCGTCGCCTACGGCCAAAAGGAACGCGGAGAGACGGAAATCACACTCAAGGATGCCGAGGAAATCGGCAAGTCGCTCGGTCTTTCTTATGAGAGATGGAGAGAAATTTTTGTACCCGAATTATTACCGGTCGGTAACAGATGCGCATCTGATGTTTCTAATTATACGGTAAAGGAAGGCTAAAATAAATGGCAAGAGAAGCTACGAAAGCGGCAGGGAATATGTACTATGAAGCCAGAATGTACGCCGCAAAATTCAATGAGCGATTGAAAAGCCGCACCGGCGCATCTGAACTGCTCGGTATCAGTGAATCTCAGCTGGCACGGTATGAACTTGGCGTTACCAAGGATGTGCCCGTAGACATCGTCTGCATGATGAGTGACGCCTACAACTGTCCAGAGCTTCGTGTTCGCTACTGCAAAGAGGTTTGCCCCATCGGATGCAATGCTCCGATTTCCGCAAAGCTCTCGCCGATTGAACGCATCACGATTCAGCTGCTCAAGGCGCTTGACGACGATGACATCAATGGCGTTATGAAGAAGCTCATCTCCGTTGCGGCTGATGGCGAAGTCACCGGGAACGAACTGAACGATGTCGATGAGATCGTCTCGTATTTCGACAAGATTATCACTTCCGTGACGGAGTTGAAGATTCTCGCAAAGAAAGCCGCAGGGGAGAGCAAACGGAAATGAATCGCCGAGAAGAGCTTCTTGCCATGCTGGAACAGCTTGGCATCACTACGCAAGGTGAATTAGAAGCCGCTTTTGAGGACGTACAAATTGACATTTCACAGTTCGTGAAAAGAAAGGATGGTTGACCATGTGTCAGTATTGCCACACATACCCGCATCTGCCCGGATGCCCAAATGCACCAGAACCAGAATCCATCGGAACCTGCAAATGGTGCCAAGATGACATCATCACAGGCGAAAAGTACGCAGAAATCAACGGTATGATGTTCCACGCAGATTGCCTTGAAGATATGAGCGCAGGAAAACTCGCAGAGCTTTTCGATTTTGAACTTATGGAGGCCCGCTGATGTCAGACAGAATCACAGAACTCCCGGATTTCGGTCTTGCCTTTGACGAAGAAAAGCATCTTTACACCTTGAACGGCCTGCCGCTTCCTAGCGTTACCACCATCATGAAGCCGCTCAGTCAGTTCGAGTACAAAGGCATCCGGGAAGATACCCTTGCACACGCAGCCACAAAAGGCTCGTCAGTCCACAACGCCATTGAGCTTTATCTGAAGTTTGGCATTGAAGACATTCCGCCCGAGCACGCTGGCTACTTTCAAGCGTTCAAGCAATGGCTGGCCGACTATAAG
>JAXWVI010000088.1:0-140970 GCA_037245165.1 bacterium
AGCGGCCTTCTTCATGATGCCCCAGCCCACGTTGCCGTAGCCGGAAATGGCGATCTTCTTGCCCTTGATATCCTCGCCGTCGTGCTTCAGGACTTCCACCAGATAGTACACGGCGCCGTAGCCGGTAGCCTCGGCACGCATGAGGGAGCCGCCGGTGGGAACGGGCTTGCCGGACAGAGCGCCGAACTCAGCGGCGCCTACCAGGCGGCGGTACTGGCCGTACATATAGCCGATCTCGCGGCCACCGCAGCCCAGATCGCCGGCGGGGCAGTCGATGTCCTGGCCGATGTGGCGGTACAGCTCGTTGATAAAGGCCTGGCAGAAGCGCATGACCTCAGCGTCGCTCTTGCCCCGGGGATCAAAGTCGGAGCCGCCCTTGGCGCCGCCGATGGGCAGGCCGGTCAAAGAATCCTTAAAGGTCTGCTCAAAGCCCAGGAACTTGATGATGGACAGGTTGACAGAGGGGTCAAAGCGGATGCCGCCCTTGTAGGGGCCAAGGGCTCCGTTATACTGAACACGGTAGCCGCGGTTGACCTGCCACACATGGTTGTCGTCTTCCCAGGTCACACGGAACTCGATGGTGCGCTCAGGCTCGATCATACGCTCCAGCAGAGCGGCCTTCTCATACTCGGGGTGGGCGTTGATCACGGGCTCCAGAGAGCTCAGAACCTCTTCCACGGTCTGCAGGAACTCGGGCTCGTTGGCGTTCTTGGCCTTAGTCTCGTTCAGGACTCTTTCGATGTACTGATTCATAGCAACTTTCCTCCTAAATCTTAATTCGGTGGTTTTTTGACAGAAACCTTTCATGTTGATGTTTCCTCTAAAGTCAGCAGGAAAAGCTCCTGTTGTGCTCTGATATGTATATCATATCACAAAATACCTTGGAGTAAAGCACTTATTTTGTGGAGGTTACCACAATGAAAAAACTGTGGCGGTCTGGGAAGGGCAATAAAAAACGGCTGATTCCACAAAAAGAACCAACCGTTTTTGGACAATATGCAAGATTTCAGTCAAAGGCCAGACCGAGGTACCCGGTGGATTCCCAGTCCCAACTCTGATTTACCTCCGGAGCCAGCCATTTGAGCATTCCGAACCGGCCCAGAGTTTGGTTGACAAGGGCTTCCTGTTTGCCACGGGGCGTGCGGACCAGCCAGCGCTCAGCCGGGGCCACCCGGGGCAGATCGGGAAGGGAGAGGCGGCAGGCATCGGAACTGCCCAGCAGTTCCTTGAGGATGACCAGACCGTTACCTGCTCCCTCGGCACACAGGCACACGGTTCCTGCGGGAGTCTCCCCAACAAACAGGCCGCCCCCCGACAGAGCGCAGCAGCCGGCCTGATACCGGAGGGCATCCTCGGGATAGGCGATGTGGGGGATGTCGGCCAGCAGCCTCTCCCGGGCCGCGCCATACTCCCCGGGAGAGGCGGGGCGGAGCAGATGAGGGGCGGCGGTGGGAAGTTCAGAAGGGGAGAGCCGTCCCTCAAAATGGCGGAAACACTCTCCAAAGCCGTTGAAAGCAAAAAAATGATGGAGGGAGGGCTCGGCAGGGACAGTGGTGACGGCGGGAATCCCCAACCCGCGGAAATATTGGTCCGCATCAGCCAGAAGTTTACCCGCCAGGCCCCGGCCCCGGCAGTCAGGGTGGGTGGCGACAGCGTATAGGTAGGCCGCCCGGAACTCCCCTTTGCCCGGCACCACAAAGGTGGTGTCAAACCAGGCGGTCATGGAGCGGACCTGCCCGTCTTCTTCCAACACCAGGACCCGGTCGGGGCGGTAGTAGGTTTGATAAAAATTGTCCACATAGGAATCGTCATCCCCGAAGGCCAGCTGCCAGAGCTGGCGCTGGGCGGGGACGTCGGCAGGTGTGGAGGGGCGGGTGAGCAGCATGGCAGATCTTCCTTCCTCTTTAGTAGTCAGGGTAGACGTCGCTCTTTTTCGGCATGATGATGGCGCAGGCCAAATAGGCCCAGAAGCCCAGGGAAAAGGTACACAGTGACGCGATGGCCCAGCCCACCCGAACCAGAGTGGGATCAATGTCAAAATATTCTCCAATGCCGCCGCAGACGCCGCACAGCATTTTATAGTCGCCTTCCGTCCGGTAAAGCCGTTTGCTTCCCATATCAGTTCACTCCTTCATATCAGTGGGGCATAAGATTTGCCTCTAAAGTCAGGATACGCGCCCCGGGTTAAAAAATCCCTGGGGAAATGATAAAAGTATGATAAAAAATTCCTTGTGGCTTACTGCTTGGCCGCTGCCACCAGGTCGCCGTTCTCGTTAAAATAGACCTTGCGGATGTCGCTGCCTGTATTTTTTTGAATGTCATCCAGACGCAGGCCCTCGGTAATGGTGGAGACCAGGGAGAACGCCACGCCGTGGCGCTTGGCTCGTCCGGTGCGGCCAATGCGGTGGATATAGTACTCATTTTCATCGGGCACATCATAGTTGAACACCGCATCCACATCGTCAATGTCCAGCCCCCGGGCGGCCACGTCGGTGGCCACCAGCACCCGCAGCTTACCGTCCCGGAATTTCCGCAGGGTCTTTTCCCGGGCGGACTGTGGAATATCCCCGTGGATGGCCTGGCAGGAGACGCCGCGCATGGACAGAAGGCCTGTGAGCCGGTCGGTCATGTTTTTGGTGTTGCAGAAGGCGATGACCCGCTCATAGTCCCCCATTTCCAGCAGCCGGACCATGGTGTCCGCCTTTTCGTTTCGTTCCACATCCAGGCGGTACTGGGCGATATCCGGCCGATTCTCCTGATCGGCCTGGACGGTGATCTCCACCGGGTCACGCTGGTAGACCCAGGAGATATCCAGCACCTCCCGGGAGATGGTGGCGGAGAACATGCCCAGGTTCCGGCGCTGGGGCATCTTGTCCAGAATGTGGGTCACGTCCCGAACAAACCCCATGTCCAGCATCCGGTCCGCCTCATCCAGCACCACCGTCTGGACCTTGTCCAGGCGGACGGTACGGCGCTTCATGTGGTCCATCAGCCGTCCCGGAGTGGCCACCACAATTTGGGGCCGCTTCTTCAGCTGTGTGATCTGCTTGTCAATGGGCTGACCTCCGTAAAGGCACACCACCCGGACCCCTTCCTTAAAGGCACACAGGTCCCGTAGCTCATCCTGAATCTGGATGGCCAGCTCCCGGGTGGGGGCCAGCACCAGAGCCTGAACACTGTCATCCTGGGGATCAATGTGCTCCACCATGGGGATGCCGAAGGCAAAGGTCTTTCCGGTTCCGGTGGGAGCTTTGGCGATGACGTCTTTCCAATCCATAAAATAGGGGATGGCCCCAGTTTGGACCGCGGTGGCATTCACATAGCCCTTCGCTTCAATGGCCCGCATGAGCTCAGGGGAGAGGCCCATTTCGTCATACCGGGCACTTTCACTGACAGTCTGTCCGTTGATTTCCATGTTGATCGATCCTTTCTTTCTGAAAACAAGTGATCCAAGGCCTCCCAATCAACATCATCAACGCCTTCTGCCAGGCGTGGCCCCGAATCGAGAAGCGGCGACTGCGCTTCTATACAAACCATGTTCTATTATAACAGTAAATTTCGGGTTGTCCATGTATTTGAAAAAAATACCCGCGGCTGTTCAAAAGCCGCGGGTAAAAAAGGGGAATGAGAAACGATAAGAGGTGGTTTTACCAGCCGAAGCTGCCGAAGGGCCACTGATAGCTGTAACCGTAGTTGGGCTGCTGCTGAGTGGACTGCTGCTGATTCTGATTGGCAGCCTCAGTCTGGGCGTTCTTTTCGTCAAAGGTAATGGTCAGCTTGATCTGCTCCTGGTTGCGCAGGACCGTCAGAGTGGCGGTGTCTCCCGCCTTGTAATCGGTGGACAGAGCCGCGGTCAGGGCGGTGGAGGAATCAATGGCGGTATCGTCAATGGCGATGATGATATCGTTCACCTGGAGCCCGGCCTTTTGCGCGCAGGAGCCGTCGGCCACATAGGCTACGGCCGCGCCGGCGGAAATACCGTAGAGCTGGGCCTCCGAGGAGACGTCCTTGACCTGGATGCCCATATAGGGCTTGCCAGTGACATAGCCGTGCTCAATCAGATCGGAGAGGATGTCCTTGACGTCATTGACGGGGATGGCGAACCCAAGGCCCTCGGCGGATACGCCGGAGGAAGACTGGGTGTACTTGGCAGACACGATGCCCACCACATTGCCGTAGCTGTCAAAGAGGGGGCCGCCGGAGTTGCCGGGGTTAATGGCGCAGTTGGTCTGGAGCACGTTCAGGGTGGTAGTCTCAGTCTGGCCGTTCTGGTTGGTGCTGGAGGTGGTAATCAGCCGGTCCAGAGCGGAGATGATACCGTCAGTCAGAGAGTATGTCAGCTCACCCAGAGGATTGCCGATGGCATAGACGGTTTCACCCACCACCAACTCGTCGCTGTCGCCAAGGGTGACGGGCTGAAGGCCGGTGGCGTCAATCTTGATGACGGCGATGTCGTTGTCCTGCTCGCCGCCCACCAGCTTGGCGGTGTATTTATCGCCGTTGGCAAAAGAAACCTCAATGGAAACGGAGGAATCTTCGGCCGCATCCTCAATGACGTGGTAGTTGGTGACGATGTAGCCGTCCTGGGTCAGCACAAAGCCGGAGCCGGAGGCGGCGGAGGTGGTGGTCTGTCCAAAGATATTGACCGTGGTGTTGACTGTAATACCAACACAAGAGGCCAGGTTGGCGGCGTACAGCTGCTCGGCGGTCATGGGCTGGCCGTTGTTGGAGTTGACCACGGTCTGGACCTGGGGACGCTCGCCCTCATAGACCACAGTTTCCGGTTGTGTAAGGTGGCCGTACAGCGCCGCGCCGCCTACGCCGGCTCCTCCGCCTACCAAGGCACAGGCCAGGACGAGGGCAATGATCTTCCGGGCCTTGCCCTTCTTCTTGGGAGGCTGACCGGGCTGCTGGTTGAACTGGTACTGAGGCTGGCCGCCGGGGGCAGGATCTGTGTAATCACCAAAGCCGCCGCGGTAACCGTCATTCTCACTGTTATAGAAATTGAATTCATCCATGATGAAATCTCTCCTTTCAAGGGAAGGTCATCTGACGTTCCTTTTGTTTACTGTGGTAATCATAGCGCGTAATTGTGAAGAAAGCATGAAGAAAAACAAATATGTTTTTGAACATTTTCAGGATACTTTTAAATTTTTTTGTCAGTCCCATCGGGATGCTGGGATAAAATGGCGGCAATGTCCCGAGCGGCCGCGATCAGGTCCAGCCGCAGGCCGTGAAACATCCCCATTCCGGCCAGATTGAGCAGGACCAGCAGCAGAATCGGCCCCAGAATCATGCCAACCACGCCCCCCAGCTTCATGCCCACATAGATGCTCACCAGGGACAAAATGGGGGACAGGCCCGTCTGGTCACCCACAAATTTCGGCTCCATCGCCCGGCGGAAGAGGGCAATGATCCCCCAAATGACCATCAGCTCGACGGCTGAAGTGAAGTCGCCAACAAAAAGGGCGATGAAGGCCCACGGAACCATAACAGTGCCGGCGCCCACAATGGGGATAAAGTCCAGCACCGCCAGCGCCAGGGCCAGCAGCAGGCCGTAGGGCTGGCGAATGACGGTAAAACCGGCCAAAAGGATGAAGAAGACGCCCACAGACAGGAAAAATTCCGCCTTCAGGTACCCGCCAAAGGCTCCCAGGGCCACAGAGCGCACCTGTCCCAGGAAGTGGAGCAGCCCCTCGTCCATATGCTGTGCGGCCCGGCTGCGCAGATAGGGGTAGTCGGCGGTGAGCAGATAGGTGGCCATGATATAGATGACCAGGGCAATGACGAAGGAGGGGAACCCCATGGCCTTTTCCCCCACCGTGGAGCCAAAGCTGGTCAGCCAATCGGAGGCGGCCTCTTTAAACCACTCAAACAGGCTGTTGAAGGTGCCGGTAATGAAGTCGGTGATCTGGATGGGGACCAGAGCCCACAGATTGGAGAAAAGCTCCTCCATCTGATCCATGGTGGACTGGAGGCTGTCCAGCAGCCCGCTCCAGTTCTGCACCAAAGAGACCAGCTGTGCCACCGCAGCATATCCTAAAAGTCCGATGGCGCCCCCCACCAGACCAAACAGCAGCAGCAAAAGCAGCATGGACAAAGGCCCTCTTCCCCAGCCCAAAGCCCGCTGAAGCTGTTTGACCAACGGGTTGAGAAGGGCGGCTGTCATAAAAGCCAGAAGAAAGGGGGCAAAGAGGGACAGCAGAGGGCGGGCAAAGAACGCCAGAAGCAAAAGAAACAACAGCGTCAGCAGAAAGCGAATGGCTAACCGCAGCCACAAAGCGCCCCGCTGCCGCCAGGATAACTGCTGTAAGTTCACGAAAAGGCCTCCTTGATCGTCAGGTATGAACAAGGGAAGTATATCACATTTTTTATAAATAAACTGTAAATTTCCAGAGTACGCCAGGAAGGATAAAAATGCCCCGGCTGCCTTCAAAGCAGCCGGGGCATCTGAAATTACGCGCGATATACCAATCCTACCACATTGGGACCGGCGTTAATGGACACCACGCCGCCAATGGGGTACTCCAGTGCGGCCTCTTCTCCCAGCGCACTCAGGCAGGCTTCCCGCAGACGGGCGGATTGCTCCTGATTGTTGCCGCGGATAAGCAGATAGGGGGTGCCGGGCTGGCGCTCCTTCCGGCACAGGTCTACAATGGTGGAGATGACATTTTTCTCCCCCCGGACCTTGGCGAGGATTTTGGATTCTCCGTCCGTAAAGGTCATAATGGGCTTGAGCCCCAGCGCCTCGCCCATAAAGGCGGCAACCGCAGAAATCCGGCCGGACTTTTTGGCAAAGCGCAGGTCCAGCGGGGCGAAGACCACCCGGACATGATCCAGCCAGTCCTGAATGTAGGCCACGATTTCTCCGGCCTCAGCCCCGGACCGGGCCATTTTTACCGCTTCCGCCACGGCCCAGCCGTAGGCCATGGTGTAGGTTTTGGAGTCAATCAGGTGAATATGGAAGGAGTCCTTGGCCTCAGGGTGATGCTTGAAGAAATCATCCCGGGCCTGGAGCGCGTTGGAATAAGTAGCAGACCCCTTGGAATTGATGGATATGTGGATGAGATCCGTGTATCCTTCTGACCAGGCGGCCTCAAAGCACTCGGTAAACACATATGCGTTGAGCTGAGCGTGAGTGGGAATCTGGGGGGAGGCTAAGAGCATATCGAAAAACTCATCCGGCGTAAAATCCACGCCATCCTCATACTCTTCCTCCCCCATGGCGATGGGAAAGGGAAGCACCTGGATAGACAGCTCTTCCCGCATCTGGGCGGGAAGGTCTGCGGCGGAATCGGTGGAAAACTTGATACGAGCCATAAGTAAGGCCTCCTCATTCGACCGGGCACAGGGCCCGCTTTTTTCAGGGAACCATTAGCCGTAACATTATCTCAAAAAGGAAAAAGGTTGTCAATACAGCGAACTGTGCAAAAAATCAGGAAAGTTCTCCCGGGGAATCACTCTGAGGCGTCAGCTTTTTTCGGGTCCCGTCGGGATATTGGATATAAGTGTTGTTCAGGTGGGCAATGAGGCTGGCCTTGTGAGCGTCAATGTACTCCCGACGCAGGGCATCCCGCTCGGCCAGCTCCTCCTGGGTCAGGCCCTCCGGGGTTTTCGCCTTCTTGGCCAAGGCATTGATGCGGTCAATCTTCTCCTGGGTCATCATAGTTTCTTTCCTCCCGCTGTTTTCCGGACAGCTCCCCGGCAAAAGGCCGGTTCGCTTTTATCATCCGATTCTGCTTACACATACCGCTCCAATACCAGCATGGTGCGGCCTTTTTTGGATTGGCCCGGAACCTCGCGGACCACACACTTGCCCAGCCCCCGGCAGGTGAGGGTATCCCCCTGCTCCACTTGCCGGTCCCCCTTCAGACACTCCCGATGGTTCAGCGCGACCTTTCCGGAAGAAATGAGCGCCGCGGCCTTGGAGCGGGACAGTGAAAAGCCGGAGGCCACCACTGCATCCAGGCGGGGAGTTGCCACGGTATCCCGAATGATTTTGACCTGTGCGGGCTTTGGGGAAAGCTGGGAGAGGGGAATAGGCGTTAAGCTGACCTTCCACCGCCCCGCCTGTTCCCATTGGGACAGGAGAATGGGAATGGCCTCTCGGAGAGCGACCACCTGGCACAGCCCCGGCTGGGGAAAGAGAATGTCCCCCAGCTTCTCCCGGGTGATGCCAAGGCCCATGAGAGACCCCAGAATATCCCGATGGCTCAGATTGGCGTTGGGAGGGAAGTTAGCCTCCAGTGCGGAGAGCGGCCCCTCCGGGTCGGCAAGAAAATCCTCTGGTTCCTGCCAATCGGGGAGAAAAACGCAGATCTGCCGCTCGGCATCAGGAAAACCGCCCCAGAACAGGTGCCGGGGATGGCCCCAGGCGCTGAGCAGATCGGAAACGGAGGCCTGTTCTCCGGGGGAAAGGAACGGGCTGTGGGCGGGAACGCCCCGGTGCTCAGCCAGCTCCAGCTTGTCCAGTACCCGGCCCAGCAGGATTCGTTCCTCACCGTCGCGGGCGCAGCGGTCCAAAAGCTCCTTTTTGGTCACAAATCTTCCCTCCTTGTATCCTGGCTCCAGTATAGGGGAGGGCGGGGCCTTTGTCAACTGAGGGAGGCCTGGGTCTCCCTTGACAAACAAGATTGGGGCAGATAGAATAAAGCGACATAAGGCCCGCCCGGAACCGTGTCTCCACCGTCGGGCGGACTGGGCGGCGTTTTGGGCGCGAAGGGATGAGACGGCTGCTGCTGCGGCCACATAATTTGCCCCCATCGGGGCGGAAAGCGGGTTTTTATGGGGAAATTTGATGGACTTCTGCTGGCCAGCGATTTTGACGATACGCTGTACGATCTGACCCACCATATCCCGGAACGCAATCTGGAGGCCATCCGCTACTTTACCCGCCAGGGCGGGCTGTTCACCGTGGCGACCGGGCGGGCCCACCGCACGTTTGCCCCCTATGCCCCCATGGTGCCCATGAACGCCCCGGCGGTATTGTCCAACGGGGCGGCGATTTACGATTTTCAAAGGGATGAGGCCGTGGAGCAGACCATGCTGGATGTGACAGCGCCCCAGGACCTTGGAGCGCTGATGGAGGAGTTCCCCTCCCTTTCCATTGAGGCTTATTATGGAGAGGATATTTATGTCTGGAACCCCAATGAGATCACTCTGGCCCATATGAAGAAGGTAAACTGCGACTATACCCTGTGTCCCGTGAAAGATATGCCCACCCCCTGGGTAAAGGCCCTGTTTCATCAGGAGCATGACATCCTGCTGGCCGCCAGGAACAGGCTGATAGAGCGGCATGAAAACCAGTATGAGGCAATCTTTTCCAATCCCTGTTATTTGGAAATCACCCGCAAGGGGAGCACCAAGGGAGGAATGGTGTCCAGGCTGGCCGACCTGTTGGGGGTGCGGCCGGAGCATATCTACTGTGTGGGTGATAACCAGAACGATATTCCCATGCTGGAGCGCTCTGCCATCCCCTTCGCGCCGGGAAACTGTGCCCAGGAGGTCAGGGACTGGGGGGCACGGGTGCTGTGCCACTGCAACGACGGGGTGATCGGAGATATTGTGGAAATTTTGGACAAGCGATATTAAGGACGGACAGAAGGCCGGTACCTGCCGCGAAGGCAGGTACCGGCCTTTTTTATTTGCGGATTAGTTGTACAGCACTGTGCAACATCGGGGGCAATTTCGCCTAGTGTGAAGGATGGTCTTTGAATGATACGCGGACGGAAGAACCAGCGGGAAAACGGAGCAGACAGTCCGCCGCCGTACAAAACCGCCGTGGAAATAGGCCATCCCCAAAACAGTATTATGAGAGGAGAAAAAACTATGTTGATTGTAAATCCCAACCATCTTTACGCTCTGTACCAGTGTACGGAGAAAAATGACGCTTCCGACCTGGCCACTGTGGGGATGGCCATGTTCCTGGAGGAACACCCTGAGATTTCCAAGGAAGAGAGCGAAGCCATGCGGCTGTTCACCGGCAGTCACGGCCAGGCCCTGAGCAAGGCCTATCCCGATGAAAAGCGGTTCTATCTGGCCTATGCCATGGGCCTGGTGGAGGACATGGAAAACGCCATCCAGCAGGAGGAAGTGGAGCGGGAGGAGGCTGAGAAGGCCGCCGCGGAAGATACCCAGGACCTGTCCGCCAATCAGTAATGTAAACGCCTTGGAAGCGGCTTTCCTTGATCCGGAAGCCGCCTCCAAGGCAGAAAATGACGAGCACAATATGAGGAGTGGAAACGATGCTTTATATGGAGGACTGGAAAATCTGCGCTCCGGATCACTACTCCTTGGGGTTTCAAGGCGACCATTTAGCCACTGAGATCGAGCTGTCCGCGCAGCTGCCGGAGGGCTGGGATCTCAAAATGGATGTGGAGAAGGATGGAAAGAAGAATATCATCCAGCTGGAGAGAAATGGAGATATTTTTTCTGCCCGGCTGACTTCCGCCATGCTGGCCGAGGATGGGAGCTATTTTATGCAGGTACGGGGGACCAATGGGGATGTGGTGCGCCACAGCAATGTCTTCTTAGCCATGGTCTATCACAGCGTTGAGGCGGTACAGGCCTTTCCGTCTCCCCTTCCCTCTGAGTTTGAGCAGATGGAGCGGCGTCTTACCGCACTCAATCAGCACCCGCCCAAACCCGGCGACGGCGTTTGGCTGGTGTGGAATGAGGAGCGGGAGCAGTATGAGCCGTCGGAAATTTCTCTCTCCTGCGGGATTGTATCTCAGGATATTACGTCCCTGTGCGTGCTGGATCAGGCGGAGTATGAAGCCCTCCCATCCAGAGATGCCGGGACGCTTTATTTCATCCGGGGGTGATCGGATGGTAAATGTGGGTGAACAGACCATTGAGCAGATTATGACGGGAGACATGGGAATCAAAACCGCTGCCATAGGCGACAGGACGATTTATGTGCGGCCCGGAGGATATTTCTATCTGGAGCTCACCATGGAAAAGGAGGATTGAGACGTGGCAAGCTATTTTAATCTGACATTAGACACCACAGCTCCTTCGGGAGTTACATTGCGCATCAATGACGGAGCGCTGTATGCCACATCCCAGACGGTAAGCTTACTAATCGGCGTTGAGGATGAGCAGACCGCTGGGTACCAGATGAAAATCTGGGGGATTTCCGGCGCGGAAAGTGAGGAGACAGCCAGCTGGGAGGGGTTTGCGCGCAGCAAAAGCGTCAATTTGACCTCGGAAGAAGGACTGAAGACCGTTTGGGTCAAGGTGCGGGACGACGTGGGCAATGAGAGTGTTCCGGTCAGCGACACCATTACCCTGAATACCGCTGTCCCTGTTGTCACGGTGACCGGACCGGACCGGAGCAAGGTTTCCAAGGTGACGGAATTCAGCCAGGCCGTGATCAATTTTACTTCCAATGTGGATTTTGAGGAGTACAAGGTGTGTGTGGTGCCCGCCTTCAGCAGTGAGCAGGATGCGGGGATCACCATTCCCACAGCCGCAGGTTCAGCCAATACCAGTGGGGCCGCCGGCGGTTACCCCGCCGCTACCAACATCCAGGTGACTGTGACAGGAGCGGACCTGGAGAGCGCCAGCTCGGGTGACGGCGTCAAGATGATCAAGGTGTTTGTCAAAAATGCCGCCGGCACATGGAGTGTGGCCTGATGGCCGCGCCCGAACTTACCTTCACCTGCTCAGGGGAACGGCTGTCCGGTGTGCCCGGCTTTGACCGGATCACGGTTACCGTCCAGTCTGATCTCCCCTGCCGCGCGTTGGAGTGCCGGGCCACCAAGGCGGGGGAGGACTATGGAGTAGGCAAGGGGACGCTCATTGCATCCTTTTCCGCCACGCCGGCGGGTGTCCAGCGGAGTTTTGAAATCTATGATGATTTTTTACTCCGTGGGGACGGGACCTACCGGATCTCCCTGTTTGCCCAGGGAGAGGATGACAGCTGGAATGATAATTATCCCTATTTCCCCGTGGGAAAATCGGCCTATACTACATCGGATGGGCGGGACTATTTGTGTATGAGGGAGTGATTGGATGGCGGACGGATATAACGGCGCGTTCACCGGGGCACAGATCGATGAGGCCATTGGTCGGGTGCGAAACGATGACCTCAGTGCCGCGGGAGTAAAATTTTCGGATGGGTTAACCTTTCAGGAAAAATATGACAACGGTCAGCTCACCGGCCCTCAGGGAGAACCTGGTCCCCAGGGAGAACCTGGCCCTCAGGGGAGCCAGGGACCACAGGGCGCGCAGGGTCCCACAGGCGCTGCGGGGAAAAGTGCCTATCAGGGGGCGGTGGAAAGCGGCTACACAGGGACGGAGCAGGCATTTAACGCCGCACTGTCTAAAATGGGGCAGATGTCCTCCTTCGTCACTACATTTACCGCCGGGCAGTGGGTGGCAGGAAGCGGAGAGCAGACCATTACCTTCTCCTTCCTCAGCGAAGGCGTGTCGGGGGCAGTGGTGACCTGTCAGGCAGCTGCCCTTGTGGGAAGCGTGTACCGTCCGGACGCGTGGGCGGCTCGGGAGACCTACGCCACCCTGGCCTCCAATGGCAGCGTGGTGCTCCACTGTACGGAGACCGGCGGCTATGCGGGCAGCGCCGTAGTGACGGTCTGGAAAAAATCCTGACAGGCGGGATAACGTGTGTACATAGAGGTGAGAGTGTGGAGACAATTGAAAAATGGAAGGCGGTGTTTGCCGCGGTGGTAGGATTGCTCACAGGGCTGTGGGGCTGGCTGGGTTGGCTGGTCATCGGCTGGGTGGCCGTGATGGCGTTGGATTATGTGACCGGCTCCGCGGCGGCGGCAAAGCAGGGCAACTGGTCCAGCGCCAAGGCGAGAGAGGGCATTTGGCATAAAGCGGGGATGATTGTGGTGGTCATGGTGGCTGCCGGAGCGGATCTGCTGATTAAACTGGTGTTGGAACACATGTCGGCTGTGGCGCTGCCCTTTGAATACCGCTGCCTGGTCTGCTCTGTGGTGTTGGTATGGTATGTGGTCAGCGAAATGGGCAGCATCACAGAGAATGCCGTAGATATGGGGGCCCCTGTGCCCGCCTGGCTGACAAAGCTGCTGCTGGTGAGCAGGCAGGCCATCGACTTGGCCGGAGAGCAGCTGACGGAGGGAGAGGAGCATGAATGAACGATTTCACAGAGTGGATGCAGTTAGGAAAAGAAGGGAACAGGCGAAATGCTGATCTGTATTGACGCGGGGCACTACCTGGGCACGCCGGGCAAGCGGTGTCTGAAGAGTATTGATCCCCAGGAGACGCGGGAGTGGTTTCTCAACGGAAGGGTGGCGGACAAAGTACAGGTTCTTCTAAAGGACTACGACTGTGAGACGATGCGTGTGGACGATGTGACAGGGCGCAGCGAAGTCACCCTGTATGAGCGGGTCACCGCCGCCAACCGGGCAAAGGCGGATCTGTATCTGTCCATCCACCATAACGCGGGGATCAACGGAGGCTCCGGAGGCGGAATCGTGGTCTATGTGTGCCCGGGAGCGGATGAGCGGTCCAGACAGGTACAGCAGGCCGTCTATCAGCACACTGTGGTACATACCGGCCTGTGGGGCAACCGCGCCAACCCCACCCCGGAGGGAGATTTGTATGTGCTCAATCGCACGGTTATGCCCGCTGTGCTGGGAGAGTTTGGATTTATGGACTCCACCACGGACACGCCGATTATTCTTACCGATGCCTACGCCGACCGGCTGGCGGCCGGGATTGTAGAGGCGCTGGCAGAGGTATACCGTTTGAAGGAGGTGGAGAACGTGACATACGAGCAATGGAAGGACTTTATGGCTCAGTATCTCGATGAGAAGGCCCGGCTTTCCCCCAGTGACTGGGCGGAGGAAGGGCTTGCCCAGGCAAAGGAAAAGGGAATTACCGACGGTACCCGCCCCCAGAGCGTGGCGACACGCCAGGAGGTTGCGGTGATGATCAACGCGGCCTTGGAGCGGAAAACCGCGGGCTGAGCGGATTGATGGCGGAGAGACAGGGCGGCAGAACAGACCGACTGTGCTGGATGCGGTTTATGAGCAGGTTACTCCCTGCCCGCAAAATTATATTTGTGGGCAGGGAACTTTGATGCTACAATAAACTTATCCACTTTATGCGTTGCGGTCAAATTACATCAGGGAGGGAATATCATGAAAAGACTACTATCCTTGGCGCTGGCCCTGCCGCTCTGCCTGGGGTTGGCTGCGCCTGCTTTGGCTCTTGGCGGCGTCTCTACATTAGGTACCGAAACCATCCTCAGCACATCGGCCCTTTGCGCTTCTGTCATCAAATCCGATGGCTCCTTGTGGATGTGGGGCTACGATTCTTATGGCCAGTTGGGGGTCGGACAAGGTGCGAAATATGCAGATGGGGGGGCTATGAAAACGCACATCTGTGAAGTCCCTGTCAAAGTGATGGATAATGTGCGTACGGTCAGTCTGGGGTACTCTCACTCTGCTGCTATCAAAACAGACAACTCTCTTTGGATGTGGGGGGACAACACGCATGGCGAATTGGGGATTGGTATTACCGGGAATGCACTCAGCAGTTCATTTAATCCCATTCAAACCATTCCCGTCAAAGTAATGGATAATGTTTCCGCCGTCAGTTGCGGCAGCAGTTATACCGCCGCCATCAAAGGAGACGGTTCCTTGTGGGTCTGGGGCACAAATGGCCAATCAGGGTATCTGCTTGGGAACGGAGGCGTCGGAAATGAAACTGTTTCTCCAGATTCCTCTTACTCTGTGCAGACTCAAACCATACCTATGAAAATTATGGATGATGTGAGCGCTGTTTGCTGCGGTCAGTATTCTGCTGCCGCCATAAAAAAAGACGGCTCCCTATGGATGTGGGGGCGGAATAGGGAAGGACAACTAGGCACCGGGAGCACTAGAGATTCTAACATCCCCGTGAAAGTAATGGATGATGTGGCGGCTGTCAGCTGCGGATCTTGGCATACTGCCGCGATCAAGACCGACGGTTCTCTATGGGTATGGGGAAGCAACTTCCTTTACGAGCTTGGCAATGGCACAAATAAAAATTCCTCTGTTCCAATCAAGATTATGGATGCTGTGGCGGCTGTCAGCTGTGGGGCAGACAATACCGCCGTAATCAAGGCAGATGGTAGCCTTTGGGTTTGGGGCAGCAATGAACACGGTCAGCTTGGAAATGGCGGAGAAGGGGACCAGACACAGCAACGGGGGATTCATAATATGGTTACTTGTCAATCAGTTCCAGTAAAAATCATGGACGATGTCTGTGCTGTTAGCTGCGGCAGCGGGAACTTTACAGCCGCTATCAAAACTGACGGTTCTCTGTGGACATGGGGGATTGATTCGTATGGGCAATTGGGGAATGGCTCCGCCGGAAGTGTCTCTGTTCCGGCAAAGGTAATGGAGGGAATCTCCCTTTCCGCCTCTGCCACGGTGCCCACCTCCCCCACCGTGGCGGGCTTCTCCGATGTCCATGAAAGCGACTACTTCGCCGACGCGGTCGTCTGGGCCAAGGAAACCGGCGTCACCGGCGGTACCTCCGCCACCACCTTTTCCCCAAACAATACCGTGACCCGCGCCGATGCCATGACGTTTCTCTGGCGGGGGGCTGGCAGTCCGGAACCTGAGTCCCTTGTCTCTCCCTTCTCTGATGTGACAGACGCCGGGGCTTACTACTACAAGGCCGTGCTGTGGGCATCAGAGAATGGCATTACGAGCGGTGTGAGCGCGACTGACTTTGGCATCAAGAATACCCTGTCCTACGATCAGATCCTGGCGTTCCTGTTCCGCGCGGCTGGTGAGACCGACGTGGGGAGCGATTGGTCCGCTGCGGCCGTCAACTGGGCGGCGGAAAACGGCCTTACCGCCGGCCTGACCTTTACCGCAAAAGGGAACTGCCCCCGGTCCGACGTGATCTACTGTCTGTGGAAGCAGCTGTCGTAAATCTCTTTTATAAAAGCTGCCGAATCCGAATATTTCAATCATCAGGGGGTGGAGCGACCGAAGGGCGCGAAACCCAAAAAGAAAGACACGCTGCGAAGCGTGTCTTTCTTTTTGGGTGGACTGGAGGCTTCCGATCATGGACGCTGTCGTAGCAGCTATGAGCAAAACGGCTCAACTTCCACACTAAATACAATGTTGAATAGGAGCTTGCCGCTGGGCGTACCCGGTGCATGCTCTAATCTGACCCTCGATAGATTCTTCCCTCTGACGGTCACTGGAAATACGAGCATAAATTATGGCTTTCATTTGGTCTTCTCTGTCCACATCCGGAACAACAATGAAAACCGGCTGACAAATTTTTAACTTGTCAGCCGGTTATTTATCGTCGTTTTCAGATACTAAGGCGTCCATGCTTATATTCAACGCCATAGAAATTTTATGGAGAGAAATTAAAGAAACATGGTGCCGGTCCTTTTCACTCTCGATTTGCCGAAGATAATCATGCCCCAGCCCTGCTTTCTCCGCAAGCTGGGCGGCGGTCAATCCCTGCTCTGTTCGGTATCGCTTGATATTCTTTCTGATTCTTTCATAGAAAGTCTCATTGTCAAAATTCATATGTTCCATCTTATCACCACATTAAAGAAGTATAAGCAGGAACATCTAAAATGTATGTGTGCCAATGGCAGATAAGAAATTACTTGTCAATAAAACATTATAGTGTTAAAATCTAAGTAGCATTCTATATTTTGGGAGGGGATACCATGAAAAAACTATTATCTCTGGCGCTGGCTTTGATTCTATCTATCGGGCTGGCTACGCCCGCTGGGGCATTCTTCGATATGGGAAAGGTAGGAATACACAATACAGTTTCTGCCGGGTATTCCTATACGGCAGCTATTGATCGGAGCGGAACTTTAATGATAAACAAAAGCGGATGGCCGAATATCAATTTCTCAAAAAAAATTGTTTCCATCAGTAACGGTCAGACGGAAGGCGCTATTATTGCGGATGACAACTCCTTGTGGATGTGGGGAGAGAACAGCTACGGTCAGGTGGGTAATGGTAGCAACTTAAGCGTACAGGGAACCCCTGTAAAGGTGCTGGACAATGTTGCTGCCGTAAGCTGCGGTGGGTATCATGCTGCCGCCATCAAAACCGACGGTACACTATGGATGTGGGGAGCCAATTACCATGGGCAACTGGGAATTGGAACTCTGACAGATTCCAATGTGCCTGTAAAGGTGATGGACAATGTTTTAGCTGTCAGTTGCGGTGGTAATCACACAGCGGTCATTAAAACAGACGGTACCTTGTGGATGTTTGGATGCAACAATACCAGTCAATTGGGTGATGGCTGGGGGATGGATACCACAGGAAAATCGGGATTCCAGTGTCGGACTTCTCCAGTAAAGGTTCTTGATGATGTAGTCGCTGTCAGCTGTGGCTGGAATAATACCGCCGCAATCAAATCCGATGGGTCTCTCTGGATTTGGGGAATCAATGGTGACGGACAACTGGGGAACGGTGGAACCGGAAATGAAAAATATTATGGTTCTGAGGCCATCCAGACGGTTCCCACCAAAATCATGGATGATGTGGCCTCAGTCAGCGTAGGCTGGCAACATGCTGCTGCCATTAAAACCGATGGGTCTCTCTGGACCTGGGGCGAGAATCGCTATGGCCAGTTGGGCAATGGCGGGACAGGAAACGAACTTGATGGAGCTCCGGCAAATAATCCAGAGGAAACATGGTTTTATCAGACTACCCCTGTAAAAGTAATGGATGATGTTGCCGCTGTAAATTGCGCTTACACACATACCGTCGCTGTCAAAACCGACGGCTCCGTATGGGCATGGGGAGAAAATGTTTATGACCAGCAAGGCAATAAAGCCTGGAATGTCAGAAAGGAACTTCCAAAAGGCAGCGTAGGTATCTATCAAACGGTGCCGCTGAAGATCATGGACCATGCAAGCATACCCACTAAGCCAATTCCCACCGTGGCTGGCTTCTCGGATGTGTATGCGAACGACTACTACGCCGACGCCGTGGTCTGGGCCAAAGACACCGGCGTGACCGGCGGTACCTCCGCCACCACCTTTTCCCCAAACAATACTGTGACCCGCGCCGATGCCATGACGTTCCTCTGGCGGGGGGCTGGCAGTCCGGAACCTGAGTCCCTTGTCTCTCCCTTCTCTGATGTGACAGACGCCGGGGCTTACTACTACAAGGCCGTGCTGTGGGCATCAGAGAATGGCATTACGAGCGGTGTGAGCGCGACTGACTTTGGCATCAAGAATACCCTGTCCTACGATCAGATCCTGGCGTTCCTGTTCCGCGCGGCTGGTGAGACCGACGTGGGGAGCGATTGGTCCGCTGCGGCCGTCAACTGGGCGGCGGAAAACGGCCTTACCGCCGGCCTGACCTTTACCGCAAAAGGGAACTGCCCCCGGTCCGACGTGATCTACTGTCTGTGGAAGCAGCTGGCGTAAACTTCTCTTATGGCAAATCCGCCCCGGAAAACCGGGGCGGATTTTTGCTGTCATGTTACATGAAAGTGTTGGGGCTATGGGCGCCATATCGCCCGTTACTGATGTGCGCAATCAGAGGGAGGGACAAAAACTGTGGGTCGCCCGCCAAAAGATCAGGGCAGCAAAAGAGCCACACCTTTTGGTGTGGCTCTTCGCATTGTGGTGGAGACAACAGAACTCGAATCTGTGACCTTCCGCGTGTGAGGCGGACGCTCTACCGGCTGAGCTATGCCTCCATATAAACGGCTGAGAAAAGGTGGTGACCCGGACGGGACTCGAACCCGTGTTGCCGCCGTGAAAGGGCGGAGTCTTAACCGCTTGACCACCGGGCCGTTTGTCTATATGGAATCGGATCAAATCCGTTTTTGATCTGGTAGCGGCAACTGGATTTGAACCAGTGACACCGCGGGTATGAACCGCGTGCTCTAGCCAACTGAGCTATGCCGCCGTAATGCCTCTCAAACAGGGCAGGTGTTAGTATAGCTGATTTTCATGGAGTTGTCAACAGAAAAACGAAAAAAATTTCATTTTATTTTTCAGGGAGGCGTACCGTGGTTCCAGCGCGTTTCCTGGCTGCTGGAACCACGGAAAGGGATCTGCTCAGTCGGAAAAATGGTTGCGGTAATCCCGCATCCGCGCGGAAAAGAGCTGACCGGGGGTGGGAGGCGTATAGGTAATGGCATTGGCCCCGGCGGCAATGGTGTGCAGGATGTTGTCCTCGGTTGGGCCGCCGGTGGCAATGATGGGAATGTCAGGGAACTGTTGACGGATGATGGCTACCAGCTGGGGCGTTTGAGCCGCGCCGGAGACGTTGAGAATGTCGGCCCCTGCTGCAATCCGTTTGGCTACGTCCTGCTTTGGCGAGACGATGGTAGCCACCACGGGGATGTCCACCACCTTTTTAATCTCCGTAATGGTCTCATCCGAGATGGGGGCGTTGACCCCCTGATGTTCCGCATATTCCGCCAGACGGACCGAGCGGGGACCGTTGGTCATTCCGCCGCCCACACCGGCAAAGACAGGAACGTCGGCTACGCTGATAATAGCCTGAGTGATCACAGGCTGGGGGGTGAAGGGGTAGACGGCGATAATGGCATCGGCGTTGATATTCTTGATAATCGCCACGTCGGTGGTAAAGACCAGAGACTTGATACGGCGGCCGAAGATGCGGATGCCGCTGCACTGGGTGATGCAATGGGGCACATCCAGCTGATGGCTTCGCAGGGTACCGCTGTATGTAGGAATCTGCTTCATGGAATCGCTCCTTTCCCGTTTCGTAAAGGTGAGGTGTTATTGCCATTATAGCATGGAAAGCTGGGAAAATTGTTAAAATTCTGTTTCAATTTTCAGTAAAAAGGGCCCGGTTCCTGCTGACAGAAACCGGGCCGGATTTTTACTTTTCCTTAAATCACTTAAAATACTCTGCACCGGACTCAAAGAGGGGCTGGTGCTTGTTGCCGGAGATGTTGACGGCGACAAAGTCGCCCCGGCGCTCCAGATGTCCCATCTTGCCGAAGACCCGGCCGTCGGGGGAGAAGATACCCTCAATGGCCTCCATGGAGCCGTTGGGGTTGAAAGCAACGTCCATGGTGGGATGGCCGTCCAAATCCACATACTGGGTTGCCGCCTGGCCCTTGGCGATCAGGTCGGCAATCACCTGGGGAGGAGCCACGAAACGGCCCTCGCCGTGGGAGATGGGAATGGTGTGCAGGTCGCCCACCTGGCTCTTGAGCATCCAGGGGGACTGAACGGAGGACACACGGGTGGTCACATAGCTGGACTGGTGGCGGCCGATCAGGTTATAGGTGAGGGTGGGGCAGGCGTCGTCCATGGGACGAATCTCGCCGTAGGGTACCAGGCCCAGCTTCACCAGGGCCTGGAAGCCATTGCAGATGCCCAGCATCAGGCCGTCCCGGCTGCGCAGCAGGTCCATGATGGCGTCGGCCAGGGCGGGGGAGCGGAGGAAGGAGGCGATAAATTTGCCGGAGCCCTCGGGCTCGTCGCCGCCGGAGAAGCCGCCGGGGAGGACCACCATCTGGGCAGAGCGGATGGCTTTCTCCAGGGCCTGGGCGGACTGGGTGAGAAAATCGGTGGTCAGGTTGCGGATGACCACGATCTCGGGATCAATGCCCGCCCGGATACAGGCCTTGGCTGTGTCATACTCGCAGTTGGTGCCGGGGAAGACGGGGATGACCGCCTTGGGATGGGCCACCTTGTGCCTGCAAACGGCAATGGAGCGCTTGTCCCAGGAGATGGGCTCCACCTTCTCGTTGGCGCCGGCCTTGGTGGGGTAGACCTGCTCCAGTACGTCCTCATTCAGTGCCAGCAGCTCGTCGATGGAGGCGGAGTCGCTGTTGCCCAGGGCGATGACAGGGTCCGCGGCGGTGCGGCCCAGCTGGTAAGCCCAGTGGAGCTCCTCGTTCAGCTCGGCCACGATCCAGCCCGGCATGGGAACATACCACTCCTCTGCGTTCATGGCCGAATCTCCGTAAAAGCCGATCCGATTGCCGAAGGACATTTTCATCACGGCCTCGCCAAGGCCATTTTCCACCGCCCAGGCGGCACACACCTTCCCCTCTTTGCACAGCCTGTGGAACTTCTCCCACTCCGTGGGGCGGAACAGATAGACCGGGTGGCCGGCCTCCTTGAACTCGGGGGAGAGGACGGCCTGGGCCTTGATGGGAGCAATGGCAAAGGAAATGAGGGTGGGAGGCACGTCCTTGTCCAGGAAGGAGCCGGACATGGAGTCCTTGCCGCCGATAGCCGCCGCCCCCAGCTCCAGCTGGGCATCCAGAGCGCCCAAAAGGGCGGAGAAGGGCTTGCCCCAGCGGCTGGGTTCATCCCTCAGCTTTTCAAAGAACTCCTGAAGGGTGAGATAGGCTTTCTTGTAGTCAGCCCCGGCGGCCACGATTTTGGCCATGGAGGTGTAGACTGCGCTGTGGGCTCCGGCGTAGGGGTCCACAGAGAGCTGGTCGGGATCACAGCCCCAGGCCATGACGCTGGCCTGGTCCGTCTCCTGATCGGGCTCCACGGGGAAAAGGGCGGCCATGGCCTGGGCGGGAGTACGCTGCGTCTGTCCGCCGAAGGGCATGAGGACCGAGCCGGCCCCGATGGAGCCGTCAAAGCGCTCGGTAAGCCCCCGGCGGGAGGCGCACTTCAGGCTGGAGGCCATCTCCTTCAGGTTGGAGAACAGGGGCTTGGTCAGAGCGGAGCGTTCCTTCTTTTCCACGGACAGAGAGGCGTGCTTCACCGCGCCGTTGGTGTTGAGGAACTCACGGCTGAGGTCGGCGATCTTCTGACCCTTCCAGTGCATGACCATCCGGGGGCTCTCGGTGACCACGGCCACCTGATAGGCCTCCAGATTTTCTTTCTCCGCCTCCGCGATAAATTTGTCGGCATCCTCGGCGGCAACCACAACGGCCATACGCTCCTGGCTTTCGGAGATGGCAAGCTCGGTGCCGTCCAGGCCGTCGTACTTTTTCCGAACCGCGTCCAGGTTAATTTCCAGTCCGTCGGCCAGCTCGCCGATGGCCACGGACACGCCGCCGGCCCCGAAGTCGTTGCAGCGCTTGATGAGGCGGGTGACCTGGCCGTTGCGGAACAGCCGCTGGATTTTCCGCTCCTCCGGGGCGTTGCCCTTCTGGACCTCGGAGGCCATGGTGGTCAGAGACTTCTGGTTGTGGCTCTTGGAGGAGCCGGTGGCCCCGCCGATGCCGTCCCGGCCGGTGCGGCCGCCCAGAAGGATGACCACATCCCCGGGCTGGGGTACCTCACGGCGCACATGGTCGGCGGGGGCGGCCCCTACCACCGCGCCGCACTCCAGACGCTTGGCAATGTAGCCCTCGTGGTAGACCTCGGCCACATGGCCGGTGGCCAGGCCGATCTGGTTGCCGTAGGAGGAGTAGCCCGCCGCGGCGGTGGTGGCCAGCTTCCGCTGGGGCAGCTTGCCGGGCAGGGTCTGGTCAAAGGGCACCCGGGGATCGCCGCCGCCGGTGAAGCGCATGGCCTGATGGACGTACACGCGGCCGCTGAGGGGGTCCCGGATGCAGCCGCCGATGCAGGTGGCCGCGCCGCCGAAGGGCTCAATCTCGGTGGGGTGGTTGTGCGTCTCGTTTTTAAACATGAGAAGCCAGTCCTGCTCCTTGCCGTCCACCTGGGCGGGGACATGGATGGAGCAGGCGTTAATTTCCTCGCTCTCGTCCAGCTCAGGCAGCAGTCCTCTCTTTTTCAGCACTTTGGTGCCGATGGTGGCCGCATCCATCAGAGTCTGGGGCCGCTGAGCGGCCTTCTCCTCTCCGTAGACCTCCACCCGGGCGGCCAGATACCGCTCATAGGCGGCTTTGATCTGGGGATCGTCAATGGAGAGCTTGTCCAGATGAGTGGAGAAGGTGGTATGGCGGCAGTGGTCGGACCAGTAGGTGTCTACCACCCGAACCTCGGTGATGGTGGGGTCCCGGTGCTCCTCATCCCGGAAATAGCCCTGAAGGAACTTTAAGTCATCCAGGTCCATGGCCAGACCCAGCTGGTCCAGCAGAGCGGCCAGCCCGGCCTCATCCAGTGCGGTAAAGCCCTCAATGACGGCTACATGGTCGGGGGCGGGGTGGCTGCGGACCAGCGTCTCGGGCTTGTCCATGGAGGCTTCCCGGCTCTCCACGGGGTTAATGAGGTAGTGGCGGATTTTGTCCAGATCGTTTTGGGACAGCTCCCCCTCCAGCACATAGACCTTGGCGTAGGCGATGAGGGGGCGGTCCACTCCGGCCATCAGCTGGATGCACTGGGCGCAGGAGTCGGAGCGCTGGTCAAACTGTCCGGGCAGGGCCTCCACCGCCAGAATGGAACAGGGCTGGGGGGGCTGGGGGAAGGTCTCGTCATAGATCACATCCACCTGGGGCTCGGAAAAGACGATGCCCTTGGCCTGCTCATAGACGGCGGGGTCGATCCGGTCGGCGTCGTAGCGATTGAGAATCGTGACGCCCTTCAGTCCCTTTACTCTCAGCTGCTCCTGAAGCGCCTTGCACAGGCCCTGGGCCTCCACATCAAATCCGGACTTTTTTTGCGAATAACAGCGATAAACACTCATAATCCATTCCTCCTTGCCGCCTGTCAGCCTGTCCATCCCGCTGTGGGGAGAGGGCAGAGCGGCGGTTTCTTTTTATTGGGTGATCCAGCTTTCCAGCTGGTAAAACACATTGCTGCGCAAAGGGGTCAGGCCGGTCAGACGGCCCCATTGGGTGAGAACGGAGCCGTTTTTGAACAGCAGGGGGGCCAGAGGCATCTGCTGTTCCAGGTGGGTCAACAAACTCTGGGCGGCGGAGACTTTTGCTTCGCCCTGGTCGGCGGCGTGCATGGCGGACAGCAGAGAATCGGTGGTCGCATTCTGCCAGCGGCCGTAGTTCAGACTGCCCGAAGAGGACAGCAGAGGGGAGAGGTCGAAATCGGCGGTGAGCACAGTTTCCCCCACATAGAGGTCAAAGCTTCCCTTGGTGAGGGCGTCGGTGTAATCTTCGTAGGAGAGCTGTTCCACCTGCACGGTCAGCCCGGCGGATTCCAGCTGATAGGCGATAAGCTGGGCGGCGGATACCTTGGCCTCGTTTTCGCTGTTGACCAGAAGGCGCAGTTCCTCATCGGCAAGCCCCAGAGAATCCAGCTGGCCCGCCAGAAGGTCCGGGTTATAGGCAAGCCGATCGGCCACCTGCTGGGAAAACAGGGGACTGTCCGGATGGACCGGAAGAACAGAGGGGACGGCGTGACTGGCATAGGTGGTCTGAGCCAGGGCAAACCGGTCGATGGCCGCGGAAATGGCCAGACGCACCTGGGCGCTGCGGCACAGCCCGGAGCGGGTGTTAAAGCCCAAATAAATGAGATCGGTGGTGGTATAGTCCCAGGTCTGATAATTTCCCCCGTATCCCATGGCGTTGGTGGCCATCAGGTCCACATCCAGCAGAGAGATGTTGCCTGCGTCAAAGGCGTAGATGAGCTCGTCGCTTTTGCTGACGCTGTATAGGGGAATCTGTTCAAAGGGGAGCTGCTTGTTTTGCCACCAGCCCGGCCGAGCGGTGAGAACCAGTCCGCCGTCAGCGCTGGAGAGCACATAGGGGCCGGTGCCCGAGGGGCGGTCGCCGCTGCCGTTGGCGATTGGGATGTCCAGCAGACAGGGAAGACTCCCGTTGGGGCGGGAGAGGGTAATGGTGAGGGTGTTTTCCTCCGCTTGGATGGAGATGACGTCGGCCAGGCGGTTGGCATACCGCCCCTGTTCGGAGCGGGCCAGATTCAGGGCATCCGCCGCCACCTGGCCGGTCAGAGCGGTGCCGTCGGAAAAGGTAATCCCGGAACGAAGGGTAAACGTCCACACCCGCTTGTCCTCGCTGGCGGAGTAGCGTTCACACAACACCGGCACGGCCTGGTATGTCTCATCCACCAAAAACAATCCCTCGTACAGCAGCGGGGACAGGGTCAGGTTGGCCCGGTTGGCGCCCAGGGTGGGATGGAGGCTGAAGTCCGGAAAAACGGGAAGGGTAAAGGGGGTGGTCACCGGGGTCTCTTCCTCCCCCTGGCTGCTGTCCTCCGACGAGGAGGAGGCGCTGGAGGAAGCTTGTCCGCCGCAGCCGCTCAACGAGAGCAGCAGGGCGGCGGCAAGAAAAAATGATAACAGTCGTCTCATGGTGGCTCCTTGTTAAAGCAGCTGGATCATAGCGGCCATACTGCCCCGGCGCTGCCCCTGGATTCGGTGGGACCAAAAGGTGTCCAGATCGCAGGCGGTACAGGCAGAGCAGACGGCGATGTGTTCAGGCAGAAGGCCGGAAAGCTCCAGCCAGCGCCGGTTGGCTCCCTTCAGATCGACCTGATACTTTTCTCCCCCCGGAAGGGGGCGGATAAAAGCCTCCGCCGCATCCCTCAGTCCATTCCGCAGCCCCTGAGGTACGTCCTCATGGGTCTCAAAGCAGCAGGGACCAATGCCGGGACCGATGGCGGCCAATATGTTTTGAGGGTCGCATCCATAGTCCTCCGCCATTTTTTCCGCCGCCCGGGCGGCGATGCCCGCGGCGGTTCCCCTCCAGCCCGCGTGGACGGCGGCGACACAGCGCCGCTTGGGGTCGTAGAACAAAATGGGGATGCAGTCCCCGGAAAAAACGGTCAGGCACAGTCCGGGCTCGTCGGTAATAAGGCCGTCCGCCTCAAATACGCCCGGTTCGGCGGGGTCGGCCATCCGGTCAGCCTGGGTCACCGGACGGATAAGGTCGCTGTGGATCTGGTGATTTTTCACCAGCCCGTGGGAGTCTGCGCCGATTGCGGCGCAGAACCGGCAAAAATTCTCCCGGACATTGGCCGGCTCATCCCCCCGATTGGCGCCCAGGTTCAGACTGTCCCAGGGTATGGGAGAGACCCCGCCCAAGCGGGTGGAGAAGCCGTGGGCCGTCCCAGCCCAGGCGGGGTGGTCACAGGCGAAAAAAGAGACGCCATGGCGCCGCTTGATTTTGATGTCCATGGTCGTCCCTCCAACAATGACAGGATACTATGTTATTTTATTTTAGCCCAAAATCTCCCGTATGGCAACCCATTATGGGGCAGAAATGGAACTTTGTTTTCCGGGGCGGAAGCCCCGTCCGCCGAACGGGGCGCTTTAAAGCCGTTCCAGCTCCCGAAGGGTATCCTGAATGGTATTCTGGGGCAGATAGACCGCAGCCATTTCCGCCAACTGAGACAGGGTCAGGCTGCGGGCCGCCTGTACCATGGGGTGCTTCATAAATTTCCCAAAGCGCCGCTGGAATACCGCCCGGGATTTTGGATTGTCCAGAAGCTCGCCCACTGTGATGGTCTTGTTGCGCAGGTCCATGCATATCACCTCCTGACCAGTCTATGCCGACAGGCCGCCATCCTTGACTTTCCCGAGGGGAACGATTATACTGTTTTCAACTTTTAATGGTAAGGTATATGCTGAAGGAGAGCAAACGATGAGAAAAAAGAGGGGAAAGCTGCTCCAAATCTTTGAAACGGCGAACGGAGCGCTGCGGCGCAAGCGGACCGTGGCGGCGGTGTACATTCTGCTGCGTTTTTTGGTCATTGTCACGTTGGTGGCCCAATTTTTCAACCGGGACTATGAGAGCGTTTTTCTGTGTCTGCTGACGCTGATTTTGCTGCTGCTGCCCACCATTGTGGAACGGGCTCTGATGGTGGATCTGCCCAACACCCTGGAGATCATCATCATGCTGTTTATCTTTGCAGCTGAGATTTTGGGGGAAATCCGCTCGTTCTACACCACGTTTCATGGCTGGGATACCATTCTCCACACCATAAACGGATTCTTGTGCGCCGCCATCGGCTTTGCCCTGGTGGATATGCTCAACCGGAACGAAAAGTTTTCTCTGACCCTCTCTCCCACCTATATGGCGGTTGTGGCCTTCTGTTTTTCCATGACCATCGGGGTGCTCTGGGAGTTTTTTGAATGTGGGATGGATCAGCTGTTCCTGCTGGATATGCAAAAGGATGCCGTGGTGAACACCATCGCCACCGTGATGCTGGACCCGACAGGAGGAAACACGCCGGTGGTGATTCGGGATATTACCGATGTGATCGTGGTAACCGGAAGCGGGGAGGAAATTTCCCTGGGCCTGGGAGGCTATTTGGATATCGGTATCCTGGACACCATGAAGGATCTGCTGGTCAATTTTGTGGGAGCGGTCGTTTTTTCTATTATTGGTTATTTCTATGTAAAAAGCCGGGGAAAAGGACGGTTTGCCAGCCGCTTTATTCCCAGAGTGGTAGATGTGCTGCCGGAGGATGAGGAAAATCCTGCGCCGAAAGACGTCCCCTGAACAGCAGAAGCATTAAAAATTTGATGGAGAATAGGTATAGTGCGGGAAATTGGGGCGCATACTAAGGCCATCCCAAAAAGGAGGGTTTTGTATGAATAACAAGTCCTGCAATACCAGCATTCAGTGCACCGTCGATACCTGCGCCTATCACAACGGCCCCCAGAACTGCTGCTCTCTTCAGTCCATCAAGGTGGGCTGCTGCGGAACGGCTCCCACCAAGTGCGAAGGCACCGAGTGCGCCTCTTTCAAGCTCAGCGCCCAGTAAGAGGAACAAAAAGCCTGTGGAAGATACTTCCACAGGCTTTTTTTAATCCACATGCAGTCCGTAAAACCCCATCAGAGCCATGGCCATCAGGCCGGCGGTAATCAGTTGAATGGGGATGCCCCGAAAGGGGCGGGGACAGCGCTCCAGGTCCACCTCAGTCTGAAGACTGGCAAAGCTGGCCAGCGCCAGCGAGACGCCCACACCGCCGAAGAAGGCGAAGAAGAGGGAGGAGAGAAGACCGTAGCTGCGCTGGGTGATGAGCAGAGCCGAGCCCAGAGCGGCGCAGTTGGTGGAGATGGAGGACAAATTTTCATCCACCCGTCTGGACAGCTCAGGTACACAGGTGCGGAAAAAGCGCCGCAGCCCCGCCACCAGACTGGGGATCAGAAGGGCAAAGGCCAAAAGGCGGAAGTACTGGAGATTGAACCGCCCTAAGAGCAAATAGTCCAGAAGCCAGGCGCACAAAGCGCCCAGTACCATCACCAGAGTCAGGCAGAAGCCGGTGCGCAGGGCCTGTCTGGGGTCCTGAAAGGACTTCCGGTGGGTGCCGATGCCGGTGCAGGTGACCAGCACCATATTTTCCGAAAGCAGGGCGGCCAGCGCCACCCCTGCAAGTTCCAGAGCGCCGTTCATCCGGAAACCCTCCCTTCTCCAGGGGCCGAACCACTGGCATTATACATCGCTGTCCACATATTCGACCTCTCCTTCCGTGTCCAAGGATGCCACAATGGCAAGTGCGCGGTTGACGCCTGCGGTAATGGCTTTGGAGGTGGCGGTAGCGCCGGTTACCACATCCACAGAGTTGGAGCCGGAGGTGCGCAGCGTTCCGGAACGGCCCACATACCGGCTCAGTGCCTCCTCTGTCATGGCCTCGGTGCCGACCCGGTTGGTTTCTGTATGGCTGGTGACAGCCACGCCGGTCACCTTACCGTCCAGATCCACGCCCACCACCATGGTGATGACGCCGCTGAATCCCTGGCTCTGGACCTCCACACAGTAGCCCACCAGTTCCCCGTCGCCGGAGTATCCCGCCAAAATGGACAGAGCGCCGTTGGCCCGGTAGGGAGTTTCAGAGCTGGTTTCCGCCTGGGGCATGACCTGGGAGAGCAGTTCCCGCTGCTCCCGGGCCTCGGCCCGGGCGGTGTCCAGGTCGGTAATGGTATGAATGCTGGAAATGACCAGGCAGGTGACCACAACCACCAGGGCAAGGGGGGCCAGAGAGCGAATCTGGACCCGAAGGGAGTCCAGATAGGCCTCGCCGGGCATCTTCCCTTCCTTCAGCCCCAAAAAGTCCAATTTCATTTTCGGCCGGACAAATTTAATTTCCGACAGGCTGCTGCGTACTCCGGCCACCCAGTTGCGGGTGACCGTAAAGCTGCCGATGCCGAACCGACGGGGCAGACCCATCCGGTCCATGAGCCATACCAGGCAGTTCATGGTCAGAATTGCCCAGCCCACACCTTCCGGGTAAGAGCCGTGATACCGCAGCAGCATGGTAAGAAGGCCGCATCCCACACCAAACATAATCTGTCCCCGGGGTGTGACGGGGGTGGTGGTGGGATCGGTGGCGAAAAAGATAGCGCCCATGATCAGTCCGCCGCTCAGCAGCTGATAAGCGGTCCACATCAGCGGATTGACCCCCGCGGGATAGAACAGCAGGGAGATCAGGGCCGCGGTGCCCAGATAGGACAGCGGAATCCGGGGCGAGATGACCCTCCGCACCAGCAGATAGACAAAGCCCAGCAGCAGCATGGCCGAGGAGACTTCCCCTATACATCCCCCCTGCTGCCCCAAAAACAGCTGGGACAGGGTGAACGAGGGCAGGGACCCGTCGTGGAGATAGGAGAGCGGAGTGGCGGCGGAAACCGCATCGGGCTGAAGCAGCGACACCCAGTGGAGGGGCTGGGCCCAGGTGGTCATCAAAATGGGGAGGGTGGCGGCCAGCATACGGCCGGCCAGGGCCGGATTCATGAAATTTTTGCCCAGACCGCCGTAAAACTGTTTGACTACAATAATGCCGAAGGCCCCGCCCAGAATGGGAACCCAGTAGGGGGAGCTGACGGGCAGGCTGAGCGCCAGCAGCAGGCCGGTGACACAGGCGGACAGATCGCCGATGGTATTTTTTTGGTGTGTCAGACGGCGGTAGAGCCATTCTGAGCAGATGCACGCAGCGATGGAGATCGCACACAGGGCCAGCACCCGGGGGCCGAAGAAAAAAACGGCCATGCCGGTGGTGGGCATCAGTGCCACCATGATGTCCAGCATCATGGCCGAAGTGGTAGCGCTCTGCCGCAGCTGAGGTGAGAGGTAGATGGGGGAAGACGGGGTATTCATGCCTGTGCCCCTCCTTTCTCCAGAACAGTCTTGGCCTGGGAAACCGCCTCCACCAGGGGAATCTGAGCCGGGCAGATAAAGGAACAGCAGCCGCAGGAGATGCAATCCTGAGGGTGCAGCCTGGATAGGGCGGAAAGGTCGTTTTGCTGTACAGCCTGGCGGATAAAGGTGGGAGCCAGGTGCATGGGGCAGCTGTCCACACATTTGCCGCAGCGGATACAAACGCTGCCGGGAGTGTCAGGCTTGCGCTCCGGCGTGGTGAGGCAGACCAGACTGTTGGTGCTTTTCATCACGGGAGCATCCAAGGTGGAAAGCCGGATTCCCATCATCGGACCTCCGATCAGCAGCAGATCCACCTGCTCGCGCAGGCCGCCGCAGGCCTCCAGCAGAGTGTTCCACGGGGTCCCGATGGGAACCCACAGATTTCTGGGACGGACCACCGCCCCGCCGGTTACGGTGACAGCCCGGTGGGTAAGGGGGCGGCTGCGGAAGAAGGCGTCCTGAATGGCATAGACGGTGGCCACGTTGAAGACCACGCATTTGACGTCCAGGGGAGAGCCGCCGGGCGGCACTTCCCGACCGGTCACGGCCTGGACGATCTGTTTTTCCGCGCCCAGGGGGTACCGGGTGCGGACAGTACATAGGCGGACAAGCTTATTTTTCCGCAGACGGCGCTCCAACGACTCTACCGCGTTGAGCTTGTCTCCCTCGGTGACCAGAGCCACATGGGACGCGCCCAGACACCGGGCCAGCAGCTCGCCCCCCTGAAGAATGTATTTCGCCCGTTCCAGCAGCAGGCGGTGGTCAGCCGTCACATAGGGCTCGCACTCGGCGGCGTTGATGATGAGCGTGTCCACCCGCCCGGCCGCCTCGTCCAGCTTTTTCCAGGCCGGATAGCCGCCGCCTCCCATTCCAACGACCCCGGCCGCCTGCACCCGTTCCGTAAGCAGGGTCAGGTTGGCTTCCCGGAGGGTGAGCGGCTCGGGCCAGCCGTCCCAGAGGGTGTCCTGCCCGTCGCTGCGGATCACAATGGCGGGGGAGGAGCCGCCCCAGGGATGGGGGCGGTCTTCCACGGCAGCTACCTTGCCGGAGACGCTGGCGTGCGCGGCCGCGCCGCCTGTTTCACTCCATTGGGCCACGGGCTGTCCCAGGCGCACCCGGTCGCCGGGACGGACCAGGGGGACGGAGGGGCCGTCGGCGCACA
Organism: bacterium; assembly: GCA_037245165.1. Lineage (GTDB taxonomy): Bacteria > Bacillota > Clostridia > Oscillospirales > Oscillospiraceae > Lawsonibacter. The sequence continues at coordinate 31,062 of JAXWVI010000088.1, forward strand.
TCAGAAGGGGAAGAATCACTTCTTTTGGGGGAGCGGAGAGGAGATTCAGAGGCTTGCGCCGGGTACTTTCTTTTCGTGTGGCGGGAAAAACACCGCCGAAAAAGGAATGGGTCATAGGAAAAAACCTCCCGTATTTTATCTATTTCCAGCGAATAGACAAAATGCGTGCTGTATCTCAACATTTTTACAGCCTATATCATAATCCAAGGGAACAAGTCTGTCCAGCCTTTTCACGAAAAGTTCATAAAAGGCCAAAAGGTAAAAAATATTAAACAAAAAGTGGAAAAAGTGCCGCCAGCATATTGCAAAAAATGCCGGGAATCAGTACAATAGGTCTATGTCAGAACTGTGCTGAAAGCTGAAATAAGAGTACAGGATTGAATAGGGAGGTAGTAGAGAATGAAAAAAGCTTTGCGTCGGTTCCTTTCCGCCGCGATGGCGGCCGCGTTGGTGGCGGGCATGTGTATGACCGCATCAGCATTTACATATCCTTCGTCCTATTGGCCACTGCATAATCAGTGGGAAACCGTGTCCGCCGGAAGCGACACCGGGGCCATCATCACCTTGGCCCAGCAGATTTATGATGAGCTTATGCCCCTGGGCATGAGCTATGATGTGTGCGGAAACCTGGAGACCAAGTGCGCCAAGGCGTCCTGGGCCTGCGAGATCAAGGGGGATATCAACGGCGCCATCACCTGGCTGGAGCGGCAGCTGACCATGGCCAAGTGGCTCAACAGCAACGGTTATGGATATGATGACACGCTGATTGACGGAAACGCCAGAATGGAGTATTTAAAGGCGGCCAAGACGCCGAAGATCTATGCCCAGAGCGATACCGATCCGTCCGCCTACGGCTACGGGCCGAAGTCCGGCACCTGGCTTGGCAGCGCGCTGGGCTATGACCAGCCCGGCGAATCCGCGGCGCTGATGTACATCGACTTTCAGGACGGTTACTCCGTGGAGTACTGGATTGATTATTACCTGAATACCTATGAAAATTTCCGGAAGGCGGCCAACGGCGGCGTGATTGAGCTGGCCTGGAACTTCCATCCCGAGAGTACGGAAGGCTGTCAGGTGGCTCTGTCCTCCGACAGCTACATCAACGAGGGCATACGAGCCATGGCGCAGCTGGATGCCACCATTTTGCTGCGTGTGGGCGCGGAGATGAACAACTGGAATCAGTGCGATCCCGCAACCTACATCCAGGCGTTCCGGAAAATCGCCGACGCCGCGGCCCCGTACTCCAACATTCAAATGGTATTTTCTCCCGGCGACATCAGCAATCGGAATGTGACCATTGAGCAGTTCTATCCGGGCGACCAGTATGTGGACTGGGTGGGCATGTCCACTTACCAGAACAGCAACTACATGGATGTGTATGGAAATCCTATGAGTTACAGCCTGTCCGGAAAGCCCGCCAGCAACCCGTATTACGGCACCGGACTTTATGATTACGACCCCATGGTTATCATCAAGCCCATCATCGATCTGGCCGCCTCCCACAATAAGCCCGTGATGATCAGCGAGTGCGGGTTTGCCTATCGAAACGCCTATACCGGCGTGGATCAGACCGCCTACGCGGTGGATCAGATGACCAAGTTCTATTCCTATGTGAATATGATCTACCCCCAGGTAAAGGCCGTATTTTACTTTGATGTGAATGTGAGCGGAAGCCAGTATAACTATACGCTCAACGGCAATTCCTCCATCCTGTCCACCTACCGCAGCACCATCGCCAACAACGGCGCCTATCTGGCGGAGGGACAGACCTCTGCCACCGGCTGGGAGGAGCTGAGCAAAACCCAGCTGGATGAGACGGGGACCTTGAAGCTGGCCTGCTATGTAAGCTTCCCCGGGGTGAAGAACGCCACGGTACAGTACTATGTGGACGGTAAGCTGGCCGCCACAGTTGCCCAGGCCCCCTATTACTATAATCTGAACACCGCCGCTCTGGGCGGAGGGGAGCACAAGATCTATGCGGTGGCATTCGGCAACCAGTTCAAGCAGCAGAGCGGCACCTACACCCTGACCGTCCCCGGAAGCACCAAACCCGCTGAGCAGACGCCCTCCAGCTGGGCCGAGGCCCTGATTGTAGACGCCCAGAGCAAGGGCCTCATTACCGAGCGCACCAAGGGCATCTACCAGGACCAGATTACCCGGCTGCAGTTTGCCGAGCTGGCCGTCAACATGATTGAGAAGGCCACCGGCCAGAGCATCACCCCCGCCCAGGATAACTTTACCGATACCAACGATACCATGGCCCTAAAGGCCGTGGCGGCAGGAGTGACCAGCGGGAAGGGAGAGGGAATTTTTGCCCCCAACACCCCCATTACCCGCCAGGAGATCAGCGTCATGCTGAATAAGGCCATCCAGTATGTGGACGCGGCCAACGGCACCGCTACCCTGACCAACACCAGCACCGTGTTGGACAGCGGAAAGTTTAAAGACGCGGGAACGGTGGACAGCTGGGCGGTGGAGTCCATGGCGCTGCTGACCAACAACAACCTGATGGCCGGCCAGGGGAGCAATGTGAATCCCAAGGCCAATACCACAGTGGAAGAGGCCATCGTTCTCATCCGCGCCCTGTACGACAAGTTCTGATCTCATCTTTATAAGATAAAGCCGGGCAGCCTTAACGGCCGCCCGGCTTTTTGATGTCCTGAAGGTTTCGCGTCCCGGAGGGAAAGCGCTGAAGCCCAATGTGAGATGCGCAGGAAGAAATTTCCGCCCAAGGCGCCAAAAAGGTGTGGATCCCGGCGCGGCGGGCGACTTCCACCTTCCGCCGCAGGGTGTCCTCGTCGTCAAAAAGGACGAAATGGGCGCCGCTGTCCTGGCTCATATAGGTGAAGTACCGGGCGCACAAATCGCTGGAGAAGAAGATGGAAGGGGACAGCCGGGCTTTCAGAGATTCCAACTGGGCGGGGGACAGGGGGTGTCCGCTGCCCGTGGGAGAGGGGAGGTAAAAGTCTTCCGCCGTCTTTTCCAGGGCCAGCGCCACCCGGCCGTGCCCGAAGCGCTCCACGGCCTCCTCCAGCCGCAGTTGTAAGGAGCCGCCGGACAGGGCCGAGGAAATCATGACCTTGGCGTGTGGGGCGCTTTGCGCGTAGGCCTCCGGTACAAAGAGCGACCAATCCCGTTTGGCAAAGGGCTCATTCAGCTGGGAAGCGATCTGCGCCAAAGGAGGCAGCCGGCCCTCAAAATCCAGAATGGCTCCCACGAAGCCCCGGGCCTGGCATTCCCGTAAAATCTCCTGGCATAGAGGACCGGTCTGTCCCAGCCCGTCGAACTCCCGGTCGTCAATCACCATCAGGCCGCCTCGGGGCAAAAGGGCGTTGTCCGCCCGGAAAAGGTGCGGGCCGGGGCCGAGCCGATAGGCCAGCACGGCGGGCGTGGCCCGCCAGGGCTGAAGGGCTGGCAGCTGCCGGGGGGTTAACATGATGATGAAGGTGTCCTGTTGCGTCTGCGGCATAAGAGATGCCCCCTTGTCCAAAATAGTCAGGTGTGATATACTGTCAAGCGCAAATTTGGCGCGCAGGTACTTTACCTTATGTGCCACGGACCATATTTAGAACGAAGGAGGATACGCCCATGTCCTTTTCCCCTTTGCCCCGAGGCGTCTATCCCGCGGTGACGTCCATTGATCCCCGCGCCCTGGCCCAACGGGGAATCCGACTGGTACTGGCCGATCTGGACAATACTTTGGTGCCCTATCGGGTGACCGAGCCTTCGGTGGAAGTGGTGGCCTGGAAGAAGGCGCTGGAGGAGAATGGGATTCAGCTGTTCCTCCTGTCCAACAGCCGCAAGCCGGGGCGGGCCCAACGCTTTGCGGAGAAGCTGGGCATCCCTTATCAGGGCCACTCCGGCAAGCCCAAACGGGGGGGATATCTCCGGGCCATGGAGCGTATGGGCTGTACCCCGGAGCAGACGGTGATGGTGGGCGACCAGATCTTTACCGATACCCTGGGGGCCAACAATGCGGGGGTCATCCCCCTGCTGGTAGAGCCCATCCGCCTGGCCGGAAACCCGGGGCGCTATCTCCGCTATGCTGTGGAAACTCCGTTCCGGGTGCTGGGCAGAAGGAGGGCGTTTTTGTGAGCGCCAGATTTGGACCGGCGGGCAACTCTGAAAGCTTTTCGGGGCGCTATAAATCCTCTCTGGATGCCCCCGGCTGGATCGCGGGGCTGGGCCTCTCCTGCTATGAGTACCAGTGCGGCAAGGGGGTCCATATCGGGGCGGAGACGGCCCGAAAGCTGGGAGAACGCGCCCGGCAGGCGGGGATTACCCTGTCCCTTCACGCCCCATACTTTATCAATTTGGCGAACCCCGACCCGGAGGCATTGCAGAAGACCATCGGCTATGTGACCGCCGCCTGTCTGGCGGCCGACCAGATGGGAGCCCGGCGGATTGTGGTGCACTCCGGCGCGCTGATGAAGCGCTCCCGGCGTGAGGCCCTGGAGATTGCCCTGAAAAGTTTGAAGACGGTGATTGCCGCCTGTGACGCGGAAGGGTTTGGACACATTGCTCTGTGCCCTGAGACGATGGGGAAGATCAATCAGCTGGGGGATTTGGACGAGGTGCTGGAGCTGTGTACGCTGGACGAGCGGCTGCTTCCATGTATCGACTTCGGCCACCTGTATGCCCGTTCCCTGGGCGTTGATGACGGGCAGGAGGCGTTTTGCCGGATGCTGGACCGGGTAGAGGAAACGCTGGGCCGGGAGCGGGCTTCCCGGTTCCACAGCCACTTTTCCCATATCCAGTTTACCCTCAATGGGGGAGAGAAGTGCCACCGAACCTTTGACGATGACGACGGCTACGGGCCTCAGTGGGCCCCGCTTGCCATGGAGGTGGCCCGGCGGGGCTGGAGCCCCACCTTCATCTGCGAAAGCGCCGGGACCCAGGCGGAGGACGCTTTAGAGATGCAGAGGATTTATCGGGCATGTGCAGGTATCACATAGAGGGCGCTTTAGGAATACAACGAATTTACCAGAGCTGTCTGGTGTAAGGAGAATTGATGAGAATGAATCACATTGCTGAAATTGCGGCGAAGCTCCCGGAATACGGATTGGATGCCATGCTGATTACCAGCGAATCCGGCGAGCGGTATGCTCTGGGCTTCCACGGGGAGGGGCTTTTGCTCATCACCCGTGACGAGGCCCACTACACCACCGACGGGCGGTATATTGAGGCGGCACAGGAGCAGATTACGGGCGCCCGTGTGTCTCTGATTACCGCCCAAAACGGCCACCTGGCTCAGGCCAGAGCCTATCTGGAGGAAAAGGGCCTTCATAATGTGGGCTTTGAAAGCGGAGCCATGACGGTGGACGCCCACCATCGGTATACCCAGGAGCTGCCCTGTATTCTGACCCCCGCCCAGACCCTCCTGGACGAACTGCGCGCATCCAAGGATGAGGCGGAACTGGCCGTGATGCGCCATGCCCAGGAGATTACCGACGAGGCATTCAAGGCCATTTTGAACTTTATCCGGCCCGGCCTCACCGAGCGGGAAATCGCCGCCCGGCTGGTCTATGAACTTATGCGCCACGGCGGGGAAAAGGTGTCCTTCGACCCCATTGTGGCCGCCGGGCCCAACGGTTCCAAGCCTCATGCCGTGCCAGGGGATCAGGTGGTGGATACCGGGATGTTCATTACCATGGACTTTGGCTGTAAGGTGGAGGGCTACTGCTCCGATATGACCCGAACCGTGGCCCTGGGCCAGCCTACCCCCGAGATGGAGAAGGTGTATGCCGCCGTCCTGAGCGCCCAGAAGGCGGGGATCAATACCGCACGGGCGGGCGTCACCGGCCGGGAGGTGGACGAAGCTGCAAGGCGCTGCCTGCGGGAGGCGGGCTATGAGGCGTACTTTACCCATAGCTTCGGCCACAGTCTAGGCATTGATATCCATGAGGCTCCCAACGCCAGTCCCAATGAGCACCGGACGCTGCCGGTGGGGGCGGTGATCTCCGCTGAGCCGGGCGTCTATCTGCCCGGACGCTTCGGCGTGCGCATTGAGGATGTGCTGGTGTTGAACGAAAACGGCTGTGAGGACATTACCCACTCCCCGAAGGATTTGATTGTCCTATAAAAGGGGAAATTCCCGCATAAAAGTCGAACAAATTTTCTAATTTTGGTTGACTTTTCCAGGCTTACTCTCTACAATGGAACTGATCGGAGAAATTCCGGCATTGATGAAGGACGGAACATCCGTAAGATGAACCAAGAGAGGAGCGGGGGAGCCATGGATCGGGAGTCCACCTGTTGTTTTACCGGGCACCGGCCCGACAAGCTGCCTTGGGGAGGTCAGGAGGACGACCCCCGGTGCCGCAAAATAAAGCAGCGGCTGACGCAGGCTTTGGAGCGGGCCTATGAGGCCGGTTTTCACCATTTTATGTGCGGCATGGCCCGGGGCGGCGACCTGTATTTCGCGGAAGCGGTGCTGGCGCTACGGGAACGCCATCCGGAGGTTACGCTGGAGGGGGTGCGTCCCTGTGAGAGTCAGGCGGACCGCTGGCCGGAGAAGGAGCAGGCCCGGTACTGGTCCATCCTGGACCAGTGCAACTATGAGACGTTGGTCCAGCACAGCTATGACCGTTTCTGCATGATGCGCCGCAACCGCTATATGGTAGACCGGTCCGCCCGAATCATCGCCCTCTATGACGGGCAGCCCGTGGGCGGCACCGCCCAGACCCTGGCCTACGCGCTGCGCAAAAAACTGGACACGGACATTCTGAACCCGGAGGAATGAATATGAACACGCTCATGCACATCTGCTGCGCCCCCTGCGCCAACCGGCCCATTGCCCATCTGCGGGAGGAGGGGCTGTCGGTGACGGGCTTTTGGTTCAACCCCAACATCCACCCCTATACCGAGTATCAGGCCCGGAAGCACACGTTGGAGGAGTACGCCAGGGAGATCGGGATGAAGCTGATGATCGGCGGTTCCTACGACCTTCGCTCCTTCATTACCGCAGTGGCGGACAACATTGACGGCCGGTGCGCCTACTGCTATCGGGTGCGGATGGAGGAGACTGCCCGGTACGCCGCTGAAAACGGCTATGACAGCTTCACCACCTCTCTGCTCATTTCCCCCTACCAAAATCATGAGGCCATCGCCGCCGCGGCCCGGGAGATGGGGGAGAAGTACGGGGTGGAATTTCTTTACCGGGATTTTCGGCCTCTCTTTCAGGAGGGACAGCAGTTTGCCCGGGAGCACGGATTCTATATGCAGAAGTACTGCGGCTGTATTTTCAGCGAAGAGGATCGGTACATGGCCGCCAAACGAAAAAAGGCGGCCAGGCGTCTGGAGCAGCAGACGAAATAAAAAACAGAAGGCCCGCCCCATTCGGGGCGGGCCTTTACTGCCTGAAAAGCGGATGTGCCGCTTTCTCAAAGTTATCCAAAGAGAGGCAGAATATTCAAAAAGCCGGTGATGATGAGGCCGTTAAAGAAGTCGATAAACAGGGAACCCACCAGGGGGACGATAAAATAGGCCTGGGGAGCGGGGCCGTACTGTTTGGTGACGGCCTGCATATTGGCCATGGCGTTGGGGGTCGCGCCCATGCCGAAGCCGCAGAAGGCGGCGGTCATGACGGCGGCCTCGTAGTCCCGTCCCATAATGGTGTACACCACAAAACGGGCGAAGAAGAACATCATCACGGTCTGGGCCAGGAGCATGACGATCATGGGGCCGGCCACCTTGGCCAGATCCCACAGAGCCACAGACATGAGGGCGATGGCCAGGAAGATGGACAGGGACACGTTGCCCCAAAGATCCAGGGCTTTGGCGGGCAGGACGATGTGTCGGATGTCACAGAAGTTGCGGATGACAGCGGCGATGAGCATAGCGCCGATATAGGTGGGGAAGGTGAAGTTGAACTCGAAGTTGCCGATCTGAATGTGAATGTTGTTCAGCGCCATGGTGAGCAGAGTCCCCAGACCGGAGGCCACGATGAGCAGGATGGCGGCGTTGGTGAAGGACTCGGCGTCCACACGCTCGGCCTTCTCCTTTTCGGCGGCGGACTCGTCAGCCATTTCCATCAGTTCCTCGGTACTCTCGTTGGATTTCAGGCCGAAGCGGTTGATGATGCTCCGGGCGGTGGGGCCGCCCATGAGGGAGCCGGCCACCAGGCCGTAGGTGGCGGCAGCCACGGCGATGGCGTTGGCGGTGGCAATGTGGAGATCCTTTTCCATCATGGGGCCGTAGGAGCCGGCGGTGCCGTGTCCGCCCACCATGGGGATGGAGCCGGTGCACAGGCCCAGGCGCAGATCCCAGTCAAAGACCCCGGCCAGCACGGAACTGACAATATTCTGGAGGAACACCATGACAATGGCCACCAGCAGGAAGGTGATCACCTTTTTGCCGCCCTTCTTCAGCAGCCGGAAGCAGGCGGTATAGCCTACGCTGGTGAAGAACAGGGTCATGAAGAAATCCTTCACGTTGGAGTCGAAGGTAAACTGTACCACGCCCGCAATCCGCAGAGTCAGATGGGCGATGGCGAAGATCAGGCCGCCCACAACCGGGGCAGGGATGCAGCATTTTCGCAAAAATTCCACACGGTTGGTGAGGAAGCGGCCCACTACAAACAGCAGCATGGCGATGGCCGCGGTCTGATACATGTTTAGTGTAATTTCCAACATTGATATCTCTCCTTCTTTCTCCACGATTGAATGTCCGGGGGGTACGGTTCCCTGCCGTGGGGCAGAGCCGCGCCTGCGGTGTGCCCTGATTACTTGGCTATTGTAATCTGCCACCGTCAAAAAGTTTCAGATTCCAACATGTGTGGAAAATGTTCTCTTAAAATAACAAAGAGATTTCGTTGCTTTTGTACGCTTTAGACAAACGAAAACGAAAAATTGATAAAAAAATCAACGGTAAAATGAACAGATGAAGGAAAACGATTGGTTGATGAAGAAAAACGAAGTCTGCTGAACCGGCCGGTTCAGCAGACTTCGTGCGTGCGGATCAGATAGCGGAATGGGGCTTCAGTCCTCCTCGGCCAGCAGGACCAGACCGTCCAGAAACTTTTTGAGACTGGCCTTGCCCCTTGGCCCTTTTCCCTGTTGGAAGGCCATTTCCGCCCGGACCTCCTGAAAGGGAAACAGACGGGTGGCGTAGCGGAGGAAAATTTCATTGTCATAGTCCGCCAGCCCCAGACTGGCAATGTGGCTCAGGCACCGGTCCACTGACCGGCGGGCCCGCTGCTCGATGGTCTTTGGCGGACCGGGGAGGCGGGAGCATAGGGTGGAAACGGGAATCTGGGCTGCGCTGCCGCCCTCCTCCAGAAGAAGGGCGCACAGGTCCAGAATATCCTTGGAACCCTTTTCCCCCGCCATGCCCAACTGGCTGAGAATGTATTTAAGCCGCTTGAGACGGTAGTCGGAGGAAGCGGCCTGGGCAGCGGCGTCGGCCGACCGGCCTGCAAAGACCCGCTGGATAGCTCTTAACGCCCGCTCATTTTCAAGCTGTGTTTTGACGGTGGTGATGACCTGTCGGACCTCAATGAGGTTGATGGGCTTTTGGATAAAGAAGGAGACTCCCGCGGTGTAGGCCTTGGCAATCATCTCCTTGGAGGACACCTGGGAGATCATGATGAATTTGGCCTCCGAGCCCATCTCCCGCAGCTCCCGCACCACCTGGATTCCGTCCTTGCCCGGCATGAGCAGGTCAATGAGCACGAGGTCGGGGGCCAGCGACAGAATCTGGGGCAGATCGGGGGGGCCGTCCCCGGTGTCACCGCAGATGGTGCCCAGGCCGCTGCCTTCCACGATGTCCTCCAGTATACCGATCACGGAGAGATCGTCCTCAATAATGTAGATTCTCATGGGTGATTTCCTCCTGTGACAGCGGATAGCGGCAGTCGGACCTGAAAAACAGCCCCCTGGCCCGGTTGGGATTCCACACGGATAGAGCCGCCCAGTTCCTCCACGATGTACTGCACGGCGGGCAGTCCCACCCCCCGGTTCATATCTCCGGTATCGGCATTGAATTTGGTGGAGTACCCCACTTGAAAGAGCATCTGAATGGCTCTGGGGGGGATTCCGGGGCCGTCATCGGACACAGTGAGCAGGAAATCCTCTCCCTGTGTTCCGGTTTCCACTTGAACCGTGCCGTGGCCGCTTCCGGCCTGAATGGCCTCCACAGCGTTGGTTACCAGATTTTTCAGAATGGACAGCAGCCGGTAGTGCTCCCGGACGGACAGATTGGACTGACAGCGGCACTCCAAACGGATGTCCGCCCGCTGCTTGCCCAGAAACTGCCGGGTGGAGATTTCCAGAATGTTCAAAAGGTCCTGGAGGGACATGCTCTGGTGGTCGTAGGCGCTGGCCACGTCTTCCTCCAGCCCGCGGATAATGCGCAGGTTATCCTTTTTTACTTCGTGGACGTCCCGGGCAATGGACAGGGCCAACGAGGCCAGTTCCGGGTCGGCATGTTCCTCCAGACGCTCATACAGCCGGTAGGCGTTGGACATGACCCCTTCAATGTCCTCCGCATCCTTTTTGAGAAAATAGAGCTCAGTTTTTAAGCTGGCGGTCATCAGAAACAGGCGGCGGTACCGGCGTTCATGCTCCTCCCGGATGAGCAGCTGGCGATAGCTTTTGGAGACCCACAAAATGGCGCAGGCGGTGAAAGAGCGGGCCAGAGCCAGCCCCGCCAGGGAGAGGGCGGGAGGAAAGGCGGCGCTTTGAGGGTGCATATGACTGGAGAGCAGTAAATTGACCGCGTTGGAGGCCAGATCGCATAGCCAGAAAACAGCCCACAGCCGCAGCGGGGACACGGATCTCCGATCCCGGATCAGCAGGCACAGAAGGGCGTCATAGCAGAGATAAAATACGCCGCCGGGGTATTCAAGGGCCAGGGCGTGCAGAAGTGTGGAGCCCCGGAACACGTCAAGGAGCATACGAATGAACAGCACGCACAGGCCCGTCACCAGCCCGGTGCTGGGACGGTGACTGTCCCGCATGAGGGTAACCAGCAGAGCGGGGTAGAGAATGACGGCGGCGGATACCCGGAAGCCCTCTGCCCACACGGATAAATACAGCTGCCCGGACAGGGCCACCAACAGCCCGATGAGCAGCTGCCGCTGCCGCAAATTGAGATGAAGGTAGGAAAAATTGCGGTATTTTGACCAGTCCAACGGCTCGCCACCCTTCATCATGATTTCTTTTATCATACGGGAAAATCCGGTTTTTCGCAAGAGAGAAAATAAAACCCGGCGCCGAAAACGGCGCCGGGAGAAATCAAATGAATTTGCCTCAGGCCAGGGCCTTCTTGGCGGTGTCGGTCAGCTGAGTGAAAGCGGCCTTGTCGTTGACAGCCAGCTCAGCCAGCATCTTCCGGTTGATGACGATGCCGGACTTCTTCAGACCGTTCATAAAGGTGGAGTAGTTCATGCCGTTGAGCTTGCAAGCGGCATTGATCCGGGCGATCCACAGCTGACGGAAGTCGCGCTTCTTCAGCTTGCGGCCGGTGTAGGCGTAAACGCCGGACTTCATCACGGCCTGGTTGGCCATCTTGAAGTGCTTGGACTTGGAACCCCAGTAGCCCTTGGCCATCTTGAGGATTTTATTTCTTCTCTTGCGCGTCATCATCGCGCCCTTAACTCTTGCCATTGTTCGTTCCCTCCCTCTATCTTACTTGTACAGGATCATGCGCTTGATGGCGGCCTCATTGGTCTTGTCGGCGTAGGTGGTGCCGCGCAGAGCCCGCTTCAGCTTGGTGGTCTTGCCGTGGCCGTTGAGCAGGTGACGCTTCTTGGTCATGGCGCGCTTGACCTTGCCGGTTTTGGTGAGAGAGAAGCGCTTCTTGGCGCCGCTGTGAGTCTTGATCTTAATCTTCGGCATAACAGTTTAAACTCCTTTACTTACTTTTTGGCATCCTTGGCAGGCTTGGGAGACAGGAAGATGGACATATGCCGTCCCTCAAGCTTTGGGGATTTATCCATGACTGCCTGTTCGCCGCATTCCTCGGCAAACTTCAGCAGCAGATCCTGGCCAATGTTGGTATGAGCCATTTCCCTGCCGCGGAACCGGACGGTGACCTTGCACCGATTGCCCTCGGACAGGAATTTTTGGGCGTTTCTCAGCTTTACATTGAAGTCGTTGACGTCAATGCTGGGAGACATGCGGATCTCCTTGATCTCCACCACGCGCTGATTTTTGCGGGCTTCCTTCTCGCGCTTGGTCTGTTCGAACCGAAACTTGCCGTAATCCATCAGCTTGCAGACCGGGGGAACGGCGTTGGGCGAGATCTTGACCAGATCCAGATTGTGTTCTTCCGCCAGGCGAAGGGCCTCCTGAGAGGACATGATGCCCAGCTGTTCGCCGGACTCGGAAATCAGTCTGACTTCTTTGTCGCGAATCTCCTCGTTGGTTTGATGACCTGTGTTAGCGATGGGAAAGCACCTCCAGACAATAAAAAATGTGGGTTGCCGGCTTGGCTCCCACATCACAAAACGACGCCGAATCCTCGGCGGAATCGTTACCTGTTAACCCTTTGGCTCTGGCCTGGGGTGAGGACGGGGAACCGTACCTACTTTGTTGTGCGGTGGTATTATAGCACTGACCACTACCCGTGTCAAGGAGGAAAAGGGGACTTTTTCGGGAAAAGTTCCCTGCGTAACGGGCAAAATTCGGGCAGAAAGATTTACATAACGGTTATACGTAACGGATACCGCAAAAAGAAGTCCACATTTTCCACATAATTTTCCACATTCCATGTGGAGAAAATTGTCGAGAAATGGCGGAAAGAAAAATGAAACAGAAAGACTGTATATAATTGGTAAATAAACCAAGAAAAAGGAAGGTTACATAATGCCGATGAGGCTGGAGTGGCGCACATTTACCCCAGGGAGATATCCCGGGTGGCGTAGGCGTTTCGTCGTCGCGAGCTGCGCATCATTCCCATCCGCGGGGCGCGAATGGTCATTCGCTCCGCCGCTCCTCCTCTTCCCGCCGAACCCGCTGGCGCTGGGCTTCGGCGGGAGATAAGACTTAGCCCAGGGAGATGTCCCGGGTGGCGTAAGCGTTTAAATCCAGGCCGGCCAGGTGCCCGGCCTGGTACTCATAAAAGCCCTGACAGCCGATCATGGCCGCATTGTCGCCGCAGTAGCGCAGCTCCGGGAGAAAGAGCTTGTCCCCGCTTTTGGCGCAGGCCTTCTGGAGGTCGGCGCGGATGCGGCTGTTGGCGGCCACACCCCCGGCCACGGCCAGCTTACCGTAGCCCTTGGAGCGCAGAGCGGCCATGGCCCGGGGCACCAGGCTGTCGCTCACCGCCCGGCCAAAGCTGGCGGCAAAGGAGGGCAGATCCAGTTCCTCACCTTTCTGCTGGGTATTATGAATCAGATTGAGGCTGGCGGTCTTTAATCCAGAGAAGGACATATCCAGCTCTGCCCCGGCTACATGGGCCACGGGGAGCTCATACTTGCAGTCGTCTCCTCCCTGGGCCAGTCTGTCCATGGGCGCTCCGCCGGGATAGCCGATGCCCAGCACACGGGCCACCTTGTCAAAGCACTCTCCCGCCGCGTCGTCCCGTGTGCCTCCCATGATCTCCATCTCCGTATAGGACTTCACGTCCACAATGGCGGTGGTGCCCCCGGAGATACACAGGCATACAAAGGGGGGCTCCAAATCCGGGTGGGTGATGTAATTGGCGGCAATGTGCCCCCGGACGTGGTGGACGGGGATGAGGGGCAGTCCCAGGGACATGGCCGCCCCCTTGGCAAAGTTGACCCCCACCAGAACCGCCCCAATGAGGCCGGGGGCGTAGGTGACTGCAATGGCGTCCAGGTCCCACCGTGTAAGGCCCGCATCGGACAGGGCCTGGTCTGCCAGGCCATATACCGCCTCGATGTGCTTGCGGGAGGCGATTTCCGGGACCACGCCCCCGTATATGGTGTGCATTTCAATTTGGGAGGACACACAGCTGGACAGTACCGTCCGGCCGTCTTTGACCACGGCGGCGGCGGTATCGTCACAGGAGGATTCAATGGCGAGAATATTCATGGCACCTGCTCCTTATTTTTGTTCTGCGGAAACTCCCGGGTCATGATGACCGCGTCCTCCCGGGGCTGCTGGTAATAGCCCGGCCGTAGGCCCGCCCGCTGAAAGCCGTACTTCTCATAAAGGCCGATGGCCGCCTGATTGGAGGCCCGCACCTCCAGGGTAAGGAAGGCTAAATTCACCGCGCCGAACCGGCAGTACACATCCAGCAGGGCGGAGGCCACCCCGTGGCGGCGGGCGTCGGGCTGGACGGCAATGTTGTCGATGTAGCCCTCATCCAGCACCACATGAAGCCCGGCATAACCCAGAATATTGCCCTCATCGTCCTCGGCCACGATAAAACTGGCTTGGGGGTTGAAGAGCTCCTCCTCCAGCATGGCCTCGGTCCAGGGGGTGGAGAAGCACTCCCGCTCCAGCTGGGCAATCTGGGAGATATGGCTGCGGTCCATAGGGACAATTTCGTAGTACATAGAAAATACTCCTAGTATAGAAAAAATGTAAGATTACGAAATGGAGGCGAAAGGTCATTTGGGAGGTGATTTTTTTCGGGATAGCCAGCCAATTTTCCAGACTACCCAGGCCAGCACGCAGCCCGCCGCCGGGGCAATGGAGCCCACGGCGAGAATCATCCAAAATAGAGCGTCCCAGCCCGGCGTAGTGTAAGCTGCTATGGTGAAGCAGCCAAGCAAAACGACCACAACCACGGTCAGCTGAATGGCCAGGAATTTGGAGCCCCCTTCAGACCGGCGGCACAGCAGAAGCTGAAGGGCGAAGAAGGGGACTGCGTGGCCGCCCAGCACCGACCAGAGGTGGAACCGAGAGATCACATAAGCGATGGGGGAGACGGGGAGGGTCCCTCCGAAGTGGAGAAACAGAACGAAAAGGATGGAATAGGCCAGCGTGCCCACCAGAAAAACAACCAGTAAACTCGTGTCGGTACGGTTTTTCATAAGATGACCTCCTTTTACAAAGGCGGGTTGGGTCATCTTCAGTGTAGCAGAGGCAGGGATTGTGTTCAACCAAGTTGAGATAGGTGGTTGCTTTTGTGAGATAAATGGTTAAATAAACGCCTGTTTTCCGATTGATTAATGTGCCTCTGCCCAGCTCTGCCCCGCGTGAGTCTCGGCCAGCAGGGGAACGGACAGGGCGGCGACCCCCTCCATCTCCTCCTCCACCAGCTTGCAGACCCGCTCAGCTTCAGCCTCGGGGCACTCCACAATCAGCTCATCGTGGACCTGGAGGACCAGCTTGCCCTCCAGCCCCTCGGCCTTCAGCCGGTCCCGCACCCGGATCATGGCCAGCTTGATGATGTCGGCGGCGGTACCTTGGATGGGGGCGTTGAGGGCGACCCGCTCGCCGAAGGAGCGGGTGTTGAAGTTGGAGGACTTTAATTCCGGAATCCACCGGCGGCGGCCGAAGAGGGTTGTCACATAGCCGTCTTTCTTAGCCTGCTCCACCACGCCGTCCATATAGGCCCGGACGCCGGAGTAGTGCTCAAAATACTTTTCCATATATTCTTTTGCCTGGGCCACAGTGACCCCGATATCCTGGGACAGGGAAAAGGGGGAGATGCCGTAGACGATGCCGAAGTTCACCGCCTTGGCGCTGCGGCGCATGAGGGGGGTGACCTCATCCTGGGACACCCCAAAGACCTGGGAGGCGGTGATGGTGTGGATATCCGCTCCGGAGTTGAAGCCGTCGATCATGGCCTGGTCCCCGGCCATGTGGGCCAGCAGGCGCAGCTCGATCTGGGAGTAGTCCGCGTCCACCAGCACCTTGCCCTGGGGAGCCACAAACATCTTTCGAAGTTCCGCGCCCAGCTGGGTGCGCACGGGGATGTTCTGAAGGTTGGGTTCGGTGGAGGAGAGGCGGCCGGTGGCGGTGACGGTGTTCTGAAAACAGGTGTGGATGCGCCCGTCGGGGGCAATGACCTTGCCCAGACCGTCGGCATAGGTGGATTTCAGCTTGGTGAGCTGGCGGTATTCCAGAATTTCGTCGATGATGGGGTGCTGGCCCCGGAGCTTTTCCAGAACCTCAGCGTTGGTGGAGTAGCCCGTCTTGGTCTTCTTCACCGGGGGCAGGCCCAGCTTGTCAAAGAGGATTTTCCCCAGCTGCTGAGTGGAGTTGATGTTGAAGGTGTCCTCCCCGGCCAGGGCGTAGATGTTGGCCTGTACCTCTGCGATCCGCCCGGAGAGCATCTCGCCGAATTCTCCCAGGGCGCCCCGGTCAATGAGAAAGCCCTCCTGCTCCATCTCGGCCAGCACGGCGCACAGGGGCAGGTCGATCTTCTGATAGAGTTCCCACATTCCAAGCTCCTTCAGCCGCTGTTCCAGCGTTTCATGGAGGGAGCCAATGAGGGCACAGTGGGACATCAGGGCGGCCGTGGGGACCGCCGGGTCGGCCAGAGGGCCGAAGGCCCCCGGGGTCAGGTAGTCCTTGGCCTTGGGGAACTCGTGGTTATAGTAGGTCATGCCAAGCTTTTCCAGCTCATAGCTTCCGTCGGAGGGGGCCAGCAGGTAGGCGGCCACCTCCGTGTCAAACACAAAGCCGGCGGGAGTAATTCCCTCTCCGAGAAGCGCGCGCCACAGCTCCTTCACCCCGTGGCCCACCTTTTGAATGTGGGGGTCGGAAAACAGCTCGTTCAGGGCCTCGTTATAACCCTCCAGCTTGTCGGAAAACAGAAGGGCGGCATGGTGTTCCCCCTGGGAGATCTGCCACTCCACGCACACCCCGTCCAGATCGGGCAGGGCCAGCACGTTGACAAAATCTGCCTCCCGCCACAGCGCCAGCAGCTCCTCCAGCCGCTGGCGGGAGGGGACCACCTCGCTGGAGCAGGTCCCCTCCACGGCGCGCTCTGTGGGGGCCGCCCCCTGCCCCTGAGGGGCGGTGAGGCGGTACTTGTCGATGAGCTTGGCAAACTCCAGCTTTAAAAACAGCTCATAGAGCCGGGCGTTGTCCACCTCCCGGCGCAGGTTGTCCTCGGGGTGAAAGTCCATGGGGGCGTTACAGCGGATGGTGGCCAGGTCGTAAGACATCCGGGCCATCTCCTCCCCCTCCTGAAGCTTCTTGACCACGCCGGGCTTGGCGGGCACGCCCGGGGCCATTTCAGGCTGAGGCATGGCGGCGTAGAGGGCGTCAATGGTGTCATACCGCTGAATCAAAGCCATGGCGGTTTTCTCGCCCACCCCCTTGACCCCGGGGATATTGTCGCTGGCGTCCCCCATGAGGGCCTTCAGGTCGATGATGTGGATGGGGTCGAAGCCGTACTCCTCCCGGAAGGCCTCGGGGGTCATGTCCCGGGTGGTGGTGCGGCCCATGCGGGTGGACACCAGCTTCACGGTGGTGGCGTCGGTGACCAGCTGGAGGGAGTCCTTGTCCCCGGTGACGATAACCGTCTTCCACCCGGCGGCGGCGTCTTTTACGGAAATTGTGCCGATGAGGTCGTCCGCCTCCCAACCGTCCAGCTCGTACATGGGGATGTTCATGGCGGAGAGAACATCCTTTAAAATGGGCATCTGGCTGGCAAGCTCGTCAGGCATCCCTTTGCGCTGGGCCTTGTAGAGCTCGTAGGACAGGTGACGGAAGGTGGGGGCTTTCCGGTCAAAGGCCACACACAGGGCATCGGGGGATTCCTCATCCAGCAGCTTGCCCAGAATGTTTAAAAACCCGAAAATGGCGTTGGTGGGCTGGCCATCCCGGGTGGTCAGATTCTGGCTGACGCCGTAAAAGGCGCGGTTGACAATGGAATTGCCGTCAAGGACCATCAGCTTATTCATGGCGGGACCTCCCAAATGGATCAAAAAATATTTGCGTTTCAGTTCAGTATACCAGTTTTCCCCGGGGAGGGCAAGAAAAAACAGGGCCGCTGCGCGGCCCTGAAGAAAGACTATGAGATGATTTGCAGGGGCGGCCCGTCCAGCTTCAACACCAGATCGGCCCGGGCCAGAAGATCCGGCTCGTGGCTGACCAGGAGGATGGGGGCGGGAATGGCCCGCAGCCGCTCTAAAATCCGCAGGGCACGGGGAAGGTCCACCCCGGCAAAGGGCTCGTCCAACAGGTAGAGCTTTGCCTCCAGGGCCAGGCACCGCCCCAGGGCCAGCCGGCGGCCCATTCCCCCGGACAGCTGGGCGGGAAAGGCGTTTTCCTCCCCGGTCAGCTCCACCAGCTCCAGAAGCTTCGGTACTTCCCCCCATCGGGAGCGGGGCAGTATGTCGGTAAGCTGCTGAGATACCCTACGCCAGGGAAGCAGCCGGTCGTCCTGAAAGAGCAGGGCGGTTTTCTGGGGAGGAACTTCGCCCAGGGCACCTTGTGAGGGCTTCTCCAGTCCGGCCAGTACCCGGAGCAGGGTGGTCTTGCCGCAGCCGGAGGGGCCGTCCAGGGCAATGATCCCCCGGTCCGGGATGGTGAGAGAGAAATTTTCCAATACAGCCCTCTCCCCGAAGCAAAGGGACAGATGTTGGCACAGATTCATGTGCTCCACCCCTTTCCCCACCGGGCCACCCCCCGGCGCAGCAGCTGCTCCAAAATCAGACTGAGGGCCACCGTTACCGCCGTCCAGGCGAACAGCTCGGGAATTTCCAACAGGTATTTGGTGTTGTAAATCTGGGTGCCCAGGGCGGGGCGGGGGAGACAGAGCACTTCCGCGGCTACGCCGGATTTCCAGGCCAGTCCCGCCCCGGTGGTCAGGGCCGAGAGGATGTGGGGGCGCAGGGAGGGCAGGTAGATGAGGGTGAGCACCTTTTTTCTGGACAAGCGGTAGGCCCGCCCCAGCTCCAGAAGCTTTGGGTCTGTGGCCCGGATGCCCTGGGACAGGTTGTCCCATACCACGGGCAGCACCATCATGGCGGCGATGACGGCGGGAACATTGCTGCGCCCTGTCCACAGGATGACCAGCAAAATGAAGGAGGCCACCGGAGCTGCCCGGATGACCCGGATGGCGGGGGAGAGAAGCCGGTCACACCAGCGGCTCAGACAGGTAAGAAAGGCCAGAACGGCCCCCAGCGCGATGCCCAGTCCGAGCCCCAGCACCACCCGCAGCAATGTAGCCAGGATGCTCTGCCAGAACAGAGCTTGTCCAGCCTGCTCTACGAGGGTGGAGAAAACGGTGGCAGGATAGGGGAGGAGCAGCTCGTTGCCCTTGCCGGACAGGTGCCGGTCCACCAGAAAGGCGCAAAGCTGCCAGACCCCCAGCCAGAAGATGGGGGCCGGCAGCAGATACAGCAGTTTTTTGAAGGGCTTAGCCCACTCCATAGTAGAAGGAGTCATAGGGCAGGCTGCCGCCGATGGAGTCGGGGGCGGTCTGGAACAGCACGGAGTAGTAATCCTCCAGCATAGTACGCATCTCCTTGCCGGTAACATAGGTGAGGTTGCACTGGGGGATGGCGGCGGCGGCCACTTTGGCGTTGGGGGTGATCTCGAACTGGGCCACCAGCTGGGCGGCGTCTTCCAAATTGGCGGGGTCGGACATATAGTCAATGGAGGCCTCATAGGCATCCAGGAAAGCCTCGACCCCCTCGGGGTTTTCCTCAATATATTGGGTGCGGGCCACAATGCAGCCCATGGGCAGGGGACCCTCGCCCAGGTTTTCCCACTCCTCAGACATGGACAGGGCCTGGCGCACGCCGCTGTCCTGGACCATCAGGGCGGTGGCGGCGGGGACGGGGAGCATGCAGATCCCAGAATCAGAGGAGGTGAGCTTGGCGGTAATCTCCTGGGGGGTGAGCCACTGGATGTCTACATCGGAGACGGCCACGCCGTTTTTCTCCAGCAGGTGGTTGAGAATGTGCTCCGGGTTGCCCCCCTTGGTGTTGGAGGGACAGTAGAGGGTCTTGCCCGAAAGGTCGGCCATGGTCTGGACCGTGTTGCCCTTCTCCAGAATATACAGCACGCCCAGGGTGTTGACGGCCAGCACCTGGATGCCCCCGTCCGTCTTGGCGTAGAGGTTGGCGGCGGCGTTGGTGGCGATGGCGGCGATGTCCGCGTCGCCGTTGGTGAGGGCGGCGGCCACTTCGGTATTATCGGCCACCACCTGGGCGGAGTTCACAATCCAATGCTGGCCGTCGGGGGTAGAGCCGTTTTCCCGGGCGTATTCCTGGTCGGCCATCAGCTTGGCCGCCCCCACCCCGGTAGGTCCGGAGAGGACCATCAGATTGGGCATGGTGAAGGCGGCGGAATCCCCGCCGGAGCCGGAGCCGCTCTCCGAGGTAGAGGCGCTCTCTGAACCGGCGGCAGAAGAGGCGGAGCCGGTGGCGCTTTTTTGACCGCAGCCGGCCATCATCGTCAGCGCCAGGGCGGCGCACAGAAGAAGTGATAGGGTTCGTTTCATAGGGAAGTCCTTTCCGGCGGAAGGCGTTCCGCCTGTGGGTAAAGTATAAGGTTGCCGGAGATACCATAGCGCCTTTTGCCGGCTGTGTCAATGAGAAATGGCGCGAAACCCCAAATTTACAGGCTGGCCAGGTACGCCGCGGGACCGCTCTCGTAAAGGTTGCCCCCCTGGGGGTCCAGGATGACGGTGAGGGGGAAGTTCTCCACCTCCAGCTTCCGCACCGCTTCACACCCCAGGTCTTCCCAGCAAATAATCTCTAGATTCTTGACGCTGGCGGCCATCAGCGCTCCGGCGCCCCCCAGGGCGGCCAGGTAGACCGCCCCGTTGCGCACCACGGCCTCCTTGACGGCCTGGTTCCGGGCGCCCTTCCCGATCATAATGGCCTGTCCCAGATCCAAAAGCCGGGGAGAGTAGGCGTCCATCCGTCCGCTGGTGGTGGGTCCGGCGGAGCCGATGACCTCGCCAGGACGTTCCGGGGTGGGCCCCACATAGTACAGCGCGGAGCCCTTCACCGGGAAGGGAAGCGGCTCTCCCTTGTCCAGCAGCTCCATCATCCGCTGATGGGCGGCGTCCCGGGCGGTGTAGACCGTGCCGGAGAGCAGGACGGTGTCCCCCGCGCGGAGAGGGGCCAGATCCTCCCGGGTTACCGGAGTCGTCAGTTGATATTGCATAGTGTTCCCTCCTTACAGCACCGCCGTGGCCCGGCGGGTCACATGGCAGCTTACGTTTACGGCCACGGGCAGCCCCGCCACATGAGTGGGAGCGGTTTCAACGGCCAGGCCCAGACAGGTGGTTTTCCCGCCGAAGCCCTGGGGACCGATGCCAAGGGCATTGATCTCCTCCAGCAGCTCCTGCTCCAGCTGGGCGTAGTAGGGATCGGGGTTGCACTGATCCAGGGGGCGCAGCAGGGCGTGCTTGGCCAGCGCGGCCACCTTGTCAAAGCTTCCGCCGATTCCGACGCCCAGTACAGTGGGCGGGCAGGGGTTGGGACCGGCCAGACGCACGGTCTCCACCACGAACTTCTTCACACCCTCCACCCCGTCTGCGGGCTTGAGCATGCCAAGACGGCTCATATTCTCGCTGCCGAAGCCCTTGGGGGCCACAGTAATTTTGCACTGGTCCCCGGGCACCAGGCGCAGGGTGATGGCGGCGGGGGTGTTGTCCCCGGTGTTGACCCGGCGAAGGGGGTCGGCCACAATGGACTTGCGGAGATATCCCTCCCCGTAGCCCCGGCGCACCCCTTCATAGATGGCCTGTTCGAAGTTTCCCTCAATATAGACCTCCTGGCCCAGCTCCACAAAGACGCAGGCCATGCCGGTGTCCTGGCAGATGGGCAGGTTTTTCTGTTCTGCCAGCACCAGGTTATCCCCCAACAGCCCCAGCGTCTCTTTGGCCAGAGGCCAGGGCTCAGACTGACGGCATTGCTCCAGAGCGGAGGCCACATCCTGGGGGAGGTGTGTGTTGGCCTCAATGCACAGGTTTGCCACCGTGTCCGTAAGGGCGGCGGCGGAAATGGTTTTCATGGGACAGCATCCTTTCATTTGGAGAGTTTCGCCCAAGGCGGGAAAAAGCAAAGGCCCGGCGGAGCCGGGCGCAGGGTCAGAGCTCCGGGCCGGAGTGGGTGTGCTTGGCAAAAATCCGCTCTATAAAGCAGGACCAGAGCAGGGCTGACAGACCGGGCAAAATCAGCACAGGGGCCCAGTAGAGAGCACAGGCCAGCCCGGTCAGAATGAGGGACAGGACCATCAAAAAGGTCTGGGGAAGATAGGCCAGAGAGAACTGAACGCTCACTTTTACCGCTCCCAAGGGAGAAACGGTAAACCGGGACAGGATGGGAAAGACCCAGCACAGGGCCCCGAGGGGGATGACCAGGACAATGGCATAGGCGGCCAGGGCCACCCGGGCGCCTGCCAAATCACCCACCACCGCCGCCCAGAAAAACCGCAGGGGGATGAGCAGCACCAGCATTCCGACCAAAAAGATCACAGTCAGGATGATCCCCTCTCCAAGCTCCCGGCGGAAGGTGCCGAAATAGCGGGAAAGAGTTCCCGCTTTCCCCTGGCGGACACAGCGGGCTGAGGCATCGTACAGCGCTGCGGTAGAGGGGCCCAAGGTAATGATGGGCAAGGAGGTCAAGACCCACAGCAGGCTGAGCATCAAAATATCCGCCAAGGCGCCGAGCTTGCGCCAAAATGGGGCCTCGGGGTTAAATAGTGAGGAAAACATCGGCACATCACCAGCCTTGCCGGAGGAAGCACCCACCCGGCGGATTGACGCGGGAGGCCCCGCTGTCCATCTCATCATACCACGGGGACGCGGCCCTTGTCACCCCCGGAATGCAATTCTTTTCCGGGGGAATCGGGCCCCATGCCTTGAAAACAACGGGAGAAAATGGTAAACTAATGAAGCGGAATAAACGGATTTTTTGAAGGCTGACCCACATTTTATGAAACGAGGTGTCTGACATGGATACAAGGAAAACGCTTCAGGACAGCCGCGCCTGGGTACAGGAGCAGCTGAGGATCAGTGTGGAATTCTGGCTGAAAAACGGCATGGACCCCAAGTATGGCGGAGTATATACCTGTCTGGACCGAAAGGGAGAGATTTACTCCACGGATAAGAGCGTGTGGATGCAGGGCCGGTGCGGCTGGATCTTTGCCTATCTGTGCCATGTGTATGGGGTCAGGGACGAGTGGCTGAAGGCCAGCAAGAGCTGTCTGGACTTTATGGAGAAGTACTGCATCAACCGCCAGGCCGGGGACCGGATGTATTTTACCGTGACCGAGGACGGAAAGCCTCTGCGTCAGCGCCGGTATTTTTACTCCGAGGCGTTTTACGCCCTGGCCAACGCCGAGTATTACGGCGTCACCGGAGAGAAGCAGTGCCTGGAGCGGGCCCGGAAAGCCTATGACATCTATTGGAGCCTGAGCCACGGAGGCAAGGACCCCACGGGTCTTGGTCCCAAAACCATCCCGGAGACCCGTTCCGGACGGTCATTCGGTCTGCCCATGATTATTTTGAACGTCACCGGCGTCATGCTTCGGGTGGACCCCGAGCGGAAAGAGATGTATGAGGCCAATGCCCGGCAGTGCGTGGAGGAAATCTTCAAGTATCATGTGAAGCCAGAGCTTAAGTGCGTGCTGGAGAACGTGGATGTGGATGGCACGCCCCGGCTTTATTACACAGAGGGCCGTACCGTCAACCCCGGCCATGACATCGAAGGCTCCTGGTTTTTACTGGAGCAGGCTCAGCGCACCGGGGACAAGGAACTGGTGAAGAAGGCCGCACAGATTTTTGACTGGGCCATTGAGGCCGGATGGGACAAGGAGTACGGAGGACTGCTGTACTTCATCGACTGCCTGGGCAAGCCCCCGGAGGCCTACGAGCATGACATGAAGCTGTGGTGGCCCCACAACGAGATTCTCATTGCCTCCATGATGCTCTACCGGGATACCGGAGAGGAGAAATATCTGGATTGGTTTGTGAAAACGTTGGACTACTGCAAGGCCCACTTTGCCGATCCCGAGTACGGTGAGTGGTACGGCTATCTCCGCCGGGACGGCCTGCCCACACAGCCCTCCACCAAGGGCTCAACCTTTAAAGGCCCCTTCCATCTGCCCCGATGCCTCATCATGGTGGACCAGATGATCGGACAGATTTTGGACAAGTAAACCGATTTGTGGTTAAGAGGACCCCACACACAGGCGGGGTCCTCTTTTTTGATAAGAAAGTGGTTCTGAAGCGGCCGCAAGGAAAAATAGATGAAGAGAAAAGCGAGAACAGGCCGCTTTTCATTGGGGCAATCTATGGATCAAAAGCAAAACAGAAACGCTTCTTTACTTCCTGCGCGAATTCTGACAATTTGTTTAAAATTATGCGCCTGTGCTGCCAAACAATGAAATTATTTCACGGAAACCCTTGACAAAAAGGGGGGTGTCTTGTACAATTCTAACAGATAGATCCGCAAAAAAATGTGGGAATTTATCGAATTTTTTGAGGAGGAAATGAAAGATGAAACTGAAAAGAATTTTCGCCCTGGGTCTCGCGCTGGCGATGACCCTGAGCCTGGCCGCTTGTGGCGGTGGCAACACCAGCGGCTCCCAGGCCAGCTCCGGCGGTTCTGCTTCCGGCGGCTCCAGCACCGCCGCGGGCGCCACTGAGATTTCTCTGTGGGCTTTTAACATCGGCGGTTTTACGGAGGCTTCCAACTGGGATTCTCTGATTGCTGCCTTCAATGAGCAGAATCCCGACATCAAGGTCACTGTCACCCCCATCAACTATCAGGACGGCGACCAGAAGCTGACCAGCGCCATCAGCGGCGGCAGCGGCCCCGACATTATCTTCGAGGGTCCTGAGCGTATCGTGGGCAACTACGCCCGTGAAGGCCTGATGGTGGACCTGTCCGACCTCTGGACCGCCAGCGGCTCTGACATTCCCGATGGCATCAACGCCGTGTCCCAGCTGGACGGCAAGTATTACCTGTACCCCCTGAGCGCGGCCGCCCACTGCATGGCCATCAACTATGAGGCCTTTGAGGCTGCCGGCGCCCTGCAGTACATCGACGAGACCACCCGCACCTGGACCACCGACAACTTTGTCAAGGCCATGGAGGCTGTCCGTGACGCCATCAACGCCGGCACCATCAATGTGACTGTGCCCGGCATCATCTACTGCGGCGCCCAGGGCGGCGACCAGGGCACCCGCGCTCTGGTGAACAACCTGTACTCCGACTACTATGTCACCGAGGACGGCTCCTCCTACAACGCCAACAGCGCCAACAACGTCAAGGCTTTGCAGCTGCTGCAGGATATGGTGAACAACGGCTCCATGTCCGCCAACGCCAGCTTTGCCGCCTCTGACGAACTCCAGGCCTTCGCCAACCAGACCTGTGCCGTCTCCTTCTGCTGGAACTACTCCAACTACTCCCAGTATGCCGCTCAGACCCAGTTCACCCCCTTCGCCATGGCCTTCCCCTCTGACGATGGAACTCCCGAGCTGGAGATGGCCGGCCCCTATGGCTTCGGTATCTTCGATAACAAGGACCAGGCCAAGATCGACGCTGCCAAGAAGTTTGTGGACTTTGTGTGCAACGACCAGACTGCCGGCGTTGAGGCCGTTAAGACCACCGGCTTCTTCCCCGTCCACTCCGACTGGGGCGACGTCTATGCTGACGCTGAGGATGCCGACGTGCGCGCTCCCTTTGCTCTGATGAATAACTATCTGGGCCGCTACTACAACCTGACCGGCGGCTGGACTGAGCAGCGTGCTCTGTGGTGGCCCATGCTGGCTGAGATCATGACCACCGGCGCCGATGTTCAGACTGCGGCTGACAACTTTGTAACTCAGGCAAACGCCAACATTGGCTAAGTAAGACTCAGGAATTGAGCGAAGTTGTGCCCGCTCCCTACGAGAGGGGGCGGGCACAATTTTTTCCGCCGTAGGCGGAAAGAACATCCAGAACCGAGAGGGGGAGATATTTATGGCGCAGAATACTGCAATGGCTGAAGCTGGCAGCAAGTCCCGAAAAGCCAAGGCTCCGTCCCCGCGCTCCGGGATGAGCCGGGCCCTGGTCCGCCGGGAAACTACCTCAGCATATCTGTTCCTGCTGCCCAGCCTGCTGTTTTTCGTGACCTTTGTGGTCGTGCCAATGTTCATCTGTGTGTATTACAGCTTGATGGAGTACGGCCTGGGCGGCGTGAAGGGCTTTGCCGGGCTGGAGAACTACATCAAGCTGTTCCAGGACCCCATTTTCCATAAAGGCTTTTTAAACACCGTCCTGATCGTGGTGGTGGCTGTCCCCACCGTCACCGCCTTTTCCCTGTGGGTGAGCTCCGCCATCTATAAGATGCACGCCGTGCCCCGCTCCTTCTTCCGCTGTGTCTTTTACCTGCCGGTAGTGACCGGATCGGTGGCCATCACAGTGGTGTGGAAATGGATTTTGCACCCCTATAACGGCGTGCTGAACCAGGTCATGGGTACGACCGGCTTTGACTGGCTGGGCAACCAGAAGACTGCCATCTGGTTTATCATTTTGATCTTGTTTACCACCTCCATCGGTCAGCCCATTGTGCTGTATGTGGCGGCTCTGGGCAACGTGGACAACTCCATCATCGAGGCCGCCGAGGTGGATGGCGCCACCCGTCTCCAGGTATTCTGGAAGGTCAAGTGGCCCTCCATCATGCCTACCACGCTGTATGTGCTGGTCATCACCACCATCAACAGCTTCCAGTGCTTCGCCCTGATCCAACTGCTGACCAAGGGCGGCCCTCTGTACTCCACCATGACCATCATGTATCAGGTCTACGATACCGCCTACCGGCTCAATGACCTGGGCTATGCCTGCGCCATTGGTGTGGTTCTGGCCGTCATCATCGCCATTTTCTCCGCCATCCAGTTCAAAGTGGCGAAGACGGACTAAGGGAGGAGTGAGGAAATGAGTACGAATACGACGGCGTTAAAGCCGAAAAGATCCGGAAACCTGACTGGGGATTCCACGGGATATAAGGTGTTCGCCATTGTGGTCCTGATTGTGCTGACGCTGTTCCTCCTGTTCCCCCTGTACTGGATTGTCACCGGCTCCTTTAAGGATGTCATCGCCATCAATGCCAAGCAGCCGGTCTGGTTTCCTGTAAATCCAACCCTGGAAAACTATCAGAAGCTGTTTTCCAGACCCGCTTTCCTGTGGCTTTTTAACATCGTGTTTATCTCCGCCGCGGCCATGGTCCTCACCTGCATCACCGCCGCTCTGGCGGGCTACGCCCTGGGGAAAAAGCGGTTTATCGGCCAAAAGATCCTATTTACCATCATCATCTGCGCCATGGCGCTGCCCAAGCAGGTCATCGTCATTCCACTGGCCCAGGAGATGAATCTGATGGGCCTTATTGACACCCTCTGGGC
The DNA here is from genome assembly GCA_037245165.1 of bacterium. Lineage (GTDB taxonomy): Bacteria > Bacillota > Clostridia > Oscillospirales > Oscillospiraceae > Lawsonibacter. Next base: position 58,278 of record JAXWVI010000088.1, read on the forward strand.
GGTGATCCTGCCCACGGTGGGCTGGCCCTTCGGCGTGTTCCTGATGAAGCAGTTTTCGGAGACCATTCCCGGTGAGATTTTGGAGGCCGCCCGGGTGGACGGCGCGGGAGAGCTGCGTACCTTTATCACCGTGGTGCTGCCCATGATTAAGCCGGGCATCGGCGCCTTGGCCATCTTCACCTTCGTCAACACCTGGAACGACTACTTCCTCCAACTGGTTATGCTGCAAACGGATAAGCAGTGGACCCTGCCTCTGGCCATCTCCAACCTTCAGGGCGAGATGAGCTCCGACTTCGGCCTCATCATGGCCGGCGCCGCGCTGGCTGCCGTCCCCATTATCATCGTCTTTATTGCGTTCCAGAAGTACTTCACCCAGGGCATCGCCATGGGCGCGGTCAAGGGCTGATCTTCCGGCCTGATACATTGCCTCCGGGCAAAACTTAATTAAGATTAGAGGGTTCACCATGAAAGATTTCAGCAAATATCAGGGCATTATCCCTGCCTTTTACGCCTGCTATGACGCCGAGGGGGCCATTTCCCCCAAGGCGGTGCGGGAACTGACCCAATACTTTATTGATAAGGGCGTTAAGGGCCTTTATGTGGGCGGTTCCTCCGGAGAGTGCATCTACCACAGCGTGGAGGAACGGAAGCTGGTTCTGGAGAACGTGATGGCCGTTGCCAAGGGCAAGCTGACCATCATCGCCCATGTGGCCTGCAACAGCACCGCCGACAGCCGGGTGCTGGCCGCCCATGCGGAGAGCCTGGGCGTGGATGCCATCGCTTCCATCCCCCCCATCTACTTCCACCTTCCCGACCACGCCATCGCCAAGTATTGGAACGACATCTCCGATGCCGCCCCCAATACGGACTTTGTCATTTACAACATTCCTCAGCTGGCGGGCGTGGCCCTGAATATCCCCCTGCTCAAGGAGATGCTGAAGAATCCCCGGGTTATCGGCGTGAAGAACTCCTCCATGCCGGTTCAGGACATCCAGATGTGGAAGGATGAGGGCGCCATTGTCTTCAACGGTCCCGATGAGCAGCTCCTGTCCGGCCTGGCGGCCGGGGCCATCGGCGGCATTGGCGGTACCTACGGCGCCATGCCCGAGCTGTTCCTGAAGATTCGGGAGCTGTTCCTGGAGGGCAAGATGGAGCCGGCCCGTCAGATCCAGAACGAGTGCTGCCGCATTATCTACAAGCTCTGCTCGGCCAAGGGCAATATGTACGCCGTCATCAAGGCTGTTCTGGTCAAACTGGGCGGCCCGGACTGCGGCAGTGTACGCCTGCCTCTGGCCCCGCTGGTCCCAGAAGATGAGGCCGTGGTGGAGGAGAGCGCCCAGATGATCCGCGACGCCATTGCCAAGTACTGCTGAAGACAGGAGAGCGACTCATGAAAATTACCAATGCGTTGGTATTTGACCCGAAGGAAGGCTTTGTGGCCCGGGATTTCTGCGTCAAAGACGGTCTGATCGCCGCTGACGCACTGGGCCCGGTTTCCGCCCAGGGCTGCTATGTAATCCCCGGACTGACAGATCTCCATTTCCACGGCTGCGTGGGCGAGGACTTTTCCGACGCCACCCCGGATGGCCTTCAGAAAATGGCGGATTATGAGCTCAGCCGGGGCATCACCCAGATCTGTCCCGCTGGTATGACGCTGGGGGAGGATCAGCTGACGAAAATCTGCCAAAACGCCGCCGCCCATAAGGAGAAGCATTCCGGCGGCGCGGAGCTGGTGGGGGTCAACCTGGAAGGGCCTTTTTTGAGCATGGCCAAGAAGGGGGCCCAGAACGCCGCCTTCCTCCATGCCCCTGACGCGCAGATGCTCCACCGCCTCCAGCAGGCGGCCCAGGGGCTGGTCAAGCTGGTGACCCTGGCCCCGGAGGAACCAGGTTCTCTGGAGTTTATCAAGGGGGCCAGGCAGGACGGCATTACCGTCAGCCTGGGCCATACCACTGCTGATTACGACACCGCTTCCGCAGCCTATAAGGCCGGAGCCAGACAGGCCACCCACCTCTTTAACGCCATGCCGCCCTTTACCCATCGGGCGCCCGGTGTGGTGGGCGCCGCCTTCGATTACCCGGAGGTGAAGGCGGAGCTGATCTGCGACGGCGTTCACATTCACCCTGCGGTGGTGCGGGCGGTGTTCCGTCTGTTCGGCAGCGACCGGGTGATCCTCATCTCCGATTCCCTCCGGGCCACGGGAATGCCCGATGGCCGCTATCCCTTCGGAGGCCAGGAGATCGAGGTGCATGGGAACCGGGCCACCATGGCTGACGATCCCAACACCCTGGCCGGCTCGGTGTCTGATCTGATGGCCTGCCTTAAGAGTGCGGTATCCTTTGGAATCCCCCTGGCCGACGCGGTGACCGCCGCGGCGGTGAACCCGGCTAAAGTGCTGGGAATTTATCACCGTCTGGGCAGCCTGGACATCGGGAAAGAGGCCAACGCGGCTGTGCTGGACGAACACCTGGACCTGAAAGCGGTCCTGTTCCACGGCGAAGTGGTTTCCGGCGCGCTGTAAGCCGGGACCTCGCAATATAATCCAGGGTCCGTCTTCTACTCCATTTCCATAGGAGCGGGCACCAAAAAGAAGGAGGAATATCCGCCGGCCGGCGGTGCGGCAGTGTGGAGACCTGCCGTAAACCCCTGGAGGTTCTGCTCCTCCGGTGGGAAGGGACCTGGGCGGAGGCCCGGGAACTACGGCCTGAAAAACATGTCAACTGTTACCCTGACCAATGTGAAGAAGATCTATGACAACGCAGTGACCGCCGTACACAGTTTTAATCTGGACATTGCCGACAAGGAATTTATCGTTCTGGTGGGTCCTTCCGGCTGCGGAAAGTCCACTACCCTGCGGATGGTGGCCGGTCTGGAGGAAATCTCCGAGGGAGAGCTGTACATTGACGGCAAGCTGGTCAACGATGTGGAACCCAAGGACCGGGATATCGCCATGGTATTCCAGAGCTACGCCCTGTATCCCCACATGACGGTCAAAGAGAACATGGAATTCCCCCTGAAGCTGAAAAAGGTACCCAAAGCGGAGATCGAAAAGCGGGTGAAGGACGCCGCTGAGATTCTGGGCATCACCCAGTATCTGGACCGCAAGCCAAAGGCCCTGTCCGGCGGCCAGCGTCAGCGTGTGGCCATTGGCCGCGCCATCGTCCGTGAGCCCAAGGTGCTGCTGATGGACGAACCTCTTTCCAACCTGGACGCCAAGCTGCGCAACGAGATGCGCGCGGAGATCATCAAGCTGCGTCAGCGGATCAACACCACCTTTGTGTATGTAACCCATGACCAGACTGAGGCGATGACTCTGGCTGACCGGATTGTCATCATGAAGGACGGCTACATCCAGCAGATCGGCACTCCCCAGGAGGTGTTCGACCACCCCATCAACATTTTTGTGGCCGGTTTCATTGGCACGCCCCAGATGAATTTCTTTGACGCCAAGCTGGTAAAGGATGGGGAAGGGGCCTATCATGCCGACGTCTTTGGCACCTACATCGCCCTGACCGCTGAAGACCAGAAGGCGCTGGCTGGTACCGAGCCAAAGGATATCATCCTGGGTATCCGTCCCGAGCATATCCGCTTTACCGCCGACAGCGGCGACGGGATTTTAAGCGGCGATGTGGAGGTGTCCGAGATGATGGGCAGCGAGTATTACCTCCATGTAAACAGCAACGGCAAGGATGTGGTGCTCCGGGTTCCCACTGCGGACCTGCCCGCCGAGCTGCGGAAGGGAATCACCTATGGAACCAAGATGAACTTTACCTTCCGGCCTGACTCCGTCCATCTCTTTGACAAAGAGACAGAAAAGAATCTGGTCTAACATGATATCAGGGAAAAAGGCTGCGTGTGCGGCCTTTTTCCCTGAAACTTTATCTGGATCACGTTATAATGAAACAGCGGTTGCGCAAGATAGCGCAACCGCTGTTGTTGTTTGAATCAAAGAAATCACATCATCTTCACAGTATAATACACAAACAGGGCAAAAATCCAGGCCAGCATGACAAAGATGAGATAGTAGGCCGCGGAAGCACCTGCCACCAGAGCGACAACCACAGCGGCTACGCTGGCCAGACAGCTGGCCAGCACCACCCCGTAGGAGCACTCGGAAGGAAGAAAGCGGACGGGGGACTTCAGGGGAAGCACGCCGTTGTTTTTCATCAGAAAGAGGGTAATGGCCAAAACCAGAATGATCGCAACCAGAATCACAGCGACCTCATAGCTTACCCCGCTGGCGTAACGCACAAACCACAAAGCCAGCACAGACATTCCGGTAGCGGTGGCAGACAGGAAAAATTCCTTTTGATAAATATAATATACCACAGCCAAGACAGCCCAAGCCACTACCAGCCAGAACAGCATGGACATTCCGGTTGCCTTATACTTCAAAACCACATGGGAGCAGATGGTAAGCGCGCCGCCGGCTATGGCAATCAGGAGGGGCAGAATCGCCTTTTGTCCCATTTTGGCCCGAAAGGCGGCCAACACCAGGCAAACAGCGGCTACCACCAGGCCGGCAATACGGATTACCTTCAAAACACTTTGCAGAACGACAACAATCTCAATCTCATCCAGGTAATAGTTGATATAAAAACGGTTGACAAGCACCAGGAGCCCTTCCAAAACGACAGCCGCCGCAATCCAGAGCAACGCGCGGGTCAGGGCGATGTCCTCCTGGTGGCGCCGGGCTTCTCTCTGTTTTTTATCCATGCGTACTCAATCTCCTTGACGCGGGCCAACCTGGCCCGAAGAGTGTACCGCCGCCGGCGGCATATTCAATCAATTTATTATTTTACCAGATGGCAATTTTATTTGCAAGTAAGAAAAGGAAAAATCCGTCGAAATTAAAGAAATGTTAATAAATAGACAGGGTTTTCGTCTTCAAGGAAAACTCGTCGCAGACAGTGCTGTCTGCGACGAGTTGGAGCTAGTGGTGGGAATCGAACCCACGGCCTGCTCATTACGAGTGAGCTGCTCTACCCCTGAGCCACACTAGCGGATAGTGCGGTTAATATTATAACTGCTTTCATATGGTTCGTCAAGAGGGCAGTTTCGTACAAAAGGGGCCAATATAACCATTCTATTTCAGCTATACTTTTAGAAATGCGCATGGTAAAATACAGGAAACAGACAAGGAGAGGAAATGCCCATGGTAAGTTCTGGATTTCGTGAATTACAAGAGAAATTGCATGACCTGCCGCCCAGACAGGCGGTAATCGCTGCGGCCCATGACGAGCATACCCTCCAGGCTGTCTTCGCGGCCAGAAGGGACGGACTGATTCGGCCTATTTTGGTGGGACATGGGGAGGAAATCCGCTCCATTGCCCACAGGCTTGGAGAGAAGCTGGAGGAGGATCAGGTTATCGAGGCAGATGGGGACCAAGACTGTGCCCAGCGGGCGGTTGCCCTGATCCGGGAGGGCAAGGGCGAGATGCTGATCAAGGGGATGCTCCAAACCGGCACTTTACTGAAGGCGGTCGTTTCCAAGGAACAGGGCATCCGAAAAAGCCAGGTGATGTCCCATGTGGCCATTCTGGATGTGCCCACCTATCACAAGCTGCTCTTTATCACCGACGGCGGCATGGTGGTGACGCCGGACCTGGAACAGAAACGCCACATTTTAAAAAACGCGGTGGAGTTCTGCCGCTTTTTGGGCTATGACAATCCAAAGGTCGGGGCCCTGTGCGCAGTGGAGACAGTGACCCATACCATGCCCGAGACAGAGGACGCCGCCCGCCTGAAGGAGGAGGGAGCCCGGGGAGAATTTGGGCGCTGTGAGGTGGAAGGACCGATTTCGCTGGACCTGGCCACCGACCGGGAGGCCGCCCAAGCCAAGCATTACCACAGCCCGGTGGCGGGGGATGCGGACATTCTGCTGGTTCCCGCCATCGCGGTGGGCAACGTGCTGGGAAAGGCGCTTTATGGGCTGGCCGGGGGAGAGATGGCCGGAGTGGTGCTGGGGGCGTCCGTGCCCATTACTGTTAACTCCCGTGGCGCCACCGCCCAGGAAAAGTACTGGTCCATTTTAATCTGTGCGGCCATGGACAACCAGGCCGCTGAAACAGTTGGGAAGGAGGCAGACCATGTTTCGGATTTTGGTTCTTAACCCAGGCTCTACCAGCACCAAGGCAGCCGTCTATCAGGATGAGCACCCGCTGATGGTGAAGAGCTTTCCCCACACCAACCAGGACCTGGCCCCTTATCCAACCCTGAATGACCAGCTGGATTACCGGGTGGCGTTGGTCCGGGGGTGGCTTGGCCAGGAGGGGTTTGATTTGGCGTCTCTGTCCGCGGCAGTGGGCCGGGGCGGGATTATCCCGAACATTGTGGCCGGAGGATATCTGGTGGATGATCAGTTGGAGGACTGCCTGCTCCACCATACGGTTTTTGACCATGCTTCCAACCTGGGCGGACTGATGGCCCGGTCTTTTGCCAAGCCGCTGAACATCCCCGCTTATATTTATGACGCGGTGACCAGCGACGAACTGCTGCCCGAGGCCAGGGTGACCGGCTTTCGGGAGGTCACCCGTACCAGCTTCTGCCATGTCCTCAACGCCAGAGCCACCAGCCACAAGTACGCCCAGGCCATGGGCCGGCGGTATGAGGATATGAACCTGGTGGTAGCCCATTTGGGAGGCGGGATTTCCATTTCTGCCCACAGCCATGGCCGGATCATCGACTCCGTGTCTGACGATGCCGGTCCCTTTTCTCCGGATCGGGCGGGAAGCCTCAATATGCTGTATGTGGTGGATCTGTGCTATTCGGGAAAATATACCAAGGCGGAGATGCTCAAGAAGCTTCGGGGAGAGGGCGGTATGTCGGCCCTGCTGGGTACCCATGATTGTCAGGAGGTGGAGCGCCGCATTGCCCAGGGGGACGAATGGGCGGCTTTGGTGTATAAGGCGCAGGCCCTTCAAATTGCCAAGGGCGTGGGCATTATGCTGGGCTGCTTTACCGAACTGATTGACGCGGTCATCCTGACCGGCGGACTGGCCAACTCCAAAAAACTCACCGGCATGGTCATCGACTACCTCCATAACCTGTGCCGGGTGGTGGTAATCCCCGGGGAAAACGAAATGGAAGCCCTGGCTTTGGGCGCGCTGCGGATTCTACGGGGAGAGGAGCGCTGCCACACCTATCATCCGGTCTGCCCCATTTCCTAATGTAAAACCGGGACATGTACTGTCCCGGTTTTATGTATTTCTATCATACAGTGGCGTACTGGATCGGGCAGCCGTTGGCCTGGTACAGCTCCCGAAGCTTGTCCTGCTGGGCCTGTTCCGGGTCCAGATAAATTTTTCCTGTATAGCCGTCCATCAGGGCCAGGTGTCCGTCCCACTTAGCGGGCAGGTTGACCTCTACGATGGAGGGGATATGAAAGGCTCGGATCAGCATGGCAGTGTGACTGTCCAGGCTCCCTTTTCGGGCAATCAGCCCCAGCAGCCGGTTCTGATCAAAGTCCATGACTTCGCTGGGAAGAAAATCGTCAGACACCAAAATGCCCGAGGCTTCCATGCTGAGCTCCTGATGATTGCCCATCAGAGCGCGGATGACCCGCTGAGAGATATCCCGGATATCCGAGGCACGGGCCTGCATATAGGGGCTGTCCATGGCGGAAAAGGCGGAGGAAAAGCTGAGCTCCGCCAGTTGCACGGCATATTCCGCTGTGATCCCTTGTCCCTGAATGAGGCGGCGGACCGTTTCCACATAATCCCGGTCCTCCAGAAGAAGACTGTGGATTTTAAAAATAGAGGCGATCGCTTCGCCCACCTGGTCCCGGGCCCTGAGGTAAAAGCTGCTGAGCTCTCCGATGGCGACCTGTTGAGCCTGATGAAAACGGGTGATCTCCTGCCTCCAGTTATTTTGGGTGTAGAGCTGTGGAGATGGTATGGGGCGGCGGTAAAAGCACAGACGTCCGGCCACAATTTGTTCCATAATCGGTTTTCCTGTCAGCACCTGCATTGCATCACCTCCAACCCGACGGCAATGATATTTTTTTAGATTATAGCCTTTTGACCCTGTTTTGTAAAGGTCAGTTTCTTCCAAATTCTTTATTTTATTAAATTATAGATCGGTATTTTGTTCGGGGCCGACACATGAGAAAACGTGCTGACGAAGGACGGTTCCGGGCCTGAAACAATTTTTACTTTACTAGGATAAATTGGTGTGCTATAATAAATCTATATCGATACGCTGCGTTGCGGCGGTTTTGTTTTAGGAGGTCATGATCATGGTTTCGGAACGTATGAAAGCACTGGGGACTGCCCGGTCTGTGATTCGTGAATTGTTTGAATATGGAAAAATCCGCGCTGCGGAAATTGGTGCGGAGAATGTGTTTGATTTTTCCATCGGCAACCCCAGCGTTCCTGCCCCGGCCGCGGTCAATGAGACGGCAATCCGGCTTTTGCAGGAGCAGCCCGATGTGATTCACTGTTACACCAGCGCTCAGGGCGACCTGGGGGCCCGGCAGCGTTTTGCTGATTCTCTGAACCGCCGCTTTGGCACAAGCTATTCCCCGGATCGGCTTTATCTGACGGTTGGCGCTGCGGCCTCTTTGTGCTGCGTGTTTAACGGTCTGGCCTGTCCTGAGGACGAGTTCATCGTCTTTGCTCCTTACTTCCCGGAGTACAAGGTGTTTATTGAGGGAGCGGGAGCGAAAATGGTGTTGATTCCTCCTGAAATTGAGCAATTCCAAATTGATTTTGATGCATTTGAGAAGGCGCTGACGCCCCATACCAAGGGCGTGGTGGTCAACAGCCCCAACAACCCCTCCGGTGTGGTGTATTCCAAACAGACCCTGGAGCGTCTGGCCGCCATCCTGACGGAGAAGAGCCGGACATATGGACACCCCATTTATCTCATTTCCGACGAGCCTTACCGGGAGATCGTGTACGAGGGATTCCAGGTGGAGTGGATTCCCAGCATTTATCGGGATACCATTGTATGCTACTCCTTCTCCAAGTCTCTGTCTCTGCCCGGCGAACGTCTGGGCTATGTGCTGGTGCCGGAAGAGGTGACGGATGGGGATGATGTCTATGCCGCCGTGGCCGGCGCGGGACGGTCTTTGGGGTATGTAAACGCCCCCAGCCTGTTCCAGCAGGTGACCTCCCTGTGCTGTGACATGACCTCCGATCTCAAGGTGTATGAGCGCAACGCCCAGCTGCTGGTAGGGGCCCTCCGGGAGATGGGCTATCATGTGGTACAGCCCGGCGGAGCATTTTACCTCTTTCCCCGCAGTCTGGAAGCGGACGACCTGGCGTTCAGTGAGCGGGCCAAGCAGTTTGATCTGCTGATCGTTCCCGGCACAGGCTTCGGCGCGCCGGGCCATGTGCGCATTTCCTACTGTGTCCAGACGGAGATGATCCAGCGGGCCTTGCCGAAGTTCAAGGCATTGGCGGATTCTTATCGGTAATTGGAAGCAGTACCCCGGCCCGTTGTGCCGGGGTACTGCCATCTCAGTATAGCCTGTGTGAAAGAGAGGGAAAAGGGAAAGCGGTCGGAAAGTTAAAGAAAGAAACCAGTATTTTTCCTCTTTACAAAGGCAGACTTTTCTGTTATAATAGCGGAGCGCTGATAAGATATGCGTCCGTAGTTCAATTGGATAGAGCGTCAGATTCCGGTTCTGAATGTTGGGGGTTCGAGTCCCTTCGGGCGTGCCAGGCCAGGGTAGATTATAAGATCTGCCCTGGCCTTTTCTTTACGCCTTGATTTCCGCGTCTACCGCCAATCAGGCTTCGTGCGCTGCACTCGCCTTCTTGGGAAGGGACCCGCAGCGGCCCGGTGTGCCCCCGGCACACCGGGCTTCGGGCGTGCCAAAAAGAAGCACCTGCTTGGCAGGTGCTTCTTTTTTATTCCGACTCAGAACGGTGGAGCGGCCTATTTCCGGCTGCCTGTGTTATGTTTGCTACGTATCGGTACGAACTTGAATCAGTATTAGAACTCCAGCTTGCCAATCTCTCGCTCCAAAATATCAACCAGAGTGCCATCCTGCACCAGCCCGAATATGTACTCAATATCGGGATACAGGAAGCGGTCGTTGTCGACAAAGGGAACTTTTTCCCGAATAAAGTCCCGAACTTTTGCTAAAGCAGGAGAGGGTTCCAGAGGTTTCAAGAAGTCCATAGCCTGAAGAGCTACATAAATTTCAATGGCTGTCATATACTGCAGCTTCCGCACACATTGCCCGGCCTTTTTTGAGGCATAGTAGCCCATGGAAACAGGGTCCTCCTGTCCTGCGCAGGTGGGGATGCTGTCGATGGAGACAGGAATGGCCAGGTGCTTGACCTCATCCAACAGTCCGGCGGCAGTGTACTGCGTGATCATGAGGCCGCTGTTGAGACCGGGATTGGAAACCAAAAAGGCAGGCAGGCCGTCATTTAAATTGCGGTTTACCATTCGGTCGGTACCGCGCTCCACCTGGTTTCCTACGATGGCGCAAGCCATGGAGATAAAATCCGCATAGGCGGCCACGAAGCTGCCATCAAAATTGCCGGACATCAGCGCCACACCGTCATCCTCCCCTTCAGCAAAGATTTCGGGGTTGTCGCTGATGGAGTGCATCTCATCCACAATGACGCGGTAGGCATCTTTCAGCATTTTTTTGGCTGCGCCGTGAACCTGGGCCATACAGCGCATGACATAGGCATCCTGAACCTTGGCATCCCGATATTTCTCACAAATCTGGCTTCCATCCAACATGCGGAGCAGATTGCGTGCGGCGCTGCCTTGTTCTTCGTGGTGTTTAGCGCCGTGTACCCGGGGATCAAGTGCCTTTGTAGTTCCGCGAAGGGCTTCATAGCACAGCCCGCCTGCCAATTCCACATTCTGCATAGTAGACAGCGCCTCGTAGATAGCCAACAATCCCAACGCGGTAACGGTGATGGTACCGTTAGTCATGGAGAGGCCCTCTTTGCAGCCCAGCTTAATGGGTGATAACCCATTCTTTTTCAGTATCTCTGCTGCGGGAGCCGGTGCCCCATTTTCAAAAATCTTACCTTCACCGATATAAGCCATGGCCAGGTGGGCCTCGACGCCAAGATAACCTACCGAACCCTCGCTGGGCGCATAGGGAATGAGGTCCAGGTTCAGCATATTCCGAATCAGCTCCAGAGTCTCCAGTCGAATACCTGAGTGGCCCTTGCCTGCGTTTAAAATGGTCTGGAGCATAATTGCCCTGGCCTGTACCGGGGTGAGAGGGTCACCCACCGCTACCGCGTGAGTACGGACAATATTTTCCTGAAGGGTGGAAGCGTCCTCGGGTGAAATCGTATAGCGCACATTTTCACCAAACCCGGTCGTTACACCGTAGATAATACGGCCTTCCTCCAAAAATTTGTCCAGCAGGCGGCGATTTGCCCGTACAATCTCCTGCATCTCCGGAGAGAACTCCACCTTTGCCCCAAATTTGGCAACGGCAATAAACTCATCCAGCGTCAGCATACAATCGCTGATTACTACATTTTTTATATTTTTTGCATTTTTAAACGATACTTCCATAATGAATACTTCCTTTCCACGTGAAAAATGCAGTCGAAACTGTATCGCAGAATTGTTTTTACAGTGATATCAGTAATAAGACATGTATGACCGGTTAAACAATGATAAAGGCAGGGGTATCTGTCAAGCAGGTACCCCTGCCTTTTGAGAAAGAGGAAAGAGATTTGAGAATGTTTATCAGCCCATGAGAGGCGGTAAGCTCTGCTTTGTTTGAGGATAGACTTTTGGTGTGTTAACCCTTGGTATTTGCTTCCGGCTTATAGGTAATCAGTGACACTACGATCAGCACAACCAAGGCTAACAGGGAACTGGCGATATCGCTTGGAATGCCGAAGAAGGAGAATCCACTCCATCCCAGCGCCACAAAAGCAAGTCCACTGAACAATCCGGCAAAGGCGCCGGCCTTGGTCGCTTTTTTCCACAGCAGCCCCGCCACGACAGGAGCAAATACGCCGGCCGTAAACAAGGTGTAGGAGGAATTCAGGACCATCAAAACGGAGGGGATCGCCAAGGCAACGATTACAGACACGACACCCACAACCAGAGTCATGATTTTAGAAAGGGTCAAAAGCTTTTTCTGCACTTCCGGCTTAGACTGATCCTCCTTGCAGATATATCTGACATAGATATCATTGACTACATGGGAGGTCGCGGCAGTCAGGATGGAGTCGGCAGTAGATACGACTGCTGCGATAATGGCTGCCAGAGCAAATCCGGAGAGGACAGGGGGCAGGGCGGCGCGGATTACAGTGGGCACGACCATAGAAGAAACTTCCATATCTGGGAACATCGCGCGGCCGGCCATACCCAACATGACGGGGAAGAAGCAGATAATCAGCAAGATGATACAGGACAGAATTGCAGACTTATAAGCGGTCTTGGTATCCTTGGCGGCAAAGAGGCGCTGGTACACATCCTGGCCGATCAGTGTGTAAATAAACATGGGCATGATGAGCCAGAGGACATAGGAAGGCTCCGTACCCTTGATCAGGCTGAAGTAGTTGCTGGGTACATCCGTGGCCTGGATCTGAGCCACAATGGCATCCCATCCGCCTGCTTTGGTCACAATTACAAGGGCAGCCGCGATCAGGCCAATAGCAGCAACGATAATCTGAATGAAGTCCGTGACAGTGACAGCCCACAGTCCGCCGAACGCGGTAAATCCGATGAAGAAGGCCGCCACAATAATGGCGCAGGTGGTGGGAGTGCCCAGCCCCAGGGAGGCCAGGATGCTGCCGGCAGAAGTGACCTGTCCGGCCAGAATGCCCACCAAGGCCAGCAGCGACAGCAGTGTGGTCAGAAAACGCAGGACCGAGCTGTTATAGCGGTGTTCCACGATCTCAGTTACTGTGTAAACATTCATGCCTTCCATTCTCTTGAGAATGAGACATACGGCCAAAATACCCAGCGCTCCCGCAATGGGGCTCCAGTAGGCGCTCATCCCTTTTTCAAAGGCCTCACTGCCAACGCCGATCACATAGCCGCCGCCAAAGTAGGTAGCTACCAGCGTACCCGTAGCCAGTCCCACGCCCAGCCGACGGCCAGCCAGCAGATAATCGTCAATGTTGTTGTTAAATTTATTGCAATAAATTCCTACACCAAAAATGGCCGCCAAATAGATGATAATAATTGCCAATTCCATAATATTTCCTCCTTTTAGTCACGGTCCAAGACTTTTCTCCTTCTCTATCCTCAACACACTTTGCAGAGCCCGGGACGATCTTAAAACTCCAGTTCGCCAATCTCCTTCTCCAGGATATCTACCAGGGTACCGTCCTGAACCAGCCCGAATATGTATTCAATATCGGGATACAGGAAGCGGTCATGATCCACAAACGGAACCTTCTTCCGGATAAAGTCTCGTACTTTCGCCAAGGCCGGCGAGGGTTCCAACGGTTTTAAGAAATCAATGGCCTGGAGGGCCACATAGATTTCAATGGCGGTAATATACTGAAGCTTTCGCACCGCCTGCCCTGCCTTCTTGGAAGCATAGTAGGCCATGGAAACCGGGTCTTCCTGGTTGGCACAGGTCGGAACATTGTCAATGGTTACCGGGACGGCCAGGTGCCTGATTTCGTTGACCAGACCCGCGGCGGTATACTGGGTGATCATCAGTCCGCTGTTCAAGCCGGGATTGGAAACCAGGAAGGTAGGCAGACCGTCATTCAGGTTGCGATTTACCATGCGGTCAGTACAGCGCTCCATCACATTGGCTGCAATGGCACAGGCCATGGCGATCATATCCGCGTGGGACCCCACAAAGCTGCCGTCAAAGTTTCCGCACATTAAAGCGACACCGTCATCCTCGCCTTCTGCGAATATCTCTGGGTTATCACTGATAGAGTGCATTTCGTTGACGATGACCTCGTAAGCTTCCCTGATCAACTTTTTGGCCGAGCCGTTCAGCTGGGCCATTGCCCGCAGGACATACGCATCCTGAACTTTGGCGTCCCGGTACTTTTCGCAGATCTGACTGCCAGCCAGCATTCGGCGCAGGTTGCTGGCGCTGGTGATCTGCTCCTGGTGGTGTTTTGCCTGATGAATTCTGGGGTCCAACGCTTTGGTTGTGGCGCGCAGCGCCTCATAACAAAGGCCCCCGCCCAATTCAATGTTCTGCATGGTGGTCAGAGCTTCATACAGGGCGAGCAGTCCCAGGGCTGTCACCGTGATGGTACCGTTTGTCATGGTGAGTCCCTCCTTGTAGGAGAGCTTCAGCGGAGTCAGACCGTGCTTTTCCAGCACGCCGAGAGCGGGAACCGGCTTGCCGTTTTCGTAAATCTTACCTTCGCCGATATATGCCATGGCAAGATGCGCCTCTACACCCAGATAGCCCACAGAGCCTTCTCCGGGCGCATAGGGGATCAGATCCAGATTCAGCATCTGCCGGATCAGCTCCAGGGTCTCAATGCGGATGCCGGAGTGGCCCTTGCCGGCATTCAGAATGGTCATCAGCATCACTGCCCGGGCCTGTACCCGGTTGAGCGGTTCTCCCACCGCCAGCGAATGGGTGCGAATGATGTTTTCTTGCAGTGTCGTGGCATCGCTGGGCGATATTGTGTAGCGGACATTTTCCCCAAAGCCGGTGGTTACACCGTAAATGATGCGTCCCTCCGCCAAAAAACGCTCCAGCAATTCCCGGTTTTTTTGGACGGCCGCCCGCATTTCTTCCGAAAACTCTACTTGGGCTCCAAATTTTGACACCGCTATAAATTCATCCAGGGTAAGCATGCAGTCGGTGATTATGACGGTTTTAATTGCCCTTGCATTTTTGAATGATAACTCCATAATCGCTCTGTTCCTTTCTTTCGTTGGATGCGTAAAGCCCGTACATACTGCTTTTCCTGTCTCAATTAAGCAAGCAATTTTTGTGCCAACAATTCAAAAGCATATTAAATTATTTTTTTCTTGTGAAATTGGGCGGTTTTACCCAAAAATCGGTTTTTTTCACACAAGCCAATTGCAAAAAAATTTTGCGTTAAAATATTTTTGCGCAAAAAATTTTTTATTTTGTTGACAGAGACGCTCCAGATTCGATATAATTTTTGCAGGATTCGATTACCTGTTAGGAGGCTTCTGTGATGGCGGAACCATATGATTTTTTCTTTACATTGGCCCCTGAAGGGACAGTTCAAGCGATACAGTGTTCCCCGGCGGGACTGCTCCTGCCAATGGCTGAGCAAAGAAATACCTGGATTGGATTGGCTCCGGAGAATATCCCCGGCACCCACTGGGAATTGGAGTCGGGTATACTGCTGTGGGATCAGATTCAGTTCACTGTCAGCCGACTGGAACCAGTTTCTGGACTTCATTGCCTTTTGCTGCAACGGCAGAGCGATCGGGAAAAGTTGCTGGAAGGGACTTTGGACATGATTCCAGATGGGATACAGGTCTACGACACCCATGGGAATATACAATTTTTTAACCGCAGCACATTAAACCTGTTGGAATATCCCTCTTCCCAGGAGGCGGAGGGCCGCCACATTCTGGAGGTTTTTGCTGTAAACCCGGAATACAGTACCACCTTATCTGTACTGAAAACCCACTCATCTGTGTTTGGGCGGTTTGATCACTATAAGTCCACCACGGGCAAAGAGCTCTCCACTGTCAATACAGGTATCCCCATCATAAAGGATGGTGTGCTTCTGGGCTGTGTCTCGTTTGAGCGGGACATGAAAATGCTGAAAAAGGGAATTGCTGATTATCAAAATATGCAGCGGATTTTGCTCCAGCATCTATCCGCTTCTTTGACGCCCATTAAAAGCACCAGATATACCATGCAGGATATCATCGGTTCTGACCCGTTGCTTGTCTCCGCCAAAAATCTGGCTTCCAAAATGGCCTTAAAGGATATCAATATTCTGATTCAGGGGGAAACTGGAACTGGAAAAGAGATTTTTGCTCAGGGGATCCACAATCTCAGTTCCCGCAAAGACGAAAAATTTGTGGCGGTTAACTGCGCCGCTTTTCCTGAGACCTTAATTGAAGGACTGCTGTTTGGCACAGTAAAGGGCGCTTTTACAGGCAGCGCAGATAAAATCGGCCTGATTGAGGAGGCAAACCATGGGACCCTGTTTTTGGATGAATTGAACTCCATGAGTCTCAATATGCAGGCGAAATTGCTTCGTGTACTGCAGGAAAAAACGATCCGCCGGGTCGGCAGCACGAAGAATATTCCAGTGGATGTGAGAATTATCTCCTCCTGCAATGAGGATGCATATGCCCTGAGTGAAAATGGGACGCTGCGCCGGGATCTATTCTACCGGCTGGCATCGGTAGTCGTAGAAATCCCACCCTTGCGTGAACGCATGGACGACATTGTTCCCCTCACCTGGCACTATATCCGCAAACATCAGGACTTGTCCGTCCAACCCATCACTGAAATTTCGCCTGACTTTTGGGAACGGCTGCGGCAGCACTGCTGGCCGGGTAATGTTCGGGAACTGTTTCATGTGCTGAGCTTTGCCCTCAGCGACTGCGAGGGCACCACACTACAGGCAGAGAACCTGCCCGCACGGTTTAAGGCTCGCCCTAATATGGGTACCGAAAAAATTTCGATTCCACATATTCGTCCCGCCGACATGTCGGCCGACTTTGAGCGGGGG
Source organism: bacterium (assembly GCA_037245165.1). Classification (GTDB taxonomy): domain Bacteria; phylum Bacillota; class Clostridia; order Oscillospirales; family Oscillospiraceae; genus Lawsonibacter. The sequence continues at coordinate 74,882 of JAXWVI010000088.1, forward strand.
CTATCCCAGCTGGTGAAAGACTATGAGAGACAGCTCCTGCGCCAGGCGTATCTCTCCTGTGACCGGAATGCGACGAAAACGGCGGAGCTTTTGAAAATCAGCCGTCAGAATTTTCAGTACTATTTAAAAAAATACAACCTGAACAGCGACCAGCCGTGAATTGATGTTAGGCGTTACTCAGCGTCGGATTAGAACAGTATATAGCTGGCACTGCTGCCCTTATCCGGCTGGAGATGGAGCGGAAATGGGAGCTTGCTGCCGCCCCCTCCCACATTGCGGGTGTCCCGCAGGTGCTTGCAAGACTTATGGAGTGATACAAAGACATGGAGCACCTGCGTTTTAGCGGCGCGGCCCACAAGGGCCGTTCTGTAATCTGGCCATTGAATGAAACCGCGAAATCCTGCGACATCCAGACTTTACCCACAAAACAAAAGACGATGTATGAAGTAATTTCATACATCGTCTTTTGTTTTTCCCCCATCTTTGGAATAAAAATTTGTTTGGGAGAAAACCTATGGGAAATAAAAGGGGGAAGCAATATGAACATTACCAATCAAGACTATGGGAAATTGGTCAATGAGCGCTCTAAACCCTCGCCCATGGGAAAAAATATGGTATGGGCCTTTCTGGTAGGAGGAGGCATTTGCGCAGCGGGGCAGGGCTTAATGAATTTTTATCAGCACTGGGGCCTGAACGAGGAACAGGCCGGTACCGCGGTGTCCATTACCTTGATTTTGACAGCGGCGGTTTTGACGGGACTTGGCATCTTTGATAAGATTGCAAAGAGGGCGGGGGCGGGGACCCTGGTACCGATTACCGGCTTTGCCAATGCCATGGTGTCTCCCGCGCTGGAATTTAAAAGTGAAGGACTGGTCACCGGAACCGCCGCGAAACTGTTTACCGTGGCAGGTCCGGTGTTGGTATTCGGAATTGGCGCCAGCGTGATTTATGGACTGATTTTATGCCTGCTGGGGTTTGGAGGTTAGCCTCCGCCGTCCACCGCGCCCTCCTTAGCCTCCCTTGCGCCCAAAGGGGAAATTTGATATAATCAATCAAAAAAGGGAGGCGGTAGTTGTGGAGCTGCTTCAGCGCCAAATTCAGCATCTCAGCCAACAACAGCTGCAAAGTGTGGAGCTGCTCCAGATGAGCGCGCCTGAACTGGAGGAATATCTGAGGAATCTGGTCCAGGAAAATCCGGTTGTGGAGCTGGATGACAGCAGGCCGGAACCGGAGCGCCCCCAGGATGACGAATTGCTTCGCCGCCTGCGCTGGCTGGATGACAATGACCGGCAGAATCGATATTATCAGCATGTGGGGGAAGAGGAGCTGGACCCTCTGGCCAGAATTGGTACAGAGGGGGGACTGGAGGAGACGCTCTTTCGCTTTGTTTCCCGCCAGCTCTATACGATGGATCTGGATGAGGAAACCGCCCAAACTGTGCGCTATCTGGCAGCCTGCCTGGACGGAGACGGCTATCTCAGAATGAGTGTGGAGGAATTGGCGGCCAACTTGGGCCGGTCCCCTGACGATGTGGCTCAGTGCCTGGAGGTGCTCCGTTCTTTGGAGCCGGCTGGGATTGGAGCCGCGGATCTGTCCCAGTGTCTGGAGCTGCAGCTGCGGCGGATTCATGAGAGCGGCCCTGCTCTGGACATTGTACGCCATCACCTGGAAGCGCTGGCCAAGCGGCACTACCGAACCATTGCCGCCAAGCTGTCCATTACCGTGGAAGAGGTTCAGCGGGCAGAGAGAATCATCCGGGAGCTTGAGCCCTGGCCCGGCGCCCCCTTTGAGCAGCCCGATCAGGTCCAGTATATCTTGCCCGATGTGTTTATTGAGGAGGAGGACGGCGTCCTGATTGCCCGGCTGCGGGGTGGGGACCGACCGCCCATTCAGGTCAGCGGATACTATCGTACTTTGTTAAAGCAATCGGATGACCGGGAAGTAAAGGAGTACCTGACGGAAAAACTCCGACAGGCGGAAAATGTGCTCCGGGCGCTGGAACAGCGGGACAGCACACTGCGCCGGTGCGCCCAGTGTATCGCGGATTGGCAAAAGGATTTTTTTATGGAAGGCCCCCAAAAATTGCGGCCAATGCGCTTATCGGACGTGGCCAATGAGTTGGGACTCCATGAGTCCACCATCAGCCGCGCGGTGAGAGAAAAGTACTTACAGTGCAGCAGGGGCGTATACCCGATGAGCTATTTCTTTGCCCGCAGCGCCACCGCCCAGACCGGAGGGGCCGAAGTGGGGGCGGAGGCGGCCAAGGCCCTTCTAAGCCGGCTGGTGGATCGGGAGGACAAGAGCCGTCCCCTGTCCGATCAAAAGCTGAGCGAAGCCATGGCGGAACTGGGGTGTCCCATCTCTCGGCGCACAGTGGCCAAATATCGGGAGGCGCTGAACATCCCCAGCGCCTCTGGACGGAAATGGCAATAAAAGACCTCTCCCGGCATTGGGCTTACGCCGCCGGGAGAGGTCCTTTCATTTACAAGGGGGAGGAGGCTCAGAGCGTCTGACCCTGGGCTTCAGGAATGTTGTGCTTGTTGGCGTAGCCGGTCAGCATGAGAGTCAGGGCTCCGTCGCCGGTGACGTTGCAGGCGGTGCCGAAGCTATCCTGAAGGGCGAAAATGGTGAGCATAAGGGCGGTCCCGTCATCCAGGAAGCCGACCACGCTCATAATAAGGCCTAGGGAGGCCATGACCGTACCACCGGGCACGCCGGGGGCGCCCACGGCAAAGATGCCCAGCAGGACGCAGAACAAAACCATGGTGCCCAGAGCGGGCAGGTGCCCATAGAGAATCTTGGACACAGTCATCACGAAGAATACCTCTGTGAGGACGGAGCCGCACAGGTGGATGTTGGCGAACAGGGGGATGCCGAAGTCCACCATGTCCTGGCGGAGAACGGAGGACTTTTTCGCACAGCGCAGAGCCACGGCCAGCGTGGCGGCGGAGGACATGGTGCCCACAGCGGTCAGGTAGGCGGGACCGTAGTGGCGGATGACTTCCCAGGGATTCTTGCCCGAATAGAGGCCGGCCACGCCATACAAAACTCCCATCCAGATGAAGTGGCCCACCATCACGATCAGGATGACAATGAGGAAGACGGGCAGCTGGTGGGTGATGGAACCTTCGTAAGCCAGGCCGCAGAAGGTGCCCGCGATAAAGAAGGGGAGAATGGGAATGACAATTTTGGTCACGGTAGCCAAGACGATCTGCTGGAACTCATCCAGAATCTGAATGACAGTCCGGGCACGGGTCCAGGTGGCGGCCAGGCCGATCAGCACAGAAAAGACCAGAGCCGACATGACGGACATAATCGGTGCGATTTCCAGGTTGAACAGCAATTCAGGCAGGTCGCGCAGGCCCTCCGCGGAGGACTGGATGGACAGATTGGGAATGATAGCATAGCCTGCGCCCATGGACATCAGAGCGGCACATACCGAAGAGGTATAGGCCAGCAGCAGGGCAAGGCCCAGCATCCGGGAGGCGTTGCTCTGAAGGCGGGTGATGGAAGGGGCGATGAAGCCGATGATGATCAGGGGGACGCAGAAGGAGATCAGGGAACCCATGAGGGTCTTCAAGGTCAGGATGACCTGCATGATCATGGAGCCGATTTCCACCCCGAACAGCCAGCGGTCCACACAAAACAGGCCGATGATAATGCCGGCCGCGACGCCGATGATCAGCCGGGCGGGGAGACTGGTAAAGAATTTCTTCATAACAAAAGATCGTTCCTTTCTCCTAAACAATTCCACACAACCAAAGAGTATGCAACAATCATATCATGCTATGAAGGAAAAAGCAAATATGTCCGGCGGATTAGGAAAAAATCGTGTGCTCCAAAAGAATTTTGACGCCCATGATCATTAAGATGACGCCGCCTGCCAACTCCGCCTTGCTTTGAAAACGGGTGCCGAAGACAGCGCCCAGCTTCACCCCAAAGCAGGATAACACCAGGGTTGTGACGCCGATGAGGCTGACCGCCGGGAGAATGGGCACACTGAGAAACGCGAAGGTGACGCCCACGGCCAGCGCATCGATGCTGGTGGCCACCGCCAGGGGAAACATGGAGCGGACCCCAAAGGAGCAGTCCAGATTCTCCTCCTCGCCGCTGAGTGCTTCGCGTACCATGTTAAAGCCGATGAGGCCCAGCAGGATGACGGCGATCCAATGGTCCACCGAGACAATCATCTCCTGAAAGCGTACCCCCAGCAGCCAGCCCACCAGCGGCATCAGGGCCTGGAAACCGCCGAACCATACCCCGCAGATGAGGCAGTGCCACCAGCGGGGGCGGCCCACCGAGAGGCCCTTGCAGATGGAAACGGCAAAAGCGTCCATGGACAGACTGATGGCGATCATGAACAGTTCATATAGCTGCATAACAAGCATCCTCCTTGACAAAGCGGGAAAAAGAAAAAGACCCACCTGCCCCATGGACAGGTAAGTCTCGTCATTTCAGACCCGGCCAGGAGAACAGACGCTCCAGTATGTTGACCGGTCCCACCTAATGTGCCGACTACTCCCTTACTGTGGGAGCTAGTGTACCATGAGAATACCGCCCCTGTCAACTTATTTTTCCCAAAGGACGGGTATGCCTGGGTCCGAAAAGGGCAAATGTCAATAGGTAAGTGCAAGATTTTTATGTGAATTTTTTATGAACAATCCCCGCCGCCCATAATAGCCGCCAGCGCGGCGTCAAAGAGGCTCTGACTGTTACGCCAGCCCAGCAGTTTGCGTGGGTAGTTGTTCAGCCATCTGGTGGCGCGTTCCAGCATTTCCTCGGTTACGTTGTCAAAGTTCGTGCCTTTCGGAAAGTGACGGCGCAGCATCTGGTTTTGCTTTTCGTTGCTGCCACGTTCCTGCGGATTGGACGGGTGGCAGTAGTAGCATTTTGTCCGCTTGCCGCCGAAAAGGGATCGTTCCATGCCCTCGCAGTCTGCAAACTCGCTGCCGTTATCCATCGTAATGGACTTGAAAACGTCTTTGAAGTACTCCCCAAACCTGCGCTCCAGCCTGTCCAGGGCGGCAACCACGCTGTCCGTTGTTTTGTCTGGTATCTTAACTGTGATTTCCTGCCGGGTCTGCCGTTCGGTCAGCACCAATGCGTTGCTCTTGCTGCCTCGGCACCCGTCCACTAAATCCTGCTCCCAGTGTCCAAACTCACTGCGATCATTGATGTGGTCGGGGCGCTTTTCGATGCTTTCGCCGCAGGAGGGACGTGCGGCACGGACTTTCCTTGTTTTCCTGTGTTTGCGCCGCTTGCCACGGAACGGCAGATCGCAGTTGGTAATGCGCAGAAATACGCCCTGATCAATGTACTTGTACAGGGTGGCGCGGCAAATGGTCACGCTGAATTGCAGATCAGGATCGTTTTCAATTTCAGCCAGCACGGCGCAGGGGCTGTATTTTTCATCCGCAATTTTCGTTTCAATATAAGCCGCCAGGGCGTGATCGCTGCCGATTTTCAGCGGTGCGCCTTTGGCGGTCTTGTTATATTCATACCGTTGCTGGGCACCGTCCGGGTTGTAGCGTATTTCAGTGGTCAGGTCGCTGTTGAGGTGTTCGTAGGTGGAACGGCGCAGCTCGCGGCTGATCGTGCTTTCACTGACGTGCAGGGCGTGGGCAATTTCTACCTGCTTTCTGCCCTCGTTTTTCATTTTAGCGATCTTTAGCCTGTCATGCCATGTTAAATGCTTATAACCTTTACCCATATCTGCACCCTCCCAGCGATAGAGATAACAAAAGCGGGGGCTTATTTCTGCCCCCGCCCGCTTTTACGCCAATTTCTGTACTTGCCCGTTTTTACCCTGCCGTCCGGGTAGGGTTCGTTTTCGTCTATGATCCAGTTGCGGGCAATTTTTTGTGCGGTTTGAAAACCGCCCCGCGCGGCCATCTGCCTGACTGTTACGGGGCTTTTGCCGTGCATAGCTGCATATTCTGCCAGTGAGATCATACGGTTCGCCTCCTTATCGTGTTATAATTATACACCTTTATAGATGTATTGTCAATAGAGAAAACAGCCACGAGGCAGTTATTTTTTTTGCCCCGTGGCTGTGTGTCCGTTATTCGGTCAGTTTTTCAGGCAGTTCATAGACAGCCGCCTCGATCAGATTTTCGATGGCATCCATATCCACGGTATACCCACGGTCATTGAGGAATTTCAAAACGTATGCTTTCTTTTCCGCACCGCGGCCGGGCCCGTTATAAATCTGCTCCGCAGCCGTGACTGCGATCTGCACCCACTCGGAAACCTCTGCCAGCTTTTCCGCGCTTACCTTGCGTTTCAGCCACGGAATGACAAAGGCAGAAACAGCCGCAATGCACAAAGTCAGTACAGCCTCCACAATTACGGTTAAATCGATCATTATCCAACGCCTCCTATATCATCATAATTTGTTGTTTCAGCAGGCAGGTTTGCCGTGCTGTCTGTGTTCCCGCTGTCCGGGATGTCCAGCTGTTCTTTTTTCTTAATCCGCGCTACAACCACCTCCAAAATGCGCTTTAAGAGCATCCCGCCGCATTCCAGCCCTACCACGGTAAAGTAATACTGGATGAGAACGGTTTGCTCCATCCGCGTAATCAGGAACGAGATATACTGCGCGGCAAGAAACACGCCGGTGGTGATCGCAATCACGGTTAAGGCGCGGGTAGCAAAACGCTCGTCCCACTTATGCCTTTTTTGCCGCTTTCCCTTTTTCATGCCGCGCGCCCCTCCTTACAGCTTTTTGCAGTAGTCCAGGCTGATCCAGCCGGCGCCGGATTTCAGCTTGCCCCAGCCTGCGGTACTGCCGGCGCCGGTGCTTTCTTCCACAATGGTGTACACGCCCTTGTCCTTAATGCTGCCGTTCTGCCCGTAGTTCGTGCCGGGGCCTTTTCGGATGTTCAGCACAGACGTAGTTACCTGCACCAGATACGGCAGATCGGTAGCTTTAGCAGGATATACCGCCTCGCCCTTGCTGTTGAATACGGAATAGCCGGGGTTTTTATCCGCGCACCGTTTTGCATTCTCCAGTGAAGAAAACGCGCCTTTCTGCGTCTTGCTGTCAGCCCATGTTTTGCGGACGCGGTACAGCGCATCGGTAGTGGTAGACGGCTTTGTTGTGGAAGTCGTCCCGCCCATTGCCTTTTTTACGTCCGCACGGAACGTGTCCATGTTTTTGCCGTGTTTCGGGAACCAGTGCATAACGTCCGCATGGTTGCTGGCAATGCCGAGGGTACAGCCCTCGCTGTGGCAGATCAGGGTAGGTTTTTCCGGCTTGATGCCGTAGGTCTTGCACAGCATGGCGCACAGTTCAACCGCCTCTTTGTAGACGGCGTTAAAATAGGCGGCATCGGTCAGCCCGTCCTCGCAGATTTCAAAGCCGATATACCCCTTGCTGTTTGCGCTGCCCTTTTTGCCGCTGCCACTGTGCCAGCCCACCATGTCCCACGGGAGGGTCTGGTAGGTAGCGATGCTGCCGTCTTTCAGCTTGCCGATAAAGGCGTGGGCGCAGACCTGCCGGCCGCCTGGGCGGTATGTATTCCAGTGGTTGCCGTACCGGTTTGCGCCCAGCAGCCCGTCGTCCGGCCCCACGTAGCGGCGCAGGGTGGGGTTGTTCGCGCCGGTGGAATGCACCATGATCCCCTTTGGGGTCATTTTGGTGCCTCTGATGTAGCATTCATTTTTCGTTAAAAGCAGTTTGTGTAAATTCACGATGTACCTCCTTTTCCTGAAAAAACAAGGCAGGGCTTAATGCCCCACCTTTGTAATTTCATCTGCCGCAGTATTGTTGATAAACTCCCAGTACGCCTTTTGCGCCTTGTCCGCGCTTTCGCGGGCGTCTTTCATTTCGCCGTTAAACTTCTGCTGTTCCACGGCCATTGCGGTTGCGATCCCCAGCTTGACAGACGCGCTCATAAGCTGCATGGACAGGCGGCTTTCCTTTGCCCGCATCTGTGCGTGGGCTTTCTGGTCATCGTCTGCGGCTTTCCTGCGGCGGCTATCGCGGGCAAACAGCCCCGTGAGGGTTGCTACGCAGATAGCGGATGCTGCGCTGATCAGCGCGTTGATGTCGATCCCCATTACTCCGCCTCCGTCCAGCCGTACACCCCCGGCTCCCAGATATTTGCGGCGGTATCGCTTACCCAATGCTTGCCGTTGTGGGTGACTTTATCGCCCAGCCCGTAAGCGTCGTGTGCGCCGAGGGGCTGTGACCAGTCGGGCCATTCCACGGTAGGATCGCCGGTGATTGCCCACAGGGACGCGGCGGTGTCCGGCGTCCAGTCCGCTTGCGAGGTGTGCGCCGTAACGCATTTATACAGCTTGCCTTTGTATCTGCGCAGCTGCCCCACGGTGTAATTGACCGGGTACGCCCATTCGCTGAACAGGGCAACGTGTTCCGTAGCAGTCACGGCGTCGATCTGTTCTGCCTCTGCCAGCACCACAAAGGCAATTTCAGACGCGGCGGTAAGGTCTGCCTCGCGCTGCCGCTTTTCGGCGTGTTCTTTCACGCTGTCAACTCTGTGTGATACGCTCATTATTGAAAACCTCCCTCAATCGCATAAATATAACCGCCTGTATTGCTGGGGCCGCGCGTCACTTCAATGCGGAAATTGACGCCCCAGTTTTCGGCGGTTTTGGTGTTGTTAGAAAAGACAAAGTTGTACCCGGACTGGATCGCGGGCTTGATATTTTCCCAGGTCGGGCTGGCGTCGTTGGCGTTGTTGCACACTTCTGCCGTCCATACGGCATCGTCCGGGATGTCCCCGGTAATGGACAGGCGGATCGCCGTGGGCATATCGTCAGCCGCCAGCGGCGTGGACAGCGTAATGGATGCAGAATGCACCGCTTTTGAAAAGGTCACGTTGACCGGCGCCGCAGCTGCTTTGCCATCGGTTGCCTCAATGGTGATCGTGTGGTCGCCGTTGAGGATCGTCTGGAAGTTGGCTGGTAGCACCGCCTGGAATTGCTGCGTTTCGCCCAGCGCAGGTGCAAAGGTGCGCTGTACCACGTTGTCCAGCTTTTCCGTAACGGTTACGGCGTCGCCGTCTGCATCCGAAACGGAATAGTTCAGCGTAAAGCCCTCGGTCTTATCTCCCAGCGCACTGCCGCCGCTGTAGTTGATAACCGGGGCGGTGTTTACGGTTACGCTGCCATCGTCCGAAACGGAGAGGGAAGAGGGGAGGGTGAAAGCGGGGCGGGCGCCGTAGGTAATGGTGCAGAAGTTGCTGAACACATTGCCATTAGAGTACAGGCAGAAGGCGTAGCCGGTGCTGTACGTGTTCGGGGAGCGCGTCCACTGCACTACGGTGCTGCCGGAGCTGTTGTGTGCGATCTGCAAGGTGCTGGCAATGGGCAGCGCGCTGCCCTCCACGTTCGCGTAGCTTGCCGTCCTGCCCAGTTCTGTGACGGACAGGGCAAACACCTTGCGGGACAGGGTGGACACAGAATTATTGCCGTTGCCGGGGGTATAGGGGATTGCAACCGCCGCGATCTGCGCCTTGATGTCTGCATCCAGCAGGTTGTAGTAGGTACTGTTAAACCAGCTGTCCAGCGCGCAAGATGCGTAGGCGTTCACGTTGGACGTGTGCCACTGCCGCGTGTCGTAGATATATCGGCGCACCAGCAAGGTGCGGCCGTTCCCGTTCGTGGGGTAGCCGTGTTTGGCAACGTAAAACTCCTGCGGCACGCCGTTTTCTTTCAGCTTGACGATGGTGCCTAAAGTTTCATTGCCCAGTAATGTTGCCATAGTCAGATGTCCTCCTTTAAGATTTCTTTTACTTGCTGCCGGATTTCCTGCCGCAGCCGCCAGGTGTTGCCGTGTTTGGCGTGGGCGTCCCACGCCTGCCAGCTTGCAAGGATCGCATCGCGGCCAACCTCGCCTTTTGGGTACGCCTTTGCCCAGTAGCGCAGCTTTGCCCGCATTTTCTTTACGCTGTTGTGCCGCAGCTTGCGGATCACTTTGCCGCTGTCAGTCAAATAAGAATGAAAACCGAGAAAGTCGATCCCGTTGCGCAGCGGGAAAATATGGGTCTTATCGTTCAGTTCCAGATTGACCGACGCCATAAAGGCGTGGATTTCACGCAGACAAAACTGCAAATATTCCTTATCTGGGTGAATAAGGAAAAAGTCATCCATATACCGCCCATAATAGCGGATACGGAGGACTTCTTTCACGTAATGATCAAACCGGTCAAGGAACAGCAGGGCAAACAGCTGTGAGGTCTGGTAGCCCAGCGGCAGGCCGTCCGTGCTGTCAATGTAGTTGCACAGCATGGTGTAGATTTCCGGCTCAAAGTCGAGTGCCAGCAGTTTGGCTTTCAGGATGTCGTGGTCAATGCTGGCAAAGAATTTGCGCACATCGCACTTTAACACCCAGCCTTCTGCCGTGTGGTGTTTGTTCCAGTAGTCGGTCATAAAGCCGCTTAAACGGTCAAGCCCAAAGTGCAGCCCTTTACCGATCTGTGATGCGTAGTTATCTAAAATAAAGCTCCGCGTCAGCCGTTCGTACACCACGTTGTCCACAAGGGCGTGTTGCACAACCTTGTCGGTAAACGCCGGCGCCTGTACAAGCCGTTCTTTCGGCTCGTAGACCGTAAACAGGTGGAACGGCCCAGGGCGGTAAAGCTGGGTGCGCAGGATATACACAAGGTTTGAAACGTTTTCCAGCGCGTGAGCCTCATATTTTGCGGTCGCCGCCTTGCTGCGCTTTCCGCGCCGCGCGGCTAAATACGCATCGTAAACTACGGGAAACGTGCATATTTCATCGAATGTTTTTAGCAAATTGTAACCTCCACCTCCTTTGTAAGCAGGTTACGGAAAGATACCGTTGCGGGCGGCTGTAACGGAGGTGGCGTCCGTTTGGCAGCTCTCCGGCCGGTCTTGCCGGCCGCAGGGCATCGGTATCATGTGTTTGCCCTTTCGGGGCGGGATATAGTCCCCTTTGACGGTGGCGGTACGGCTTTCGGCTTTCGCTTACTCGGTCTGACCTATTCCACCAGAGCGGGGCGGGCGCCGTTGGTATTGGTGCAGTTGTTGTTGTTCACATTGCCATTAGTGTTCAGGTAGTAGGCGTTGTTGGTGTTGTTCGTGTTCGGGGAGCGGTAGCAATTAACGGACTATACCCCAGTAAAAACGGGCGTTAGCCCGTATTACTCATAACCTTGCGCAGGATTTCAGCCATCTGCGCCGTTTCAGCCGCCTGCTTTTCTGCCCGCAGCGTTGCGGCGCGGTTGCCGTCATTCTTGCGCCACAGAAAAACAGGACGTTTGACGGACAAAACCATCTCTGTCCAGTAGTGCGCCTGATCGCCTGTGATATATCCCCGTTTCAGGGACAGGTCGATCAGGTGCAGCATAAGGCCGCATTTTTGCAGCACCTCGTCCAGCGCGATCAGCCGTTCCTCAAACTGGGTTTCAAAGTAGTAATCGTTCGCGGCCTGTATGCGCTCCAGAATGGACAAAGCCGCGTCCCGCAAAGCCTTACAGTAACCAAAGGACTGGCTTTTGGGAAAACGCGGCTTTGTGCTGCCTGCCGCCTCTTTGGCGGTCGTGCGCTCCATTGTATAGTCCAGCAAGTCTTTTGCCTTTGGGATCGCCTGAAAACTTGCCATTAAAACTCAATCCTCCCCTGCGTCTTGTTCCATACGCCCGTGACCGTCACGCCGGACAGGGACAGGAACGTAACGTTGAAGGGGTTTGTGGAAATGCCGCCGCCCACAATGACCTCCAGCGCGGATACCCGGCTGTCAAGTCCGGCAACGCCGGCCCGCACATCGCCGTGTGCGTCTGCGCCGGTGTCATGGGCATAGATAGCATCGCTTACCAGATCGTCCGTTTCGTCCTTTGTGTAAAAGTCTGCAATGGCAGACTGGATCGTTAGGTCGATCTCTGCCCGCAGGTCGGAGTGGGCCGTAGGGCTTGTGTCGTGCATCGCAATGGCAGACGCCATTTCCTCGCGGGAAACGCTTTCCAGTTCGGGGTGGATTTCAAACTGCAAAACGCCCGCATCCGTAACCACAATGTGCATAACGATGGTGAGCTTGCCGGTGGTGCCCACGCTGTAAACCGCCTTTTGGGTGTCCGGCAGATTGCACACTGCCAGCATCCCGCCGTCAATGTCCAAAAGACACGCCTCGCGCACCGTCCAGCCGCCCACATCAGGCGGGATAATAAACTTGACGTTCAGCATATTGGGGGAGTTCTGGTCGATTTCACAGGCGGCAATCTGTCCGCGCCAAACCTCGCGCCGCAGCTCTGTCTGGGCAGGGGTGGGCATATAGTACGCGCCGCCGCCATCGCCAACGGCGGCGTTTACAATCATGTAGGGATCGCCGCTTTGGATTGCCTGCGCAATCTTTGCCGATCCCACGTCCGTTACAACGGTGCAGTAAAGTTGTTCAGCCATTTTTGCATATCCTCCTTTAAGCAACCGGGTATGCGTCCGCTGTGTACACATACTCCGTATAGCCGGTTATCTGTACGCCGCCGCTGCTGTCCAGTTCAGCCTGCGCCGGCCATACTTCCATATCCAGTGCGCACTCGGTAAACGCGGCAACATTCGCCGCACCGTTGGTATTCCGCATACTGTTAAGCTCCAGCACCATGTTTGCGGGGCGCACAGCCGCCAGCATGGTGTAAATATCGCCCGCCAGCTTTTCAGCCTCCGGGATCAGGTCGTAGCCCAGATCGATAACGATTGAATACGCCGTGATCGCAAGGTCGTAGTTGCCGGCGCCGCAAAGGTCGTTGAGCCAGTTTGCAAGCCAGCGTTTGGTGTAGCCTGCGTGAGCTGGTACATTGCGCTGGACTGCTCCGTGGCAGACGCGCCCGCAATGATAAAGTTCTGGTTCATAAGCTGGGCAAAACGGATCATTTCATCGTTGCCGGTGAATGCGTCCCCGGCAGTCAACCCCAGCTTGCCCACCGTGTCCATAACGTCCAGGTACGCGCCCCGGCTTGCCTGCGCGGAGGCAAATATCTTTTGTTGCAGGCTTTCCACGCTGTTCTGGTCGTCCACAATGAGGGACAGGCGGGCGGTGGCGCCCGCCATCTGGTCGGACGTGCCGATCAGGTTGCGGACGCCGGACGCCGCCGCAAGGGTAGCCACAACGCCCTTGACCTTGCTCAACATACCGTCAAGCGAGCTATTGCCGGCCTGCACCGCGCGGTTGTAGCCGCGCTGGGCGTTTTCCGCGTCCCTGCTGTTTCGTTCCATCTGTTCAATGGTGTTGTTCGCAGACAGCAGCTCTACGCGCGCCTCCGCGATTGCGGAAACGTCCATTGCCGATCCGCTTGTCGTCCGCATTTCTTCAAAACTGCGCAGGCAGGTGTCCAGGGCGGCGGTCACGTTGCGCAATACCGCGCTCATGCCGTCATTCAGCCGCAACTGGGACTGTATGGTTGCCATAGCTTTGCGCCTCCTTTCTGGGTATAATAAAACCGCCCTCCGTGTCTGGAGGACGGTCAGCGTTTTCAATTTTAGGGTTTCAAAGCCCTGCGGATTGCCGCGCTTTGCTTTTGTATGTAGGTGATCCAGCGCGGGATCGCCGCCACACATTCCTCAAACGTGGGGCTTTCCATGTCTTTGACGGTGTACAGCCCCCGGAGGTACTGCATGGCATACAGCTGCCCGCCCTCGCGGCGTTCGACTTCATAGCCTTGCCGGCCGGCAGCGTATGCCTCTGCGGCGTCTTTTGTATCGAATACACGGCTTGCCCGTGCGGCGCCGGCGCGTTTTACCGCCCACTTGTCGGGCAGGACGCGCAGGCAGATTTTGCCCACGTAAAGACCTGCACCGTAGTACACGTTAAAGCCGCCCCACGCCATGCGTTCAAGCATAATGCTCTGGGGCATCAATCCCGCCGCAAGCAGTTGCTGCCCCAGAGCATCGGCAAAGAGCCGTTCCTGTTCCTGCACTTCAAAAGCGTATCCGTTGGCGCGTATGTTCTGGATGATAACCTCGCCAGCGGACGGTGCGGGCGGTTTTCGTTTCTTGCGCCAGAACATTACAGCGTGTACGATGCGGGCGCGGAGGGCTGGATCAGTTCCACAAGCCCCTTAACGCCCTTGTAATCCTGCGTGACAAACCAGAAAACAAGTTCCTTTTCTGCGCCATCCTGCGCCGTGTAAACGATCCGCAGCGTCCAGCGGGGCAGTTTGACCTGCGCCGCGTCCACGCCCTTGTGCAGCCGCATATAGTCTGCCTCCGGCATAATTTCCGCCGTCTTGATGCGTTCAAGCGGCAGCGCAGCCTGCACAACCGGGTTAATGCGCGATATGATTAAATCCGTGATGTCAGCACGGAAAGTACAAGGTGTGTTTGCGGTAAACCCTTGCAGTTCGCCGTCATAAAACATAGCCCTTGCGGTATCTTTGCTTTTCTTGCTGAAAATTCCCATCAAAGCCGCCTCCATTCGCAAAAGAAAAAAGGGTAAACACTTAAAATTATACCCCCCCCCTATTTGTCAAGGCTTAAAAAGTGAACATTTTATTAATTTTGCCGTGACGGGCGGGCAGAGCCGCAGACACGCGCCGGTCGCGGTTTCGCTTGCGGCGCGCGTCAGCCTTTTGCCTTTTTCGCGGCTTTCTTCTCTGCCTCGATGCGCAGGTCAACGGCGGCAATGATAAACGCCTGCTCCTCTGGGGAAAAGGCAAGGAAAACGGACGGCGCCCAGTGGAATTTGTGCAGGCAGTAATAGGCGTAATACGCCTCCGGGTCGCCGCCCTCTATCAGTTTTTTGCCTCGTCAACCAGTTCCTGCACATTCTGAAAACCGTTGACCTCCAGCACCTTTGCGCTGTAGTCCTCAAACTCGCCGGGGGTCAGCATGGTGGTGATCAGCTTTTCGGCGCCCATCGCCTTGTAGCTGTCCTGCAAAGCGGCGTCGTTCAGGTCGGGGAACACGGTGCAACGCACCGCGATCTTTGCCTGGTAGGCGTTACCGTCAAACTCCTGCGTAAACTGCCCCTTGCGCCCTCCGGGGGCGGGGATGGTTTTCATGCAGGACTTTCTGATCTGCGCGTTTTCGCTTGCGGAAATAGCGCAGATTTCCCACATCATCGGCTCCCCGGTTTCAGGGTCTTTAATACGGGTGGACGCAGGATAAAGGACGTTTTCCACCTTTTCCACAGCGTCAGCCATAAATGCACTAAGCGATCTTGCCATTGTTCTTGTCCTCCTTTATGGGTGTTGGTTGGTGTTAGTTCATACCGGGCAGCAGCGCGAACACTTCCGGCAGGTCGAAGTCCTCAAAGGTGCCCTCGATGTCCTCCTCCAGCGTGTCCTCGCTTGCGTCAAACTTTGCCAGAATTCCGCCTTTAATAAGGCACTGGTAAAAGATCGCCGTCTGCCTGCCCGCCGCGCTGGCGGGGTCGTCGTTCGCGATCTGCATATCGAATGCGGGCAGCTTGCCGGTGTTCTTATACTGGAGCATCATCTGGCGCAGCACGGACTGGTTGTAATGCGCCGTGCCGGAAAAGGTGCCTTTCCAGCCGGTGGAGCGGTTGCCTTTGCCGGTCTTTCCCAGAATAGGCAACTCTTTGGAGGTGATGTCCATTTTCACCTCCATTTTGTAAATCTGCATGAAGTTATAACGCCGGCCGTCCTCGGTAGTCAGAAAGCACTCTGCCATCGATCCCTGCAATGCGTCCAGCGCGTTCATTACAGCGTTTGCCATAAGTCGATCCCTCCCTTACATGATAATGACGCTCATATACAGCTGCGCCATAGCGTTTACAATGTTCAGGTTTTGCAGGGTAGCGACAACCGCCTTTTTGGTGTCGCCCTGTTCCACGGTCAGGGTGGACGTGTCGAAGTCCTCCACAGCGCGGAGGCGTTCCAGTTCCTGAATGAGCTTGCAGATGTCAGCCCACAGGCTCATGCGCCCGCTGGCGTCGTTCGGCACAACGCCCAGGTAGCGGGTGTTGAACAGCACTGCCGTGTCGTTTGCGATCTGGTCGCAGACGCGGATGGTCTGGTTTGCCTGGAATACCGCGCCCTTTGTGTCGGTCAGGGTCAGCAGCGTGTTGATGTCGTCCAGAATGCGTACCACGCCGTTGGCGTTGTGCAAAATCAGCTTACCGCCCTTGATTGCGTCCTCCAGCTGTTTCTGGGTGTAGTCCGTGTTTACGGTCAGTTCGCCGTCATACTGCTTATTGGTGCAGGAACGGTTGACCTCGCAGCCCGCCTCCGCGCCGGTCATCCAGTAGACCAGCCCAAAGGCGCCCATGCCCAGAACGCTGTCCGGGTAACCGCTGACATCGTTTTCTACGGAAATAACGCCCTCGTAGTCGGCATTGGGGATTTTATGCCCCACAAGCTGGAATTTCGCGCCCACCTCATCGCGCATACGCTTTGTGTACTGGACAAACAGCCCTTTGGTGGTTTCGTCGTCCGTAGGACAGCCCAGCGTGTTAAAGCTGTACGCCTCGAACGCATCCAGCGCAGCCTGCCACGCCGTGCCGCTGATCATGCCGTCGCCGCCGCCCGTGAAGTTTACGCCGGCCGTGACTTCAAGGGTCGCGTCCGGGTTGAACGTGGCAAAGTTGGAATTGACCAGATCAGCCGCAGTAGCAACGCCGATCTGTTCGTCCACCAGCGTGTCCCCCATGTAGATTTTTACATCAAACGCACTGGGAGTGTCCACGTTTGCACTGATAACCAGCCTCATGGCGTTGCCCCTGCTGCCGCCGTACTTTGCCGTGGCAAAAGTCGCACTGCCCAGCTGGGCAACGGCTTTTGTGGTGGTGCCAGCCAGGCGGTACAGGTACGCGGTTTTGGCGTACAGGAAAAGCTCGCGCAGCGGGAGCATGGCATCGTCCATATAGGAATAGCCGAAAATATCCATGCTGTTCTTTTGCAGGTCGCCGTTTGTAACTTCAAACACCGTACCCTCCGGGCCCCATGCCAGCGGCAGGGGAATAGCGGCAACGCCGCGATCCGACAGGGTAGCGGATGCTTTAGATACGCTGGTAAAATTGATATACGCACCGGGCAAAACCTTGTTCTGGGTCAGCCAGGTGCCGCCGCCGTATGCCATATTTACATCTCCTTTTCATCGTAGTCTTTGATCAGCTTGTCTACGCCTTTAATGGTGTAGGTCTTTCCGTCCACCAGCAGGGCGCCGATCAAGTCCCGCCTGTGGGCGTAACGGTGGGAGGTCAAAAGCTGCTGTTTGCTGTATTCCGGCTCTGCCGCAGCGGCAGCGGCCTGTTTGACCTCATCCGGGGTTTTGGTTACCATTGCTTAACGTCCCTCCTCCTGAAAATCCAAAGTTTCCATTGTGATCTGCTCGTTCGGGCGGATCACGTTGTGGTTGTAACTGACAAGGAAGTGCAGCACAAAGTCCTCAATGCTCCACGTCATGCCGCTGCCGTGCAGAATATCCCCGCCCGGTGTGGTGATGGTGTCCAGCACCGTGCAAAGGTTATCTGCCACGGCGGCGCACTCGGCGTTGCTGTTATCCGAAAAATACAGCACGTCAAACTGCGGCGTTCGGTGGAAACGGTGGGGGTTCAGCTGTGACTGCCCCGCGTTCGTCAGGTTTACAAGGATTGCGCCGGGGCGTATGCCCTGCGGTGCCTCCTCGTTGTCGATCACTGCGTCCGGGTATTCCGTCCGCAGCTTTAAGGTTAAGGCGTCGATGATCGCCTGTGTGTCAATTTGTGCCATTGAACACCTCCCGTAAAAATGCGTCCAGCCGTTTCTCAAGCAGTCCCGGCGCGATGGTCTGCAAGTCCTTTTCCGACAGGGTAAGCATATATTTCCCCGGCACCCAGCCGCGTTTGAGCCGTTTTCCGATCTGCGGCACATACCGCCCAGGTTTCTGCCGGTGTCCAAACTCTACGTAGCTGGCGTATTTGACCGGGTTTATTACGGTGATCTGGTACACGCCGCCCGCCTTTGTGACAGGCAGCGTCTGGGCGTAGGCTTTGGCGGTCATGCCCCCTCCGGGCTTTGCCGCAGCCTCCTCGTTCTTTGCCGTCCAGCCGCGCCGCAAAGTGCCGCCCATGTAGCCAGACCAGTATTGTTGCAGGATCGCGCCCTCACGCGACAAAAAGGATCGCGTCCTCAATCTGCCCTGCGCGTCCCGCAGTTTCGTTTTAACGGTTGCTTTTGCCTCTTTGCCGCCCAGCTGTTCAAGGGTTGGCTTGCGCCCCACGGGTGTGCGCGGTATGACAAGGGCAAGCAGCCGCCCCGCAAGTTCGCGGGACACGTCCGTACAAAACTTGTCCATGTCTGCGCCTTGCAGTTTTGCGAGGTTTTCCCGCAGCCGTTCCAGTTGCCGGTAGTCGGCGCCGCCCCATGTAGCCATATCACGCCCACCTTTCAAACAGTTCCAGCGGCACCTCTTTGTGGTTGGAATACACCGCCGCCTCGCCGCTCTGGACGTATTCGCCTGTCACGCCGTTTTGCGTGACGGTCAGCTTGCTGCCGGCCGGCAGCGGCACGGCGGGATCAAGAAACAGCTTGACGGACTGCGTGACCTTTGCCGCGCTGCTTTCGTCCTGTGTTTCTGACAGCGTTTCAAATGACAGGCGGCACGGCACAGCCTCCGCAACCGCCTCCACAGCCCACACGGTGCGCCCTGTGGCGGGATCGGGGGTGGGGGAGGGCACACGGACGTACACCGTACAAACGCCCGTCCAGAGGCTTTGCAGCGCCTTACGGTATGCGTTCACCATTTCATCCTCCTGTATGCCGCCAGCTCGTCCTGCGGCGGGTTGATCATGCGCGCCAGCAGTGCGTCAAAGCGCGCCTCCGGCGTGACTGCCCCATCACTGGCGCCGGCAAAGGTTACGGACGTGTCGCCCTCGCTGATAGACTTTGCAGGCGCGGAAAAGTCAAAGCCCTCGCCCAGCTTTCCCGCAGCCTTGCAGTCGTAAAGGAACAGCCCCGCCGCCATATCCACCCACACGCCGAAAAGTCCCTCCGGCACTTCCGGCAGGTTGGTGTTGTTTTTGATATACCGCTCCGCGCGGTTAATCTGATACTGCACGGCAGGCTGGTCTGCGTCTGTGACCTCATACCCCAGCATGGCCAGGCGGATCACAACATCGTCATAAACAGCCATATTGCGCCCTCCTTTCACGCCCATACCAGTTTACTGCCCCTGCGCCTGTTTCTTTTTGGCAGGGGGCTTTTCAGTTTCCCCGGTACTGCTGACAAGCCGCTTGAGCAGGTCTTTTTCGGCCTGTGCCAGTTTGTCGGCGTTGTCCACAAGCGCGGTTTGGTCGGCGGTCAGCGCGTTATACGATACGCGCGCGCCCACCACGCTTACAGCGTCCGGGTTTTCAGTGTCGATGGCGGCGATCAGCTCACTGGCGGCGCCTGCGGCGGCTTTATCGGCTTTTTCCTTTGCCGCCTGCTTTTTCTGCGCCTCCTTATTAGCTACAGCCGCCTCCCGCGCCCGTTGTTCGCGGACGCGGTTAAAAGCGGAAAGTCCCATAATCCTTACCTCCCGTTAAGCCCCGGCGTTAGGCGCAATTCTGTGCTTGAGCAGCGCAAGACCGATGGCCTTGTCCTCATACACCTTTGCCCAGTTGGCGGCAGTCGCAAGCTCCGCGTTGGTAGGCGTTGCGCCGGTCACGGTGGTATTGGTAAACTTCACGCCGAACGGGTGCAGCACAAAGGCGCGGCGGTTGATCAGGATGTCATCCGAGGCAAGGCTGTCGCGGTCGGTTTCCACAGGGGTAAGATCAACCGGCACGCCGTCGCCGCGTCCAAAGCTGCCCGCGCCGAAAAGATAGGTGCTGTACACGCCATCGCTGACCGGGCATCCGTCGTCCACAATAACGCGGTAGCCCAGATAAGTGGGGAAGTCCACCTCGCCCCGCGCGTTAGGGATAAAAGCGATCAGGTTCTGTTTCTGGAGGGTGGTGTACACCGCGCTGTGCATAGCGATAGCGGTAAACTGATCCGCCGCGTCGCCAAGCAGCTGCTTTGTGTCGAGGATCGCGTTGCCGCTGATAACGGCCGCGTCCCCGGCGCCCGCGCTGATGTCGTTCACGTGGGTGGTAGCCAGCGCGGAGCCGAAAATACCGTTAAGGATAGAGATCAGCACCGCCTGCTCCTTGCGCGCCCACCAACCGGCAACCTGCGCGCCGATAGCCGCCATAGGGGAGCTGCCAGCAAGGGCGCCGGCAAGCTCGTTTGCGCTCCATGCCTTGCCGCGAATAAGCAGGGCGGCAACGTCCTGCGACGCGGTGATCTTTGCCGGGGTCAGCGCGGCGCTGTCGGACAGCACCTCATCGTCCCCGGTAATCGGCGCCCAGAACGGCATATTGATCAGCTTGCCGCCCTGGGTTACAAGGTCGTCCAGCTTGTCGTTCTGCACCGCGATGCCGCTCTGGATCAGCGCGGACAGTTCTTTGGTCTGCTTAATGACGTAAGCCGCGAAAATCTCCGGCACGATCACGTCAGCAATACTGGTTTTTGCCATAGTAAATTACCTCACTTTCAAGTTATACGAATTTTACGCCGGCCTGTCTTGCAAGCGCACGGGCCGCGTCCGGGTTTTCGCGGAACAGCTTGCCCTGCGCCTCAAGGTCAAAAGTCTTTGCGGCAAAGGGGTTGACCTCGCCCCCATACCCGGCGCCATCGCCGGCCTCGCCGGGTTTCATGCCCTTAATTACCGCGCCTTTGGTGTTGTCGAACAGGAAAGACGTGCTTTCACCTTTGGCAAGGGTTTCAATTTCTGCCGCCAGCCCCTTTACAGAGCCGTCCTCGCCCACTTTGGCGTCTTTCAGGAACGCCGCAAGCAGCGCCTTTACGGCAATGTTGTTGCGCGCCCCGCTTTCGGTGAGCGCCTTATCCACAGCCGCGTCCAGCCGGATACGGGCAACCTCTGCCTCGTGTGCCTGTTTATCTTTTCTGTTCTGTTCCTGCAAGGCGGCGATCTGCGCGGTCAGCTCCTCCGCCGTGCCGGTGGCCTTTTTCAGTTCTTCCAGCTGGGTATCACGGGTTTTCAGATCATCCTCCAGCTTTTTCTGCTGGGTCTTGACTGCGTTAAAATCGGCTTTGGAAACAAAGCCTTTGCCGATTTCCTGCGCGATCTTGCTTGCGATGTCCTCCGTGTACCCATCGCCCAAGATTGTTTTCAGCCATTCCAGTGCCATAATGTCCTCCTTTTCTGCCGCTGTCCTTTTTTCGCTGGCCAGTCCCAGCACTGCGGCGCACCTGCTTGTATTCCGCTGTGCCTGCGGTATTTTGGGTATGAAAAAGCACCGCGCCGAATAGGGCGTGGTGCCTGATCAACAATGCTGTTATTCTGTTATAACCTTGCCTGCGTTCAGCAGTTCCAGGTTTTCCAGCGGCGGGATGGTAAGCCAGCCCACCTCGCCGGTTTCCTTGTTCACCGTTACCGTGGGAATACCGGGGAGCGGGGGATCGCCGCTGTCAAAAGAAAACGCCCAGCGGTCGCCAATGTCCAGAATTTCCGCAATCGGGTATTCACTGTACGTATCGGCGGCAAGTTTCTTTGCCTGTGCAACGGTCATCATGGTTGTTTCACCTCCATTGTTGCCTGCAAAATGCTTTCGTCTGTGGTAATGTCCAGGTTATCCATACGCAGGTAGCCAAACTGTCCGGGGCGCCCCAGCGCAAAATAGCCGGACGCATCCAGCCTGCCGGGCTGTGGGTCGATATAACGCACCACGCCGCCCTGCTTTTCAGCAACAAAGACGTGCGCACCCCTGTTGCGCCCTTTCCAGGCAACGTATATGCCGTACCGCGCGCCGTCCGGGGCGTTTTTCAGTTCGCGTTTTACCGCCGCCTCTGTCTGGTTCATCGTGTAGGAAACAGGGTTGCCCGCGCTGTCTGCAAAAGGCTCCGATCCCCACAAAACCGTATTGTTGGCGGCCGGTTTCGGCTTTGCGATCACGTCATAGCCGCGCCTGCGCATTTCGTAGGTCGGTACGCACCGCTGGCAATTCACGTGGTACGGGGCGCCGCCCGTGGTGTAGTTCGGGTTTGCGCCCTGTACGGCCGTTTGCAGGTCGAGGGGTGTTCCTTTCTTTGCCCCTGTGGCGCGTTCCACTATATCCGTTATTGTAACAGGATTTTGTGAATTATTCAACGCGCCGCCGTTTTGTGCAGCGGGTGCAGTCTGCACCGCCTGCGCCATCCAGCTTTTATATGTCGTATCGCGCGGCACGTAAAACGTCTGGTTGTTCCCGTCCCTTGCTGCGCGGGCACCGAGGTTTTGCATATCCTCGTACCACGGCGCGGTGCAGCAGCGGCACCACGGGTGAAACGGCGGGGCGGTCAGCCCCTCCTCGTATTCGCTCATTTTGAATACTTTGCCGTCCATATCGCCGCAGATGTCGCAGGTGTCTTTGTCCAGGGTAGCGACAACCGCATACCGCTCCACGCCCAGCGCGTTGAAACAGTCTTTTTGCGCAGCGGAGGAAAAGTATGCGCTTTCCGTCATAACCAGCCGCCCCGCCTTGCTTTTGGACACGCTCATGTCGTGGGCAAGGGCGTCTATGGTTTTCCGTGCGCTTTCGCCGCGTATGATCATCTGGGTCAGGTGCTGGTTGACGCTGTTTAATAGCGCAGTCTTATTTGTCCATACCCGATCCCGGAATGTCTGCCCGTCCGTCGTCCACGGTCGGGACAGCACTTTGGCAATCGCGTCCTCGTTCAGCGCGTGGAGCGTCCAGCCCACGCCTACGCCGCGCTGGATTTCAAAGGCGGTCTTGTAATACCCCTCGGTGTAGATGCGCCTTGCAAGCGCGTCTATGCCGTCCAGCTGCCCGCCCGCAAGCCGTTCAACCTGCTGTTGCAGTTCCAGTTTCAGGGCGTCAAGGCGGGATATATGCACCTTTGCGGATGCGTTTTCCAGCTGCCTGATCCATTGCCCGGATAGCTCATTGTCCTGGGCGTACTGGATATATTCCTCAACCGTCCAGTGAAACTCTTGCAGTTCGTCAGCCGTCAGCCACTTGCGCGCCTGGGCGTAGGTGATGCCGTTGTTATCGGCAAAACGCTGATACCACGCGGCGGTTTCTTTTTCGATCTGGGCAATGGCACGGTCAAACTGCTTTTCAAGGTTCTGCACGTAGTCAAAGCCCTGATCGGCAAGCGCCTCCTCCAGCAGTTTCATGCGCCGCGCCCAGTATTCTGCGTTATTCGTCGCCATCCGGTTCACCGCCCTCCGTGCCGGCGCCGGTTACAGCCGTGCGGTTGTTCACAAAAGCGGCGCGGTAGGGGTCAGCGGCAACGGCATCCTGTTCCTCCTGCTTTAACCGTTCCAGTTCTTTCTGCGGATCGTCCACCCACGGGTGCGCCTTAACAACTGTTTCTTTGGACAGGATGCCCTCCGATTTCACGCAGTTGTCAATGGCCTCGCTTTCGTTGATCAAAACATCGCGGTCAAAGATAACGGACACGTCCTCCGTGTCGAACACGCCCGCACCCGTATTGGCAAGGTACTGGTTGACAAACCACAAAAGCTCCTCAAACGCCGCTTGAAATTCCGTTTCCATTTCGTTGGCGTCCAGGTCGATGTCGCTGTACATACTCTGGATATTCAGTTGGTTGGGGGAGCCGTTCAGCCGTTCGTCCTTTGCGTCAAACCCCCGCGCGTTTTCAATGATCGCGTTTTTCAGCAGATCAAGCACGGTTTTGAAATTTTCCGCGTTGACAGCGATCTCCAGCGTTTCCACGCTGCCGTCCCTGCCGTCATAGCTGCGCACCTTGATCGCCCCATAGGTGGCAAGGTTGCGCCGAAACTCGCCTAAATCCTCGCCATCGTAGTTGTGGATCACCAGCACCGTGTTGCGCACGTCCTCCTCCATGCTGTTTACAAAATTGGACAGCATAAGGTTTAGCGCGTCCTGCAAGCACTTCACGCGGCGCAGGAGGGGCGTTTCGCGGTGGTTCGCCTTGAAGCATACCAGCGGCATACGCTCCCAGTTGTAGGGCTTTTCTTTGCCGTCTACCACCACAACCGCATGGCTGGTGGGCGGTGCATCCGGGTCGGGGGACAGGATACCGTCCTCCCACACAAAACGGTCAATGCCGCCGCCGTGGAATACCTCCACCTTGTTGACCACCTGCGCCTCGCCGGTGGCGTCGTAGACGGTCACAGGATAAAGACGCACGGCGCAGTCCAGATCGGTGTGTTCGTTGTCTGCCCAGAACGGCAGTACCTCGTAGGCGGGGAAGTGGGTAAACGCCAGCTTGCCCTGTTGATCGTAGTAAGGATATACCCATGCCTTGCCGCCTGTGTAGGCGTTTTCACCCACAATGCGGATCATGCGCTTTACCTTGCGGGTAAACACGCTGGAAAGCGCCTCGCCGTAGGCGTCGCTTTCGGTGTCGAATGAAAACGGCTTGCCCAGCAGGTAGTTTGTTTTCTGATCCACCATTTTGGCAAACTGGTTATCAATCAAGCGGTTGTTTGGCAGATGCTCCACCGCCTTGAGCTTGCCGTTTTCGTCAATGACAGTACGCTGGCGGCGCAGAATATCCTGCACGCCCTCGTAGTACGCCTCGCCTGCAATCTGGCGGGCGCGTTCGTCAGAGGCAAGCCATCTGCCGATTTCCTGCTCCAAAAAACGCTTGTCGGTCATGCGCCCGGCCGCGCCCCGTGTCGGCAGGTCGTCCACGGGAAAATATAACGTCTGCAAGTATGCTCACCTCCCTAAAAGCTGAAACGCGGCGGTGCAAACGCCGTATGTACAAAATAACGTAAATCGTCCATGCTGTGATCGTCTGTCTTGAGGGGCTTGTCGCTTGCCGCCTTTTCGTCCCAGCGGTAAAGCCCAAACTCCCGTATGCAGTCCCGGCAGCAGTCGTTTATGAACAGGTTGCCTTGCTGCAACTGCGTGGACACGTCCCGGATGCCGTCCAGCACCGCGTTTGACGCAGGCTCCACACGAAAACGCCCGCCGCGCCGTATCGTTTCAATGAACGATGCAGCGGACGGGTCAACAATTACAGCGTGTATTTTGCGATCCCCAGCCAACTTGCACAACTGCTCGTAATATTCGGCATCTGTCTGCTGGCGCTTTTCGCGGCGGCTGTCAAAGTAGTACTCTGCGATCCTGTACCACTTGCCGCCTGCGCGGCCCCACAGCCCCATGCTGGTGGGGTTTATGGTGCCGTAGTCGCAGGAGATATAATACTTGTCGTATGCCCGCTCCTGCGCCGGTACAACGTGCATTTTCGGGTTGAAACAGGTATAAATAAGACCCTCCGCGACAACCCACAGCCCCCGGATGTACCGGTCGTAAAACACGCCGCTGTACATACCCTCGTACCGGCGTTTGATTGACGCAGACAGGCTCAAATTGTCATCCATCGTGAAATGCAGGTGCAAAACGTGCCGTTCTGCGGCTTTTTGCACCCATTCCGTATAAAACCAGTGGCCGGGCCCCTCTGGGTTGCAGTTAAACCAAAACTTGCTGCCCTCCACGCTGCAACGCGCGAGTGCCTGTTCCACAAAGGAACGGGGCATAAGGGCAACCTCGTCAAACAGCACCCCGGCAAGGGTAATGCCCTGGATCAGCGTGTAGCTGCTTTCATCGCGCCCGCCGAACAGGTAAAAGCTGTTTGTCCTGCCGTTCACCGTGACCAGCAGCTTGTTTTCATTGCGGCGTTCCTTAATAGTCACAATGCCCTCCAGCCATGTGGGGAGCTGCACAATCACGTTGCGCCGCAGGCTTTCTATGGTCTTGCCGCAAATAGCGAACACAGCACCGTCAAACCGCGCCATCGCCCACAGAACAAAGCCCACTGACATGGACACGGTTTTGCCGGAACGGATAGAGCCATCGCATATAATACCGTCAAACTTTTGAAACTTCGGCCGGTTCCACCACGTCATCGCAAGCAGCTGCCGCTTGCTCAACTTCTGGTAGATCATCCGTATCCAGCACCTCCTCCATACTGCCCACAATAGCATCAAACAGGTTGTTTTCCTGTTCTGGCGGCGTTTCGCGGCTGTCGAACATACCCAGCATTTTGCCCAGCATTTCCAGCGCCCGCACCTTATCGTGGGTTTTTACTTCAATGCCGTTTGCGCCCTGCTTAATGGACGCAATGGCGGTTTTCTTATCTTCCGGCAGCTGATCGGTGTCAGCGATCCGCACTGTCTGGCAGATACCGCCCGGAATGGTCACGGGTTCCCCGGTCAGCGGGTGAATGATCAGGCGCGGAGCCGGTTCGGTTTCCACGCTCACATAGTCCGTTGCTTTGGCAAACGCAATCTCCGCCAATTCCTGCGCAATTCGTTCCCGTGTGATTTCCAGTTTCTGCACGGTCGCGCTTTCGATCCGCTTGATTTCGGCATCAATTTGAGGTTTTTTTAAGTTTTCAGCGCCTATTGCGCCTGCCGTTTTAGGGCTGTACCCAGCACGGATCGCGGCCTGTGTCGCATTATGGTCTATTGTAAACTCCTGCGTAAACCGCCGCTGTTTTGGCGTCAACTTATCTGCCAAGATCACCACCTCATAACAAAAATAAGATAAAGCAGGGCGGTACGCCTTTGAACGCGCACCGCCCCATGCCACAAAGGAGGAATAATCAAGCCTAATTCCACCTATGCCATTATAGCACATCTAAACCGGACAAAACGGACAACTTTAATTTTCTGCGTCCTGTTCCTGCAAAAATCGCTGGCAGGCTTTGCGCACACTGTCCTCCGTATTGCCCCCGCCAATGCTGCGCGCAACCTGCCGCCAGGTCAGACCGTTCACAAACCGCAGGGACAAGATCATGCGCATTTGTGCATCGTCTACGTTCTCAATAAAGCGGTTCACCGGTTCAATTCGTAAAAGCATCGCTGGATGTTCGCCTCAATGATACCCCGCAGATCGGCAATTTCGGCGGCGTACTTGCCCACCTTGTCCGTTACGCCGGGAACGTGGGGCATCCCCGTTATGGTCTGGGTGCAACCAGCAGCTTTAGAATACAACTCGTCAAGCCGCGCCTTGTCGCGTTCAATTTCCCGGTTCAGATAGTACAACTGGGAAAGCTCCTTTAACGTCATATTTCCTTTTCCCCCGTCCAAACCGGCCGACAGTTTCCCTCGCCCATCATGCACTTTTTTGCGCACACCTTGCAAGGGTCGCCGCCAGCCATAACAAAATGCAGGTCGTTCACCGCCTTTTTCAGCAGACTTTTGTAATGCCGCAGATCGTCCGCGCTTTCCCGTGCGTAGGAATGCACCTCCAGACTGGCAATATTCGCCGCCTGATCCTCAATCTGCTGTTCCAGTTCCGCGATCCGCACACGAAAAGCCTCCTGCATAACGGTCAGCCTCGCGTTTTCCCGGATCAGTTCGTCCAGATATACCTGATCGCCGTTCAGCATAACGGCGGGATTTACTTTTTCACTCATACCGCAGTTTCCCTCGCTTTCTTAATCCTTGCTTTCAATGCGTCCATCAACGCCTCCTGCGTGTCGCCTTTTGCCCGCAGGCTTTCTATTACGTCCTCGTCCATGCTGCCCTGCACCACAAGATGGTGGACGATGACCGGGTGCCGCTGTCCCTGCCGGTGCAACCGCTTATTTGCCTGTTCGTACTGCTCCAGTGACCAGGTAAGACCAAACCACACAATGTGATGCCCGCCATTCTGGAGGTTCAGTCCGTAGGCGCAGCTTGCAGGGTGTGCCAGCAGCACGTCAACTTCCCCGGCGTTCCATGCGTCCTCGTCTGCGGCACTCTGGTACACCCGCACACGCAGCCCCAGCGGTTCAAGCGCCGCAAGCAGGCGGTCGCGGTCATGCTGGAAGTTATAAAATACCAGGCAGTGCTGCCCGTTCAGCTGTTCCAGCACCTCAAGAAACGCCTCCACCTTGCAGTTGTGGATCGCAAGCGGCCGTTTCTCACTGTCATACACCGCCCCGTTGCAAAGCTGCAACAGCTTGCCGGTCAGCACCCCGGCCGAGGCGGCGGTAATCTGTCCCTCGTCCAGTTCCAGCAGCAGGTCGCGCTCCAGCTGCCGGTAGGCTTTCCGCGCTTTATCGTCCAGCACCACGGGTACGTCGTCAAACATCCGATCCGGCAGGTTCAAATAGTCCTCGGCTTTCATGCTTACGCATATATCCCCGATGGCCTGCTGTATGTACTCCATGCTACCGTCCTTTGGCGTGTAGGAAAAAATCTGTGTGCGGCTCCGCTTGTCCGGGTCGAAAAACCGCTCACGGTACTGCCCCAGCGTCCTGCCCAGCCTTGCGCCGCCGTCCAGCAGGTATATCTGCGCCCACAGGTCGATCAGCCCGTTGGAGGCGGGGGTGCCGGTCAGTTCCACCAGACGGTTGATCCGGCTCCGTACCAGCTTTAACGCCTTAAACCGCTTGCTCTGGCTGTTCTTAAAACTGCTGCTTTCGTCCAGCACCACCATGTCGAACGGCCACGCATTTTTGAAATAATCCACAAGCCACGCCACATTGTCCCGGTTGATCACGTAAATGTCTGCCGGGGTGGCAAGCGCCCGCAGCCGTTTCTGCTGACTGCCCAGTACCGCCGATATACGCAGGTGCCGCAGGTGTTCCCACTTCTGCGCCTCCTTTGTCCAGGTTCCCTCGGCAACCTTTTTGGGGGCTATGATCAGCACCCGTTGCACCGCCCAGCGGTCATACCGCAGGGTGTTGATCGCATCCAGCGTGATCACGGTCTTGCCAAGTCCCATATCTAAAAACAACCCCACGGCGGCGTCCGCTACAATCCGCGCCGCGCAATACTGCTGGTACGGATACGGTTCATAAATCATTCAGCATCCCTCACTTCATGTACCTGTCGCGGCAGGCTTGTAAAAATACGTCTACGTCCCCGGCGTCCCATACTACAAAAACGTGCGCCCCCATCTGGGTCAGCTCCCGCATTTGCAGCCGCTGGTTGGGGGACAGCCGGCCGTCCGGGGCTTTGACTTCCACAAACAGGACTACGCCTCCCGGCAGAACAACCAGCCGGTCAGGCACACCAACGTTGCCGGGGCTGACAAACTTATACGCCTTGCCGCCCAGCTTTTTCACCCCTTGCACAAGGCGGCGTTCAATATCGCTTTCCCGCATATTCGTACCTCCAAAATCAATCAAAAACAGGGGTGTTACATTAGTTACATCGCGCGCGTAATATGCGCAGATCAGGCGGATTAGGCGTATAAAATACTCTCTATTTTCTCTAATCTCTCTATTTTAGT
The DNA here is from genome assembly GCA_037245165.1 of bacterium. Taxonomy (GTDB): domain Bacteria; phylum Bacillota; class Clostridia; order Oscillospirales; family Oscillospiraceae; genus Lawsonibacter. The sequence goes on from JAXWVI010000088.1 coordinate 104,010, forward strand.
ACTTAATAGAAATGAATGTAACAATGTAACAGACAGCCCTCAAAGCCAGTGTTTACAAGGGTTTTGCCCGTTACATTCAATGTAACACCAATGTAACGATGTAACGGGCGCCTGTTACATTCAAAGAAGATGTAACACCCAGATGTAACAGGCAATGTAACGGCTAAAAGCACCGTGTAAAACCGCGTTGCAGCCCGCAGTATCCGCAGCGGATGCCATTCCTGGATCGCACCCAGCCCTTTGCCGTTTCCAGTATCCCGTTGATCTCTGTGGTGTCGGTGTACTTCATTTCTTTCTGCGATCCGTTGAACGCCTCGCACCACACCTCAAGGGCACAAACCTTATCACGCGGCACAAGTTTCAGCTCCCCGGTGATACTGCCCGCCCAGAACATCCGGCGCTTGTCTAGCGGCCAGCTTTGCCAGTCCTCCGGCACCTCGCGTTCCAGGAAGTCCAGCACAATGCCCTCGCGGGTGCTGATCTCCCGGTGCTGTTCCTGCCGGGTCTTTGCGGTTTCTTCCACTTCGCCGGTAAGGAACAGCGCCTCGCCGGCCCGCCAGCGCATAGTTGCCTCCGCCCATAGCTGATCGATGTCATCGTCCAGGTCGCGCCAGATGCTTTTTTTCGGCTCCTGCTGCCCTACGTCCACAGGCCAAAAGCGGCGGTTTCCGGTGCGGTCTTGCAGATATTCCGTTGTGTTGGTCGTGCCGAAAAAGACACAGCAGCGCGGCAGTTCTTTGACGTGCCGGCCGTAAGCGGCGCGGAAACGATCCGCCCGCAGGGAAAGAAACGGTTTGATCCGCGCAACGTCTGTGCGCCGGAATGCGTCCAGTTCACCCACTTCCACGATCCATACCCCTTGCAGCAGTTCGCTTGCCTCCTTGCCCTCAAAGGTGCGGATGCTGTCGTTAAACCAGCCCCGGCTCATTTTATCCAGCAGGGTGCTTTTGCCGATGCCCTGTGGGCCGGACAGAATAACCATCGTGTCGTACTTGCAGCCGGGTGTCATGGCGCGGCTCACGGCGGCGGTAAACGCCTTGCGCGTCACAGTGCGGATATACGGCTCGTCAGCCGCCCCCAGATAGTCGATAAAAAGGGTGTCAAGGCGCGGCGTACCGTCCCACTGCAAACTGTTCAGGTAGTCGCGCACCTCGTTGAAACTGTGCTTTACGCTGTGCAGGGACAGCGCCCCGTCAATTTTTCCGTTGCCGGTAATGTTGTAGTATTTTTCCATATACCAGTACAGCCCCTGGTTGTCGTTATCGTCCCACAGGCGGCGTTTACTGCGCTTTTCCCACGGCAGGGCGCCCAGCACCTCGCCGCGTCCGGCAAACTCGTTGAGGGCAAACTTGCCCTTTAGGTTCGGGTCGTTTTCAAGGATCAGCCAAACGTTGTCGATGGTAGCCTTAATTACACCCGTCTGCTTGTTTACGGTCAGCTGGGCAACCCAGTCCATGCTGGGCTGTATTTCGCTGTCTGTAGGCGCATCTGCGCCCTCTGCGGCGCTTGTGCTACCTACGTCTGCAAAGTCGCTTGCCGCCGCCTGTACGCGCTCCTGCGCCATAAGGGCAGACACGCCGGCGTCCGCTACGGCAAGCTCACACATAGCCGTATAGGACGGCAGGCGGTTGGTAGGGGTTCCGGGTACGGCGTCATCATCCAGCCCCTCAAACTTATGCAGGCGCACAAGGTCAAAAGCGTTGACCAGCCGCCCGCTGCACGGGTCGGTGGCGTGGTGGCTGTAGAGAAATTTGCCGTCATCGTAGACCACTGCGCCGCCTGTAGTGCTGCCGCCCAGGTAGGTGTACCGCCCCGGCATGGTGTCCACAGCCTCGTAAATATGGGGCAGGAATACGTCCATTGCGCGGTAGATGTCATAAGTACGGCAGAATGCGCCTACAACGCCGTTTTTGGCAAGGGGATCGCCCTGCCGCATGGCAAGTTTGGCGTGGTTCTTTTCGCCCACAGCCTGCGGCCATTCGGTGACGTCGTGCCAGTCCTTATACGTTGCCAGCACCCCGTCCACGGACAGCATCCCTTTGTCCTGATAGGTATAAATATACTCGCCGTCTGCGCAGCAGCTGGGCCAGTACATAAGCCGCGTTACTTCAAACGTGGTGGGATCGGCAAACTTCATGCCGATATATTCAGCCATGCGGCGGGCTATGGGTTCGTATTCGTCTGCGGTTGCCGTGCGGTCAAGCGGGATCAGAACGCGCAGGCGCGGGGCGGCAGGGGAGTGCTTGCGGGTGCTGTATATGCAGTAACCGCACCCCAGCCCCTCCACGCGCCGCAGAACGTCCTCCGTGCCGCCAGGGGGTATGGTGTCAAGATCAAGGGTTACAACGTCCCTGCCGGTCACTGCGCCCGCCTTGCGGCGTGTTCCGGCAAGGGAGCCTGCCACATAACCGCCCACGTCTTTGCGGTCATCCTGTTCGGACTTGCGCAGCGCGAGGTATTCCTGCATGGTTTCCGTGCCCCGTGCTGGGACGCGGAGCTTTTCGTACAGTTCGGACAGCAGCAGGGTCTGCGGCTGCCAGTTTACGCTGCGCCGGTGGTTGCCCACAGATATGATTATTTTTCTGTCGTTAATCATCATAGCGGAACACCCCATTTATTGGAGCCTCTTTGCCCCAGCAGTCCCAGCCGGGCGCTGCCTCGCGGGCAAACAGCTCTATGCGCGGCAAGTCCCCCAGCAGCTCCACAATGCGGTCGCGTACTTCGTCCGGCTTGCGGCTGTGTTCGCGGATCGGTGACATAATGAGCTGGCTGACGGCGTTTGACGCACGTTTGGGCTTGCCCTTGACTGCCAACAGGCACGGCTCTGTGTTGCCCCGCGTCCAGCGTCCCAGCCCAAAAAAGTAACCGTTGCCGCTCCTGTTTTGCTTTACCCATTGAAACGCAATGCTTTTGTAGGTAAACCCCCATGCGTCTATCAAGAACAACGCCTCCCGCATCATGGGATAAGTTGCCCACATAAGCAGCACACAGTCCTCTGCGGCAATTCCGGGTGATCCCCCCCCGTTACCTGAAACGGGCAGGCGGCAGAGGTCTTTGAACGTCATCGTTTCGTAGTGATCCTCTGCGTTGCCGTTGCATCCCCGGTCAGAATACCGCCACGGGGGATCGGCATAAATTATGTTGTATTTCTTTTGCGGGAACGGTAAAAACTCACTCATTCCGATGTACACCTCCCAGTAATACCTGCGCCCTGCCGCCAAAATTCCACGCTGTAACGGCAATGGGGTAGGGTTCAATTTCCGACGCCCACAGGGTTTCTATGCCGTCCAAAAGGCCGGCAAGGGGAAAGCCCCCGGAGCCGTCAAACAAGCTGCCCATTGTCTTTGCGCCCAGCTGCGCCATACCGTGCAGAGGGATACGCACCACGGGCAGGGCAACGCCGTTGCCCCACATTTTGTACTCCGCGCTGTCGGTGTGCAGTTTGTTGTACCACTTAACCATCTGCCGCTTGCTTACGGGCTTGTAGGTTTTGCCGTTGATCGCAGCGTAGGTGGCGCGCACTTCCTGCCAGAAAGAAAAAGCCTCATCGGTCATATCTTCAAGCTGCGGCAGGTCTGCCCACCAGTCTGGAAAGCCTTGCAGGCGGGCGCATTCGGTGGGCGTCAGACGGCGCACTGTGTATGTTGTGTTCATGCTTTCGCCTCCTATCGGGGTTTCAAACGCCAGTGTTGGCGGGTCTTTGTAGTCACGCGCCAGCAGCGCAGGCGCGTTTTCCTTAAAGGTGACGGCGTTTCCGCCTATGGTTACTCCTCCAACAAAACTAATGGCACATTCCCCCCCCCTGTACCCATCTGCCCGGTCAGCGTCTGTACAGTGCCATCCTTGCGGATAGACACGCGGCTGTCCTGCGGATGGTTTTCTACCACTACGGCGTGGCGGTCGGTCGTGTTCAGCGTAAAACTCACATCCTCGTTTACGCCGTTGCCCTGCGGGCCGTTTCTGTCGGCGCGTCCGATCATGGAGCCTTGCAGGCAGATTGCTGCATCATGCCACGCGCTTAACAGGGTAGGGGCGGTATTGACTGCCGCCGCAACGCTACCTGCGGTGCCGCTGGCTTTATAGGCAAAGCCTATCGGTTCGCCTGCATAATCAGCGCGGACAGCAGCGGCTCCGGCAGGGGCTTGCCCCTTACAAACGCCCTCCGCAGGATACCCCGGCAGGCCGCTGGGCTTAAAGAGTAGCTGTCCGGCACATTGTCCTGCAAAATCGCAGACAAGGATGATCCTACGGCGGCGTTGGGGTACTCCGTGAAATTGAGCGTCAAGGGTTCGCCAGGCAATGCCGCCGCCCACGTCAGTGAGGCATCCGGCGTTTGGCCAGCCGCCTTTAGGGACAGCAATAGCGGGGGCTTTTGGTTCTGTGACGCGGCACAGTTCAAGCAGGACGATCTGGAAGTCTGCGCCTTTGTTGCTGCTGAATGCGCCGGGGACGTTTTCCCAGACGGCAAAGCGGGGTTGTTTTCCATTGGTCTTTTTCCTCATTTCCTTAATAATCCGCACCGCCTCAATGAAAAGCCCGGAGCGGGTCTTTTCAATTTCCGTGCCGCACACGGGGCAGGACGCGGCGCCGGCAGTGATCGCAAACTCTACGCCGCAGGCGGGGCAAACGTATTTCATGCCTTTTTGACCGCCCGCCACGGACAAGTCCTGACACGGGGAGCCAAAGGTGATCACGTCCACGGGGGCAATATCGCCGCCATGTACTTTTGCTATGTCACCGAGGTGTTTCAAAGCTCCCGCCCCGCTTTCCGGCATTCGGCTATGTAGGCGGGATCGTTTGCCAGCTTTACGCTGTTCCACTGTTCATACGGGATGCCCAGCGTATTGTACACTTTAATGGGGATGCCCAGCTCTTTTGCGCGGGCAAGCTCTTCCGCCATGCCCTCGGTAATGGTTTTGCCCCACTGCCAGACTTCATCGCACACAGCGAGGAACGCCAGCCCCGCAGCCGTGCCGGCCGCGCGTTCGGCGGGTTCGTTATCGTCCAGACAGCGGGGCAGGTAGAGGTGGGGCGCAATCGGCGCACAGCCTTTGCTGATTGCCACAGAACAGGCGTACAATGCGCTGTCCACAGCCTCCTCTATGGTGTGGGTTGCATCCGCGCGGTAGCGGGAACAGATATATACTAATTTCATAAGTCGATGCCTCCTTTCAGCAGGCGCGTTTTCAGCGCGTCCTGCACTTTCTTTTGCGCAATACGGCAGTATTCGGGATCAATCTCCACGCCGATATACTGCCTGCCGGTTAATGCTGCCGCCGCCAGTGTAGAGCCGCTGCCTGCAAACGGATCAAGCACCAGTGCACCCGGCTTTGTAGTTGCCTCTACCAGCTGCCGCATAAGGGCGGCTGGCTTTTCATTCGGGTGCAGCAGTTCCGCACCATTCAGGCGCTGGCACTGGATCACATCGTCAGGACGGCCGTTTGGTAGGATATACCGCCCTTTGGCGGCAAAGATACAGGTATCATACCGAGGGGCAAAGCTGCCTTTCAGATCGCCCATGCCGTGGTGGACGCGATCCCATACGATCACGGACTTGACGGAAAAGCCTGCAATTTTCAGTGCGTCTATAAACGTTTGCTGTACATCCCAGCGGCTGAAACACAGTACTCCCCCCCCCCTCTTTCAAGACGCGGTAAGCGTCATATATCCACCAGATAAAGGGGCGTTTATCGCCCGCGATCTTGTCTTTACGGTTTTCCTTGGCGGCGCGGGTGCTTTGGTAGTCCACGCCATACGGGGGATCGGTTATGACCATATCCACGCGGTCGGCGTCCATTTGCCGCAGAACGGTGAGGCAGTCCGCGTTTATGATTGCGCCGGGTCTGATGTCGTACATTGCGCCGCCTCCCGTTTCCGTTTTTCAATTTCGTGGTTCAGATACCAGACTGCTTTTTGCAAGTCCTCAATGGTTTTAGTCGGGTCTTTCTTGCCTGCGCGGGAAATGTATTTGACCGCGTTGCCGAGGCAGTAAGACAGCTGTTTATCGTCTATAAAGTCGATGACCTCGATCTGCCCGTCCGTGTAATGGGCGGGGTGGTTTACCGGGTCGTGCATTGTGATACCTCCTCAATCCTTTTTGTAGAACGCGCCAACCCAGCCGTCTGCGCCCAGCGGCAGGTCTGGTGCCCATGATACTGGTTGCCCCATAATGGCGGCTATATCGTCCAGGCTGGCGCGTTCTGCGGCGCATTCCACTACAACCTCGTCATGGACGTGGAAAACAACGGGGTAGTTCGCCGCCTCCAGCCGTTCTATAGCCTCTGCCAGACAATCGCGGGCAATGGCCTGCACACAGTTCTCCACCAGCTTGCCGCCGTAAGTTTCGATCAGTTTCCATTTCTTTGTGGTCTGATCCATGCCCATGTAGGTGATTGACGGCTTGCCCCACTGGTTTTGCCCCAGCGAGGGGTGCGCATAATACAGCTTGCGCCCGCTGGGCAGGCGTATGGTCAGAAAGTCCAGATTGTTGCCGGCGTCCATTTCACGCGCCAGCACCAGACTGCGCAGCCCTACGGGTTGCCCCGTCTGGATAACCTGCACCGCAGCCGCCTCCATGCTGTACCACAGATCGCGTATGCGCTTGTTTGCGTCCCGCCAGCGGTTCACAATGTCCGGCAGTTCTGCCTCGGTCAATCCCATGTCCAGAGCGCCCATTTTGATCAGTGCGCCGGTGCTGCCCTGGTATCCCAGCGCAAGCTCCGCAACCTTGCCTTTCTGCCGGAGGGCGTATTCGGGGTTGCCCTTTTTAATCCGTTCCAGCGGTACGCCGAACATCTGCGATGCAGATGCCTCGTAAATCTTGCCATGCGTCCTGAATACATCAAGCCGCCAGCTTTCGCCGGCCAGCCACGAGATGACGCGCGCCTCAATGGCTGAAAAATCTGCGTCCACCAGCGCGTTGCCGGGTTCGGCAACAAACGAGGTGCGGATCAGCTGTGAGAGGGTGTCAGGCACAGAGCCGAACAACGCCCGCAGTGACGCGGTTTCCCGGTGCTTTACAAGGTCGCGCGCCAGCGGCAGCGGTTCCACGTAGGTGCGGGGCAGGTTCTGCACCTGTACAAGCCTGCCGGCCCAGCGCCCCGTGCGGTTGGCGCCGTAGAATTGCAAAAGACCACGGACGCGCCCATCGGCGCAGACAGCCGCCTCAATGGCGTTGTATTTCTTTGTACTGGTTTTGCCCAGCTCCTGCCGGATTTCCAGCATACGGCGGGCGGTGTCGTTTGTCAGGTTGCCGTTTAACAGGCGGCTTACAGTGTCTTTTCGCAGGTCGGTGAGTTCCTCGTCCAGTTCTTCCTCCAGCCATTGCATAAGCTGTTTTACGCTGTTGGGGTTATCCAGCCCGGACAGCGTAACCGCCTCCTCAGTCAGCTGATCGCGGGTGGTTTCCCCGATCCACAGCGCGCCGCGCACCATATCCATGTCAACCGCCACGCCACGGGCGTTTATCAGTACATCCGTCTGCCACTGCTTTTCAAGCTCTGGCGGCACGGGGAAGTTTTCCAGCCGGTGCAGTATTTCCATTTCGGTGGTAACGTCCCCGATGCAGTATTCTTTGAACAGCGCCCATTTCGCTGGATCGTGGCGCGGGTAGTTGCGAGTGCGCCCGCCGTTGGTCTTTGTAGGGGCGCAGGGGACGCAGAAATAACGGATCAGCGCCTTGCCGGTGGACAGCTTTTGTTTGTCTGCCGGTAAGCCCAGGGCTTTGCCGGTGGCGTCCAGCCCTGCCGTATAGCCACAGTAAAGACCGTGGAACATGGTGCAACGCCACTGGTCAATGGGCAGCGTTCCCATGAATTTGGACAGACAGCCCCACTCAAACGAGGCATTGTATGCGTGTTTGATATACTGGGGGTCGGACAGGGCAGAGGCAAGCCACTGCGGCAGCAGTTCGCCCTGTGCCAGATCAATGATCTGCACGTCCCCACCGTCCAGACTGTAGGCAAACAATAAGATTTCAAAGTCTGGGCTTTGGATATATTTCTGCGCGCCGGCCTTTGCAATCGGCACACTGCTGTATGTTTCAAGGTCAATGCTTAAATGGTGCATACGCCCGCCTCCTTTTTCAAAAATAACACTGGGGTGCGGCTGTTGACGTACAACCGCCCAGAAACGGCACCCTGCGGTTTCGCGGATGGTGCTGCCGCCGTGAGGATAACCGCATAACCTCAAAGCACTAACGGGATCGTGCTTTGATAGCATCGCGTTGCGCACCGCGCCCGTGCTGACACTGGGGTGCGGCTGTTATCGTACAACCGCCCAGAAACGCCCCATACAGGGAAATAAGAGAGTTAAACGCCCATAGGCTGGCCGGTGAGCGGGTTAATCTGCAAGGGAGCCGCGCCAGCAGGTACGCCGCCGTAGTTGGGCGCGGCGGGTACAGCCGGGGCGGCAACCGTATTGCCTACGGATGCAAAGTCAGACGCAGCAGACGCGCCGCCCGCCAGGGGTTCGCCGTCCCGTGTTTTCATCACGTTACCCAGGCCGCAGCCAACGCCCTTTTTGCCGTTGCTCATGTAGCCAAAGAAATTGATGGTCACGCGGGCGTACATACCGCTGTAAATGTCCTGCGGTGCCAGTTCGGTGTTGACGTCAGACTGGTGGACGACCTGCGGTTTATTTTTGGTGCTGGCGGTCATTACCCAGCAGCCTTTACATTCCGGGCCGTAAGGGGTGCCATTCTCGCGGACGCCGTCGCCGTCATGCAGCGGGGTGGGCAGCACAGGCGGGCGGATGCCGCTCCACAGCTTGCCCTGCGCGTCCTGTGCAGCCGCCTCGATGCTGGCGTCAATGTTCGCTTTTGTGGCGGTATCCGTTTTGGGGATCAGCAGGGTTACGGAGTACTTTGCATCCTGCCCCTGCTGGACGGCGCGGGGAGTGGTCAGGTTAGCGTAGGACAGGCGCACTTCGCCGGTCAACACTTTGGTGGGGATATTCTGATACATAATAAATGCCTCCTTATATTTTGGCTTTTGCAGCCATGTCATCGAAAATAGCTTGTAGCTTTTGCACTTTTTCCTGTCTGGCCTTGCAGTCCGTCAGACGCCTTTGTGCATCCTTTACTGCACGGTCTGCCAGTTTGGGCGCGTCCCTGTGCAGGATCGCGCTGTCAAGGTTGCGGGTGATCTTGTCTATTGCAGACGTAGGCGCCTTTTTCGCCTTTGCGTTTTTCAGCATCCGTTTCAGGTCGGTAACGGCTTTTTGCCAGTAGCCATCGCCCATTACAGCGTTTTCACTGTGGCGCGCAGCGGCGGCGGTCTTTGCGTCTTTCAGAGCGTTTTCTGCAAGCCTTATATCCTCTGCCGCATTTTCAGCAGCACGAGGCAGCCAGCCCCGCACCTGTTCAATGGATTTCTCATTTTCCCATGCGGCTGAAAGCATGATTTTCCACAGCTTGCGGACGTTCGCAAGGGGTAAATCCAGCAGGCTGTTTATGTCGTACAGCTGGGCGTGAAAAGAGCCTTGTACAACGTCAAACGGTTCCAGTTCTTTACGGGGTGCGGGTTCGCCGTGGAGATAGGTAATATTCATCGCCCCACCCCCGTAAAGTCAGCCGCCGCACCGTGGATTTCGTTGTAACAGTCCGGGCAGTAAGTCATCCACTCCGATCCGCATTTCACGTTGCGCCAGCCTGCGGCTCTGACAGCGGCAAGCGCATCGTAAAAGTCGTATTCCGTTGCAAGTTCCTCGCCGCAGCAGTCGCAAACAGGGATATAGGCGCCGCCGAGGCGTTCAATGCTCATAGTGCTTTCACCTCCGAAAAATCAGCCGCCGCACCGTTGTATGCGGGGCGTTTATCGCTTTCAGCAGCAAGCGCAGGCTTGCCGGGGGATTTTGTGATCATGCCGCCCACCAGTTCGCCAAACCGCTGTTTGCCGATGACCTTTTCCAGCTGCGCCAGCGTTTTAGGTACACGGTCATAAATGATCGCCTCCTCCACGCCTCCAGCCATAAGAGCCTCCAGCGCGGCGTCCTGGTCTGTCCAGGCGCGTGTGCTGCGCCCCTCTACGGCTTTCCAGCCAGGGATGGTCTTGCCGTTCAGGCAGGCAGCGAGGGCGTATTCTTTCAGGTCGTTGTACCACGCCACAAGCCCCTCGGCTCTGACCAGCAGGGCGCCGATCTCCTCGTCCGTCAGGCAGTTGGACGGCTTAAACCCTGTGGTGTCGTACTCTGCCTGCATCGGAATGGATCGCCCCAGCGGGATACAGTCCTTAAAATCTTCCAGCGCGGTGTTTTGGTTTGCGCGGGCGCGGCACTTTGCTTTTGCGCGGCAGAAACGGCACCATTCGCCGGGGGCAAATTCGCCGGTTCCCATGAACGCGGCGGCAGCTTTGGGCTTAATGCTTTCACCCCATGCAAGCAGTTCCTCCACGGTCATGGATGCACCGTCATAGCTGCCCAGCCGGGGCTGGTCAATGTAGGTGCTGACGCGGCGGATCATATCGCCGTAAATAGGGCGGTACAGCTTGAGGGCGCCCAGCGCATACAGCAGCATCTGCGGGTTGTCCTGCGCAGAAACGGGTACGCCCTTGCCGTGCTTGTAGTCGGTAATGATCAGCTCGTCCCCGCCGATCATTACGCAGTCACAAGTGCCGAACGCCTCCGGGGCGTAGTCGGTGATGTCCACCTGCACTTCCAGCGCAACGTAGGGTGCGTGTTCAAAACGCATCGCGTGTTCGGTCAGGTGTTCCACATAGGTGGCAGCGGTGGACAGCATTTCATCGTTCCATTTGGGATCAGCTTTCAGCTTTTTCAACCGGCTGTTGTATGTCCGGTTATTCATAACGGTAAATTTCTTTTTTGCTGCCAGTTCGCATACGCTGTGGGCAAGTCTGCCCTCCTCGGCATATTCGCTGGTGGTTTCGGGAAATTCAGCCTCCACGCGCGGCGCCGGCGTACAATGCAGCCAGCGGTGCGCGGCTGACGGGGAAAGAATTGCGTGTTTATCCGGCATCGGGTGTCCTCCTCTCTTAAATCTGGGCGCCCAGCTTGCGCAGTTCTGTTGCGAATGCGCCCAGCTGATCCTGCTTGAGCTGGGTCACAGCCTGAACGCCAAAGGAATTGAGCAGCCCCATAAGTTCGTTGATCTTGCCCGCGTCAATCAGCGCGGCGCCTGCCGTCATAATCTGATCGCGGTTGTAGGTGGGGGCGGGCGCCACAGGAACAGGCGCGGGTGCAGGGGCGGGCGTTACGGGAGCCTGAACGGGTGCAGGCGCAGTAGCCGGAGCCGGGGTTACTGCGGGCGCGGGTGTGGCGGGAGCCGGTGCGGTATCAGCAGGCGGCATATAGTCCGCAGGGGGAACGGGCGCGGCGGGCTTGTCCGCTTTGCCCGTCTTGCTGGCGGCGGGTTCGGGCTTTGCGCCTTTCAGCGCGGCAGCGAGATTGTTCAGTGCCTCGGCAATCTCCGGGGCGTTGACGGTTACGTTGATTTCAAACATGGTTATTCCTCCTCATATTCGGTTCTAAAATTGTTTTCGCGGTTGTCGCCAGCCGTGAAATACAGCCATTCAGAAAGCGCGTTGCAGTCGTTGGCGTACCAGTCACGGAGTGTTTCGGTTGCGATCTGTATATCGTTTTCGCTGATCTCCCGGCTGGGGTTCCAATAACCAACAAACTGGTACGGGCTTGTGACCACATCGATCACGGTGTCCCCAAAGTGCCCTGCGCTTACACGGTTGACGATGACCTCTGCAACCAGCCGCTTGTCCTGCGTCTTGTCCTCGTAGCACTCGCCGGACAGGGTTCTGGCAATCGCCAGTACGTCCTCCTCCGTCCACGGCGCTATTTCCGGCGTAGGAACGGGGGATAAAGGTGCTGCGGTGCTGTCGGTTGTCACGGACGGCAAAACGCTTGCAGGCGGTGCTGTAGGGGTCTGCGGCGCAGCCGCTTTTCTCGTACACGCCACAGGGGTTATAATAAGTACGGCAGTAAGCAGGAGCAGCAGCGTGACGATGCGGCGGCGCCTGCGTAGTAGCCGCCTCTGCCGTGCGGCTTGATGCTGGGTCATTTCTCACACTGCTGACGTTTCAGCAGCTCCTCCAGCAGTTCCGCGTCTGTATAGTCCGCAAGCCCAGTGCAGTGCGGCAGTTCCACGCAGAGGTTGGAGGGGAGGGTGAAAGCGGGGCGGGCGCCGTAGGTATTGGTGCAGCTGCTGTAGTACACATCGCCACCAGTGCCCAGGTAGCAGGCGTAACGCTTGTTTTCATCCCATCCACCCGGTGTGCTGGCCGGCGTGGAAGTCCACTCCCACTCGTCCGGCAAGGGGCGGGTGTAACGGTACTTGCGGCACTGGTCAATGGTCAGCAGTGTTACTTTGTCTACGCTGGAGCCGTAGTCCGTTGTGCCGTCCATCGCCGTAAGGTCGGTTACGGTATCCAGCAGCTCGTCCGTGTTGCCCTCGCAGAGCAGGCGGGCAAACTCGCCGTTCAGGTACTGGCGCAGGTCGCTTTCGCGCCAGACGTTCGTTTTGCCAAAGGCGTGATCCTCAATGGGATCAACCAGCTGGACAAACACGCCTTGCGGCAGGTGTTCCAGCACGATTGCGTGGCGTTCGCGGTAGCTGATCAGCGTACCGGGCGCCACGGCGTTAAGGGTGCATTTTCTCATAAATCATCTTCCTCCTCGCTGTATTCGGACAGGTCAATGTCGATCAGGTGTTCGGCCTGTATAATGATTTCCGACACAATTTGACGGATCGGCAGGTGGGAGCGGCTATGCAGCCGCCTTACCACTTTTTCAGCCTCTGGGGTCAGTCTGATAACCCCCACGCAGTCGCTTGCGGATCGTGCTTTCAGCACAATGGGTTTAATGTCGCTCATGCCGTTGCCCCCGCTTTCGCATCCAGCCATGCGTCACGTGCAGCGCGGCAGGCGTCGAGGGTAGGGCGCACACAGCTGAACAGTTCTCCGTCAGTGTGGCGGTAGTCGTACTGCACGTACCGCTTAACCTGCCGGCCCACCTTGCGGGTGAAGTTTTCAAACTGCTCCTGTCCCGGCGCGGCAGTAGTGCTTACTCCGTTTTTGGTCATCTTTGTCATGGAATGGTTCCTCCTTTGTGTGGCTTGCTTTGTGGTTTATTTGGTGGTTTTCCGTCTGCCACGGCGGCGCAGGTTTTCCTGAAAACGGAGCTGCGCCAGTTCCGGGTTGTAAGCCAGCCGTTTGTTTTCGTCCAGTTCGCCGTTTTCGTTGCCTAACTTCAATTCACGGTGGACGGTCGAGGGGTCAACCATGAGAGCGCAGGCAATTACAGATACGGGTTGATATGCCGCCCACATTTCGGCTATTTGCTGCCGGTCTGCTGGGCTAAAGTATCCTCCGATCAAGTTCTGTCACCTCCTCCGTAACAGTAAAAAAAAATAGTGCAAGATCGGCGTTTGCCTTTCTTGCACTTAATTGTAGTATTTTCGAAATCGAAAAAAATTGAAAAAAAGTGTTGACACCTGGAGCAGACTATGGTATTATCTCTCTTGCGCTGAGGACAGCGCGGCAAACAACAAGCGCGAGTGGTGGAATTGGTAGACTCGCTGGCTTCAGGTGCCAGTGCTCGCAAGGGCGTGCGGGTTCGACTCCCGCCTCGCGCACCACCAAAGAAAGACATCCAATCGGATGTCTTTCTTTTTTGCCTGAGGAAGAAAACGGCACACAGAGACGTGTGCCGTTTTTTATTTGGATGTATGGCCCTGCCTTAAAAGACAAGGCCATACTTTCGGATGCGGTACTGGAGGCTTTGGCGAAGAATGCCCAGAACCTGAGCAGTCTTGGAGATGTTATAGCCGCAGTAGTCCAGGGCCTGGGAAATGATCTCCCGCTCGTAATCGTCCAGCAGGGCCTGAAGGTTGGTATTGGAGAAGCTGATGGGCTGGGAAGGGGGGGCGGACTGCTGCTGCGCCTGGCCCCGCAGCAGATAGGAGGGAAGCTGTTCCGGTTGAAGGACGGTGCTGTCCGAAACATTTTGGGCATAGTCCAGCACATGAAACAGCTCCCGCACATTGCCCGGCCAGTGATAGGCCCGAAGAATTTCGTAGACCCGGGGTTCCACCCGGACAATGCTGTGGACATACTGATGGGCGGTGGACTGGAGATGGTACTCGGTGAGCAGCTCCAGGTCCTCCAAATGTTCCCGCAGAGGCGGCAATTCGATCATCACGGTGGACAGCCGGTAGAACAGGTCCCGGCGGAACTTGTTTTCGGAGATGGAACGGAAGGGGTCCTCATTGCAGGAGGAGATGATCCGTACATCCAGCTTCAGGTCTTTGCTGCCCCCGACCCGGCGGAAGGTATTCTCCTGGAGGACCCGGAGGAGCTTGGACTGCATGGTCAGGCTCATGGAATTGAGCTCGTCCAGAAACAGCGTCCCGCCGTTGGCCTCCTCAAAGTAGCCCGCCTTGTCCTCGCTGCCGGTGAAGCTGCCCTTCTGTGTGCCGAAGAGGAGGCTTTCAATGAGCGTATCAGGGATGGCGGCACAGTTGATGGCCAGAAATTTTTTCCCGCTTCGTGGGCTGGCGCGGTGGATGCTCTGGGCAAAAATCTCCTTGCCGGTGCCCGTCTCCCCCACCAGCAGGACGCTGCTGTCCTGATTGGCGACGCGTTTGGCCAGTGCCACGGCATCCCGCAGCTTCTGACCTTGGCCGATTACATTTTCAAACGTATAGCCGGAGAAGGAAATCCGAGTTCCCCTTGCCCCATATTCCCGCAAAGCCCGCTGGGTGGCCTCCATGCGCTGGATGTTCCCCTTGAGCAGTTCCTCTGTCTGCTCAAAGACCACAGCGCCCACCAGAGCGCCTCGTTTTAAAATGGGAAAAGAGGTATTGGCGGTGGCCAGGGAGGCGCCGTTGCTGGTGTGGAAGCGGTCTACCCGGTTGATGACCGGGGACTGGGTGCGCAGGGCGGTGATGGTGGTGCTGATCTCCTCGTTGAGGTTGTACAGGTCCAGCAGATGCCGCCCCTCCACCTGTACGCCGTCCGGGATGCGGGAAATTTTCCGGCTGGCTTTGTTGAAAAAAACGGCTTGGGCGTCCTTGTCGTAGATTTGAATTCCCTCAGAGCAGTGATCCAGAGCCCTGGAAAAGAGGAACAGCCGCTCGTCCGCCCGGGACAGGAGAAGATACCGTTCCCCCTCCGGGGCGGGTAAAAACTGAAAGGAAAATGTGTCCTCGTCCCAGGAAAAGGTCCCCTCATCTTGGCCGGGAGGCAGGGAAAAAACGTTATCTACCCGGCGGCCCTGGGAGATCCAGGCCTCAAAGAGTAGCTCATAGGTTCCTCGGGCACTTTCACTGCCCCAGGCAACAGACCGCAGCACGTCGCTGCCGTCCACAGTGAAACGTACATCATAAAATGCCATTACCAGCGCCTCCTCTTTCCTGTTCAGCATAACGGGGAACAGCTGATTCGTCAAGAAAAATGCAAAATTTTATTGCTTTATGCAATAGAATTTTGCACTGATAAGGGAAAGAACGGGAAAAAATCTGACCGCCAATTAAAAATAATTGGATAAATTAAACAATAAACGACTTAAAAATGAACAAAATATGGGTGAAGCGTAAAAAACAATTTGATTTGGAAAGTTGGCCCCTTAATTGCTTTAAAACTATGGCATAAACTCAAGGAAGGGAGGGTATGCCAGCGCCCCGCGCTGTCATACAAAGAGAAACATGAAACACGAAACCAACAACAAGCCGATCCGATGGAATGTGTTTATTCCCTGCTTTGCGGTAATCGGCGGCTCGGCCATTCTGGGTATCGTCAACAACCAGTGGCTGACGGCTGTGACCAATGGCGTTTTCAGCTGGTCCCTGAGCACCTTTGGCTGGCTCTACCAGATCGTGGCCATGGTGACGTTGTTCCTGGCCGCCATGCTGACCTTCACCAAGGTGGGCAAGATCCGCTTCGGCGGGCCGGAGGCCAAGGCCAAGTATTCCTTTGGTTCCTGGTTTGCCATGACGCTGACCGGCGGCATTGCCACGGGCCTCATTACCTACGGCGTCAACGAGGTGCTCATTTACTACGGCAATATCTACGGAGAGCTGGACACCCTTGGAATCGAGCCCCTGAGCCAGGAGGCATCCTGGTTTGCCATCGGCCGGTGTTTTTATAACTGGACCTTTATCCCCTATGCCATGTACGCCCTGTCCGGGGTGCTCATCGCCTATATGTACTTTAACCGGAAGAAGGAGCTGTCTGTCTCCGCCTCTCTGATTCCTCTCTTCGGCGAACGGGTGACCAAGGGAATCTGGGTGGTGCTGATCGACGTGCTGTCCGTGCTGGCCATTGCCTTGGGCCTGGCTGCCTCTCTGGGCGCGGGCCTTGCCCTGATCGGCACCGGCCTCCATGCGGCCTACGGTGTGGCCCAGGGGCCTGTGGTCTGGATTATCCTGACAGCCATTATTACCATTACCTTTACGGTGGCGTCGGTGACCGGCATTGACAAGGGCATCAAGTGGCTGGCCGGCCTGACCAGCAAAATTTTCTATGTGTTGCTCATCGTCCTTTTTGTCATTGGTCCCACCATTTATATCCTGAATATGTCCAATGTGGGTCTGGGCTACTGGCTGGACCGATTCTGGACCTGGGGATTTGATCCTTACACCGTGGGCGGCTCCGCTCTGGTCACCTGGTGGACCATGTACGACTGGGCCATCTGGATCGCTTATGCCCCTCTGATGGGAATCTTTTTTGCCATGATCGCCTATGGCCGCACCGTGCGGCAGTTCCTCATCGTCAACTGGATTCTGCCCGCCTCCTTTGGCTATGTGTGGTTTGCCGTTTGGGGCAGCACCGCTCTCTACTGGCAGGACAGCGGCAAGGCCGACATCATTGCCGCCATTCAGGAGGGCGGCGCTGTGGCCGGTATCTGGGAATTTTTGAAGCATGTGCCCCTGGGCGTGGTGATTATCCCGGTCATCATTGTGGCCCTCATCGCCGCGTTCTCCACCACTGCGGACACCATGTCCACCACCATTGCCGCCCTGTGTACCAAGGGAGCCCGCCATGACGAGGAGCCCGCCGTGTGGCAGAAGATCATCTGGGGTGTGTCCATCGGGGCCATCGCCTGCATTATGGTGGCCTTCGGCGGCGGCGCCCAGGGCGTGGACGGCGTGAAGTATCTGGCGGCCTGCGGCGGCTTTGTGGTGCTGGTGGTGTTCATCCTCCAGGTGGCCGCTGCGTTTAAGGTGTTTTTCTTTGATCCCGAGACCAAGAAGGACATGGTGGACAGTGTGGACCAGATTGAGCAGACAGCCGGGGAACAGGACCGGAAGTGATGGAGAAGCGGTCCGGGACAGAGCAGAGTAGAGGAGGAGTTTCGGTGAATCAGTGCAAGGAGATCAAAGTGGTAGAGTTGGGCGGGAAAATCGGCCTGCGGGAACTGGTGGCCGTGGCCCGATATGGGGCCCGGGTGGAGTTTTCTGACGGCTACCGGGTCCGGGTGGACAAGTCCCGGGAACTGGTGGAGAGGTGGATTGACCAGGGCCGGGTGATGTACGGGGTGACCACCGGCTTTGGGGCCCTGTGTACCAAGGCCATCAGCAAGGAGGAGACGGCCCGGCTCCAGCGCAACATTGTCCTGTCCCACTCCACCTCAGTGGGCGAGCCCTTTACCGTAGAGCAGGCCCGGGCCACCATGGTGATGATGCTGCAAAATATGGGACAGGGGTACAGCGGCGTGCGCCTGGCGGTGCTGGAGAAGCTGCGGGAGCTGCTGAACAAAGGGGTGACCCCCTGGGCTCCACGGGAGGGCTCGGTGGGCTACCTGAGCCCCGAGGCCCACATGGCCCTGGTGCTGCTGGGGGAGGGCAAGGCCTGGTATCAGGACGAGCTTCTGCCCGGCGCCCAGGCTCTGGCCCGGGCCGGGATTGAGCCCATGGAGCTGGGGGCTAAGGAGGGCCTGGCCCTGGTGTCCGGCACCACCTCGGTGACGGCCCTGGGCGGTCTGGCCCTGTGGGATATGCTCAACGCCGCCAAGGCCGCCGATGTGATCGCCGCCATCACCCTGGAGGCGTCCAAGGGCATCATCCGGGCCTTTGACGAGCGGGTCATGGCCGTGCGTCCCCACCCCCACCAGGCGGGGGTGGCGGACAATGTGCGCAAGGTGCTCAAAGGCTCTGAGATCATCGAGCACTACAAGAACAGCCGGGTGCAGGACGCCCTGTCTCTCCGGTGCATTCCCCAGCTCCACGGGGCGGCCAAAAAGAAGCTCCAGGACGCCCTTGCCACGGTGGAGATCGAACTCAACTCCTGCTGCGACAACCCCATCATCTGGAGTGAGGGAGCGGATGCCGATGTGATCTCCGCCTGCAACGCGGATTCCTCCTATGTGGGCATGGAGATGGACTCCTGCTGTATCGCTGCCACCACCCTGGCCAAGATGTCCGAGCGGCGCAACAACCGCCTGATTGATGAAAACCTGTCCGGTTATCCCTGGTTCCTCATCCAGAACCCTGGCCTCAACTCCGGACTGATGATTCCCCAATATACCCAGGCAGGGCTTTTAAACGATATGCGGATTCTCTCCACCCCCGCCACTATCGACAACACCCCAACCTGCGGCAACCAGGAGGACTATGTGGCCATGGGCTACAACGCCTCCAAGAAGGCGGTAGCGGTGGCGGAAAAGCTGGAGTACATCCTGGCCATCGAACTGCTCTCCGCCTTCCAGGCCCAGCCCCTGCTGGACCCGGAGCGGAAGCGGGGCGAGGGGTCGGCCCATGTGCTGGAGGAGATCGGGCGGCATGTGCCGGTGATGGAGGAGGACATGTTCCTCCATCCCCATATTGAGTATCTGCGGGAGCTGATTCACTCCGGCCGGCTGGTAGAGCTGGCGGAAGAGGCGGTAGGTGAGCTGTCATGAAAAAAGAGATCAAACGGGTGGAAATGGACCTGGTCAAAATATTCCTGACCCCTCCCAATACCGCAAGGGAGAGAATTACCCTGATCCTTATGCTGGTGGCCACCTTTGTGATGTTCTTCGGCCCCCTGTGCTTTACCGATGTGCACCCGGCCAAAGCCATCCTGCTGGCCTGTCTGCCCGCCCTGTCCATCTCCTGGGGATGGATGGTGCTGCTGCGGTCCCTGTTCCGCAAAAGTGAGTTCTGTCGGTGAACAGGATAAAAGATCGGGAGCGAAATTCCGCTCCCGATCTTTTCATACCTCAATGGATTGCCGCAAGGAGATCACGCCGTAAGGGCCAGCTCCTCCCGGGCCTCCCGTTCGTTGTCGGCTGAGAAGCAGAACCGCCCTGCCCAGTCGTAGACCTCAATGTGTCCTCTTACCCATACCATCGTGTAATCCATCATCGCGTTTCCGCTCCCTTCTTCTTGTTATGGTCCTATGATACAAGAGAAGGTGTCCGATAAACCGGACTTTTACAGCACTCAACCGCAGGTTGGTTGCCAAATTGCCCTCGGGGCGGTACACTAAGCTGGAAAGGAGGGATGGGATGGACAGCCGCAAGGTGGGAGCGCTGATTGCCGGGAGGAGAAAGGAGAAGGGCCTGACCCAGAAGGAACTGGGGCGGCGGCTCCATGTGTCCGACCGGGCGGTGAGCAAATGGGAGCGGGGGTTGAACCTGCCTGACGCCGCTCTCTTTGAGCCCTTGTGCCGGGAGCTTGACATCACCGTGACGGAGCTGCTCCGGGGGGAGCGGGAGGAGCCAACCCCCGCCCAATTGGAACAGACGGTCTGTGACGCCGTGGCCCTGGCGGGGGAAAAGGAGCGCCGGGCCAAGCGAAATCTGCGCTCGGCCCTGGGGCTGCTGGCCGTCAATCTGTGTTTGGGGCTGCTGGTGCTGGCTATGTTCCTGCCGGGGCTTCTCTGGGGGGCGGGGCCGAGGTTTTCCAGCTTCGTGGACCGGCTGACCCACCCGGATATCCCGGTTTTGCCGGTGGTGGAGCTCTATTATCCCGACACCCGGGAAGACGCCAGCTATGCTGCCCGGATCTATGTGGAGCTCTATCCCGGGGGAGGCCGGGGGAGCTACTTCTTTGCCGGAGACGGACAGCTGCGGGAGGAGAACGGGCCCCTGATGGCGACTGCCCCGGCGGACAGTCAGGGGAGCCGAAGTCTGTACACCCTGAGCCTCAATGACGAGAAGGAGGTCACCTTCCGCCTGGAGGGCAAGGGGATGGAGCGGGGGAGGTATGAAGTTAACGTCTACCGCTACCCGCAGGACCGGCTGGGGGAGGAGAATCTGACGCTGGAGGACGGGTGGCCGGTTCTGTTCTGGGACAGCCCCAGGCGGGACGGAGAGCACCGGGACACCATGTATTTCCAGGCGACCCCCGGCTATTACTATACCGTTGTGTTATCCTGGGGGGAGGGGAATTTTGTGGAGTTTCCCTTTCTGACAGAGCCGTATGAATAGGAGAAAAGCGTATGGAACCGATTTTTTACACCGTCATGTCCATCAACGGGGACTACGCCCAGCTGTTGGGGGACCAGGGGCAGGAGCACTCCATCACCATGTTCCTGCTGCCTGAGGGAACCACGGTGGGCAGCCGCCTGAAGATGGAGAACTTCCAGTGGGAGCTTCAATAAAAAAATCCCGTGCCGTCATGGCACGGGATTTTTTGTACTCTGTCGGCGAAGGACAGAGCTTTTATTTCTTGTTGCTGCGGCGCCAGATGTGCATCTTCTCCGCGTCCTGGATGAGCTGCTCCCGGAAATCGGGGTGGGCAATGGAGATGATGGCCTCAGCCCGCTCCCAGGTGGACAGACCCTTCAGGTTGATCATGCCGTACTCGGTGACGATATAGTGTACGCAGGACCGGGGGTCGGTGGCAATGGAGCCGGGGGTCAGGGTGGGGACAATGCGGCTCTTCACGGTGCCGTCCTTGCCGGTGACGGTGGAGGACATACAGATGAAGCTCTTGCCGCCGTTGGACAGGTAGGCGCCCATGGCGAAGTCCAGCTGGCCGCCGGTGCCGGAGATGTGCTTGATACCGGCGGACTCGGCGTTTACCTGGCCGAACAGGTCCATGTCGATGGCGTTGTTGATGGAGATGAAGTTGTCAATCTGGCCGATCACCCGCACGTCGTTGGTGTAGTCCACGGGAGCGCCCATCACATCGGGGTTGCGGTTCACATAGTCATAGAGCTTCTGGGTGCCGGCGGCAAAGGCGAACACCTGACGGCCCTTATCCAGAGCCTTGTGCCGTCCGGTGATCTTGCCGGCGGCGGCCATGTCCACAAAGCCGTCCACATACATCTCGGTGTGGACGGACAGGTCCTTCAGGTCGGACTGGGCGATCATGGCACCGATGGTGTTGGGCATACCGCCGATGCCCAGCTGCAGGCAGGCGCCGTTGGGAATCTCAGGCACCACCAGGTTGGCCACGGCCCGGTCCACATCGGTGGGCTCGCCGCCGCCGCCCAGCTGGGCCACAGGGGGATTGTCCCCCTCCACCACATAGGCCACGTCCTTGATGTTGATCTCGGTGCCGGTCAGGCCGTAGACCCAGGGCATATTCTGGTTGACCTCCACGATGATGCACTTGGCCCGGCTCATCATGTCCGCCAGGTGAGAGGCGGCCAGGCCGAAGTTAAAGTTGCCGTGGGCGTCCATGGGGGTGGTCTGGAGCATCACCACGTCCACCGGGGCCAGATTCTCCCGGTAGAACCGGGGCAGCTCGGAGTAGCGCATGGGGCCGAAGAAACCCATGCCCTTGGAGATGATCTTCCGGTCGATGCCGCTGCAATGCCAGGAGTGCCAGGTGAAGTGGTCGCCGGCGTCCTCAGCCTTGGCGATCTCGGGCATCCACATGGTGACGCCGCCCCGGACCTTCACGTCGGTGAGCTCGTCCTTCCGCTCCGCCAGGGCCTTATCCAGGGCAACGGGGTGGTTGGTACACCAGGTGTAGTCCACCCAGTCGCCGGACTTTACCACCTTGACCGCCTCCTGGGGGGTGGTCAGCTTTTGCTGATAGAGGGCCTGATAATCCATTTTTTTCTCCTCCAAATCGTATCAATATGTGAGCTTCCCAAGGACTCAGCGTCCGATGTCCAGATAATAGGGTTTCATCAGGCTGGGCTGTTCGGTGGAGTCCTTGGTCTGGGATCTCCTGGGTTCGGGGGGCATACCCCGGGGCCGGTCCCCACGGCCGTGTTTGGCTCCGCTGTGCTTTTTCTGCTGAGGGGCGGGGGCGGGCCGCTCCCCCTTCAGGGGAGGAACGGACCGGGGAGACTTTGCCGCCTTCTTGTTCCTGGACGCTCCATGCCCCTGGGGCTTGGTTTCGTTTTTGGCGGGCAGAGGCTCCAGCTGGAGCTGAGGCAGAGCGCCCTGGGCGTTCTCGGCGGCAGGCTTGCGCTTCCTGCGACGGCGGCCGCTCCGGCGCTCCTCGCCGGGCTCTGTCTGGGCGGCGGCCCGGGTGGGGACGGAGGGACGCTTTGGGGCCAAAAGACGGGCGGTAGCGTCCATAATAATGTCGCTGTCCAGAGGATTGGGCCGGTAAAAATCGGTGCGGGGCATGGCGTCCCCGGTATCCATCAGAGTGCCGGACCGCACGCCCCGCTTGGGGGCGGGGCGCTGGATGGGGTAGGATGGCTCAAGGTCAGAAGGCAACGTGGGCTGCTCATGGGCGGCGGACTTTTTCCGGCGGCGGGATTTCTTTTTGGCCCCTTCTCCCCCGGAAAGTACCTCCTGGGCGGTGGGGTAGCGAAGCGACCCCGTTTCCTCCTGCTTCTTGGCGGCCGGCTGGGGCTGCTCTCGTTTCTGGCGCAGCTGCCGGGCGGCCTGTCGGGCCTCGGCGTCCTCTTCGTTGATGATTTTGCCGTTTTTGTCCCGCTTGGGAGCCTCGAAGTTTGTCATAGGATAGGGGTGGCCGTCCACCTGGGGAATGGGCTTGCCCAGGAGCTTTTCAATGTCCCGGAGCAGAGGCTTTTCGCTGAAATCGCAGAAGGCGACGGCCTCGCCTCCCTTGCCGGCCCGGCCGGTGCGGCCAATGCGGTGGACATAGGTTTCCGGGACCTCCGGGAGGTTGTAGTTGAACACATGGGACAGGTCTTCAATATCCAGCCCGCGGGCGGCGATATCGGTGGCCACCAGACAGCGGATGCGTCCGGCTTTGAAGTCGGACAAGGCCTGCTGGCGGGCGGTCTGGCTCTTGTTGCCGTGGATGGCGGCGGCGGAAATGCCAAGCTTTCCCAAATCCCGGGCCACCTTGTTGGCCCCGTGCTTGGTACGGGTGAAGACCAGGGCGTTTTTTACATGCTTGCTCTCCATGAGATAGGCCAAGAGGTTTGTTTTGTTGCCCTTGTCCACCAGATAGACCGACTGGCGGATGGCCTCCACCGGGGAGGAGATGGGGTTGACCGCCACCTTGACCGGGTCGTGGAGCAGGGAATTGACCAGGTCGGTAATCTCGGGGGGCATGGTGGCCGAGAAAAAGAGGGTCTGCTTCTCATCGGGCAGCCATTTGAGGATTTTCTTCACGTCATGGATAAAACCCATATCCAGCATCCGGTCGGCCTCGTCCAGTACAAAGATATCCAGATGCTCCAGGGAGACGAAGCCCTGCTGATACAGGTCCATCAGCCGCCCCGGAGTGGCCACCAGGATGTCGGTCCCTTTTTTCAGGGCATCCACCTGGGGATTCTGGCCCACGCCGCCGAAGATCACGGTGTGGCGCAGCTTCAGATATTTGCCGTAAGCGTCAAAGCTCTCACCGATCTGGATGGCCAGCTCCCGGGTGGGGGTGAGGATCAGGGCTCGGATGGCCCGCTTTCCCCGGGGGGCGGCATCCAGCCGCTGGAGGATGGGAGCGGCAAAGGCACAGGTCTTTCCGGTGCCGGTCTGGGCGCAGCCCAGCACGTCCCGCCCGATCAGAGCGGGGGGGATGGCCTTCTCCTGAATGGGAGAGGGCTTGGCGTAGCCCTGTTCTTCCAGGGCGCGCACGATGGGGGCTTTGAGCCCCAAGTCACGAAATGTCATGCATTACTTCCTTTTCTCATTCAGCAAAGCCCTTGCGCTTTGCCGGCCCGCGCTTTTCCCTGCGGGCTGGGGTAAATGGAGCCGATGGGACAACCCCACAGCCGTCCCGTGGCTGGGGGTGACAGGCCGTCTTTTGCTTCAGGGCAGCAGTCCCTCCTGCCGCAGCCGGTTCAGAACGATCTGGGCAGTCTGGGCCAGGCTCTGCCCGGCGGGACAGTCCACGACCACATCGGCATATTTGTCATAAAGGGGAGCGCGCAGGGCCATCACGTCGGCCAGCGTCTGGCCGGGTTCCATGGCGATGCCCCGGGTGGACAGATTTTGAATGCGGCGCTGGAGCTCCTCCAAATCGACCCGGAGGTAGACCACCGGGCCCAATTCCCTGAGATGAGCAGCCGCCCGTTCCCGGCATACGGCGCTGCCGCCTGGGGCGATGACATGCCCGTCGCAGTCAAGTCCCAATACGGCCTGTTCCTCCGCATCCAGAAAAGCCGTCACCCCCCGACGGTCTATGATATCCTGGAGCAGCGCGCCCTCCCGCTGCTGGATGACCAGGTCCACATCCAGAAATCCGTAGCCCAGGAATTTGGCCAGCAGGACGCCTACCGTACTTTTGCCGGAGCCCGGCATTCCGATTAACGTGACATTGCCCACAAAAATACTCCAACCTTTACATACAAATTCAAATTATTATATCACAAACAAAAGGGGAAAAAAAGGGGGGAACCGGCGGAAAAGGGAAAACGATTGATATTGTTTTCACAAAAATATATGGTAAAAAATGCAGCCGTTGCCCATGACAAGGGGGGTTCCCAATGCTACAATAGATCATGGAAGGACAGCGCGGGATGGAGCCTTTGCTGGTATTTGTGCGTATTCAGGTCGGTGTGGCCGCATGGATGGCGTTGGGGTGAATGTGTCCTGGGCGCTGGGATCGGAATTTGCTGTTTTTTCCGACCGTTCTTTGATTGGGACAGGCGGGGTTCCGGGAACAGAAGAGGGATAAACTGATAAAGTTACCTAAAAAATCTTAAAAATGGAGTTGAGTTTTACCTTAAAATGGTGTATACTTTACGCTAATTCCCACCGGAGCGGGCTCCGGGTACGGCCCGGCGAGAGAGGATTACGGGCCACGAAACAAAGGAGAGAACTATGAACTTCCATATAGTAAGCGATAGTTCCTGTGATTTGGGGCGGGAGAGATGCCGGCGCCTTGGGATCACGATGGTCTCTTTCTATGCCGCTTTGGGAGACGAAACCTATTATCGGGAAGAGAAGGATGTCTCCACCCGGGAATTTTATCAGCGTATGGCGGCGATGCCAGGCGTATTCCCCAAAACTTCTATGCCCACGGTAGAAGATTACCTGGAGGCCTTTTATCCGTTGGCAGAGCAGGAAAAGCCCATTTTGTGCATCTGTCTGAACAGCTTGTTCAGCGGCTCCTATCAGACGGCGCGAAACGCCGCGGAAGAGCTGCGGGAGGAATTTCCCCATGCCCGGGTCCATGTCATGGATTCCCGGCTGGCCACAGTGCTCCAGGGCCTGTTGGTGGAGGAAGCGGTGCGCCTGCGGGATATGGGGGTTACCCTGGAAGCGGCCGTCGCCGCACTGGAGCCGCTGCCCATGACAGGGCGGATCTTTTTCACCACAGACGATCTGGAGTATCTCCGGCACGGCGGCAGGATCGGGAAAGCGGCGGCCACCACGGGTACGCTGCTCCGGGTGAAGCCGCTGATTGGCTATGAAAAGGGAGAGCTTGTGACGGACGGAATTGCCCAGGGGCGGAAAAAATCTCTGGTACGGGTGAGAGAGCTGTTTTTCCGGTATTTGGAACGGAACAAGCTGGATTTGGAGCAGTACAACTTGGCCACCGGATTTGGATTGGATGCGGAAGAGCATAAGGAGTTTGCTCAGCAGGTCTATCAGGGGCTGCTGGAGCGGGGGTATGACCGCCCTGAGGTGAAAGAGCCCTACCAGATCGGGATTACCATCGGCGTCCACACCGGCCCGACCCCCCTGGGGGTGGGGCTCATCCGCAGGGCAGCGCTGTAAGACGGTAAGGAGAACATTGACCATGAAGAAGTTTTTTGTGTTGGCACTGGCGGCGGCCGTGGGAGTGCTGGTTCTGACCGGATGCGGTCAGAGCGGGAAAACGGCGTACTCCACCGATCTGGTGGAGCGCATCGCCCAGGCCGGCGCTTTTTCCGAGGAGCTGGAGGAGCTGGACGCCCAGACCGCGTTTGCCCTTTACAAGCTGGGGGATTACGGGCTTACGGAGGAGGATTTGACGGACTGCGCCGTGCTGCGCTCAGCGGGGGCCACCTGCGAAGAGGGGGCGGTGCTGGTACTGTCTGACCAAGACAAGGCGTCTCAGGCGGAAAAAGCGGTGAAGGCCTATGTGGACAGTCAGATTGCGGCCAATGAGAGTTACCGCCCCGCCGAAATTCCAAAGCTGGAGCAGGCCCTGGTGGAACAGAGGGAAAATTCCGTTCTGCTGGTGGTAGCAAACGATTTGGACGCGGCCAAGGGCGCGATTGACTGAAGAGAAAACTCCCGGTACCGACAAAGAAAGTCGGGACCGGGAGTTTTATCATGTCAGCAGAAGCAGCAGGGCTCTTCCACCGTGACGGTGTACTTTTCCAGCAGCGCCACCGGGTGGTAGGACAGCTTGCTGGTGCGCAGGCCCGGGTCGCCGGTGTCGTCCTCCCGGTTGATAAAGGAAATCCCCTCATGGGCGAACTTCTGGGCGTACTGGGCCACCAGCATCTGGTAGCAGCCCTCATAGTCCCGGTCCGCCTTTTCGATGTGGGTAAATAAGGTGTCGCCCACGATTTCGCCCAAAGAGAAACCCACAATCTCGCCATCCACCAGGAGCATCCCGCCGAGCAGGTCATAGACGTGGTAGTTGTCCAGCACCTCATGGGTTTTGGCGATATCCTCATGGAAGGTGGCGGCGGACTTGTCCCAGCGGCTGGCGTAGCGGTCCAGGAAAGCCTTGACGGCGGGGATATCGTCCAGGGTGATGGGGCGGAACAGCCAGTTTCCATAGGTTTTTAAAAACTTGTTGACATGGTTGCGCTGTCCGCTGAGCTTTTTCCCCCGGAAGTACTTCAGGTCTTCCGCCCGGTACAGGTAGTCAAAGCTGTTCCGCTCGGCGATGGCGGCGCTGTTGGGGAAAAACTCCTGCAGCCGCTCCAGCTCATCCTTGGGAATGGGATAAAAGGCGATGGGCATGTTTCGCCGACAGCAGTAGGCGGCAATCTGCTTGTAATGCTCGGAACGGCCGCCCCCCAGGGGGAGGGTAAACGTCTCACCCAGGCCGGGATAGACAACCTTAAAGTAGAGAGAGCCGTCATAAATGGCCCACTCTGTCTTGTACATATCCCGCCAGATGAACACGGTGCCGGGGGTGGTGTCACAGATCCGGCTTCCGCTGTATCCAAAAAATTGCCGCAGCTTGGGCAGGTCTTCTAATTGCAGGGGATGGAAATCTAACATAAATTCAAATCCTTGTTTCCAGGCTGGACGGGGAGCGCAGGCTCCGCCGTTTGGCCCTGTTTTTTCGTGGCTTTTTTATAGTATATCGGTGATACGGCCAAAATACCACCCGGTTACCCCATCTTTTTTACACAGAAACCCGTTCTTGATCTTCTGGACCACAGTCAGGCGGTCGCCGGGGGAGACGGGCAGGCGGTAGTCGGTGGAGTCCTCGCACCACAGGCCGTTGGGACCCTGGCGGAGGTAGCTGTTCAGGATGAGAAGCTCCCGCCCCGTCTCCAGATGGCGGCACAGGGACAGCTCTTCCCCCGGCTCCAGCAGCTCCAGGGCCGACCGGCCCCAGCGGATGTTGACGCTGTCTTGGCTGGGGGACTGTGGGTCCAGGGCGATGCCTGTGGGCAGTCCGTCCCAAGCGGTCCAGGAAAACTGATCGCTGTCAGGGGAGGGAAGGATGAGAGCGTTGAGCTGTCCGTCCCATTTCAGCACACAGCCCCCGTCAATGGAGGCGATCTTCCGGTCGGGCAGGATGATGGGGGCGGCGGAAGGAATTTGAGGATCGTAGAGGGTCACCGGCCAGTGCCCCACAATGACCCACTTGTCGAAGCGGTGTCCCTGATCGAGAAAGTCGTCATTTTTCATGCAGCGCCAGCGGTTGAGCTGCTCCATATGCTCCAGGGAAGGGACACCGCCGTGGACAAAGACCAGCCGCTCCGTCTCCAGAATGGTGGGCAGAGACTTGAGCCACGCCCATATGTCCGGGTATGCGGAGCGGATCTTTTTCCGCAGCAGGGGCAGGTCGTCCAGCTGTTCAAAGCCCCCCTCCCGGGCCAGCTGGCGGATGGTGGACTCGGGGTGCCGGGGGAGATAGGAGGAGTAAAAGCGACCATCCAGGGCGTCGGTTTCAAAAAAGTTCAGGACCAGTCCGTCACAGTTCCCACACAGGGCATAGAGAGAGTGGGTGCGGGAGAGCGCCATCAGATGGCGCAGAAGGGCCAGGCTGTCCTGCCCCTTCTCAATCATGTCCCCCACCAGGACGAGGCTGTCCTGTGGGGTCAGGCTGATTTTGTCCATCAGGGCGCAAAAGAAGGGGAGGTTGCCGTGGATGTCGCTGACGGCGATCACCCGGCGCTCCGGAGCCAGCCGTGGGTGGATGATCACAGGTCGAGTGTCCACATAAAATCCCCTCTTTTCTCCGTCGGGCTGCGGCCCGTTGATGAAAAAAATCATACCACAGGTGGAGGGGAAAATGCAAGAGAGAACAACGCCCCCTTGGCAGGGCCTGCCAAGGGGGCAAAATCAGAGAAATCTGGCTGAAAAGGATTAGCCGAAGTAACGTTTCAGCAGGCCCTCGAAAGCCTTGCCGTGACGGGCCTCGTCGCGAGCCATCTCGTGGACGGTGTCGTGGATGGCGTCCAGACCCAGCTCCTTGGCCTTCTTGGCGAGCTCGAACTTGCCGGCGGTGGCGCCGTTCTCAGCGTCAACACGCATCTCCAGGTTCTTCTTGGTGGAGTCGGTGAGCACTTCGCCCAGCATCTCGGCAAACTTGGCGGCATGCTCGGCCTCTTCATAGGCGGCCTTCTCCCAGTACAGGCCGATCTCGGGGTAACCCTCGCGGTGAGCCACGCGGGCCATGGCCAGATACATACCGACCTCGGAGCACTCGCCCTCGAAGTTCATGCGCAGGCCCTTGATGATCTCCTCATCCACGCCCTGGGCCACGCCCACCACATGCTCAGCAGCCCAGGTCTTCTCACCGGCCTGCTCCACGAACTTCTCCTTGGGAGCCTTGCAGATGGGGCAGACGTCGGGAGCCTCGGGACCCTCAAAAACATAACCGCAAACAGTACAAACAAATTTCTTCATGATAGAATTCCTCCTCAATTTAATACAGGTTCAGATGAATTATTTTGGGCGCAGGCGGAACACAGCCCATGGAAGGTGAGCTCATGTCTTGAAACTGCAAGCCCATATTGCCGGCTGACGGATTGGTCCAGATCGGAATCCAGAGAAACTCTGGGCAGATCGATGACGGACCCGCAGCATTCGCAAACAAAGTGGCTGTGGGGAGTGGTGACGCCGTCGAACCGCTCCTGCCCCTGAACCACACCCACGCTTTGGATGAGTCCGTGGTCCTGGAAAAAGATCAGGTTGCGGTATACCGTCCCCAAGCTGAGATCGGGGTGGGTCGGCTTGAGCTGATGATAGACCCACTCAGCGGAAGGATGACAGTCGGTGGACTGAATCAAAGAGAGCATATCCGCCCGCTTTTTGCTGTATCGTATGGCGCGCTCCATGGACGGCCTCCCTTCGTTAATAATATTAATTCTTATTACGGACATATAGTAGCACAGGGAACGGGATTTGTAAAGAGGAAAATCAAAAATTTTCAAAAAATTTTTGGGAGTGCGCCCTGCGTACTCCCAAACCATTATTTACCACTGTCATGATGTTTAAATCGGCGCAGAATCGCTTCTTCCACCCGGTCGCCGTAGTAAAGTCCCATCAGAAACAGGCACACTCCGGCCAGCGCGATGGGGACCATGACCCACAGGGGAAGGGAGATGGTGGAGCCGCCCAGCGCGCAGGAAAACAGCAGCCCCCATGGGCGTGTGAGCAGCATGATGACGGTGAAGCGGCGCAGAGAGATCCGGGTCAGGCCGGCCAGGATACACAGCACGTCATCCGGGAAAAAGGGAAAGAGAAAGGCCAGGGCGAGAAATACAGGGGCTTTGGCGTCCAGAATGGACTGATATTTCTCGGATAGCTTTCGTCCCACAAACCGGTCGGCAAAGTTTTGTCCCAGCGCCCGGGCCAGGGTGAAGACCAGCAGCGAGCCGGAGGCCACCGCCCCATAGGTGAGAAAAAAGGAGGGCCAGGTGCCGAAGAGCAGTCCGCCCGCCACCGAGGTAATGTTGCTGGGGATGGGGGCCAGCACCACAGAGAGAAACTGGATGAGAAAAAAGCACAGGTGGGAGTAGGGCGCGAATCGGTCAATGTAGGCTCGCAGCCCTTCCATGGAGGAGGCCGCGGCAAAAAAGCCCGTTTGATATAAAAAAAGGCCGCCCCCCAGACACAGCAGGACGGCGGCCGTAATGAGAGCGATCCGTCGTTTCATAGGCGCGTAATCCGCCTCCCTTTCCAAGTATCGGGGGTATTTTACCACAGGTACCGGAAAAAAACGACAAAGAACTCTTTAAAAAATCATGAACTTTTTGAAACGGACAAGGTCAGACCCGGCGGATGGAGGCGATGCTCCCGGCAATCTGCTTGGCCACATCGGGGTTATTCATGGTGTACAGGTGGATGCCGTCCACGCCCCCGGCGATCAGATCGGAAATCTGGTCGATGGCATAGGCGATTCCCGCCTCCCGCAGCGCTTCCGGGTGGTCCCCGTACCGGGCCAGAATCCGGGTCAGCTTCCGGGGCATGCTGGCTCCGCACATGGACACCATCCGCTGGATGGAGGCCTTGGACAGCACGGGCATAATGCCCGCCTCAATGGGGACGGTGATGCCGGCGATGCGGCAGCGCTCCAGAAAGCGGAAAAAGTCCTCGTTGTCAAAAAATAACTGGCTGACCAGGTGCTGGGCCCCGGCGTCCACCTTCATTTTCAGGTGGCGGATGTCGCTGACCAGGTCGGGGCTCTCCAGGTGTCCCTCGGGGTAACAGGCGGCGGAGACGCCGAAATCTCCCCGGGAGTGGATGTAGGCCACCAGATCACTGGCGTAAGTAAAATCGGTTTTTGGGGGATAGTCAGGGTTGATATCCCCTCGGAGGGCCAGAATATTTTCCACCCCATCTGCCTTCAGGTCGGCCAGGAGCTGATCCACTTCCGCCTTGCCGGCGGCCACGCAGGTAAGGTGGGCCATGGCGGGGATGTGGTAGCGGTTTTCGATGATGGAGGCGATCTCCCGGGTGGTCTGGTTGACTTTGGAGCCGCCTGCGCCGTAGGTGACGGAGATAAAATCCGGGCGGATGTCCTTCAGACCATCCAGGGTGGTATATATGCTGTCCACAGGGGTGTCCTTTTTTGGGGGAAACACCTCACAGGAGAAGACGGTTTTACCTTTTCCAAACAACTCAGACAGCTTCATAGTGCTCCTGCCTCCTTCTTGATTCTAATGAATGTAAGTTCAAGTCCATCTGACGGATGGGATGCAAGCTTTCACAGCGCCGGGCCTGCCCATGGCAGAAGGCCCGTCACAGCTCCAGCTCCAACAGTACGGGACAATGATCACTTCCCTCTACATCAGAGAGAATTTCCGCCCGGCGGATCTTGTCCCGGAGCCGGTCGGATACAATAAAATAGTCAATGCGCCATCCGGCGTTGTTCTTTCTGGCGTTGAAGCGGTAGGACCACCAGGAGTAGACGCCGGTCACGTCCGGGTAGAGGTATCGGAAGGAGTCGGTAAAGCCGGAGGAGAGCAGCTGGGTCATCTTCTCCCGCTCCTGGTCGGAAAAGCCGGCGTTCATGTGGTTGGTCTTGGGGTTTTTCAGGTCGATTTCCTCATGGGCCACATTCAGGTCCCCACAGTAGATAACCGGCTTGACCTTGTCCAGCGACATCAGATACGCTCTGAGATCGTCCTCCCACTCCATGCGGTAAGAAAGCCGCTTCAGACCATCCTGGGCGTTGGGGGTATAGCAGCAGACCAGGTAGAACGCCTCATACTCCAGGGTGATGAGCCGCCCCTCGTGGTCGTGGACGTCCTTGTCCATGCCGTAGGCCTCGGCCAGGGGAGGGTGGGGGGTGAAGACGGCGGTGCCGGAGTAGCCCTTTTTCTCTGCGGAGTTCCAGAACTCCAAAATCCCGTCCCCCAGGGGAACGTCGGCCTGGCCGCGCTCCATTTTTGTCTCCTGAAGGCACATAAAATCCGGGGCCTGCTGCTGATAAAAGTCCAGAAACCCCTTTTTCATACAGGCCCGCAGGCCGTTTACATTCCAGGAAATGAATTTCATAAGGTCTTCCTCTCCATCCTGACGGGACGATGTTTTGTCCCATTATACTAGGGGAATAAAAATTTGGCAAGAAAAACGGAGAAGGCGGCGCAAAATCCCGGCGCCGCCGTTGCGTTTCTCCATGGGATTTTGTATAATACTATTTATTGAATTTTCGCGCCCGGGTCCTCCTGACCTTCAGAGCTGGCGGGAGGTTCCACCTTACCGTGAAAAGAAATCCATGTCATTTATACAACAAGGAGTGTCCGAAATGAAAGAAATTACCCTGCCCCAGGGATATACCACCCTGTTATCCATCTATGAGACGCAAAGAGCCATTGACCTTTTAAAGCGGCTGTTTGCCGATAAACTCTCCGGGGCCCTTCAGCTGCACCGGGTATCCGCCCCCCTGTTTGTGTCCGCCGCCTCCGGCCTCAACGACGACCTCAACGGTGTGGAGCGGGCGGTATCCTTTGACATCAACGGCGTAGAGGGAAACGCGGTGATCGTCCACTCCCTGGCCAAGTGGAAGCGCTTTGCCCTGAAGCGCTACCAGTTCCATGAGGGCGAGGGACTTTATACCGACATGAACGCCATCCGACGGGACGAGGAGCTGGACAGCCTCCACTCCGCCTATGTGGATCAGTGGGACTGGGAGAAAATCATCTCCCGGGAGCAGCGGAATGTGGAATTCCTGAAGGAGACAGTGCGGGCGATTGTGGGCGCCCTGGCAGACACCCAGGATTTTCTGCGCACCGTGTTCCCCCAGCTGTGCGTGCTGCCCAGGCTGTCCACCGAGGTGACCTTCATCACCACCCAGGAGCTGGAGGACCTGTACCCCGACCTGACCCCCAAGCAGCGGGAGGACGCCTTTGTAGAGGGGCACCCCACCACCTTCCTCATGGGCATCGGCGGCAAGCTCCGCTCCGGCAAGCCCCACGACGGCCGGGCCCCCGACTACGACGATTGGGAGCTGAACGGTGACATTTTGGTTTGGGACAGCGTAGGAAAGCGGTCCTTTGAGGTGTCCTCCATGGGCATCCGGGTGGACCAGGAGAGTCTGGCCAGACAGCTGAAGCTGGCCGGCTGTGAGAGCCGCCGGGAGCTGCCCTTCCATAAGATGCTGCTGAACGGAGAGCTGCCCCTGACCATGGGCGGCGGCATTGGCCAGTCCCGGGTGTCCATGCTCCTGCTGGGCAAGGCCCACATCGGCGAGGTGCAGTCCTCCCTGTGGGATGAGGCCAATATCAAGGCCTGTGAACGCGCGGGGGTCATTTTGCTGTAAAAAATGTCCATTACAATATCTCAACTGGATCTTGATGAGGTCCTTCGGTATATGGGCTGTCCCCCCGACCGGGCGGGGGAGGAGCTGCGGGACCTGGTTTCCGGCTGCTCCCGGGAGGTGCTGGGTACCATCCGCCCCCGGTGGGCCTGGCGGGCCCTGGCGCTGACCTTGGAAGAAAACGGGGTCCGGCTGGAGGGAGGATTGCTCCTGCCGGGAGCGGACCTGAAGCGTCACCTGGCCGGCTGTCAGCAGGCGGCGATCTTCTGCGCCACCCTGGGGGCGGAGATGGACGCGCTCATCCGGAAAAATGAACAGATGGACATGGGCCGGGCTTTGGCGCTGGATTGCTGCGCCTCGGCCGCGGTGGAGGCGCTGTGCGACCAGATCGAGGGGGAGATTCAGGGCAAGTTCCCCGGCTGCTTTTTCCCCTACCGCTTCAGTCCCGGCTATGGGGACCTGCCGCTGGAGATCCAGGGGGAGCTGCTGGCGCTGCTGGACGCCCCCCGGCGGGTGGGGCTGTGTGCCAACGCCAGCGCTCTGCTCACGCCCCGGAAGTCAGTGACGGCCATTCTGGGTATAGCCCAAGAGGAGATTCAACCAACCCACCGCAGCTGCCTGGGCTGTCCCGCCCGGGAGGGCTGCCAGTATCGAAAGGCGGGAGGACACTGTGGAATTTCATAAGCTGATTTTGGGCCGGAAGCCTGTGATCCTGGACGGCGGCATGGGCACCATGCTCCAGTCCAAGGGGCTGAAGCTGGGGGAGTACCCGGAGCTGGCCGCTCTGGAGCACCCGGACTGGGTCAAAGACATCCACCGGGCCTATGTGGAGGCGGGGGCGCAGATTTTATGCGCCAACACCTTCGGAGCCAACCGGGAGAAGCTGCGCCGCACGGGCAGGACGGTGGAGGAGGTCATTCCTCCCTCCATTGCTCTGGCCAAAGAGGCGGCCGCCGGCCGGGCTCTGGTGGCCCTGGACATGGGGCCCATCGGCCAGCTGCTGGAGCCCACCGGCTCGCTGGACTTTGAGACGGCGGTGGACATCTTCGCCCAGCAGGTGCGCGCCGCGGTGAAGGCCGGGGCGGACCTGGTGATGATCGAGACGATGACCGACCTTCAGGAGTGCCGGGCCGCCCTGCTGGCTGTGAAGGAGAACAGCGATCTGCCCGTGGTGGTGTCTCTCACTTATGAGGAGCGGGGGCGGACCTTCCTGGGCCACTCCCCCGCCGCCGCCGCCCTGACGCTGGAGGGAATGGGGGCGGATGTGATCGGGGTGAACTGCTCTCTGGGGCCCAAGGAGATGCCCCCTCTGGTGGAGGAGCTTCGCCGGTGGACCGCCCTGCCCATCTCCATCAAGCCCAACGCCGGACTCCCCGACCCGGGCGGGGCGGGCTATGACATCACCCCGGAGGAATTTGCCGCTTCCATGGCGGAGCTGACAGACCTGGGCGTAAAGCTGTACGGGGGCTGCTGCGGCACCACCCCGGAGTACATCGCCCTGCTGAGCCGGGCCCTGGAGGGCCGTACCATCGTGGACGAGCCCCGGCACATTCCCGCCGCCGTGTGCAGCCCCACCACCCTGGTGCCCATCGACCGGGTGCGGGTCATCGGCGAGCGCATTAACCCCACAGGCAAGAAGCGGATGAAAGAGGCCCTGCGCCGGGGGGATGTGGACTTTATGCTGGGGCAGGCTCTGGAGCAGACAAGCGCCGGAGCGGATATCCTGGATGTGAACGTGGGTCTGCCGGAAATTGACGAGGGGGAGATGATGGTCCGGGTGGTCAAGGCCCTCCAGGGGGTCACCGACGCCCCCCTTCAGCTGGACTCCACCCGGCCCGAGGTACTGGAGAAGGCCCTGCGGGTCTACTGCGGAAAGGCCATTGTCAACTCGGTGAACGGGGATCAGGAGACGATGGAGGCCATTCTCCCCCTGGTGAAGAAGTACGGCGCCGCCGTGGTGGGCCTGACTCTGGACAAGCAGGGGATTCCCAAGACCACCCAGGCCCGGATGGACATCGCCCGGCGGATTCTGGACACCGCCCTGTCCTATGGCATCCGGCGGGAGGACGTATATATCGACTGCCTGACCCTCACCGTCTCCGCCGAGCAGGAGGGGGCCGCCCAGACCCTGGAGGCCCTCAGGCTGGTCCACAGCGAGCTGGGCCTGAAAACGGTGCTGGGGGTGTCCAACATCTCCTTTGGACTGCCCGCCCGGCCCCTTATTAACCAGAACTTCCTGACTATGGCCATGACCTGCGGCCTGGACCTGCCCATTATCAACCCCAATATGGGGGAGATGATGGCGGCGGTGCGCAGCTACCACCTGCTGATGAACATTGATAAGGAGGCCCGGGAGTTTATTGCCGCCTACGGCGGGGCCACCATCTCCACCTCCATTACCGCCGGGGCGGGACAGCCCGCCGCCGCCCCCGCCAAGGAGAGCCGGAGCCTGGGAGAGATTGTGGAGGCGGGCCTGCGGGGGGAGGCGGGGGAGTGTACCCGCAGACTGCTGGAGAATACCGACCCCATGGCCATCGTGGACGACATCCTTATCCCGGCCCTGGACAAGGTGGGCGCCGACTTTGAGGCGGGGCGGGTGTTCCTGCCCCAGCTCATCCAGTCGGCCGGGGCGGCCCAGGCCGCCTTCGAGGTGATCCGGCAAACTATGCCCGCCCGGCCGGAAGGAGCAAGAGAGGAGAAGGGGGCCGTTGTGCTGGCCACGGTGAAAGGGGATATCCACGACATCGGCAAGAATATTGTGAAGGTCCTGCTGGAAAACTACGGCTATCCGGTCATTGACCTGGGCAAGGATGTGGACCCGGAGGAGGTGGTCCGGGCGGCGGAACAGCACCATGCTCCCCTGGTGGGACTGTCCGCCCTGATGACCACTACCCTGCGGAGTATGGAACAGACCATCGCCCTGCTCCGCCAGGCGAATCTGCCCTGCAAGGTGGTAGTGGGGGGCGCGGTGCTTACCCCGGAGTACGCCAAACAGATCGGCGCCGACTTCTACGCCAAAGACGCCAAGCAGAGCGTGGACGTGGCCCGTCAGGTGATTGGATAATTTACCCTGTGCGTTTCCCTCGGCCATTTCTTAAGAAATGACCGGGGGAAGTTTCTTTCATTGCTATTTTTCCGCCCCTTTGCTATAATGAGGAAAAATGTCGAAACCTGGGAAGGAGGAATCCCTATGAATGACAATCTGCCCGGCGGGGGGCAGCCCCGAAGGAGAAACTGGGTGGGAATTGCCGCCCTGGTCCTGGCTGTGCTGGCTCTGGCCCTTGCGGGGACGGCCCTTTATCTGGT
>JAXWVI010000089.1:0-11572 GCA_037245165.1 bacterium
TTCTTTCCTCAATTTTTCTTCATTTTTCTATTGACTTTTTATTTGCAGACTTTTTGGTCCGCCTTCTAGTGTAGTGATGGGACAGGGCTGAATATGCCAGGGAAAAGTGGGAAAGACTACTGGTAAAACCTGGTCAAAAGACCCCGAAAGGACGTGATTGTTTATGGTAAAAGGGATTACCCGCCAGGTCATTCTGGTGAAATCTCCCGATCCCCGGCTGTTTGAGGAGGCCATTTTCATTGTAAAGGAGGAGGCTCTGGCCCGCGAGGGGGTCAACGCCGAGCGAGTGCTGAAGGAGGCCCGCCAGGCCGCCGACGGATATCTGAAGCGTGGAAAGGCATGGAACCGGCGTCTGGAGCGACTGCCCGGCGCCTTTTGGGCCGGCGTGGGAGCGGCGACCGCATCGGCAGGCTGGGCCCTGTGGCTGTTTTTGCTGTAACCTGATTTCAGGATGGGCATAGAATGGAATGGAAGAGGACGGCGGCAGTCTCTTCTACCTCCTTTGCATATACGTTGTTTGTACCAATGAGCCGGATTTTTATTTCCTCCTTATTCTTTGGGGCCTGACGGTCATTCGTCAGGCCCTTTTTCATTGGTTTAAGAAAACCTTAATGAAATCCTCATAATTCCTTTAGAGGAAATGAAGGGACTGTATGATATGCTTTGATACAGTTTTAGGGAGAGCTTCCCAAAGGAGTGAAACACAATGGCGGAAAAGCTGAAGACTACTCTGTGCGTCCTGATTTTGGCGCTGTCGCTGCTGGCGGCTTATGCCCAGGAGGCGGCCTGGACCGGCGAGACGGCCGTAACCTATGAACCCGTGCCGTCGGCGGTGATAGGATATGTTCTGAACTGACCCCGTTGGGATATGAGGAGGACCATGATGGAGGAAATTTTACAGGTAACGGACCTGAAGCGGGTCTACGGCAAGGGCGGCGCGGTCACCCGGGCGCTGGACGGAGTCTCTCTGTCCCTGATGCCTGGGGAATTTGTCGCAGTCATGGGACCGTCGGGTTCCGGCAAAACGACGCTTCTTAACTGTGTGGCAACCATTGACCGGCCCACATCCGGTTCGATTATGATTGACGGGAAAAAGCTCTCAGGCCTGAAGGGAAAGGAACTGGCAAAGTTCCGCCGGGAACGGCTGGGATTTATTTTTCAGGACTGCAACCTGCTGGACACCCTCACCGCCGGAGAAAACATTGCATTGGCGCTGTCCATCATCAAGGCGCCGCCGGGAAGAATTCCCGGACAGGTACGGGAGATGGCCCGTCTGCTGGGCATTGAGGACTGTTTGGACAAGTATCCCTATCAGATGTCCGGGGGGCAGCAGCAGCGGTGCGCCGCTGCCCGGGCCATGGTAACCCACCCCGCTCTGGTTCTGGCTGACGAGCCCACCGGGGCCCTGGACTCCAAGTCCGCCAAGATGCTCCTCGGCCGGCTGGAGGCACTGAACCGGGACATGGGGGCCACCATTCTGATGGTAACCCACGATGCGTTTACTGCCAGCTGCTGCGGGCGGGTGGTATTTCTCCAGGACGGGCAGATCTTTTTGGAGCTGAGCCGGGGGGAGGACGACCGCCGGAGCTTCTTCCAAAAGATCATCCGGGTGGTTACGGAATTGGGAGGAGAGATGGCGGATGTTCTCTAAACTGGCCGTGCGGAATGTGCGCCGCTCTTTTCGGGACTATGGGGTCTATTTTCTGACCCTCACCTTCGGGGTGTGCCTGTTTTATACCTTCAACGCCGTCAAGGGTCAGGGGGCCATGGCCTACCTGGCCCAACGGGAACACCCGACGGTAGAGGTCATCAGCATTCTGGTGGACATATTCTCTGTCTTTGTGGCGGTGGTGCTGGCCTGTCTCATTCTCTATGCCAACCGCTTCCTCCTGCGCCGGCGAAAGCGGGAGCTGGGGACCTATCTGCTGCTGGGCCTGTCCCAGGGACAGGTGTCCAGACTGCTGTTTCTGGAGACGGGGGTCATCGGCCTTGTCTCTCTGGCGGCGGGGCTGGCGCTGGGCGTGCTGGCCTCCTTTGGACTGTCTGCCCTGACGTTGTCCATGTTCCAGATCGACATGGCGGGGATGCTGGCTTTAAGCTTTTCCCCAAAAGCGGCGGGGAAAACCCTGCTGTCCTTCGGGCTGATCTTCCTGCTGGTCATGGTGTTCAGCGGGGTGCGGGTTTCCAGAAGCCGCCTCATTGACCTGATTTACGGCGAGAGGAAAAATGAGGTCCTGAAGGTGCGCTCCCTCACCCCGGCGGTCATCCAGCTGATTGCGGGGGTGGTCTGTCTGGGGGCTGCCTATGCCATCCTGCTCATTTTCGGCATGGCCATTGCCGTGGCGGTGCTGCCCATCTGCATCCCCATGCTGGCACTGGGAACGGTAGGGACACTGTTGATTTTCCGCTCCCTGTCCGGCTTTGTCATGCGGCTGGCCCAGGGCCGGCCCAGCCTCTACTACAAAAACTTAAACCTCTTTACCCTCCGTCAGTGGCTGAGCAAGGTACACACCACCTACCTGGCTCAGACGGTGGTGTGTATCCTGCTGCTGCTGGCCATTGGGATTACCGCCAGCTCCGTGGGCCTCAACAGCACCATTGCCTCTTCCAGCGGCAGCCAGGCCCCCTTTGACATTACCATCCATAACCTGTCCGGTGAGGAGGAGCTGGTGGATTTCAACGCGCTTTTGGATGAGGCGGGCTTTGATACCAAAGAAAAGCTGTCCTGGAGCTATACGGCGGTTTTCTACTATAATGATCCCCAGGTAACCGGGATTGAAAATGCCAGTGCCGCCCTGCGGGTGTCGGATTATGACGCACTTAGGCTGCACCAGGGGGAACCGGCTTACAGCGGACCGCTGCCCTGCAAGGCGGACAACTTAAACGAGGCGCTGACCACGGGCAGCCTGGGGCTAAGCTATGTGCTCATCCCCGATGAAATGGCGCAGCAGTTTCCCCCACGCCGTCAGGTCTGGTCGGCCGATTACGCCGGGGACAAGGAGGAGACGGAGGCGGAGCTTATGCAGGCCATCCGGCAGCTCAGCGATCCTTTCGCCTCCTGGATCAACAGCCGCATCGCCATTTACCAGGACCTGATGGGCAGCAAAATTCTGGCCCTGTTCCTGGGGCTGTATCTGGGCTTTACCTTTCTGCTGGCCGCGGCGGCGGTGCTTGCCCTTCAGCAGCTCAGCCAGGCAGCAGACAACGCCGGCCGGTACGCCTTGCTGCGCCGGCTGGGAGCGGAGGAAAAACTGGTGACCCGTTCGGCTACCCAGCAAGTGGCCCTGGCCTTTCTGCTGCCCTTGGCTCTGGCCCTGATCCACAGCGTGGTGGGAATGAAGGCGGCCAACGACCTGATTTCCACTGCGGGGAAGGTGGACAGTGTGGCCAGCAGCGGAGTGACCGCGCTGGTATTGGCGGTGGTGTACGGAGGCTATTTCCTGGCCACGGCCCTGGCCTGCCGCCGGATGGCAAAAAGCGCATAGGGAATATCAACAAGGAAGGAAACGCCCGCCCGGCGTCTTAAGGCCGGGCGGGCGTTCGCTTGTCCGGTTTCCACCGGGGGCAGCTGTCCCGCAGGGTCCTGATTTTCATACGGGGGTAGGGACAGTGTCCGAAGTCGGTGGGGATGTAGCTTCTGGGGCCCTTGGTGTAGTGGTGGAAAAAGTGGGCGCAGGTACAGCAGAGCTTTTCTTCCGTTGGTAGGGAATGACACATCATGATCACCTCATGAATATTATATCGGTAATACCGATATAATTCAATATCGGAATAACCGATATAATATAATGCGCCCGAGGTGATACCATGCTGTTTGAGCGGATTCGGGATTTGCGGGAGGATCACGACAAAAAGCAAAAGGAACTGGCGGAGTATCTGGGCGTACAACAAAACACATATTCCGACTATGAGACAGGAAAAATCAATGTTCCCATCGAGGCCCTCATCAAGCTGGCCGACTACTACCAGGTCACCCTGGACTATCTGGTGGGACGGGAGGAGCCCGGAAAGAAGCGCTGACAGGGGGACGGCAGTCCCCCCTCTTTCATTTTGAAGCAAGAACAGCTGGGGAAATCGTTCAAATTTGTGGAAAAAATCTCTATGCAGGCCGGGGCAGGATGACTATAATGATACGGATATTTCCAAAATGTATCAATCGCGTGTCATGCTGACTGACGTGGAAAGGAGACTCTATGACCAAAAATTTGACGGTGGGCAGTCCCATGCGGCTGATTGTGGGCTTTGCGCTGCCCACTCTGATGGGGATGCTGTTCCAGCAGTTTTACAATTTGGTGGACACCATGATCGTGGGCAAGCTTCTGGGCGCCCAGGCGCTGGCCGCTGTGGGCTCCACCGGCTCCATCAACTTCTTTGTCATCGGCTTCTGCATGGGGGTGTGCAACGGCTTTGCCATCCCGGTGGCCCAGCGCATGGGAGCAAACGAGCTGTCCAAAATGCGCCGGTTTGTAGCCAACGCCGCCTATCTGGCCGCCGCCTTCGCACTGGTGCTCACGGTGGCCACCGGTCTTCTCTGCCGCAATATTCTGACGCTTATGCGCACGCCCGCGGACATCTTTACAAACGCCAACGCCTACATCTTTATCATCTTTATGGGCATCCCCACCACCTTCCTCTATAATCTGCTGGCCGGGGTGATCCGCTCTTTGGGGGACAGCAAGACCCCGGTATACTTTTTGGCCCTGTCCTCCTTCCTGAACATCTTTTTGGATTTTGCCCTCATCCTGTGGTTTGACGCCGGGGTGGCCGGGGCGGCCATTGCCACTGTGGTGTCCCAGGGAATCTCGGGGATTGCCTGCCTATTGTATATGCGCCGGGCCTACCCCATCCTGCGCATGACCCGGGAGGAGCGGCAGCTGGACCTGCACGCCTGCAAGGTGCTGTGCGCCATGGGCATCCCCATGGGCCTTCAGTACTCGGTGACCGCCGTGGGTTCTATTATCCTCCAGTCCGCCGTCAATACTTTGGGCAGCCTCTATGTGGCCGCCGTGGCCGCCGGAGCCAAGCTCTTTCAGCTGTTTGCCTGCCCCTTTGACGCTATGGGGGCCACCATGGCCACCTACTGCGGCCAGAATGTGGGGGCCTGCAAGCTGGACCGGCTGGGCAAAGGCATCCGCGCCTGCTCGCTGCTGGGCCTGATTTACGCACTGATTGCCCTGGCTGCCATGCTCCTGTTTGCGCCCCAGTTCTCCATGTTCTTCCTGAATCCCAATGAGGAGGAGCTGACTCTGCTGGTCAAGCTCACCAGCCAGTACATGATTACGCTGACGTCCTTCTTTTTCCCTCTGGCTCTGGTCAACATCGTCCGCTTCTCCATTCAGGGCATGGGGTACAGCACCTTTGCCATTCTGGCCGGAGTGCTGGAGATGGCCGCGAGAACGGTGGTGGGTCTGTGCCTGGTGCCGGTGTTCGGCTTCAGCGCGGCCTGCTTTGCCTCTCCTGCGGCCTGGATCTGCGCGGACCTGTTTTTAATCCCCGCCAGCATGGCATGTATTGCCCGGCTGCGGAAGCTCTACCCCGCGGTTGAAGATGAGACGCTGGTGCTCCAGCACAGCGCCACTTGAATATGAAAACGCTGATTCACCCGGTCCCCATGGGACCGGGTGAAAAATTTTATGGAACGCTGTTACAAATGGGCGAAATGATGCATCTAAAATAGTAGAGGGAACCCACAGGGTGACATAATTCTTAATTTTTTATGAATTAGAGGGATTCCTCTTGCCGAAGACCGTCGGAGCCAGTATACTAATCTAGAATGATCAGCAGGGAGGGAATCACCCTGGAAGAAAAATATCTGAATATGAGGGGGCAGCGGCGGCAGCAGCCTCCCCAGTCCAGGCAGAGCGCCAGGCGGACGGAGGAGGACTGGGACGAGCCCCCCAGAAGACGGAAAAAAGCGGCCCGCCAGAAGGTCAGGCCCAGAAGGTCCAGAGCGGCGGCCATCGGCGCCGGGGCCTATAAGGCGCTGGTGCTGGTGTGCGCCCTGATTGTAGCGGCCTACATCGGCCTTCAGATGATGAGCAAGGCGCCGGAGCAGAAGCCGCCTGTGGACAATACCCCGGACACGGCCCCTGTGGGGGATGCCGGTGCGGATGCCACTCAGGAGGACCCCAATGCCCTGGTGCGCCGGGATGGGGTATATAACATCTTCCTGGCCGCCACCGATGTGGAGGGCTTCCGCACCGACACCATGATGGTGCTCAGCTATGACACAGTGGAGCAGCGGGTGGGCGTGGTATCCGTACCCAGGGACACTTTGGTGGCCCGGGACAGCGGGAATCCCCATCTGGTCTATGGGCCCGGAGGCCTGGAACAGCGGATTCAGGATGTCTCGGATATGTTTGGCATTCCCATTGACGGGTATGTAAAGGTGGACATCAACGGTTTTATCGCTCTGGTGGATTATTTGGACGGCGTGGACGTGGATATTCCCCTGGATATGAACTATGACGACCCCGCTCAGAACCTGCATATCCATTTTACCAAGGGGACCCATCATCTGGACGGCCAGGGGGCCATGGAGGCGGCCCGATACCGCCACGACAACAGCGACAGCCCCAATTATAACGCCAACCAGTGGTATACCGACATTCAGCGCAATGAGATGCAGCAGCAGATTCTGGTCAAACTGGCCAAGAAGGTGCTTGCTTGGGACAGCCTGACAAAAATCAACGGGTTTGTGGAAATCTTCAATCAATATGTGGAGACAGACCTGACCTTGAACAATATGCTGTTTTTTGCCCAGAAAGCGGTGGATTTGGACGTCTCTGCCGGAGTTGAGACATCCTCGCTGGAGGGCAACGGCTTCGGTCTGTATAACGGCTATAAATACTGCTATGAGCTGGATGCGCAGAGCACACTGGAGACGGTAAACCGGCTCATTAACCCCTATACCCGCGATCTGACGCTGGAGGATATGAATCTGGCTCGGGCAGAGGGCTATCACTCTTAATCAGCAAACCCCCGCAGCCTTCCGGCTGCGGGGGTTCTTTTTGAAATCATCGTTTGGGCGCGGGGAAACGGTCTGAACAGCAAGGTCTATTCCACGCCCAGGGTCTGAATGAGCAGATTGCGCAGGGAGATGGCGCTTTGCCGGTTCATGACGATGGAGGCCACCGGATCGGCGGCGGGAGTGGACACAGTCTCCATCCCCTTTGAGGTAAAGGTGATGGCATTTTCCATGTATTTATAGGCGATGTCCAGGGTGACCTCCAGGATCTCTCCCTCCTTGTCGGACACCTTGCGGATGCCAAAGGAATTAGCGTATTCAGGTTTCATGGTTAACACTCCTTTTCTTCTGGATAGATGGTTGTGGTGTAGCTGAGCACTTCCCGCTGCCCCGGGGCCAGACGGCGGATGCCGGGCTTGTCCCCCAGCTCCCGGCCCATAAAGGCGCCGTCTGGAAGGCTGGACCAGGGTTCAATGCACACATATCCCGTGTCAAAGGGTTTTCCTTGGGTCCAGATGCCTAAGTAGGGAAAGTCAGGGAAGGAGAGCATGACGCGGGGATGCCCGGCCTTGCCGCACAAAACGGCCTGGGCCTGGGGCGGAGAATCCAGGATCATGGTGTCCAGGCCGAAAGACGCGGGCGTAAGGGGCAGAGCTGACTGCGTCAGCGGGATAGCCTCCCCCTTGGGCGTGAGCATAAGCTGTTCATCCATGCCATAGAGGCGGACGCTGTCCAGACCGGGCAGGCGGACG
Organism: bacterium; assembly: GCA_037245165.1. GTDB lineage: Bacteria > Bacillota > Clostridia > Oscillospirales > Oscillospiraceae > Lawsonibacter. The sequence continues at coordinate 7,720 of JAXWVI010000089.1, forward strand.
GTGTAATCGGCCATGGTAATACCATCCCCCACCGGCACCCGGAAACCGTCATGGGCTCCCAACTCATAGAGCATATCTTGCTGAGAGCGGTTATAAACCTCATGGGTTTTGGTCAGCTGATTGTCCTTAAGAGAATAGGTCACGGTAAGAAGAAAGGAGAAGGGATAGACCGCCAGAGTCTCAGGCGTGTCGGTAAGCTGAAAGCTGACCCGGTTTTCTTCCTGCCCGATGACCTCAAACTCCATGTCCCTGGCAAAGCCGTGGGTAGAGATGGTATAGGGCTTCCCGTCCAGCAGATAGCTTTTGTCCTTCAGCCGTCCGATCAAGGGAAACAGGATGGGGGCCCGGCGGGACCAGATGTTCGGGTTTCCCTGCCACAGATATTCGGTCTTGTCAGGGGTCCGGACAGAGGCCAGCTGTGCGCCCAAGGAATCAATTTTCACTGTGAGGGCGCTGTTTTGTATGGTGATCATCATTCTGGAACGCCTCCCTTCAGATGCCTTCCGTCGAGAACCGCTTCCACCAGCGTCTCCCCCTCATAACACAGTTTCAGGGAGAAAAAAGGCGTGTTCCCATGGATCAGGTCCAGGAAGATAGCGTCTCCCTCCCAATGGGGAATTTCCAGAAGCCGGTCATAGGGGAGCCATTCCAGATCCCCTTCGTCGCACTCCTTCAGCTGCCCGGTGAAACCGTCGGCGGTAAACAAGTGCATATACTCAGTGGGCCATTGATCGGAGATAAAGGTGACAATCCCCCGGTAGCGGTAGCTGGTAAGGGTAAGTCCGGTTTCTTCCCGCACCTCCCGGAGCAGGCAGTCCTCGGGGCTCTCCTTGTCCTCAAACTTTCCGCCGATGCCGATCCATTTGTCCTGATTCAGATCATGCTTCTTTTTCACCCGGTGGAGCATCAGATATTCCTCGCCCCGGCGGATATAACATAGCGTCGTGTTAATCATGGGCGTTCCCCCTTTGTAGGCAGTATAACACGCCCGAAGTTTAGGGGCAATAATAAAATAAACGCGGCCCTGGGCTGTGCCTGGGGCCGCGTCTCGTCAAATTCAGGAAAAGAGCTCGGCATCCATCAGGGCTACCGCTACGGTGTGAGCGGTGCCGTCACGGAGATAGGTCAGCTCTACGGTATCGCCAGGGCCCAGAGACTGTTTAAGCCGGACCAGATCCTCGGTGCTGGTAATAGATATACCGTTGGCAGAGAGGAGGACGTCTTCCGGGCGCAGCCCCTTGGCATAGGCATCACTGCTGGGGTCAACATCCAAAAGTTCCAGCCCGCCGTCGGGCAGGTGCACGATGGAGACGGTAAAGCCGAAGGCGGCTGTGCGGACCTCGTTGCCGGCAATCAGCTCATCCACCACATATTTGACCCGTGCGGAGGGGATGGCAAAGCCCAGAGATTCCGCCGACCCGTCATTGGAAATGATTTTAATGGTGTTGATGCCGACCACCTGTCCGTACTGGTTGAGCAGCGGCCCGCCGGAATTGCCGAAATTAATGGCGGCGCTGGTCTGAATGAGAACCATGGTGGAGCCGTCCTCCATCTTCATTTCCCGATCCAGTGCGGAGATAATCCCATCGGTGAATGTGCCCCGATAGCCCAGCGAGTCTCCCAATGCGGATACCGCCTCGCCGCAGACTAAGGCGTTGGAATCGCCGAATTCCGCGGGCGTCAGGCCCTCTACGTCGATTTTCAGCACAGCCAGGTCCTCCTGCGCATCAAAGCCTACCAAACTGGCTGGGAAAATCCGGTTGTCGTTAAGCTGTACACGCACGTCGCTGGCGCCGGCAACCACATGGGCGTTGGTGAGAAGGTAGCCGTCCTGGGTGAAAATAACGCCGCTGCCTGAGCTGAAAAAGCTGTCTGAAAAGGCTTCAATGGAAACCAGAGAGACAATGGCTTTGTCCCGGACCTGAGAGAGAGACAGGGCCTGCCCATGGGACTGGTTCAGCGTCAGCGTGACTCCCGTACCCGTCTCCGCCTGGGAAATGGAGGGAGGCTGGGAACTGGTTTGCGTTTCTTCCTGTCGGTGTTCCTCCTCAAAATAGGGGCGAGGATTCAAAAAGGAGCCGGAGGGAGAAAAGTAGAGGTCCAAAAAGATGGTAACTGCGCAGAAGCTCAGCACCAAAAGAGTCAGACCAAGCAGCCACGGCCATTTCCGCCCTCTGTGCCTGGTGCGGAGGGTGGGGCGGGAAGAACGGCGGTCTGGGGCGGGGATATGGACAGGGGGCGGCGCGGGGAAGAACGGGGCGGGTTGTTCCCAGGGGCCGCCCTGCCACAGTTGCTGTTCATCGTTGTGTTCCATAAAGAACCTCCCGGCGGCCATAAGATGGAGAAGCAAAATCAGGCCAGTGTCAGTGTGAAGGTAAACTGGGTCACGCCGTCCTCACTGGTGACCGTAATATTTTCCTTCAGATTTCCCAAAATCGTTTTGACAATATACAGCCCAAGGCCCACACCCTCCCGGTCCATGGAGCGGGAGTAGTCCGCCTTGTGGAAGCGGTCAAAAATCAAGGGCAGTTCATCCGGAGGAATGGTGGCCCCCAGATTGCGGATGCTGGTGACGGCCTTGCCGTCCTTCTTTGTGATCTGGACGGTAATGGTGGTGCCGGAAGCGGCAAATTTGGCCGCGTTATCCAGCAGATTATAGCACACCTGGGTCACGGAGTCCGGATCGCCCCACACCATCAGCTTTTCTTCCGGCATGTGTACATCCACATCCAGGTTCCGGGATGTAATCTTGCTTTCCAAACTGATCAGCACCTGGGACATGGTTTCGGTCAGATCAAAGGTCTCCTGGGCGGTAATGGAGTTTTCCGCCAGAGCGTTGAGCCGGGACAGGTCCAGCATCCGCCGCACCAGCCGGGACAGACGCCTGGTCTCCGATACCACAATTTGCAGCGACTCCTTTTCCCGCTCCGGAGGAATGGTGCCGTCCAGAATTCCCTCCGCAAAGCCGGAAATTGTAGTCATGGGGGTTTTCAGCTCGTGGGAGATATTGGCAATAAATTCTGAACGCTGTGTTTCCACCTTTTCCAGGGAGTTGGCCATGGCGTTGAAGGCCTCCGCCAGGGTGCTGATTTCATCGCACCGCCCCTCATAGCTGGTAACCCGCACATCAAACTCGCCCTGTCCAAATTTTCTGGCCGCCTCCGCCATCTCATTCAGAGGCCTGGCCTGGTGGGCCGAGGTGATGGTGCTGGCCACTACGGAGATGAGCAGAACCACCACAGCGGAAAAGAAGAAGATGGTCGCGGTAGCCGACCACATCTGAGAGAGATTGGATGCGTCTGCGGAGACCAGCACCAGCCCCTGGTTAACGGTCTGCCCCAGAAGGGTGACTGTAATGGGCAGGCCGGCAGTGTACCGCCGTTCTGGGTAAATTCCTTCCAGATTGGTCAGCCCCGCGTAGTTTCCGTAACGCAGCACCTGACTGGTAATGGAGGCGGGGAGGGCAGCGTTTTGGTATTCATAAATCTTGGAGCCGTCAGTGGCGTATAAGATCTCGCCGTCAGGCCCGGCAACGATGACAAAAGAGTCGGAAATCAGCGCGATATTGGCCACATAGCTGCTGTATAGATCGTCCTGAATAATATCCCGGTACTCCTGATAGTATAAAGCGGTAAAACCGGCAATATATCCCGCGTTACGTTCCATGGAGTCCCGTTTTTCCGAGATAATATACCGGTAAGACAGCAGCATGAAAGCGGCAGACAAGAGGGTAAAGGACAAAATCATAATGCCCACCATCATAATCAGCTGACGCTTGTAGAGAGAGCGCAAAACACCTCACCTCCTATTACAATATATTTACGGTTGAAGGCACGGCAGCCAGCCGTGTCTT
>JAXWVI010000090.1:0-11513 GCA_037245165.1 bacterium
TGGACAACTCCATCACCGGCATGACCGGCCACCAGCAGAACCCCACCACCGGCTACAACATTAAGGGCGATCCCGCCGGCAAGATCGATCTGGAGCAGCTGTGCAGGGCCATGGGCTTTCATCGGGTCCGTGTGGTGGACCCCTACGACCTGAAGGCCTGCGACCAGGCGGTGAAGGAGGAGCTGGCCGCTGAGGAGCCATCCGTCATCATCTCCCGCCGGCCCTGCGCCCTTTTGAAGTATGTCAAGCACAATCCGTCCCTGAAGGTGAACAAGGATAAGTGCATTGGCTGCAAAAGCTGCATGAAGATCGCCTGCCCCGCCATTGCCATCAAGGAAGGCAAGGCCCATGTGGACAACACCCTGTGTGTGGGCTGCGGCGTGTGCGAGCAGCTGTGCCCCGTTGGGGCCTTTGAAAGTACCGGCAAGGAGGGTTAAGGCATGGAAACCAAAAATATTATGATTGTAGGCGTGGGCGGTCAGGGCTCCCTGCTGGCCAGTAAGCTGCTGGGCCATTTGCTGATGGAGCAGGGCTATGACGTGAAGGTGTCTGAGGTCCACGGCATGTCCCAGCGGGGGGGCAGCGTGGTCACCTATGTGCGCTACGGAGACAAGGTCAATTCCCCTGTCATCGACAAGGGGGAGGCGGACTACATTGTTTCCTTCGAGCTGCTGGAGGCCGCCCGGTGGCTGAGCTACTTAAAGCCCGATGGACAGATCGTCACTTCCACCCAGCAGATTGACCCCATGCCCGTCATCACCGGGGCCGCCCAGTACCCTGAAAACCTGGTGGAAAAGATGAAAGCCGCCGGAGCCAAGGTAGACGCCCTGGACTGTCTCAAGCTGGCCGAGGAGGCGGGGTCCTCCAAGGCGGTGAACATTGTCCTCATGGGCCGGCTGTCCCACTATTTTGATCTGCCCGAGGAGGCCTGGCAGGCATCCCTGGAGGCCATGGTGCCCCCGAAATTCCTGGAGCTGAACAAAAAGGCATTCCAGCTGGGCAAGAACGCTTGAGCATGTCTCGTATTTTGTTGGTGGGAGCGGGGGGCGCCCTGGGCGCCATAGGCCGCTATGTGTTAAGCCTGCTGCCCGTTCGGGGAGACTTTCCTCTTATCACCCTGTGTACCAACTTTCTGGGGGCTCTGCTCATCGGCTTTGTGGTGGGCCTGGCGGGAGCGGGGAAGCTTGGCGGCGGCGGGACCCTCTTTTGGAAGACCGGCGTGTGCGGCGGCTTTACCACCTTCTCTACCTTCTCCCTGGAGAGCCTGACCCTGCTGGAAAAGGGAAAATGGCTGCTGGGTGGGAGCTATATGATCCTCAGCGCGGGGCTGTGCCTGTTGGGCGTGGCCCTGGGCCGCAGACTTGGACAGCAGGCGGCCTGACGGATGGTTTAGAATCAATGAAATATCATTTTTTTGCCGAAAGGACTGATACCCATGGAAAGATATTACCAGCCCGAGATTGAATGTGCGTCCCGGGAACAGATTAAAGCGTGGCAGGACGAGCGCCTGGTCAAACAGGTGCGCCATGTGTGGGACAACGTGCCCTACTACCGCAAGAAGATGGAGGAAAAGGGCCTGACCCCTGACGACATCAAGTCCAGCGACGATCTGTACAAGCTGCCCTTTGTGACCAAAGCGGATCTGCGGGAAGCCTATCCCTACGGCCTGGTGGCAAAGCCCCTGAAGGACTGCGTCCGTATTCAGTCCACTTCCGGCACCACCGGCAAGCGGGTGGTGGCCTTCTACACCCAGCACGATATCGATCTGTGGGAGGACTGCTGCGCCCGGGCCATCGTGGCCGCCGGCGGCACCAATGAGGACGTGTGCCAGGTGTCCTACGGCTACGGCCTGTTCACCGGCGGCCCCGGCCTCAACGGCGGCAGCCACAAGGTGGGCTGTCTCACCATCCCCACCTCCTCGGGCAATACCGAGCGGCAGATTATGTTCATTCGGGACCTCTCCGCCACCATTTTGTGCTGCACCCCCTCCTACGCCGCCTATATCGGAGAGACGATGAAGGAGATGGGCCTGACCCCCGACCAGATCCCCCTGAAGGCGGGCATCTTCGGCGCTGAGGCCTGGAGCGAAGAGATGCGTCAGGACATCCAGAACACCCTTGGGATCAAAGCCTACGACATCTACGGCCTGACCGAGCTGTCCGGGCCGGGTGTCAGCTTTGAGTGCTCCGCCCAGACGGGTATGCACATCAACGAGGACCACTTCATCGCCGAGATCATCGACCCCGAGACCGGGGAGGTGCTGCCCGAGGGCAGCAAGGGCGAGCTGGTGTTCACCTCCATCACCAAGGAGGCATTCCCTCTGCTGCGCTACCGCACCCGTGATATCTGCACCCTCACCCGGGAGAAGTGCTCCTGCGGCCGCACCCATGTGAAGATGTCCAAGCCCATGGGCCGCACTGACGACATGCTCATTATCCGCGGCGTCAACGTCTTCCCCTCTCAGATTGAGACTGTGCTCCTGAACCACGGCTATCCCGCCAACTACCAGATCATCGTGGACCGGGTGAAGTCCACCGACACGCTGGACGTCCAGGTGGAGATGACTCCTGAGATGTTCACCGACAACCTGGGCGAAATCGACCGCCGTCAGAAGGAACTGGTGGACGGCCTGCGCTCCATGCTGGGCTTGGCCGCCAAGGTCACCCTGGTGGCTCCCAAGTCCATCGTCCGCAGCGAGGGCAAAGCGGTCCGTGTCATCGACAAGCGTAAGATTTAAAAGGGGGAGCGAATATGAATATTAAGCAGATCTCTGTTTTTCTGGAGAATAAGCCCGGCGCCCTGTACGCCATGACCGGCGTTCTGGCCCAGAACCAGGTTGACCTGCGGGCTCTGAGCGTGGCCGAGACCAAGGACTTCGGCATTGTGCGCATGATCGTGGACGATGTGTACAAGACCACCACCGTGCTGAAGGAGGCCGACTACGTCCACTCCATCACCTCTGTGCTGGCTGTGGCCATCGCCGACGTGCCCGGTGGGCTCAACAAGGTGCTTCAGGTTCTGGCCGACGCCAAGGTGAATGTGGAATATATGTACGCCTTCCTGGGCGGCAAGAAGGCGGATCACGCCTATATGGTCTTCCGGGTGGAAAATAACGAGGCGGCTACCGCCGCCCTGTCTGCCCGAGGCATTAAGACAGTGGACCAGGAAGAGATGGATACACTGTAAACCTCAAAAAAATGACATGTCACTTTTTTGAAGTGAATTGCACACAAGAGTTATCTGGATTTCTGACGAAATTGTCGGGAAATCTTGTGTGGGAAGTGTCATTTCTGAGGTACACGCCCTCAGAAATGACGGATTAAACTTGATTCCGCCGCCTGCGGGCGCCGGAACTTCTTGCAGGAGGACTGAAACGGCCGCCGGATCACCCGGCGGCCGTTTGCTTTCTTGCGGCAGAGGCAGAATAACTTTGTGATTACAGCCCGATGCTTTGGATGACCTCCCTGAGCTGAGCGGCGGAGGCGAGCAGGGCCTGGTGCTCGTCCCGGTCCAGAGGGATTTCCAGTACCGTCTCCACCCCGTCCTTGCCTACAATGGAGGGAATGCTCAGACACAGCCCCTCCAGGCCGTATTGACCGGAGAGGGGGACGGAGACGGGGAGCATGGCGTGCTCATTTTTCACAATGCACTCGGCGATTCGGGCCACAGCCATGGCGATGCCGTAGTAGGTGGCCCCCTTGCGCTGGATAATCTCATAGGCGCTGTCCCGCACCTCGTGGTAGATCCGATCCAAAAGCTCCTGACGATTTTCAATCCCCTTCAGGCGGCAGAACTGGTCCAGGTCGATGCTGGAGATGTTGGCGCTGCTCCAGACGGCCAGCTCGCTGTCCCCGTGCTCCCCAATTACGGCGGCGTGGACGTTACGGCTGTCCACCCCAAGCTCCTGGCCCAGCAGGTACTTCAGTCTTGCGGTGTCCAGCACCGTGCCCGAGCCGATGACCCGGTTGGCGGGCAGACCGGACAGCTTCCAGGCGGCGTAGGTAAGCACGTCCACCGGGTTTGCCACCACCAGGAGGATGCCCTGGAAATTCCGGCTGGTAAGCTCGGGCAGGATGCTCTTCAAAATGGCCACATTTTTGCCGATCAGGTCCAGGCGAGTCTCGCCGGGCTTCTGGTTGGCTCCGGCGGTGAGGATGACCATGGCGCAGTCGGCCACATCGTCATAGGTGCCCGCGTAGATTTTCATGGAGGCGGCATAGGGCAGGCCGTGACTTAAATCCATGGCCTCCCCCTCGGCCTTGTCCCGGTTGGCGTCAATGAGGACCAACTCGGAGTAGAGGCCCCGCTGCATGAGACTGAAGGCGATGGAGGCCCCCACAAACCCACAGCCAATGACCGCCGCTTTTCTCACATTTACCATAGTTACCCAGCTCCTTTTCAAGCACCCCGATATTCCGCGTGCTCCCGACCGATGAGCGCAGGGGAGCAGACAATACGGTGCAGTTTGATATAGTCTGTCCGGTTTTGTCCGGTTCATTCTTTTACCACAAATATCCTATCAAAATAGTAGGTAATTAGCAAGGGAAATAGGAGAAAAAAGCCTACAAAAATTTCCTACTAATTTGGTGGGTTATGGCGGAGTGCACAAAAAAGCCGGATCATATTTGGACCCGGGCAAAGCGGCCGCCCCTTGACAGGGAAGGTTTACCCTGATAAACTTAAAGTGAACAGAGGTTTATTGGAATAAACTTGCAGGAGGCGAAACCATGGAAAAGCTCTTTGAAGGGGAGTACAAGCTCATGGAGGTGCTGTGGGACTGCGGGGAGGTAAACTCCACCCGTCTGGTGGAGCTGTGCCGGGAGAGGCTGGGGTGGAACAAGTCCACCACCTACACGGTCCTTCGTAAGCTGAAGCACAAGGGGGCGGTGCGCCATGAGGACGCCCTTGTCACCCCAATCTTGACCCGCCAGGCGGCCATCCAGGCCCAGGGGGATGAGCTGGTGGAGCGGGTAGGGGGGCTGTCCCTCTTTATGACCGCCTTTTTGAGCGGGCGGAAGCTCACGAAGGAGGAGGCCGAGGAGCTCAAGGCCCTGATTGACGAGAAGATGGGGGAGGGATAGGCTGTGGCCGCCGTGTTTACATTTTTAGGCCGGGTGGGAATCGACCTGATCAACAAGGGGCTGGCCATAGGGTTCACGTTCGGAGTGCTCATCCTCCTACGGCCGGTGACCGGCCGGCTGCTGCGGCCCCGGCACCAGGTATGGCTGTGGTTTATCGGGTGGTATGCGGGATATTTGTTCCAGGTCTATGATATGCTGGGCCGGTGGGTACCCATCCCGTTTTCCTTGCGGGATCTCATCATCCCCAGGGTGGAGGAGGTCGGGAACAGCACCTATCCCATGTACATTTCAGATGGAGGGGAGGGACTTCCCTCCCTGATGCTGCCCGGAGGCGGGGAGGTCCAAATCCCGCCTGATTTCATGGAAAAACTCCTTCCGGTGATCGGTGTGATCTGGATCGTGGCGTTTGTGGCCGCCATGGTCTGGTGCGGGGTACAGGATCGGCGGCTGCGGCGGCTGGGCCAGCGGGGGGAGAAGATGGACCGGGAGACCATGGCCAAGTACGGGATCACGAAGGAAAATGTGGTGGTACGCCTGTGTGAGGGTCTGCCCGCCAGCTTTGTCCGCTTTGGACATGAAGAAGGTATAGGGGATGGCGTGCGTTTTGTCATCTGTCTGCAAAAGGAATTGCCCCAGGAACAGATGCGCCTGGTCCTCCTCCACGAGATGAAGCATATTGAGCTCCACCACGCCTGGTATAAGTCAATTATCGTCATCGGTCTGACCGCATTTCACTGGTGGAACCCCATCATGTGGCTGGCCTACCGGCTTACCTGCCGGGACATGGAGCTGGCCTGTGACGAGGCGGTGCTGGAAAAGCTGGAGCCGGGAGAGCGCCGGGAGTACGCCCGCACCCTGGTGGAGCTGGGGTCGGGACGGCACCTGTGGGGAAATGTGACTTCCTTTGGGGAGTGCGATGCCGCCCTGCGGGTGCGCCGGGCGGCCGGCTGGAAGCCGGAGAAGCGGGTAGCCTGGATCAATTCCTTTGCCCTGGCCCTTCTCCTGGCAGTGTTTTTCTACTGCGGCGGCCCCGTCTGCAACTACCGGGAGGCGGCGGGGACGGAGGAGCCTGCCTGGTCGGACTATCTGGCCGGGGGGACTTGGAAGCGGTATGTGGAAGACATGGTGGGACAGCCGGAAGAAGTCTGGAGCCGGCTGGATCGGCACCTAGTGGTGAAAGATAGCTACGGACGGTGGTACAGCGTTGCCTTCTCCTGGTGGTCGGGGGAGGACTACCAATATGCCGAAGCTACCCCGATGAAACAGGCTTTCCTGGACGGGTACGAGCAAATCTCCTGAACCCGCGGCCCGGCGATGGAAAGGGCAGAGAATGGAAATGAATGCTTGGGCGGGGAAATCCCTGCCTGCAACAAAGAAACGCCAAGACCCCCGGACCAAATGGCCGGGGGTCATAAGAAAGTAATATTGCTTTTTGCAGGAACGGCATGGCTTCGGTCATGCCGTTTCCTGTTTCATCAGTTCGTCCACGGGGATAAAGCCCACAAGATCATAGGAGATGCGGATGCCCTGTCTGCGCTTCCCGCTGCTCTTGTCAGGCGCTTTGATGTAGATACCTTTGACAAGTTCTCGCAGGGCGTAGGGGGTCATTTCATGCAAATCCTCGTATTTGTGTACCCGCTGGATGAACTGCTCCAAATTTTCAATCTGTCGTTCCTGTACTTCGATTTCCTGCTGCAAGGTCTGGATTTCCACTTTAAGCTGCGCCTGTTCGTCCTCATAAGTCTTGCTCATCAGCGCAAACCGCTCATCAGAAAGTCTCCCGGCCACATTATCCTCATAGATACGGATGAACAGCCGGTTAAGTTCCCCAAGACGGCGTTCTGCCTGTGCCAGACGCTTCTTGTGTCCCCGGACAGCTTCTTCGCTGGACAGCCGGAGTCTATGCTCCATTACTGTCCGAAAATGGGCTTCATGCCGGGTTACATAGGAGATAACCGTTTTCATGTGCATCCAGACCAATTCTTCCAGTACAACCGCCCGGATGAAGTGAGCGGAACAGGTTCCCGTGTTGCTGCGGTAGCTGGCACATACAAAATGGTCTTGCCGCTTCTCAAAGTAGTTGGTGGTGCAGTAGCGCATTTTGGCCCCGCAGTCAGCGCAGTAAACCATGCCGGAGAACAGGCTGCTCTTTCCGGTTTTTGTCCTTCGGTGGCGCTGATTGCGGATCTCCTGCACCTTGTCAAATACTTCCTGCTCAATGATAGCCGGATGGGTGTTGTAGAATACCGCCTGCTTCTCAATGGGTGTTTCCCGCTGCTTCTTGTCCCAGATGGAGTTGGTGTAGGTCTTGAAGTTAACCGTACAGCCCGTGTATTCCCGCCGTTCCAAAATGTGAACAACGGTATTGGGGTTCCAGTGGTACGGATCAGCGGTTTCAGGGCTTGGGGTGTTAATGCCCTCTCTCCGCTTATAGGCGGTAGGGTTGAGCACCTGTTCCGCCTGCAAGAGTTTGGCGATTTGCATCGGCCCTCGGCCTTCCATACACAGCTTAAAGATACACTTGACCACAAAAGCGGCTGCCTCGTCCACAACCCACTTTGTTCGATTCTCCGGGTCTTTGCGGTAGCCAAAGGGGACATTGGTTGTCAGCGGGATGCCCTGCTCGCCCTTGGCCTTCTGTACCGCACGAATCTTGCGGCTGGTATCCTTGGCAAAAAACTCATTGAACCAGTTTTTGATTCCCGCAACATCGTTGTCGGTACTGTTGGGGTCAATGGTGTCAAAGTGGTCGTTGATGGCGATATAGCGCACACCATATTTCGGAAAAGTGAAGTTGATATACAAGCCCGTCAGGGAAGAATTTCGCCCCAAACGGGACAGGTCTTTCGACAGCACAACAGCCACTTTTCCTGCCTCGATTTCTGACAGCATCTGCTGAAATCCGGGGCGGTCATAGTTCGTGCCGCTATATCCGTCATCCACAAAAAATGTTGGATTCGGGAAACGGTGCTCTTTTGCGTATCGGAGCAGAATGTCTTTTTGATTGGTGATGGAATTACTGTCGCCCTCGTTGGCATCCTCTTGGGAGAGGCGGCAATAAAGTGCGGTGATTTTATCAGTTGCCCGTAACATTTCTGTATCCTCCTTCAAAGGGGCAACTGTCAGTACAGGATTGGTTGCTTCTATTGTACCAAGATTCCCGGTATTTGTCATTCATCATCCTCCGTATTTTCTGTAAACTTTTCTGTCAAAATGCGCTCCATCTTTCTATCCAGCGTTTCTGTCCCGTCATAGCTGCCCGTGATGGTGTAAATGGTGCCGCCGATCTCACGCTGTAAAGTGAACTCCGGCAGCCAGAAAGCGGATGGATTCTTCACACGGATATGTCCAGTCTCGTCAAACCAGAAATTGTGTCTGGGACGGTCAGGCGGCAGCGGTTCAGGTTTGAAATAGGGATCAGGATTGGAGAAAAAATATTCCGTTGGTTCGTCATGGTCAGAATCCTCCCAGCGACTGATTTCCTCCAAAAGTTCCAAATCATCTGCATCAAAAACCGAAAGCAACTCATCGAGCAACTGTGGATCAAGGGCATACTTTTCTTCCAGTTGTCTAATGACATCATCCACATCAATGTGGATGGAATCACCGCTGAGTTGTGCGGCTACAAATTCCGCATCACTCATATTTGCCCACCGCTGCAATTCAGCCCGTGCAGTATCATCAAGCAATATGATTGAACTTACAGGCTTACCATTGGGCAGCGTATCACCGAGAAGTATTTTTGCGAGTTTCCTTATGAGGTTATGATCCTCTTTCCAGTTGAGTTCCATTTTTGAAATCCTCCTTAATGGTCGATTTGATGCTGTTTCCTGCGGCTCTGCTCGGGATTTTCCTGCGCACGAACAACTTGTTCTACCTTGTATTTGATCTGCCAAAGCTTTTTCACCTCCGCATAGATGGGAGAAAGTTCCGCTTGCCCCGTCTTGTATTCCTGTTCCAGACGGTCATGCTCCTTGCGCCATGCTGTAATCGGCAATTTTCCGTCCTTAAAATGCGGCTTTAATTTGCGCTCTGCCATGTGATACAGGCGGAGTGCATTTTCATTTTCAGACATGAATTGCTCACGCTTGCCTTTCCACTTGATGGCTGCCAGCTTGTCAGCAATAGGCTTTCCGTCTGTGTAAAACTGCACCATGCGAAGAAGTTCCTTCAACTCCTTCATGCGGTCAGATTTGTCAGACAGGGCGCTTTTCAAAACGTCAATGCGGTCACTCAGCGCAGATACACGCTCCTGCAACTGTTCCGGCGTTGTCAAATTGTTCTGCACGAGATAATTGCAAATCTCATTGAACTCTTTGAGATTTCCAATTTTCGCTTTCCGGCTCCATGCCCCTGTGCTACGGTTGGTGTAATACTCGCTGAGCAGCTGCGCCAGATTGGGTGCTTGCGGTTTGGTCAATTCCTCATGCGCTTCTTTCAGCCAGTCAAGCAGCGCCGCAATTTTCTTTTTCAGTTTGCCGATCAAGGCATTGGTCGCCTTGACCCAGCGGTTAAATTCGCCTTTATCGGTACGGATGCCTCTGGCTTCCATCTGGCGGATCGCCGGACCCTCATGGACAGTAGGCAGCTGCTCCACACCCTGACGCTCGTAGCTGCGGTGGTCGATGCGGCATTCCAGACCCTTTTCAGAAAATCGAGCATTGCACATTGTCGCCCACTGTTCCCGCCAATGTTCCAGCGTTTCCGGTTTGCCCCAGTCCGTGGTGGGAACAGCGTTGAACACATAGTTTCCTGCTTCATCCCGTATGCGCTCCCCATTTTCATCCACGAGATATTCCCGTCGCTGCTTGTTGCCCCATTTTCCATCGGGCAGCAGGGGACGGATGGGACACATGACATGAAAATGCGGGTTGGCAATGCCGCTGTCCTCCTTGTCGGGGGCGTGAACGGAGAAATCCACCACCATGCCCCGGCTCACAAACTGCTCCAATAAAAATTGCCTTGCAAGGCCGATGTTCTCCTGCATGGAAAACTCGTTCTGCAAGGCAATGTCAAAACTGTATGCAAGCTGGGCTTTCTTGCCCCGTTCTGCCTTTTCCACCTCGTTCCACAGGGTCTGCCGGTCTGCGAAGGAAAGCGGAGCGTGGGGCGGCAGCAGGATTTCAGAACAGATCACACCGCCTTTCCGGGTGTAGTCGCTGTCCTCCCCGTAATACTCGCTGTGCAGCTTTTCGCCGGATCGGTAAGCAGCGGACGCAACAGCGGATTGCCCTGCACTGCGTTTTATTTGGGTAACATGGAAGTGAAATAGTGCGATACTTATCCCTTTCCTTTCTGGCTTGCCTCATTGTGTGCATTGACCGTTTCCATCAACAAAGCCCTGACTTCCGGCAAAGCAAAAATCTTTTCCGTAAAAGCATAGAACTCCGTTTCGCTCAAAACCTTTACCAGCGGTGCAATGCTCTCCACGGCAGCCCCTCTGGTAATGAGGCGGTGCGCCCGTTTCTTCCTGTCTCCCTTCTCATAATAGGATTTTCGGTTTTCCAGCCGCTGGAGCCTGCTGCGCTCCTGCGCCAGCTTCTTTTCTGCGTCTGCGATCTCCTGTTTCAGTTTTTCGGTTGTTGGCATCGTAGATTCCTCCTTTATTTGCAGATAAAAAATACCGCCTGTCTTTCGGACAAGCGGTAAAATTTGCGTGTTGAGTTTTAGGCTTTGGATGGGAAACTGTCTGTGCAAACAGATTGTTTCCCATCCAAAGCGGGCAGGGATAGCCGCATAAGCGGCGCAAGGGGTGCAGTCCCTTGTACGGAACGCAGTGACGCAAAACAGCCCGGACTTCCATCGTCCGGGCTGTTTGCCTCGCAGAGCGCACGCATACAGGGTTTACCCTGTATAGAAGTGCGCCCTTGTTACCAAGGGATTACTGTGCGTCTTCTTTTGCTGGTAGTTTATGGTAGGAAGATCATTCTGGCAAACTTAGGAAGCCTTGCAGCAACGCACCGGGGAACTGGAACTTTTTCTCTGTCCCTCCAAACACTACGATAATCAAGCCTCCTTGGATTTCTTTGACCGTTCCCATGCCGAATGCTTTATGCCGAAGCTGACCGCCAACCACAACACGGGACAAATCCACCTGCTTTTGTGGTGCAGGTTCTGCCGGTTTTGGCGTTGGCGGGGTATAGCGTGGCTTTTCCAAATGCTGCCCATACGCAGCCGGTCTTTCTGCAATCTTCTGTGAATGCTTCTTATCCTTTTCGGGCTGATCCATGTCCCTGACCGCTTCTGCAAAATCCAGAAACGGTTTTTCCGGCAAATCATCTGCCGAAGGAATCGGTGCTTCCATCGAAGCCTGTTGCAGAGAAAACATACTGTTATAGTCAGCATCCGTGATAACAGTATCCCAGCCGCCACGATTCTCGCCTTCATGCCGGTTAATGCCGGTATAGCTCAAACTGGCATCTTCGTATCTCT
>JAXWVI010000091.1:0-6280 GCA_037245165.1 bacterium
GTCTTGTTGCCTATGATGAGGCGTTTGGAACCTTGAAGAATGAGTCCGACTGAAAGGACGTAAAAGCAGTTGTCGACACATTGTGGTCGTTCGATATATGAAAGGTTCAAGCCAGGTATCAACGATTGAACGTTGAGATTGGATCGCGTGATGTCTCGAACGCGGGATTTAAGTCTTTCTCGGAGGATTTCCGCGCTAGTATCGTAGCTGATATGGTGAGTGAATATTTCGGAGGACATATCGATAGGTTTAACCCAAAAAAACAGAAAGCATGTAATAAACCATGAGTGAGTAGTCCATTGCCGCAATTTTATAGGATCATCTTAAAAAATCAAGAGACGACACATATCTGATGCTTACCCATCTCAGACTCACAACCGAATGAATCGAACATTCTTCACGCTTGTTCGGTACCATCTTCAAGCGGTTCCTGACCAGGCTTTTTGTCCAAAATGCGAACGATCTCATACTGCCCGTTTCCCATGCCGATATCCTTCATCGCCGAGAGTTGACGCAAGCCTTCGCGCGACTCAATTCGTTTCACAAGCGTATGGTTCATAAATTTTGGCATTGCGTAAATGATGTCGATCGAAGCCTTATCAATTGCCACAAGATCGGTCGAGGCCAAAATACCCAAATCAGGCATGGTCGGTTCGCTTGCTGCAACGCCCGCACAGTCGCAGTCGATAGACATGTTACGCAACACATTGATATACACGATTCGTTTTCCAAAATGATCGGTAATTCCCTTGCCAGCATCGGCCATGTGTTCCATGAAAATAGCACCTTGCGTCCAACTTCTATCGGCTTTTAACGCGTGTACTTCCGCTTTGCCGTGCTCCCCAGAAGCACAACCGATGGCGATATTTTTGAGAGAACCACCATATCCACCTATGGCATGCCCTTTAAAGTGCGTGAGTACAACCATGGAGTCATAGTTGAAAAAGTGCCTCCCAACATGGAATTGCTTCAGGTGCAAGCCACCGTTGATGGGTAAAAGCGCGTCGCCTTCCTCATCCAAAATGTCAACGGGGCAGAAATTCCAACCATTTTGAGCAAGCACCTTGCGATGTCCTTCGGTCGTCTGACGAGGGCTCTTGTAGAGCACATTTGACTCGACAATTGTGCTTTGAGGTACATTGCGCTGAAACTCTCTGATCCATTCCCGAGGAAGAATATTCGGCCCTCCTGGCTCACCTGTGTGTAGCTTCAACGCTACTTTACCCGTAATATCGGCATTGATCAGTTCGTACAGGCGAAACAATGCTTTGCTTGAGAGTTCCGGCGTCCAGTACACAATCGATTTATTTGTGCTTATGGCGTGTGATATGGAAGGAACAGCCATTAAACCTGCGGTAGCAAGAGCGCTTTGAATTAATTCGCGTCGCGTGTACTCGAGCATGATCAAACTCTTTGCAAAAAAAAATGATTTTTTTTAAGTATTTCATGCTTGTTTCTCGAATTCTTGTCGTCGAATTGCTTTTTTTTTGCCTATTACTGCCGAGGCTGATCACAGCATAACAAAACTATACAGACCGCAGTTCAAACAAGTCCTTTCTAGGTAGAAATAAGCAAAAAACAGGTCTGTTTTGTGGTAGTAAACAAGTGCTCTCTCAGCAAAAATATTCATTAAGAAAATGAGTGGTCAGAAGCGTGCTATGACCTTTTTTGTTGATGAAAATGAAGATGAAGATGACTAATATTCCTAATGTTACACTTTCCAACGGCGTACGGATGCCTGCATCTGTTTTTGGAGTCTATCAAATTCAGGATGCAATCGAATGTCAGAAAGCAGTCGAGTCCGCCATTGCCGTCGGATACCGTGCGATTGATACTGCGGCTTCATATGGCAACGAACTCGCTGTTGGAAATGCAATCAAAGCGAGTGGTATTGACCGCAGTGAACTATTTATTACTACGAAATTGTGGGTAGAGGACGCCAGCGAAGAAGGGGCGCGCCGCGCCATTGATCGCTCTCTAGATCTTCTAGGACTTGACTATCTCGATCTTTATTTGATTCATCAACCAGTAGGTGATGTCTACGGCGCTTGGCGAACAATGGAGAACTTATATCAAAGCAAAGTTCTGCGAGCCATCGGCGTCAGCAACTTTGCACCAGATCGTTTCGTTGATTTTGTTCATCACAATGCGATCCACCCGCACGTCAATCAAATCGAGATCAATCCTTTTTATCAACAAAAGGAAGCCCTTTCGATCTTGAACAAGTATGGAGTAATGCCAGAAGCCTGGGCGCCCTTCGCCGAAGGCAGGAACAATCTTTTTGACAATCCAACGCTTAAGAATATTGCAATGCATCACGAACGCACCGTAGGACAGATCGTGTTGCGTTACGTTTATCAGTTAGGTGCCATTGTGATCGCCAAGACGGTTCGTCCCGAACGCATGACTGAAAACCTCAACATTTATGACTTTGAACTGACGGAAGAGGATATGAAACAGATTGCTGCACTCGATACCAATAGCAGTCAGTTCTTTTCGCATCGTGATCCAAGCATTATTGAGTGGATGTGCTCGAGACATCTCGAACATTAAGCGAAATTCGAACTAGCAAAACAAGTGAATAGATCTTCATGGTTTTATTTCTGCTGTTAGAGGCATAAGAGAAAAAACACGATGAAACAACGTACTCTCGGGCAAAGCGGCATCACTGTTTCAGAGATTGGCTTGGGTTGTATGAGCATGAATTTCGGCTATGGTCGTCCTTCTCCAGAAAAAGACATGATCGAGCTAATTCACAAAGCTGTAGACTTTGGAGTGACGCTATTTGATACGGCCGAAAGCTACGGTCCCTACATCAATGAAGAGCTCGTCGGCAAAGCTCTGCTAGGTATTCGTGACAAAGTAAACATCGCCACCAAGTGCGGCATTGCTTTTGCTACCAACGACAATCTGATTTTGGACGCAAGTGCCCAAACTCTTCGCAAATCTCTCGAAGGATCATTAAAACGCCTGCATACAGATCATATCGATCTTTACTATCTGCATCGCGTTGACCCCAAGGTGCCCGTTGAAGACGTCGCGCAGACCATGAGCGAATTCATTGCAGAAGGCAAAATCCGCGGCTGGGGCTTGTCTGAAGTCGGGCCTAAAACAATCGAGCGTGCACAATCCGTTTGTCCACTCTCCGCCGTTGAAAATGAATTTTCGATGATCTTCAGAGAATCGGAAAAAAATGGCGTGTTTGATGTTCTAGAACGGCACAACATTGGTTTTGTTCCCTACAGTCCCTTGGGAAGAGGATTTTTAACTGGCACAATCAGTCCGAACGAAAAGTTGGTAGCCACCGATTTTCGTCGCAACTTACCTCTGTTTTATCCTGAAAACATCAAAGCACACCAGGGCATCATTGATTTCATTCGTCGGATGGCTGAATCGAAAAACGCCACACCTTCCCAAATTGCTTTGGCGTGGGTGCTTGCCCGCCATCCCTGGAGCGTTCCGATTCCCGGCACAACCAAACTACATCGTCTGCAAGAAAATATCGGCGCGACCAAGCTGACATTTACAGCCCAAGAAATGTCAGATCTCAGCAGTATGCTTGATGCGCTACCTATTCAGTGCGATCGTTACAACAGCCGATTTACCGATGCCACAGTCGACTAAACGGATTGCCCCCAAGTTTGAATCTCCACTGGGTTCACTATGACCGAGAAACTTTATTCAAAACGGCACCTGATGATGGGCTTAGTTGCGGTGCCGTTCTCTTTTTTCATGCCAATTGCGCAATCACGAGACGACAAATTCGCATTTACACCGCAGTCGACGATCGGTGATGTTCTTGATGAACCGCTTTTCGCGCCCTTCGCCTCTTATTTGCTTCCGCTTGAACTACTTTCACCGACCCGTCGACTCGGTTCGAAGGAACGAGCGATAAAACTATCAAATTTGTCGCATTTGTTACCTTATAACACACATATTGACGTTCAAGAGGCGTGTTCAATTCTCAATCGCCTCAAGCAACGCTCAAAATCGCGACAGAAGATCTGGATACCTCTTAGTCATTCAGATGCTGGTCTTCTTTTTTACCCTTGTGACAAGAATGCTCCGTTCGTACTGATCGCTGCAGGCGGTGGTTTTGCGTATGTCGGTTCAATTCACGAGGGTTTCCCTTATGCAGAAGCAATGAACCGTCATGGGTTCAATGCCTTTGTATTGCAGTATCGCATTTCGGGATGGGGACAGTCAGCAATGAGCGACATGGCCGAAGGACTCCATTACATTCTTACGCACGCCGATGATTTAGGAGTGAATCCATCGGTTTATGCGCTGATGGGGAGTTCAGCCGGAGCACGCATGGCTGCACTCATGGGAAAGACTGGATTGAGCGCGTGGGGGTACCCTCGGTTTCCCAAAGCAACGGCCGTCTTGATGGCATACACCGGTTACGACGAAGTTTCCCGTGATGATCCTCCGACTTTTATGGTACAGGGAACAGCCGATCGCATTGCTCCAATCACAGTTGTCGACAGACGCATGCGCTCCCTGGAGGCAATGGGCATCGAAACAAAGTATATGCGTTTCCCTGGTCTACCACATGGATTTGGCCTTGGCTCACAAACCACTGCGCAAGGTTGGGTAGATCATGCTGCTGATTTTTTTAGGCTTCAGATCAAGAATTCAAAACAATGAATGAAAGGTAGAAATTGGCAAAAAGTTTGAACTGCTAACCAAAAACATACAAAGACTATTTTTTAATATTGAAAGTACAAGGAGGCGTAATCATGGTGAAACTTGCAAAAACCATATGTACGGCTACATGCATTGCGGGACTTGCCACCTCGGCTCAAGCTACTCTGACGGATCGAGAGGAAAGTATTGTGCCGATCGCTGCTTTTGCTGCCAACGGCAATGAGACAGCGCTCAAAGTCGCACTCAAGAGCGGACTTGAAAAAGGGCTGACCGTCAATGAAATTCGAAGTGTTCTTGAACAAATGTATGCATACGCTGGATTCCCGCGTAGCCTAACTGGACTGGGCGTTTTCGTAGATTTACTTCAAGAGCGCCGTAAGGCTGGTATTGAGGATGTCAAAGGACGCGAAGCTTCGCCAATGAAAAAAGGCGAGTCGATCAGGGAGATCGGCACCAAAACACAAACTGCATTGATAGGACAGCCCGCTTCAAGTCCTGTTTATGACTTCTCGCCCAACATTGACACCTATCTCAAGGAGCATTTATTCGGCGAAATTTTTACAAACGATCTGCTCACTTGGCGTGAGCGGGAACTCGCAACACTTGCAGCCCTTTCGGCTTTGCCTGCGCCCAAACAGTTGCGCTCGCACCTCAATGTCTGCCTCAACATCGGATTTGTATCGGATGAGCTCAAATCGTTTGCGAACATTGTTCAAAAGCAAATCGGCAACGAAGCTGGAAAGCTTGCTCGAGACAGCGTAGAAAACGTTCTTAAAGTTAGAAGGTGACGGATTCTTCACCAAACACAATTTAAACAGGAGCTCTACTATGACAAGTTCTGTTGCTTCAGCAATTGCAACGACCGCTTGCATGGGCATCGCCGCTGGCGCAATCGCATCTGGCGATGTACCCGCGCCCAATCCTTTCGGACTTGTTTACCGCGGTGCAGTTACTACCAATGAAACTGGACACGTCAATATTCATCCAGTTAGCTACAAGCTCAACGGGCTCAAAATTGCTGCCAATGTCTACACGCCTGTTGGTTATGATACCCAAAAAACGTTTCCTGCCGTTGTCGTAGCGCACCCCAACGGTGGCGTTAAAGAGCAAGTTGCTGGCCTGTATGCACAACGACTGGCTGAACTCGGTTATGTAACCATTGCAGCTGATGCCGCCTATCAAGGCGCAAGCGAAGGACAGCCGCGTCACACCGACAAACCGCAATTCCGTACAGAAGACATTCATGGCATGGCTGACTTCATCTCGAATTATCCAGGCGTCAATTCTGAACGTCTTGGTGTCTTCGGCATCTGCGGCGGTGGCGGCTATACGCTCAACGCAGCCAAATCCGACAAGCGCTTCAAGGCAGTCGCGACACTTTCATTGTTCAATTCAGGCGAAGTTCGCCGCAACGGATACATGAACACGGGACTCGACACTATTGCAAAACGTCAACGTGAAGCGAGCAACGCACGTGCAGAAGAGGTAAAGACGGGAAAAATCGCTTTCTCTGGCACGGTCGACTTTGATGCACTTACTGACGAATCCATCAAACAAATTCCGACCGATCTCTATCGAGCCTGAAAACCGTGGAATCTACACTCAGTCAGATTCGTCGAAGAAGAGCTCG